>DAOUKH010000032.1:0-5256 GCA_034421515.1 Dehalococcoidia bacterium
GGGCAGCGGCTTGGCCATCTCGGCGATGGTCTGAATCGCCACACCGCCCCACCGATTGTCGAGCCGGCTCCATTGGGTGACGCAGTGAAAGTCGGCGGTGAGCTCGACCCTGGGCAATTCGCGCAGCTCGGCGTAGGTCAAGGCGAGGTCCTGCTCGACGAGGCCGAGGACTTGGAACGACCACCCATCGGGATCGAACTTCGGCGTTGCGCCGTAGGTCAATACCGGGAACTTGGCGGTGACAAACTGGCCCGGAGGCACGCGTTCCTTGCTCACGGCGGGCCACTCCCTTGGGAAGCGTGATCGGTCGCCGCTCAGTATGAACGATAGCCGCCCCATCTGCCAGCCGACGGGACGCGGTCGTTCCGCCGCACGGCCTCGTGATTCGCGCAGAAAATCGTGTTGACTGTCACAAACCACCGGTGTAATCTATACTGCCGGTGTAACATCCGAAGCAATTATGCATAGATTTTGGCAGATTTGACGAGCATGGCGCGAGCGACGGCTTCTAAGTGGATCTCGTTGGGCAGGGCCTGCGAGATGCTCGGCGTCAACGAGAGCACCCTCCGCCACTGGGCCGATTCCGGTCGTCTGCGGACGTTCAGGACGCCTGGGGGCCACCGCCGGTTCTCCGCCCAGGACATTGAAGGGTTCATTGGTGAGAGTGCCGCGACGGTCGTTCCCGAGAGCGCCCTTTCCCGAATGCGCCGGCGGTTGAACCGGCGCCGCACCGGCGCCCCGCAGATCGGCGGCAACTTCGACGAGGCGGCGCGGGGACGGCTCCGCGTTCTTGGCCGCCGCATGGTGGCCCTGGCCTCGGATTGGGCTGCCGGCGCGCGGCCGCGTCCCGAGCTAAGCGAGGAGGCGCGTTATCTCGGTGGGGAGTACGGACGAGAGCTTGCCGCCGGCGGCGTCGGTCCCCGTGACGCAGTCGCCGCCTTCATTTTCTTCCGCAACACCCTGCTGGATTCTCTTGCCGTCCCGGCCCAGGGCGCTACGCGGCCCGACATCGCGGCGCTCGCGGACGAGATACTCCTCGAGATCGCAGGGGCCTACGAAGCACGGCCGAGCGGCGACAACCGAAAGGCGCCGGCGGGTTGAGCGATGCCGAGTACCTACGCGGTTTCCCTGGTGCTCCAAGGACGCAGATGCGTGGTCGTGGGAGCCGGTGACGTGGGCGAACGGAAAATCGAGGGGCTCTTGGAATCAGGATCCGATGTCGTGGTGATCGGTCCGGACGCCACGCCCCGTGTGCGAGCCTGGGCCAGGGACGGCCGCATCGCGTGGACCGACCGCGACTATGCGGCGGGCGACCTCGACGGCGCTTTCCTTGCCATCGCGGCGACCGACGACCGCGAGGTCAACCGACGGATCGCCGAGGAGGCCTCGGACCGCCGGGTGCTGCTCAACGTGGTGGACGACCCGGAGCTGTGCATGTTTACCGCGCCCGCCTTGCTCAAGCGCGGCGACCTCACCGTAGCGATTTCCACCAACGGCAAGAGCCCGGCGCTGGCGCGCAAGGTCCGGGAGGACCTAGAAGGACGTTTTCCCCAGGACTATGGCGACCTCGTCGAGGCGGCGGCGGAGGCGAGGGCCGCACTTAGAGAAGAGGGGCGGCACGTCACCGGCGACGTGTGGAACGCGGCTCTGGGCCCTGTCATCGACCAGTTTGCCGGCGATGGCAGCGGGGCCGAGGCGAAGGGTGCGCTGCTGCGGCTCCTTCGCGCCGGGGCCGACACCGACCATAAGGAGCGTCCGTGAGCATCGTAGCCGTTGGCATCAGCCACAAGTCGGCCCCCATTGAGGTCCGGGAGCGTCTGGCGATCGTCCCTGCTCGGCTCCGGGATGCCTTGGAATCGATTGGCGGCTATCTGCCGGAGGCCGTCATCCTGTCGACATGCAACCGAGTCGAGGTCTATGCCGCGGCTTCCACTACTGATGAGGGGACCAAGCACGCCGCCGATTTCCTCACCGATTTCAACGAAGCACCGCGGGGCTGGGCCGAGCCTTATCTGTACAAGCATTGCGGAGGCGAGGCGGTGCGCCACCTGTTCCGCGTGGCCTGCGGCCTCGATTCGATGGCGCTCGGCGAAAGCGAGATTCTGGGGCAGGTGCGCGACGCGATGGTCAGCGCGTCGGAGGCGGACAGATTGGGGCCCGCGCTCACGAAACTGTTCCACCGGGGACTTCGGGTAGGCCGCGCCGCCCGGACACAGACGGCGATCAGCCGGCACGCCCTCTCGGTCAGCACCGCGGGGGTGGAGCGGGCAAAGGCGGTCTTCGGCGGCCTTGGCGGCTGCCGGGTGCTGGTGATCAGCGCCGGAGAGGCGGGCAAACTTGCCGCGAAGGGACTGCGCGACGCCGGCGCCGCAGAGATCGGCGTCGCCAATCGCACGCGGTCGCGGGCCGCCGCACTTGCCGAGGTGCTCGGCGGCCACGTGGTCGGGTTCGACGACCTCATGGCTGTGGCGCATTCCTACGACGTCGTGATCAGCGCGACCGCGGCCGAGGGCTACGTGCTCGATGCCGCGGCGGTCGAGGCGGCCATGGTCCGGCGTGAGGGCCGCCCCATCTGCTTGATCGACCTGGCCGCGCCTCGCGACATCGATCCGAACTGCCGTGAGCTTCCGAATGTCTTTCTCTACGACGTCGATGACCTTAAGTCCGTGACGGAGGGGAACCGGGAGGCGCGGGACCGCGAGGCTGGATTGGTCGAAGTCATCATCGAAGAGGCCGTGCAGGAGTACGAGGAGTGGGTGCGGGCGAGGGGAGCGGGCGAGGTTGTCGCGCAGATTCAGAGCAAGGCCGAAGCGATTCGCCGGCGCGAGGTGGAAAAGAGCCTGCGCAGACTTGAAGGTCTGTCGGATGAGGAGCGGGCCCGGATCGAGACCATGACGCGGGCGCTCACCCGTAAGCTGCTCCACGATCCCTCGGCGGTGCTCAAGACTCGTGGTGAGGACGAAGAGGTCCTCGAAACGGCGCGGGCGCTCTTCCGCCTCGACACGTCCCAGACCGGCGGGGAATAACCCGCGGGGGCCCGGCGGGGCCATCCCCTACGGCGAAAGCGATGCGGATACGTGTAGGTACGAGGGGCAGTCCGCTGGCCTTGGCGCAGACCGAAACCGCGCTCCGCCGACTGCGGGCGTTGCACCCCGGGGACACGTTTACGGTGGAAGTCATCCAAAGCTCCGGCGACCGTTCGCCGGAGGCGCCGTTGGCGTCGATGCCCCGCGGCGTCTTCGCGAAGGAGCTTGAAGCCGCCCTCGCCGGCGACGTGATCGACATCGCCGTGCATAGTTTCAAGGACCTGCCGATCGAGGCGTCGCCGGGCTGCTTGGTGGCAGCGGTGACGGAGCGAGGGGACCCCCGTGACGTACTGGTGTCGCCGGGGCGGGCTTCGCTGGCCGACATCCCGGCGCATGGTCGTATCGGGACGAGCAGCCCCCGGCGGAAGGCGCTGCTGCAGGCAATGCGGCCCGACCTCGATGTCGCTCCGGTGCGGGGCAACGTCGGGACGCGCGTGGGGAAGGCCGGAGCCGGCGGGCTCGACGGTGTCGTGGTTGCCGCGGCGGGTCTTGCCCGGCTGGGAATGCTGGATGCTGCATCCGAGATCTTCGATCCGGCGTCGTTTGTTCCCGAGGCCGGCCAGGGTGTCCTCGCTCTGCAGATTCGGGACGGCGATGATGCGATGGCCCGGATGGTCGAAGCTGCAAACGACGCGGATTCATGGACCGCCGTCACCGCGGAGGCCGCCGCGGTCCGGGCGCTCGGCGGCGGCTGTACCGTACCCGTCGCCGCCTATGCCCGGGTCGAGGGCGATGAAATGGCCATGCATGGCGTGGTGTCCGACGGCGACATGCGGTTGGTCCGCGCCGAGGCGCATGGCGGCCGCGCCGACCCCGTGCGTGTGGGCCGCGAGTTGGCGCGCCGGCTCGCCGAGGCCGGCGCGGCGGATATCTTGGCGGGGCTTTCATGAGGGGGAAGGTCTTTCTTGTCGGCGCGGGTCCCGGCGACCCCGGCCTGATTACGATGAAGGGCCTCGAGGCGCTCCGCGACGCCGACGTGGTGGTCTACGACCGGCTGGTGAACGAAGCGTTGCTGGCCGAAGCGCGGCCGGAGGCCGAGCTCGTCTTCGCGGGTGCGAGCTTGCGCCGCAACCCGAATCGCCAGGCCGATATCAATGCGATGCTCGTGCGCTTCGCCGAAGCGGGGAAGCAAGTGGTGCGACTCAAAGGTGGGGACCCCTTCGTTTTCGGGCGCGGAGGCGAAGAGGCCGAGGCGCTTGCCGCGCAGGGCGTCGATTTCGAGGTGGTGCCCGGCATCACGTCGGCGATCGCCGCACCGGCGTATGCCGGCATTCCCGTCACTGACCGGCGGGCGTCGTCTTCCTTCGCCGTCATCACGGGGCGAGAGGACGCCGGCCGGGAATGGTCCCGCGTCGCGTGGGCGAAGCTGGCCGGCGGTGCGGGCACGCTCGTTATCTTGATGTCGGTCGAAACGCTCGAGTCGACGCTGGCGCAGCTCCGCGAGCACGGTGTTCCGGCGAGCACGCCGGTGGCGGTCATCGAGTGGGGCTCGCTGCCACGGCAGCGGACCGTCGAAGGCACGCTTGACGACATCGCGGCGCGGGTGGCTGACGCCGGCCTCGGCCCACCGGCGGTGACGGTGGTCGGCGACGTGGTCCGACTGCGCTCGCGCATTGGATGGTTCGAAAGCAAGTCACTGTTCGGCATGCGGGTGATGGTCACGCGCGCCAAGGCGCAAGCCGGCTCCCTCAGCCGGCGCCTCAGGAGCGAAGGAGCGGAACCCATCGAGTTGCCGAGCATTGAGATACGCCCGGCGCCGGACGTCGATGCCGTGGACGGCGCGGTGGAGCGCCTCGGGGACTTCGAGGCCATCGCCTTCACCAGCGTCAACGCGGTCGATGCATTCTTTTCACGCCTCGATGTTCTCGGGCTGGATGCGCGTGGCCTCGGTGGGCTGACCGTTGCCGCCATCGGTCCCGCAACGGCGGCGGCGCTCGGACGGCAAGGGCTGCGGGCCGACTTCGTGCCGCGTGAATACACGACGGCGGCGTTGGCTCAGACGATGCCGGGCGTCGAAGGGAAACGCGTGCTGCTGCCGAGGTCGGCGATCGCGCCGGCAGACCTGCTTGAATTGCTCGCGGCGCGCGGGGCGCGAGTCGAGCAGGTGCACGTTTACGATACGGTGACACCCGGCAAAATGGCGTCCCGCGCCCGCGAGCTGCTGGAGGGC
>DAOUKH010000033.1:0-21541 GCA_034421515.1 Dehalococcoidia bacterium
CCAAGACCCCTGTCAAAGTGTTACCTATGTCCCCGGTCTAACTGTCACCCATGTGCCCGGCCCTTCAGAGGGCGCGCGCCGTCAGGCGCGCGAGCGCCCGCAGGGCGCTGCTCTTTGCCCTACAGGAGCGCCGACTGTTGGGGAGGCGGCTCGCCGGGAGCGATGCAGGACGGGTCGTCGTTCTTCACGGAGTTGACCGCGGTGGAGACGGTGTAGCACTCCATGGAGTTGGCGGGGAGCGGCTTCAGGAAGGCGCGCAGGGCGGCGAAGTCGCGGGTGGCGGGGTCGAGCCAGGCATCCTCGGCCTCTTCCGGCAGAATGACCGGCATCCGGTCGTGGACCGGGGCCATGAGCTCGTTGGGCGCGGTGGTGATGATGGCGCAGGAGTGGACGCGCTCGCCGTCCGGGGCGCGCCACGACTCCCAGACTCCGGCGAAGGCAAAGAGGCCACCGCCCTTCAGGATGAAGCGCAGCGGGACCTTCACCGCGCCGCGACCCTCGCCCGTCTTGCGCCACTCATAGAAGCCGTCGGCGGGGACGAGGCAGCGGCGGCGCTCGAAGGCGGCGGAGAACATCCGCGACGTCTCGATCTTGTCGTCGCGGGCGTTGATCATGGGCGGGCCCTTCGGCCCCGTCTTCGACCAGAACGGGACGAGCCCCCAGCGCATGGCTTCTCCGTGGTTGCGGGCACCGGCATCGGAGGCGCGGCGGCGGACGGCGACGACGGCATCCGTCGGGGCGATGTTGTAACGGCGCGAGACGGCGAGTTCCTGCTCGGAGAAGTCAAAGCGGCGCTGCACCTCGTCGAGGTCGGTGGTGAGGGTGAAGCGGCCGCACATGGTGGCGTCTCGGCTTCGGGGCCGCGCTAGGCAGTCTCGGCGCTGATGAGGATGAAGGCCATGGTGCAGGGGGCCTCGGAGTTGTTGTGCCAGGCGTGGCCGGTGCCGCGCTGCACGACGCAATCGCCGGCGCGCAGGTGGACGACGCCGTCGTCGAGCACCATGTCGATCTCGCCGTCGACGACAATGCCGTAGTCGATGGTGTTGGTAGTGTGGAAGCCGGCGCGGTCGGGGTCGTACTCGCCGCCGGTGCGGTCGAAGCGCCGCGCCATGTCGGCCTGGACCTCAGGCGTGATGCGCTCGTAGCCGCGCGGGGCGAAGGTGACGAGTCGGCAGACGGAGCCGCCCTTGGGCGGGACGAGGGCGCTGCCGGCGGGGTCGAGCTGGTCGGGGCGCACGAGGTCGGGCTTAGGGCCGGGCTCCTTCCACACCTCGCTGATGACGAGCGGGCCGAAGTCGAAGTGTGCGGCGGTGGGCTCGTCGATCATGACGCGGGAGCGGCCGTCCTCACCGTTCACGGTTACGACACGTCTGGCGCGCATGGGGGGCTCCTTCTTCTTGCAGCTGGAGTTACAGGTCGAGCTTGACGCGCTCGGCGAGGCGGCGGGTCATGCCGGGGACGGCGGCGATCTCCTCGAGGGTGGCGTCGCGGACCGCCTGGACGGAGCCGAAGCGCCGGAGGAGGGCCTTCTTGCGGCGGGGGCCGATGCCGCGGACGTCGTCCATCGCCGAGCGGACGCTCTTCTTCGAGCGCAGGTTGCGGTGGTAGGTGATGGCGAAGCGGTGGGCCTCGTCGCGCATGCGCTGGACGAGGTAGAGGGCCTGGGAGTGCCGGGGCAGGGCGATGGGCTCGGCCATCTCGGGGATGTGCACCAACTCTTCTTTCTTGGCGATGCTCGCGAGGGGCACGCCGCCGACGCCCGACTCCAAGAGGACCTCCAGGGCGGCGTTGAGGTGACCGCGCCCGCCGTCGATGAGCACGAGGTCGGGCATGACGCCCCATCCCTTGGCATCGGCGTCGGGCTCGGCGGCGCCGTTGGCGTCGGCGCGGCGCTTCCCGGCCCGCGAGAAGCGGCGGCGGAGCATCTCGCGCATCATGGCGTAGTCGTCGGTACCCTCGACGGTCTTGATCTTGAAGCGGCGGTAGCGGGAGGGGTTGGGGCGGCCCTCCTCGAAGACGACCATGCTGCCCACGGCGTTGGCGCCCTGGATGTTGGAGATGTCATAGGTCTCGATGCGGCGCGGCGGCGCGGGGAGGCTGAGGGCCTCTTCGAGCTCATCGAGGGCGGCGGAGACCTTCTCGGTGTCGGCGAGCCAGCGGGCGCGGCGCTGGTCGAGGCCCTCACGGGCGTTGCCGGCGACGAGCTCGACGAGGCGGCGCTTGTCGCCGCGCAGGGGCTTGTGCAGCCGGACGCGTCGCCCGCGGCGCGACTCCAGCGCCTCAATGAGGGCCTCGCGCTCCGGCGGGTCGTGCTCGACGAGCACCTCGCCGGGGACGTGGGCGGCGGTGGGGTAATACTGGTTGGCGAACTCGCCGACGATAGTCGCGGGCGACTCGCCGCGCGCGCCGGCGAGGATGAAGTGGTCGCGGCCGGTGAGCTTGCCCTCGCGGATGAAGAAGACTTCGACCCACGCCTCGTCGTCGCTCTGGGCCACGGCGATGACGTCCTGGTCCTTGGCGCCGACCGTCACCGCTTTCTGCTCCTGGGAGACCTTCTCGATGGCCCGGAGCTGATCGCGCAGCGAGGCGGCCCTCTCGAACTTCAGATCCTCGGCAGCCTCGTGCATCTGGCGGGTGAGGGCGCGGAGCACGTCGTCGTGCTTGCCTTCGAGGAAGAGCATGACCTGGTCGATGACCTCGCCGTACTCCTCTTGCGAGGCGTAGCCGACGCAGGGCGCGACGCAGCGCTTGATGTGGTATTCGAGGCAGGGGCGGGGGTCGTCGCCGGTGATCTTCTTGGTGCAGGAACGGTAGGGGAAGAGGCGCTTGAGGAGGGCCATCGTCTTCCGCATGGAGCTGGCGCTGGCGAAGGGGCCGAAGTAGCGTGCGCCGTCGTTGACGACCCGCCGGGTGATGTCGAGGCGGGGGAAGTCTTCGTTGAGGTCGATTTTGATGTAGGGGTAGTTCTTGTCGTCCTTCAGACGGACGTTGAAGCGGGGCTGGTGGCGCTTGATGAGGTTGTTTTCGAGAAGGAGGGCCTCGGCTTCGGAGTCGGTGACGATGTACTCGAAGTCCTCGACGCGGGGCATCATCTCGCCGAGCTTCATGGTGAGGGCGAAGGAGGCGTCGGCGTTGGAGCCAAAGTAGGAACGCAGCCGGCTGCGGAGGCTGGCGGCCTTGCCGACGTAGAGGACGGCGCCGGCGGCGTCCTTCATCAGGTAGACGCCGGGCTTCAGGGGAACGGCGGCAAGGAGCTGAGCGGCCCGCTGGGAGTCCATGACGACCCTATCCTACCAGCCGTGCGGGGGCGCTCAGTCTGCCCGGCAGGGGAGCGCGATCGACGGGCGGCTAGAGGACGAAGGCGAGTGCGACGAGCGCCGCCGCAAGCACGACTCCAGCCCTTGCCGTCGATCTGAGGTCGGACTGGAGGTAGGGCATGCGGAGGGCGACGCCGCGCCTGCCCGTGACCGGAGCGGCTTGGGCCACGGGGCGAGGCGCGGGGGCCTCCGCCTCCTGCGGCACGGCGAACTCGGGCAGGCTTTCGTCGGGGACCGGCGCGGGGGCGGGTCGGGGCGCGGGAGCGGCCCGCTCGGTGGGGGCCGTCTTCGACGGCGCTTCCGGCGCGCGGTAGACGGACGTCCTCGACGTCTTCTTCTTCCTGGAAAGCGCCGCCTGTCTTGCGGCCATCCGTTTCGACTTTCTCGGCATGCGATAAATCCCTCGCCCCAATTATAGGGAGCGGGCCTCCGGGGCGGCAAGCGGCGGAGGGCTAGGCCTCGACGAGCTGGCGCTGGACCTCCTCGGCGGAGTCGACCACGATGCGGGCGGAGTGGGCGATGCCGAGACGGTCGGCGTTGAGGAACAGGTGGTACAGGTCGGGCTCTTCGGGTGGGACTTTGAAGAACTTCTTGTACCACTTGGCGCGGCTCTCCTCGAAGTCCTGGACGTATTTCTGCGCGTCCGACTCGGAGAGGCGCTCGCGCTGCATGATCTCGGCGACGCGCGATTCGAGACTCGCGACCACGTAGACGTGCAGGGAGTTGGGCAGGTCATGGAGGATGATGTTGCTGCCGCGGCCGATCATGACCACGTTGCCGGTCTCGGACTCTTCTTCGATGACCGACTTGATCGCCTCAATGTAACGCTCGTCGTTGATGCGCTCGCGCTGGTTGTGGGCGGGCTCGGCGGCTTCGGCCATGGTGCGCGACATGAGGACCTCGATGCCGGTTGGGCCGAGGAAGGGGTCTCCCGCGGAGCCGGCCGCCGCCGACTTTTCGAGGAAGTTCTGGAAGAACTGGGCTAAGCGCTCGCGACCCCGGACGGCGCGCTCGTCCTTTTGGGCGATCTCCTGGATGGGCGCGCCGCTGCGCTGGGCCGCTTGGGAGATGATCTGGTTGTCTACGTAGTCGGCGCCGAGCGCCCGGGCGACTTCGAGACCGATCTTCTTGATGGGGCTACCTTGACGTCCCGCGATCGTGACTACCGGCATGGGACCCTCCTCCCGTCGGGCGACTTACGCCGCCGCCAGCTTGTCTCGCATCGGTCAGCCTTTGGCCTCTAGGCCCTTGATAGCACAGCGGCGCATAAGCTACAAGGGCGGGAAGGCGACGAATGTTTGCAGATAACGTCTCCGAAAGCCCATATTTCAGCGCATTTCGTCAGGGGTTATGTCAATTCGCGCAGATTAGTCGCCGCCGTCGGCGTCGATGGCTTTGACCTTGTCGATATTGGCGCGCTCGGTCTCGTCGATTTCGGCGGCGAGCCAGGCGTCGATGATCTCCTCGGCGACGGTGGGGGCGGTCAGGCGCAGGCTCATGCAGAGGACGTTGGCATCGTTCCAGCGGCGGGCGCCGCGGGCGGTCTCGGCGTCGGCGCAGAGGGCGGCCCGAACACCGGGGACTTTGTTGGCGGCAATGGAGACGCCGGTGCCGGTCCAGCAGAAGAGGAGGCCCTGATCGGCGTCGCCGCGGGCGACGCGGCCGCCGACCTCCGCCGCGACGTCGGGCCATTGCGGGCTGGACTCGCCGAGCGCCCCGAAGAGGTCCACGTGAAGGCCGCGGCGTTCAAGGGCGGCGACGACGTCATCAGTGAGCGTGGTGCGCTCGTCGCTGCCGACGGCGATGCTGGGGCGGCCGGGCGCGCTCACGGCCCGGCCTCGGCGAGTGCGCTAGCTGGCGCGGGGGTGGGCCTTGGCGTACTCGTCGCGCACGTGATCGGAGGTGAGGTGGGTATAGACCTGCGTCGTGGAGATGTTGGCATGGCCGAGCAACTCCTGGACGTTCCTCAAGGGTGCGCCGCCGCGCAGCATATGCGTGGCGAAGCTGTGGCGCAAGACGTGGGGGGTGATGTGGGTCTCGATCCCGGCGCGCTCGGCGTAGTTCTTGAGGATGAGCCAGAAGCCCTGACGGGTGAGGCGCTGGCCGCGCCGGTTGAGGAAGAGGGCGCGCTCGTCGATCGTGCGGGCAAGGCGATTTCGACCGCTTTCCAGGTAGGTGGCAAGGCTCCTGAGGGCCTGCTGGTGGATGGGGAGGATGCGCTCTTTGGAACCCTTGCCCATGCAACGCACCATGCGCCCCTCGAGATTGACGTCCTCGACATTCAGCGACACGAGCTCGGTGACCCGCATGCCCGTCGCGTAGAGCAGCTGGAGGAGGGCCTCGTCGCGGACGGTCTCGGCGGCCCAGCCGCGGCGCCGGGGTTGGGCGAGGATCAGGTCGACCTCCTCCCTCGAAAGCACCTTGGGAAGGGGCCGGCCGATTTTCGGCGAGGAGAGCTGCTCGGAGGGGTCTTCCTTAACCGTGCCCTCGTCGACGAGGAAGCTGAAGAAGGACTTGAGGGCCGCGATCTTGCGGGCGATGGTCGTCGAAGCGTAGCCGCGGTCGCGGAGGCTGACGACGTAGTCGGAGAGCAGCGCGGGGGTGACACCGCGCCAGCCGGCGAAACCGGCCTTCGGCTCGGCGAACTCGCAGAGTTGGCTTAGATCGTTTTGGTAGGCTTGGCGGGTGTTGAGGGAGAACCCCTTTTCGGCGGTGAGGAATTCAAGATAGTCGCGAACCTGGTCCTGCATCGAGTCCTCCCGCGCCGCCGCGCACTCACTTAAACCAAGTTTAGAACTGTTTTAACATGAAGTCAAATAGTCGGGGGCTTGAGGCTGAGTCGGCCCGTAGGTGGTTGGCGGGTGTTAGGGGGCCCCGCGGGCGCCCTCATCAAGTCTCTCCCAAAGGGAGCGAGGTTTAAGGCAGGGCTAGGCGCCGGGCAAAGAAGAACGCCCCCGGCCGGGGGCGTTCTCGTGACGCGCGGAGTGTTGACGGCGGCGGGCTAGCGGAACCTGCCCGCGTGGGCCATGCCGTTGCTGATCGGCTCGTTGATGTAGACGTCGCCGTTCCTGATCTTCAGGTTGTACCCGCAGTCGGGGTTGGTACACACCCAGGCCTTGTAATGGATCGCCGCGCCCTGACTTCCGAAATCGGAGAGCGGGACCAGATCGCCCAAGTCACATTTCTGACACTTCGGGAACTCCATGAGGAACGCCACCTCCCAACCTTTTCGCGCTTTGGTGAATCGCGCGATGTGGGAGTATAGCGGCCTTATGGACGAGGTCAAGGGGGCGATGACGGCGAATTGAGCGCGGCGGCGTGGAGCCGGGTATAGCGCGCGCCGCCCGGGCCGAGATCGCTCTTCATCAGCGCGACGTGACGCACCGTCTGGCTCACGTCAGCGGCCTTGAGGTCCGCCGCCTCCCAGCGCTCCGGAGCGATGCGCACGTCGCCCGAGGCCCGCCCCAGCGTGAGGTGCGGGCGGAAGGCGCGGTCCTCAGTGGGAAAGCCGAGCGGGGAGACCATCTCCTCGACGTTCTGCCGAAGGTCGGCCAATGCGTCGAGGTCGCCGCGCACGGCGGCCCAGAGGACGCGCGGGCGGCGTGTGTTGGGGAAGCCACCGGGCTCGCCAAGCTCGATGGCGAAGGGGCGGCTCCGTCGAGCGGCGGCGTCGAGGGCGTCCGCGATCGACGGCACGAGGCCTTCGGGCGCCTGGCCGAGGAACTTAAGCGTGAGGTGCATCCCTTCGGGCTTGACCCACCGCATGGGAGGGCCGAGCGCGCGGCGGATGCGCTCCTGAAGCCCGGCGAGGGCGTCGCACATCGGAGCGTCAAGCTCGATGGCGATGAAGGTGCGGATAGAAGTCACGGCGCGGCCTGGTCCCGCGCCGCCCGTTCGCTCGCGGCGAGCGCCTTGACCTCGCGCATCGCCTCAACGATTCGGTCGAGGCCGACCGCGGCGTTGGCCGGACTCGTCGAGGGCAGCACGTAGACGCGGGACAGTCCTATGCGGGCCGGCTGGAGGCCGATTGCCGCGCCGGCGGGGCCGCCGGTGTAGCGGGTGTAGTGCTTGAAGCCGGTGAGGCCGTTGAAGCAGACCACGAGCGGTCCGCAGGCGAGCAGCTTTTCCCGCAGCACCGGGGCGCCGGCACGGTAGTCGGCGGCGCGAAGCTCGGACATCTGGCGGGTTGGCCGCTTGACGACGTCGGTGAAGCCAATGCCGTAGTCGAGGGCGCGGGAATCGGTCTTCGGCCCCAGGGGCTCGAGGGCGAGAGCGGCGGCGTTAAAGGCGGCCCAGAAGCGGTTGCGCGGGTTGAAGAAGTAGTGCCCCGCCTTGGCCGAGGTCAGGCCGGGATTGATGCCAACGAAGACGATGTCGAGGCCCGGCCGCAGGTAGTCGGGGAGGGTGTCGACCTCGCCGCCCATGCGCTAGAAGGGCTTGAACTTGTTGACGATGGGGAGCCGCCGGTCGCGCCCGAAGGCGCGGGTGGTAATCCGGACGCCGGGCGGGGCCTGACGGCGCTTGTACTCGTTCTGGTCGACGCCGCGAACGACCTGCTTCACGGTCTCGGCGTCGAGGCCCATGCCGATGAGGTCGGAGAAGGTGCGGTCCTTCTCCACGTAGGCTTCGAGGATGGGGTCGAGCAGCTCGTAGGGCGGCAGTGAGTCTTCGTCCTTCTGGTCGGGTCGGAGCTCGGCGGAGGGCGGCTTCTCCAGGATGCGCGCCGGTATCAGGTCGTTCCCGGCGGCCGTGTTCCGGTGTTCGCAGAGGTCGTAGACGAGGACCTTGGGCACGTCCTTGATCACGGCGAAGCCGCCGGCCATGTCGCCGTAGAGGGTGGCGTAGCCCATGGCCATCTCGCTCTTGTTGCCGGTGGTGAGCACGAGCCAGCCGAACTTGTTCGAGATCGCCATCAGGATGTTGCCGCGGATGCGGGCCTGGACGTTCTCCTCGGCGACGTTCGGCTGCGTCCCCTCGAACATGCCGTCCAGCGTGGAGAGCATGGCCTTGAAAACCGGCTCAATTGAGATCACGTGGTACTCGATACCGAGGTTCTGGGCGAGGGTGCGGGCGTCCTCCTCGCTCTCCGACGCGTTGTAGCGCGACGGCATGGCGACGCCGACGACCCGGTCTCCGCCGAGCGCGTCGGCGGCGACGGCGGCGACGAGGGACGAGTCAACGCCGCCGGAGAGGCCGACGAGCACACGCTCGAAGCCGTTCTTGGTCACGTAGTCGCGCGTGCCCACGACAAGCGCGCGGTAGACCTCCTCCAACTCCGACAGGGGCGCGGCGATGGCGGGCTCGATCTCCTCCCGTTGCGGGGTGGCGTCCGTCGTCTCCTTCCCTTCAGCGGCGACCTCGACCCGCGGCGTTTCGACGCCGGGGAGAAGTTGCGTAGGCCGCTGCTTGCGAGGCAGGGGGTTGTGGAGCCGGTTACGGAGGACATGGTCGATGTCGAGGTCGGCAACGAGGAGGTCCTCGTCGAAGCGCGCGGCGCGGGCGAGCAGTCTGCCGGACGGGTCGAAGACCATGCTGCCGCCGTCGAAGACCAGCTCGTCCTGGCCGCCGACGAGGTTCACGTAGCAGATGAAGACGCCCCGGTCGGTCGCGCGGGTGGCGAGGAGCTTTTCGCGGTACTCGGCCTTGCCGGCGTTGAACGGCGAGGCATTGATGTTCACGATCACCTGGGCGCCGGCGTCGGCCTGCAACACGGTAGGGCCGACGGGGTACCAGATGTCCTCGCAGATGTTGACGCCGACGCGCGTACCCTCGCCGCGCCCGGCGACGTTGTACACCGGGGCCGCGTTGCCGGCACGAAAATAGCGCTCCTCGTCGAAGACGCTGTAGTTGGGCAGGAACATCTTGCGGTAGACGCCGGCCAGGACGCCGTCGCGGGCCACGGCTGCGGCGTTGTAGGTGTCCTCGCCGGCTTCGACGAAGCCGATGACCGCAGTGATGCCGCGCGCCGCGGCGACGATGCGGTCGAGGGCGTCGAGGTTGCCCTGGATGAACTGCTGCTTGAAGAGCAGGTCTTCGGGCGGATAGCCGGTCGTCGTCAACTCGGGGAAGGCGACGAGGTCGGCCCCCGCCTCCTTCGCCCGCTCGATCGACTCGACGGCCTTGGCGGCGTTGCCCTCAAGGTCGCCGACGGTGGTGTTGATCTGGGCGAGCGCCACCCGAAAGGTGTGCATCTCCTGCCCCTCGCAACAGGGTCTGAGACCCTGGCCTCCAGAAGTCGAGTATAGCACAGGGCCTGATTTGGCCCCTTGGCGAGGCGGGGCGCGGCAGGGCGATGGACGGGGGCTTGCGATTTGTGTTTCGGGTGCGCGCACTGGTAGAATCTTGGCGCAGTAACAGAAGTGAGGAGCGCACTATGCCGTCCAAAGATCAGGTGCTGGAAGCGCTGAAGGACGTATACGATCCGGAGATCCCGTACAACATCGTGGACCTGGGGCTGGTCTACGACGTCGCCGTCGACGGCGGCAACGTGGACGTGACCATGACGCTAACCTTCCCAGGCTGCGGCATGGGCGCGTACATCGCGAACAACGTCCGCGAGCGCATCCTCGACCTCGATGACGTCGAGGACGCGAACGTCGAGATGACGTTCGACCCGCCGTGGTCGCCGGAGAAGATTTCGGAAGCGGTGCGCGAAGAGCTCGGAATCGACTAGGAGACCGGCATGACCCAGCCTGCGCACGTTCACGGCCCGGGCGGCGGCCCGGAGGCCGCGGCCAAGATCGAGGCGATGAAGCGCCAGTGGGCGCAGAAGAAGCGCATCGGCGAGCGCCTCGGGAAGATCCGGAACAAGATCGCCGTCTACAGCGGCAAGGGCGGCGTGGGCAAGAGCACGGTGGCGGTGAACCTGGCCGTCACCCTCGCCGGCCAGGGGGTGAAGGTCGGCCTACTGGACGCCGACATCGACTGCCCCAACCTTCTCAAGCTGCTGAAGTCGGAGTCGCAGCCCAAGCTCATCGACGGCAAGATCATCCCGGCGATGATGCACGGGGTGCAGGTCGTCTCGATGGGCTCGTTCCAGGAGAAAGAGGACGAGGCCATCATCTTCCGCGGCCCGATGATCCACAACGCGCTGACCCAGTTCGTCGAAATGACCGACTGGGGCGAGATGGACTACCTCATCGTCGACATGCCGCCGGGGACGTCGGACGCCGCGCTCACCGTGATGCAGACGCTGCAGCTCGACGGCTTCGTGGTGGTGACCACGCCACAGGAGCTTGCCGTGCTCGACGCGCGGCGCTCGATCAACATGATCCGCAAGCTGAACCTGCCGGTGCTCGGCGTCGTCGAGACGATGTCGGGGGCCATCTTCGGCGAAGGCGGGGGCGAGCGCCTCTCCAGCGAGATCGACGCGCCCTTCCTGGGCTCGGTGCCGTTGAATGCGGCGTTCCGGGAGCCCGAGGCCCCGCCCGCGCTGTCGGACGGCGCGGTACAGGCGCAGTTCGAGGGCATCGCCGGGAAGCTCGGCGCTGCGGTGACCGCGGCGCCGTAGAGCGCCTACCTCGTTTCCCTCAGGGCGAATCGCGACTCGTCTGGCTTGTTCGGGCAAATGGGCGGGTGCTACTATGTCAACTCCCCCATGGACGCCGACCCCGCATCCGTCATCGCCGCATCCCTCAGACGGCGCGCGTCCGAGGCCGCCGGACTGCTTTCTCCTTACGCCGCGCTGCCGTCGCGGTCGCGGGGCCGCGAGGCCGCCGAGCCGGGGAATGAGCGCGCTTCGGCGGCGCCGTTCCAGGTCGACCGCGAGCGCATCGTGCGCACCAAGACCTTCCGGCGCCTGATGCACAAGACCCAGGTCTTCATGGCGCCCGCCGGCGACCACTACCTCACCCGGCTGACCCACACGATGGAGGTCTCGCTCCTCGCCCGCGCCGTGGCGCGCGCGCTGCGGTTAAACGAGGACCTGACCGAGGCGGTCTGCATGGGCCACGACCTCGGCCACGCCCCTTTCGGGCACCTGGGCGAGTCGGCACTCGCGGCAGTGCACCCCGGCGGCTTTCGCCACAACCGGCAGAGCGTCCGTGTCGTAGAACGGTTAGAGAACGACGGACGCGGGCTCAACCTGACGTGGGAGGTACGGCAGGGCATACTCCGCCACTCGAAAGGCAGGTCGGGGATCGAGGGGAACGCGAACCCGGAGTTGGACACGCTCGAAGGACAAGCGGCGAAGATCGCCGACGCCTTGGCCTACATCAACCACGACACCGACGACGCGGTGCGGGCGAAGGCCATCGCCGACGACGACATTCCAGAGGACGTGGTGGAGACGCTCGGTTCCGACCGGGCTGGGTGGGCGCAGCGCATGGCGGCCGACATCGTCGCGGCGTCGTGGGAGGCCTCCGGCGAGACGGAAGCGGCAGACGGCGAACCGCCGGTCATCCGTATGAGCGCCGAGATGAGCCGCGCGGCGAACCGGATGCGCGATTTCCTGTTCGAGCGGGTCTACGAGCCGGCGAGCGCCACCCCGCAGGCGGAGCGCGCCCGCGAGATCATCCGGCTGCTCTACGACTACTTCTCGCGCTTCCCCGACCGCATCCCGGAAGAGTACCTCCGGGGCGACGAGGCGCCGGAGCGCATGGCCCTCGACTACGTGTCGGGGATGACGGACAGCTACGCGCTGCGCGTGGCCGAGGCGATCAGCCCGTCGATCACGAGCGGCTTTCAGGAACAGGGCGTGCGGGTCTCCTTCCCCGCCGTCCCGGCTTAGCCCGGCCCGGACCATCGGCGGACCGGGGCGTTGAATCGAGCAAGTCATGGCGTCGGCTGAAGAGATCAAACGGCGTATCGACATCGTCGAGTTCATCGGCGAAAGCGTCGCGCTGAAGCGGGCGGGGCGCAACTTCACCGCCCCCTGCCCCTTCCACCAAGAGCGCACGCCGTCGTTCATCGTCACCCCCGAGCGGCAGACCTGGCACTGTTTCGGGGCGTGCTCCACCGGCGGCGACGTCTTCACGTTCGTGATGCGCCGCGACGGAGTCGAGTTCGGCGAGGCCCTGCGGATGCTGGCGGCGCGCGCCGGCGTCGAGCTCCAGCCGCGAGGCGCGGCGCGGGGCCGCCAGGAGCGGTCGAAGGCGCTGAAGGAGATCAATCTCACCGCGGCCAACTACTATCGCGACGCGTTGCTGAAGGAGCCGTCCGCCGCCCCCGCCCGCGACTATCTGGAGCGGCGCGGCCTGGACCAATCGGCCATTGAGGACTTCCGGCTCGGGTTCATGCCGCAGTCGAGCGAGGACCTCGAGCGCCGTCTTCGGGATGAGGGCCACGACGAGCGCCTGTGGGTCGCGGCCGGCCTGTTCCGCAGGCGCGACGACGGCTCGACGGGGCCGATGTTCCGGGGCCGCCTCATCATCCCGATCCAGGACGAGCGCTCCGACTACATCGGCTTCGGCGCGCGGGCGCTCGACGACTCGACGCCGAAGTATCTCAACACCCCCCAGACGGAGATCTTCGAGAAACGCGCCGTGCTCTACGCGATCAACCGCGCCCGCGACGCCATCCGCGAGCAGGGGCAGGCGGTGATCGTCGAGGGCTACATGGACGTGATCGCGGCCCACCAGCACGGTTTCAAGAACGTCGTGGCGTCCATGGGTACGGCGCTCACTGAAGACCAGGTCGCGTCGCTGACCCGGTTGGCGGGGCGGTTCGTCCTGGCCCTCGACGCCGACGCCGCGGGCGACGAGGCGACGCTGCGGAGCCTGGAAAGCTCATGGCGCATTCTCGACAGGCCCCGCCGTCCGCGGGCCGCGGGGCCGCAGCTGACGGACGCGGAGGAGCGCGGCCCGCCCGAGCTCCGCGTCATGGACCTGCCCCGGGGCAAGGACCCGGACGACATCATCCGCGAGTCGCCGGAGCTGTGGGAGCAGCTCGTTGTCGGGGCGCGGCCGGTGATCGACTACGTCTTCGAGACGGTGACGGCGCGGTTCGACACGTCGACGGCGGCGGGCAAGCAGGCGGTGACGCAGCGCCTGGCGCCCCTGGTGCGCAACGCGCCGAACGTCTACGAACAGAGTGCGCGGGTCGCCCGCCTTGCACAGATGTTGCGGGTGGGAGAGAATATGATACGGCTCGCTATTGGCGAGGGGTTGACTTCCCGCGGGGTTCGTCGTGCTCAAAATAGCGCCCCCCGGCGGCGGTACGACCCCTTTGAGGAAGCAGGAGAAGAGACGATCGAGGAGTACTGCCTCGCGTCGCTTCTCCACTATCCGGAGTTGTGGGAGGTTGCCCGAGGTCTTGGGCCGGAGCACTTCTTCAAGGGCCACACCCGAGAGATTTTCGGAACGGCCGCGAGGGGCATCCCGACGGAAAGCCTGCGGGACCACTTCGACGAGGCCCTTCAGGAGGAGCTTGACCGCATCCGGCGCTACGATGTCCAGCGCGCTCCTTCAAGGGAACGCGAAGAGGGGCTCGAAGAGTGTGTGCGGAGGCTCGAACGGAGGCTGGTATTGACCGAGTTGGAGGCCGTCCAGTCGCAGTACGGGCCGGAGATCGAAGGGACGGAAGTCCAGGCGCTTTCGGACCGCACCCAAGAGTTGAACGCGCGCCTTAAATCGATCGACCAGCGCGGCCGCCGCCCGGCGTAGCGGCCCGAGGAGGAAGTCCTGCAAAAAGCAAGACGCGGCGGCGGCGAAGACCGGATGCTCGGTATCGCCGACCGCGACGACAGCGACAGCAAGAGCGATATCTCCGAAGCCCTCGCCGAGAGCGGGATCAAGATCGCCCGCCGGGAGAAGGGCGGCGACTCGGAGGACTGGCAGTCGGAGCTGCCCGAAGTGCTGCGGCGTCTGGCCGCCGCGGCGGGCCAGCAACGCCCCGCCGACGACGACGCCGAACAGGCGGCGACCGCCCAATTCGAAGACAGCGAGATGCTGGACGACCCGGTGCGCATGTACTTGCGCGAGATCGGGCGCGTCAACCTGCTCACCGCCCAGGACGAGCGCGTCCTCGCGCGCAAGATGGAGGCTGGACGCCACATCAAGCGCATGGCGGACTACTTCGAGGAGCGGGAAGGACGCCAAGCCGAGGCGCACGAAGTCGTCATGATGATGCTCGAGCGCCTCTCCTATGGCCAACTGGTGCTCACCGAGTTCGCGGCGGCGCTCGACACGCCGGACAATCCCGCCCTCGGCGTCTTCTCCCACGAAGACCTGGGCATGGCGGCGAAGCTGCCCGGCGAGCCCGATCCCGAGGTCCTCGCGGAGGTCACCGCGAAGCTCGAAGCAAACCCGGAAGGAAAGGTCGCCACGGCCGTCTCGGAGCTCTCCCGGCGTCCCGGCGAAGACTCCCCACGCGACATCACCCCGCAGAACGTTCGCGACGCCCTCGTCGAGCTTGCCGTCCACGCGCGCATCCTGCCCAAGGACGCCGTGCACATCGTGGGCGAGGAGATCCCCATCACCGAGCTTCCAGAGCGCCTCGCCGACGAGGGCCTGCGCGATGAGCTGCGCAACCATCAGCTCATCTTCCGCAGGGAGTTCCGCCGCTACCGCGAGGACGGCAACCGGGCCCAGCGCCATCTCACGGAGGCGAACCTGCGCCTCGTGGTCAGCGTCGCCAAGAAGTACATCGGGCGCGGAATGTCGCTGCTCGACCTGATCCAAGAGGGCAACATCGGGCTCATCCGGGCCGTCGAGAAGTTCGAGTACCGGAAGGGCTACAAGTTCTCCACCTACGCAACCTGGTGGATCCGGCAGGCGATCACCCGCGCCATCGCCGACCAGGCACGCACCATCCGCATCCCAGTGCACATGGTCGAGACGATCAACAAGCTGCTGCGGGTCAGCCGGCGGCTGGTGCAGGAGTACGGCCGCGAGCCGACGTCCGAAGAAATCAGCCAGGGCATGGAGATCCCGCCGGAGAAAGTCCGCGAGATTATCAAGATCTCTCAGGAACCAGTCTCCCTCGAAACGCCGATCGGCGAGGAGGAGGACAGCCACCTGGGCGACTTCATCGAGGACCGCAGCGCCCTCGCGCCGGCCGACGCCGCGTCGCACCAGCTGCTGAAGGAGCAGGTCGAGCGCGTCCTCGACACGCTCAACGAGCGCGAGCGCCGCGTGCTGCAGCTGCGGTTCGGGCTCGAAGACGGGCGCAGCCGCACCCTTGAAGAGGTGGGGCGCGAGTTCGCGGTCACCCGCGAGCGCATCCGGCAGATCGAGGCGAAGGCCCTCCGAAAGCTGCGTCACCCCAGCCGCAGCAAGAAGCTCAAGGACTTCCTCGAGTAGCCGTCGGGCGCGTTCGGTCAGTCGACCAGGCGGCGCAGGAGTTCCCGGATGGCAGGCGCGCCGTCCAAGGCCGCCCGCATGTCATCGACGTCATCCTCGCCGAGGATGAGCGGGCTTCGATTGAAGCGCCCGCCGGTGTAGAAGCAGAACCGCAGGGCCTGGCCGCCATCGTCGTATTCCATCAGCTGGAGCGTCGGCTCCCAGTGGGGGCGGGCAATAGCGGCCTCTTGGGTGATCTTCCCCTTGCCCCACGGCATGGTGAAGGGGCGGGGCAGCGGTCGCTGGATCGTGCTCACGGCGGCCTCCTCTTCGTTTCCTAGCCGCCGCCGATGCGCTGGAGGGCGCTCGACACCTGTTCCTCCAGCGAGAGCGATTCCAGGCCGTCGACGGCGGCGAGGGCGGCCTGGGCCTCGGCCCGGCTGTAGCCGAGCGCGGCGAGCGCTTCGAGCGCTTCGCCTCCGACGGCGGAGCCGGGGGCGGGCATCGCCGCCCACTCCTTCTCCAGGACGGGCTTGAGCTCGAGGATGATGCGCGCGGCGGTCTTCTTCCCGATGCCCTGCGCCGTGGCGAGCGTGGCGGCGTCCTCATGCGCCACGGCGGCGGCGACGCCGGCGGCGTCGGCGATGGAGAGCAGGCGCAGCGCGTTGCGCGGGCCGACCCCATTCACGTTGGTCAGCAGGCCGAAGAGGCGAAGGTCGTCGGCCTCGGCGAAGCCGTAGAGAGTCATCTCGTCCTCGCGAACGACGAGGTGGGTGTGGACAAAGACCTCGGCGCCCGGGGTCCCCAGCGCGTCGAGGGTCCGCGTGGGCGCGAAGACGCGGTAGCCGACGCCGGCGGCGGAGATCACGGCGGAGTCGGCGTCGGTTGATTCGAGCACGCCGCGGAGGGAGGCGATCATGATGCGCCTTCCGCGCCGGACATGGCGAGCAGCGTCGCCTCCTGGCTGTGGCAGAGGGCGACGGCGATGGCGTCGGAGACGTCGAGCGGATGCTCGGAGAGGTCGGCGCCGGTGATCATCTCGACCATGCGCCGCACCTGCTCCTTGTCGCCGCCGCCATACCCGGCCACGGCCTGTTTCACCTTGGCGGGCGGGTACTGAAAGATGGGCAGGCCGTCCTCCGCCGCCGCGATCATCACGGCGGCCCGGGCTTCGCCGACGGCCAGCGCCGCCCGTCGCGGCGCGCGGACGATGAACGGCTCCTCGACCGCGACGGCGTCGGGGCGCGTCCGTTCGATGACTTCCCGCATCCCTGAGTGGACCAGCCAAAGGCGGCGCTCGATCGGCTGTTTGGCCGGGGCGCGGACGGCGCCGCACTCGATCAGGACCGTCTCGCCGCCGCTGTTTTCGACAAGGCCGTAGCCGGTGATGATGGTGCCCGGGTCGACGCCGAGGACGAGCACCGGCTAGTCGTCCATGCCGGCGAAGACTTCGTCGGGAAAGTCGGCGTTGGTATAGACCTTCTGGACGTCGTCGAGGTCTTCCAGGCTGTCGATGAGGCGGAGGGTCTGCTTGGCGGCGCCGGCGTCGATGGGCATCGGCGTCTTGGCGACCATTTCGAGCTCGGCGGAGAGAATCACGACATCCTCGGCCTGCAGCTCCTCGCGCACGGCTTCGAGTTTGTCGGGCGGCGCATGGACTTCCATCGCCGGGCCTTCGGTCTTAACGTCGTCGGCGCCGGCGTCGATGGCGGCCAGCGCCAGGTCTTCGAGCACTTCCTCGGGGGCCTCGGCGGAGACGACGCCCTTCTGCTCGAAGAGCCAGGCGACGGAGCCGGCCTCGCCCATGTTGCCGCCGATCCTGTTGAAGACGCTGCGCACCTCGGCGACGGTGCGGTTGCGATTGTCGGTGAGGCCCTGGATGTAGATCGCCGCGCCGCCGGGGCCGTACCCCTCGTAGCTCACCTGCTCGAAGTCGACCTGCTCGCCGCCGAGGCCCGCCCCGCGCTTGATGGCGCGCTCGATGTTGTCGAGGGGCATGTTGCCGTCGCGCGCCTTCTGGATGGCGAGGCGGAGCCGGAAGTTCGCGGCCGGATCGCCGCCGCCCTCGCGGGCCGCGATGGTGATTTCACGCGTGAGCTTGGTGAAAAGCTGGCCGCGGCGGGCATCGGTGACGCCCTTCTTATGCTTGATCTGCTTCCATTTGGAGTGGCCGGCCATCTCCGCCCTATTGTACGGCCATTCTGTCAAGTAGCGCGGCCCGGCCATCGGGCGCATACTTGAGGAAACGACGAAGCTTCACACCCCGTTCAGCCCAAACCCCGGCCGGACGGGGGCCTTGGAGGTGCGCCTTGCCGCATGTACTCGTGCGCCACCGTGTCGATGACTACTCGAAGTGGAATGCCCAGCTCCACCGCGACGCCGACGTCCGCAAGTTCAACGGCTCCGTCGGCGGGCGCGTCTACCGCCTCGCCGACGACCCCCACGAGGTGGTGACCCTCATCGCGTGGGACCGGATGGACCAGGCCCGCGACTTCATGCGCTCGTGGGAATTCCGGGCGTTGATCGAGCAGGCGGGCCAGACGGAGCCGTTGGAGGTACTGCTGCTCGACGAGGTCGAGGAGCTGCTGGCCTAGAGGAGGCCCGGCGGCGGGTCGATGACAAGGCGGCGGGCGGCGGTATCGACGCGTTTGACGACGTCGGCGATCAGGGGCGCAAGCACCTCGCCGCCCTCGCCCTGAATTACGATCACGTCGTTGGCGCCCGTCGCGACGATTTCGGTGACCTCGCCAAGCTCGGCGCCGCCGGCGGTTTCGACGGCCATGCCGATGAGGTCGTAGTGGTAGTAGACGCCCTCGGGAAGCGGCTGTAGCTCGGCGGCGTCGACGTGGATGTCTCGGTTGGCGAGCGCGGCGGCTGCCTCACGGGTGTCGACGCCTTCGAGCTTCAGAACGCGCACGCGCTTGACGCGGCGGCTGCGCGCGATCACGAAAGCGGCTCCGGCGATGGTAATCGCGGCGCCAGGGGCGAAGCGCTGGGGATAGTCGCTGAGCTCATCGACGCGGACCTCGCCGCCTTGGCCATAGGGGCGGCGCACGACGCCAACGAGGACAGGCTCAGGAGAGGATAAGGCGGCCTTCGGCACGGCCTGCTCTTCGGGAACGGGTGAAGGGTCGGCGGACGCCTTCACGTCGAGGGCTAAGGAATCTCGAGGGTGACGCGGACGCCGCGCTTGACGGCGGCGACTCTTAGGAGCGTGCGCATCGCTTGGACGACGCGGCCCTGGCGGCCTATGATCTTGCCCTTATCGTCGGTCGCTACTTCGAGACGGATGACGACGCGGTCTTCTTCCTCTATCTCGGTGACGATAACTTCTTCGGGCTTATCCGCGATCGTCTTCGCGATGTACTCAATCAGCTCCTTCATTGGATGTCACCGCCGTGAGCAGATTGCGCTGTTTAAGGATGCGCGCGACGGGATCGGAAGGCTGGGCGCCCCGTTGCAGCCAATAGGAGGCCTTTTCCTCATCGATCTCCACCACGGGCGGGTCTGGAAGGGGATTGTAGAATCCAATAACTTCCTTGAAGGCCCCGTCACGCGGCGCCGATGAGTCCGCGATGACGATACGGTAGTTCGGCGCCTTTTTCATGCCGACGCGGCGAAGCCTTATTTTGAGCATGGGCGAAGGGTCCTCAGTCCGGTTGGCAATTCCGCGAAATCAGGAAAGCAACGCAGCTCGCGCGTTGCTTTCTAGGATTGTACCGATGCCGCTTTCTTATTGTCAAACACAGAAACGCGCGGCGCGGCGCTTCGTCCGATGGCTGGCGCCCGCGGCGCTGGCAGTGGCGGCGGCCGCCTGCGGCGGGCCCGAGGAAGCCCCGGCTTCTCCACCGCCGCCCACGCCGGAGACGATCGCCGTCGCCGACGCGGGCAGGCTCTTCAGCCTCGTAATTCCGTCGAACTGGCGCGGGGAGCGCATCTCCGACCCCACGGGAAAGTCGCTCACCGCCCGCCGGGCCATTGAGGGGACCGGACCGCTTCCGGAGGGGCTGCTCCTCTTCTCGGCGGGCTTCCCTGCCAGGGAAGGCGTCCTTGAACCCCGCGTCGGGGTCACCATCGAGCCCGCCACGGGCGGACTCGACGCCTTCGTGGACGCCGCGCTGGCGCGCACGCGGGAGGCGTTCGTCTCGTTCAAACTGATCGAGCGGCGCAGCGAGCAGGACGCCGGCGGAGCGGCCTCGGTCCGCACCGAGCACCGCGGCGGCGTCGAGGGGGCCCAGGAGGTGCGCTTCCTCCAGCGGTTCATTGCTCAAGCCGGCGTGGTGTGGACGGTGGCCTGCGGCGGCCCGGCAGCGCACTGGAACGGCTACGCCGCCCACTGCGAGCGCGCAGTCGAGAGCTTCGAGATTCTGATCGCCGCGCCCTAGAGCTCGAAGGCAAGGGGCTCCTCGCCTATGACCTGCTCGGCGCGCAGGACGTCAACGGCGGCTCGGTCGAGGCCCAGCAACTCGCTGAAGACGTACTCGTTGTGCTTGCCCAGCGGCGGGGGCGGCTCGCGGACGTCCATGCGTTGGCCGTCGAAGATCCATGGCGAGGTCGGCAGCGGCCAGACGCCGTGGGGGCCGAGGTCGACGTCCTGGAAGAGGCCGCGTTCGCGGAAGTGCTCGTCGGCGAACATCTCCCGCTGGGTGCGGACGACGCCGGCGGGGACGCCCGCGGCTTGCAGGCGGCGCATCAGATCGGGGCCGTCCTCATCGGCAACGGCGGCGCCGAGGGCGGCGTCCACCGCCTCGCGGTCGGCGACGCGCCCCGCGTTTCGCGCCCACCCTGCGCCGGCGAGCCTCGACGGGCGCCCCAGCGCATCCAGGAGGCGCTCCCAAGCTTCATCGTCCGAAACGGAGAGCGCGAGCCAGGTATCGTCGCCGCGGCACCGGTAGGCGCCGTGCGGGGCCTCGTCCCGCTTCGCGTTGCCCATGGAGACCGCGGACCTTCCGTTCATGGCAAGGTCGACGATGATCTCGCCCAGGTGCGCGATGGAGGCCTCGACGCCGGAGATTTCGAGGAAGAGCCCCTTGCCGTCGCCGGCGCGCTTGTAGAGCCCCATCACGGCGGCCATGGCGGCGGTGATTGCGGTCACGGTGTCGGTGTGGGTGCTGTAGCTGGCGGTGTCGGGCGTCGAGTCCGGGTAATGGCGCAGCCAGGAATAGCCGGCGAAGCCGTCCATGGCCCCGCCCATCGTGACGCGGTGCCGGTAGGGCCCCGTGACGCCGAACCCGGAGACGCTCGTATACACCAGATCGGGGCGCACCTTCCGCAACTGCTCGTAGCCGACGCCGAGCTTCTCCGGCACCCCGGTCACCATGTTGGTGTGCACCACGTCGCTGACCTCGACGAGCCGGTAGAAGGCGTCGAGGCCGCGCGGGTTGCCGAGGTCGATGGTGGCGCTGCGCTTGTTCCGGTTGGCGCCGACGAAGGCCGCGTTGACGTCGTAGGGCCGCTCGGGAGACCCCTTGCCCGGGTAGCTATCGAGACCCGGAGGGGCCACGATCGGCCCGCGGGTGTGGTCCATGCGCTGAATCGCCTCGACCTTGATGACCTCCGCCCCCAGAAAGCCCAGGATCTCGGCGGCAAAGGGTCCCGCCCAGCCCTCGGCCAGCTCGAGCACGCGAAACCCTGTCAGCGGCGGCCCGTCCATTCGCCCGCTCCCCGGCCCCGTGGCCGGCGGCCATTGTACACAGGAGAGAAGAGTAGAGCAGGTCCGTTTCGGGTATAACTAGTGCAACGGCGGACGAGCGAAGAGGAGTCGAAGATGCCCGGCGTGATGAGCCTGTCGTGGGAGGACGTGGACGAACGCCTCGACCTCCTGCTTCCCGCAGGAGCGCGGACGGTCTACGGCATCCCGCGGGGCGGGGCGATCGTCGCCGGGCTCCTTCGCCAGCGCGGCATGCAGGTGGTGGGGCCGGACGAGGCCGAGGTGATCGTCGACGACATCATCGACAGCGGCGCGACCGCCAAGCGCTACTCAGAGCGGTACGGCAAACCCATCGC
>DAOUKH010000034.1:0-4509 GCA_034421515.1 Dehalococcoidia bacterium
GCGGCCCAACCCCAACGACAAAGCCGACGTGAGGGCCGCGGGGTATTTCGCGCTCGATCTTCCCATCGCCGCGGTGCTCATCTTTCTCGGCGCGCATCTCCTGTACGCCGCGGCCTTCGCCGTCTTCTACGACGGTCTCCGCTAGGCCATGCGGGCCGGTCTCGTCGTACAATCAATCGACGCCCTCCTCCCGGCGCCTACGTTATGGACCTGAATCTCGGCGACAGCCTCGGCCGCTTCCGGATCGAAGCCCGGATCGGCGCTACGGGGCTCGCCAGCCTCTATCGAGCGCGTGAGACGACGACGGGCCGCCGCGTCGCCCTCAAGGTCTTGCGCCCCTATCTGTCCGAGGCCTCGAACGCCGCCGAGGACTACCTCTCGATCACGGCCCGCGCCGCCGCGCTCAGTCATCCACGCGTGGCGCCCATCATCGACTGGGGCATGGAGGACGTGCCCTGGACGGCCTTCAGCCTCGCTGAGGGATCGGTCGCCGACGATCCTCGCCCTCGGACACCCCGGGAGACGGCGCGCATCGTCTCCGATGTCGCCGAGGCCCTGGACACCGCCCACGCGGCGGACCTGCTGCACCTCGACCTGAAGCCCGGCAACGTGCTCATCGGCGCCGACGGGCGCTTCCAGCTCACCGACTTCGGCATGCCCGTGGTAGCGGCGGGTGTCGATCCGCTGGTGCGGGTGACGTCGAAGACGCCGCTGGCGACCTTCATGTCGCCGGAGCAGGCCGACCTCGGCGCGACGACGCCGGCGAGCGACATCTACTCCCTCGGCGTGCTTGCCTACTGGCTGCTCACCGGCGGCGAAGCGCCCTACGAGGGCGGCGACGCGGCGACGGTCGCTGCCAAGCAGTTTCGCTACCCGGCGCCGAGCGTGGCGGACGCCGCTCCCGGCGTGCCCCGCGAGGTCGCCGACGTTGTAGCACGTGCGCTGTCGCGGAACCCGGAATCGCGCTTCCCCACGGCGAGCGCCTTCGCCCAAGCCCTGACCGGAGCGGCCGAGTCCGCTCCCGACGCTCCGGCGGAAGAGAGCGCGCGCCGCCGCGCGAGGCCGGAGGTGACGGTCAATGTACCCGCTCCTCTTCGGCCGCCGGCCCCCGACGAACCGTTCAAAGCGGCGCGGATACGGTGGTCGGGAGAGCGGTGGCGGAGCGTGGCGACGACCAAGACACAGCGGGCGATTGCCGCCGGCGGCATCGCAGCGGCAATTGTCATCGCGATACTGGTTCAGTTCGCCCTGACCGGCTCGTCAATTTCCCCGACGCCGGGAGTTACGTCGGCATCGTCGGCGGAGAGTTGGACGATGAACCAGGCTGACCCGCTCCATACCGGCATCCTTCCCGGCCCAGGGCCGTCGCTCTCGGGCGAGGTCGTCTGGAGCATCAGCCGGATCGGACGGATCACGCACGAACCCCTGGTAGTGGACGGCGTCGCCTACTGGAGCCCCGGCGACCGCAGCTTCCTGGCTCTGGATGCCGCCACCGGCGCGACGCTGTGGGAGGCGGCGGAACTCGGCTTCGTGAACGTGACGCCGGCCTACGCCGAAGGCAGGCTGTACATCGCCACGGTGGAGGGGCTGTCCGTCCTCGATGCCGCCACGGGGACGGTGCTGTGGAGCCGTCCCTTGCAGGGGCCGAACGACTCGGCGCCGGTGGTCAAGGACGGCGTCGTCTACCTCGGCACAGGGGGCGGCGAGGTGCTCGCGCTCGACGCCGCGACGGGCGAGGAATTCTGGAGCTTCGAAACCGGCGGCGTGTTCAGTACCGGCCCGGCGCTGACCCAAGACGGCCTGCTGGTTGCGTCGACCCGCAGCGGCGACGTCTACCTCTTCAACGCCCGGAATGGCGACCAACGCCTGGACTACCGGCTGTCCGCGTCGAGCGAGGGCGAGGCCGTGATCGACGGCGACCGCGCGCTGATCGGCTCGGCCAACGGCATCCTCGTGGCCATCGACCTGAACGAACGACGGCGGCTGTTCGACTCACAAACCTTCTGGCTCCAGGGACAACTCTTCCTCTTTGGCTTCATCGACCGCCCGCCGACGCAGCGCGGGTTCGAAGACTCCGTAAGACTGGGCCGCCACGAGACCATCGCCGCCGCGCCGGTCCTGGGCGGCGGCCGCATCTACATCAACACTCTCAACGGACGCGCCTTCGCCCTCGACGCCGATTCGCTGGTCACCCTCTGGCAGCGCGACATCGGCCAGAGAAGCCCGGGGAGCCTGGTGCTGGCCGGCGGGCGGCTCTACGCCGCAACCGACCGCGCCCTGCTGGCCCTGGATCCCGCCACCGGCGACGAGGTCTGGCGCTGGGACGTCAACCTGCGCCTCGCCGATCTCGCCGAATCGCCCACCCTCACCGCCGGCGGGGCCTTCGCCGTCGCCTTCCAACTCTTCCCGGAGATCGTCATCACGGAAGCGCCGGAAGGCTGGTTCTACAGCTACCGCGCATCGGAGTGCATCGACGAGCACACCCCTCGCCAGGGCCCCTACGGCACCCAGCAGGAAGCCCAAAACCTCGCCGCCGTCCGCGCCCCAGCCTGCAGCACCCTCATCGCCCTGCGGTAGTTGCTAAATGGCGCCCTTGCGGCGCAGGGCCTCGATCCCGGCCGCGGACTCCCCAAGCTCGGCGAGGATGGCCTCGGTGTGCTCGCCGAGTCGGGGCGCGCGAGGGCCCGTGCGCCAGCCGAGCTCGTCGGAGACCCACGGCGCATGGGGCATGGTGACCCGGACGCCGGCTTCGGGGTGGTCGACTTCGGCGAAGCAGCCGCGCTCGGTCATATGCGGGTCGCCTACGTTCTCGTGGGGAAGGCGGATGGGCGCCCACACCACGCCGTTCTCCTGCGCGGCGTGGAAGAGGTCGTCGGCGTTGCCGGTGGCGATGAAGGCGGCGACGACCTCGTTAATGTGGGCCTGGTTCTCGGGCACGGCGCGGTAGGCGCGGTCCTCGTACCTGGGATCGGTCAAGTCTTCGGCCATGCCGTGACTGTCCAGCAGCGCGACGAGCTTCCCCCACTCCTGGCCGAACAGGCCCGGCATCACCTGGACGAGGGTGCCATCCTTCGCCGGGGCGGTGGGGAACTGCGGCTTGCGCTTGGCGATCACGCCGGCCCCGATGTACCAGGAGAGGTGGTTCTCGCTGCCGTTGTTCACCGCCGCGTGGACGGAAAGGTCGATGCGCTGCCCCAGTCCGGTTATGTCACGTTGGGCAAGGGCGGCGAGCGCGTCCATGACGCCGAGGCACCCGGTGATGTTCGCCGGCTGGTGCATGCCGGGGGCCATCGGCGGCGTGTCGTAGGCCCCCGTTTCGTCCGGCGGGTAGCCCGCCGTCATCATCTGGCCGCCTAGGGCCAGCGAAACGAGCTCGCCCCCCTGGTAGGACGCCCAGGGACCGTCGAGCCCAAAGTCGGTGATCGAGATGACGATGAGCCCCGGCCAACGCTCGTGGACGCCGTCCCAGCCGCCTAGGCCGGCGTCGGTTAGTCCGTCGACCCCCAGGCTCTCGACGAAGATGTCCGCCGTGCCCAGGAGCCGCTGCAGAAGGTCGCGGCCTTCGGAGGTGGCTATGTCCAAGGTAAGGCCGCGCTTGCCAAGGTTAAAATGCCACCAGAAGATGCTGCGTTCGGGGTCTTGCGAATCGTCCTGGAACGGGCCGAGGCGCCGGGAAGGCGCGCCGCCGGGCGGTTCGACCTTGATCACGTCGGCGCCCAGGTTGGCGAGGAGCCGCCCTAGGAACTCGCCCCGCCAATCGGCCAACTCGACGACGCGCACGCCTTCGAGCGGAAGGAAACCGGAACTCTCCACCGACGGCATCAGATCACGTCCTCGGCAGCCAGGACTTCGAGGTCGGCGGCCGAAAGACCGAGCAGGTCGCTGTAAACGCGAGGGTTGTGCTCGGCGTAGCAGGCGGCGCCCCACCCCGTCGTCCCGCGCGGGGAGGGCGACGCGTCGCTGAAGATGCCCGGATGCCCCTCGACGTCGTATTCGGAGATCTCGGTGTGCCCGACGCCCACGAAGTAGCCGCGATGGCGGAGCTGTTCGTCGTTCTCGTACCGGTCCTGCGTGTCCTGGCAGACCCCCGCCGGTACACCGGCCTCCTGCAAGCCCGCCATCAGCTCATACCGCTCGAACTGCTGCGTCCACACCTCGATGAACCAGTCGAGGTCATCCTGGTTCTCGTAGCGGGCATCGAGCGTGGCGAAGCGCGGGTCGCGGATCCACGCGGGCTCGCCCATGGCCCGTGTCAGGGCACGCCAATGGTCTTCCGTCGAGCAGGCAATGGCGATCCAACGGTCGTCGCCGGCGCACCGGTAGGCGCCGTGCGGCGCGGCCTTCACGTGCTGCGACCGGTTTCCGGAGCGCTCGTAGGCCGTGCCGTTCACCGACCAGGCAGGCACCGCCGTGCCGGTGTACAGAATGGCCGGGCCGACCTGGGAGAGGTCGACGTAGACGCCGCGGTTGGTCTGGTTCCGACGCCGCAGGGCCGACATCGCGGCGATG
>DAOUKH010000035.1:0-47693 GCA_034421515.1 Dehalococcoidia bacterium
AGGGCTCGGTAAAGGTCCAGGAGCAGGCGGTGGCCGAAGGCGTAGTTGCAGCCAAAGACCCCGCGTCTTCCCTGGTTCTCTAACTCAGCGATGTTGCCGGCGTGGGTGCAGGAGAGCCCTCCCGCATCCACGGGTTGTCCGGTGCGGGCGTGCTCCGAGATCGACGCAATCATGTTGGCTCCGCCCTCGGCGACCCACGCACTCCCTCCCCTCCAATAGTAGTGTGCTACCTCATGCACCGTAATTGCACCAGTGTGCCCGGCGGACTCACTGTCGTCATCAACGTCGAACCTGGAGAGCATGCCGACGTGCGTGCCGAAGTTCACCCCGGCGGCGCCACGCAATCGATAGGTCTCGTCAAAATGCACGGTGACGCGGGAAGTCGGCAGCGGCACCCCCATGAACGCCTCCGAGGTGCGGACCGCGTGCTCCAGCAGGTCCATGCTCCGCGGGGCGCCTTCTTCGGTACGGATGATGGCCAGTGTCACCGTCCCGGCAAGAGGAAGATCGATCACCCGCTCTTCTACCCTCACTTGCTGGAGATCCAGCAGAACGTCGATGCGGTCGGGATCAGAGTCGCTTGCCCCACCGAGCACCGTCACGACCTTGGCCCATTCGTCAGAGATTCCGCCGCTCAAGGTCGGATGGGCCATCACGCGTTGGAAGTTCTCCGGCCTGTAGGCCGCCATGTGCCCCAATGCTCGCATGGCGGCGGCATCGGCGGGCTCGACTGTCTGCAGAAAAGGCATCTCGAGGATCTGCGGCGCCACGAGTTCGTCGCTGTCTGCCACGCGCGCAAGGTTCTCTGCTGCTGCGGCCTCTGACTCGTCGAGGCCATCCTCGAACCAAGGCGTTGCCATGACCGCACGGAAGAGGTCAGGGTGCGCGACCAACCTTCTGAACGCGCGCGCCGTTGCGACATCGGCAGCCGTCGGGGATTCCTGGTTGGACACCATCTCGGCCAACTGCAGTGCTATCTCTTCGCTGTCATGCGCAAGCCACCCGAGATACCGCACGAATTCGGTTTCGGTTTCTTCGAGGCCGTCCACGGCCCATGACGTCGCCAGAACAGCGCGAAGCGTATCTTGGCTCCAGGCTCCCAAAGCCCATAGGGCTGCCATCGGGTGGACATCACCAGCCTCGACGGTGCGCACGAACGCGGCCAACCATAGGGCGACATCCTCGCCGCCCAGCGCGGTCCAATTGAGGTAATTCACGATCTCGACGTCCGATTCGTCGAGGCCATCCTGGACCCAAGGTCTGTCCATGGTGGCGCGCAGAAGGTCATGATGACGGTAGGCCAAGGCGGCCAAGGGCTCCAAGGCGTTGGTATCGGGACTTTCGAGCTTCTCGGCTATCTGCACCGCGGCAACCCCAGCCCTGTTCGCCAGGCGCCCCAGCGCTTCGACGAAGGCGGTCTCCGACTCGTCGAGGCCGTCGTCGACCCACGCCTTAGCGATCACGGCACGGAGAGTCTCTTGGCTGGCGGCTCCTAACGTCCATAGAGCGCTCACCGTGGACTCCGCGAAGTCCCCTCCAGGTTGGCTCGTCTGCAAGAACGGCATGGCGAGAATCCGTAGGGCCGTTTCCTCGCTCCCGTTTGTGATCCATCCCAGGTGCCGCAACACGATAACCTCAGACTCGTCCAATCCATCCGCGACCCATGGCTTCTGCACCACGGCGCGCAAGAGCGTCCGCCAATTCAAAGGTCGGGCCAGATCTTCCAATGCCTTGAGGGTGTCGGCATCTCCCGAATCCAAAGTGTCCAAGAACGGCATGCGAACGATTCTTCCCGCTGCCGTCTCCTCATAGGTTGCCAGAAGGCGCAGCTGCTGCAATACGGAGACCTCTCGCTCGTCGACGCCGTCCGCGAGCCAGGACCTGTTCACCGTCGCTGGGGCCGCCTCTGTTCCGTAAAGGGTCTCTAGATTCACTAACTCCTGTAGGCCTCGCCGTTCTATCCCCTCAATGCCGTCGGCAACCCAAGGCAGGGAGGTGATCGCCGCCGCCAGCGTCGGCCTGTTCTCCTCCAACCACTTCAACACGCTTCGTTCGTCGGCTTCCGGGGTCGGCGTGGCCGTCGGCGCCGGGGTCGGCGTCGCCGTCGGCATCGCGGTCGGCGTGGCCGTGGGTGCCGCAGTCGGCGTGGCCGTTGGCGCCGTGGTCGGTGTGGCCGTTGGCGCCGTGGTCGGTGTGGCCGTTGGCGCCGCGGTCGGCGTGGCCGTTGGCGCCGCGGTCGGCGTGGCCGTCGGCGCCGAGGTTGGCGTGGCGGTCGGCACCGGAATTGGCGTGGCCGTCGGCGCAACGGTCGGTGTGGCCGTCGGGGGCGCGGTTGGCGGCGCATCGCCGAACGTGCAGGCTGCTATTCCGCCCGCCGCGAGCGCGATCGCGATAAGGACCAGCGCGAGCAACGGCGGCCGACTCGAAAGCGGTCCGTTCGGCATGTCCCACCCTCAACGTCCGCGGCGCGGCGGTTGCAGCGCCGTCGAACTACCAGCCTGCTCAACTCTACACAACCCTAACCCTGTAGGGAAAGGAAGAGTCGAAGCCGGCTACGTGCGGGGCGCGCTTTTGCCCTTCAGCAGACCCTTGAACACGGGAGCCCTCTTCTCGCGGAAAGCGCGCATCCCTTCCTCGATGTCGTGCTTGGCCACTTTGTGGTTCATGGCCGCGGCGAAGGCGTGCAGCGGCATCGAGTCGGCGTAGCTCTGCCGCACCTGGGCCATCACGACGTTCTTGGTCAGCCGCACCGCGACGGGAGGACGCATGGCGATCTTCTTCGCCAAGGCGTACACATCGTCCATGAGCCGGCCATGCGGAACGACGCGGCTCACCAGGCCGATTCGCTCGCACTCCTCGGCATCGAGGATATCGGCGGTGTAGAGCCACTCAAGGGCCTTGGACAGGCCAACGGCGCGGGGAAGCAGTTCGCCGACGGTGTCCACGACGGGCATGCCGACCCTCGCATTGATGGGCGACATGCGGGCCCGGTCGGAGGCAATGCGGATGTCGCATTGCAGCGCCATGACGAAGCCCCCACCCAGCGCGGCGCCATTGATCGCACCGATCGTCGGCTTGTCGCAGTCGAGGATCTTGTTGATGTCGCTGTACTGCGGCTTGACCTCCAGCCGACGCATCCGCTCGTTCGCCAGAGAGTTCGTCTTCAGGTCGAGGCCGGCGCAGAAAGCGCGGCCGGCGCCGGTGAAGACGACGGCGCGCACGTCGTCGTCCGCATTGATCTCCTCGCAGAGCGCGGCAGTGGACCGGACCATGTCCCAGGACAGGGCATTGAGCCGCTCGGGACGGTTGAAGGTAACGGTCGCGACGTGGCCGTCCTTCTCGTACAACAGATCCTTGTCTTCCACAAGATTCCCTAGGTGCCGCCGACCCTACCCCCGCGGGTAGGGGTCGACCATGATGGTGGCCTCGCCGGTGAGGATTTCGGCGCCGTCCTGGTTCACGCAGGTCGCGTCGAGGGTGATGATGGGCTTGTCTTCGCGGACGCGGGTGACCACGCACTCGGCGGTGACGGTGTCGCCGGGAAAGACCGGCGCCACGAACCGGATGTTCATGCCCAGGAAGATGACCGTGACGTTGGGGCCGGCCATCTCGACGCCAAGGACGGCGGAGATCAGGCCCGCCGAAATGACGCCGTGGGCGACCTGCTTCCCGAAGCGAGTCTGCGCGCCGTAGCTGGGGTCGAGGTGGAGGGGCTGGGTGTCGCCGGTCATCTCGGCGAACGCCGTCACCGTCTCCTGGCTGATTGTCTTGGTGACGCTGCCTTTGGCGCCGACCTGGAACCGGTCCATCGGGTTCATGTGTTCGCTCCTTTCGGGTTGTTCGGGCTTATGTCATGTGGCGGCACGTGGCCGCGTATGTGTGGCGGGGCAGGGCGGCGGGCCTGGCCGGACAGCGCGCCCTAGCCGCCGTAGTCGTAGAAGCCACGCCCCGTCTTTCGTCCCAGCAGGCCCGACTGCACCATCTGCCGGAGCAGCGGCGCGGGCCGGTACTTCGAGTCGGCCAAGTCGCGGTGCAGGACTTCGATGACGGCCAGGCAGATATCGAGCCCGATGAGATCGGCAAGCTCGAGCGGCCCCATGGGGTGGTTCGTCCCCAGCTTCATCACGGTGTCGATGTCTTCCTTGGAAGCGATGCCTTCGGAGTAGAGGAAGACCGCCTCATTGATCATCGGGCCGAGCAGCCGGTTGGCCACGAAGCCGGGGGAGTCTTTGACGGTGACCTTCGTCTTGCCGACGCGCTCGGTGAACTCGACGGCCCGCGCGATGGTCTCGTCGGAGGTGAGCAGGGCGCGCACGACTTCGACGAGCTTCATCACCGGGGCCGGATTGAAGAAGTGGATGCCGCAGAAGTTCCAGGGTCGTTCGAGGACACTCGCCATGCCGGTGATGGGAATGGTCGAGGTGTTCGATGCGATGACGGTGTTCTCGGAGAGATGTTTCTCGACCGCGCCGAGAACCTCGGCCTTCACGCCCGCGTCCTCATAGACCGCCTCGATGATCATCTCGCACGAACCAAGGCCGTCGTAGGAGTCGACGGGCGTGATCCGTCCGCAGATCTCCTCGACCTCCGCCTCGTCCATGCGCCCGTCCTTCACGCGGCGCATCAACCGATTGCGGGTGTCGACGATGGCCTGCTCGGCCTGGCCCGGCCGCTCGTCGGTCAGCACGGCGGGGAGCCCAGCCTGTGCGATCACCTGGGCGATGCCTCCGCCCATCTGGCCCGCGCCAATCACTCCGATAGGACCCTCGATCATCAGCGCCTCCCGCCCGCCGTCGCGGGCCGCACACGATGATACGAGGCCGCGCGTCCAAGCGCCACCATCGCCCTTCGCGTATGATGAGCCCATGACCACGCGCGCTCCCGTTCTGGCCGCCGACGTCGTCGTCGTGGGCGGCGGCAACGCCGGTCTCGCTGCCGCCCTCGCGGCGCGGGAGGCGGGCGCGTCCGTGCTCATCCTCGAAAAGGCACCGCAACACCTCAGAGGTGGCAACACCTACTTCACCGGCGGGCTTTTCCGCTTCGCTTACGACGGCTGGGACGAGATCGCGCAGCTCATCCCCGACACCTCTGAGCAGGAGCGTGCCACCGTCGACGTCGGCGCCTATCCCGTCGCCGCCTTCTACGACGACGTGATGCGAGTGACCGAAGGGCTGGCCGACTCCGAGCTCACCGACATCCTCGTCTCCCAGTCGTTCCCAACCATGAAGTGGATGAAGGACCTCGGCGCCCACTGGGTCTTGGCCTACGGACGGCAGGCCTTTCGGGAGAACGGGGTGATGAAGTTCTGGGGCGGGCTCACCGTCGAGGCCGTCGGCGGCGGCAAGGGCCTCTCCGACCGCCTGTTCGAGCTGTCGGAGCGCGCCGGCGTCGAGGTCGTCTACGACGCCAAGGCCGTCGCCCTGGACGTGGCCGGCGACGGTGCGGTCCGGGGAGTCGCGGTGCAGGACGACGACGGGCGCCGCACCATCTCAGCCCGCGCGGTGGTTCTGGCGAGCGGTGGCTTCGAGGCGAACCCCGAGATGCGCACGCGCTATCTCGGCCCCGGCTGGGACCTGGCCAAGGTCCGCGGCGTCCGCTTCAACACCGGCGATGGCATCCGCATGGCGCTCGACGCCGGTGCGCAGCCCTTCGGCCACTGGAGCGGCTGCCACGCGGTGGCCTGGGACCTCAACGCCCCGGCCTTCGGCGACCGCAACGTCGCCGACCTCTTCCAGAAGCATTCATACCCGCTCGGCCTCATCGTCAACGTCGATGGAGAGCGGTTCGTCGACGAAGGGGCGGATTTCCGCAACTACACGTACGCCAAGTACGGGCGCGAGATCCTGAAACAGCCGCGCCGGGCCGCCTTCCAGATCTTTGACGCCAAGGTGGCGGACCTGCTGCGCGACGAGTACCGCATCGCGCAGGTCTCGAAGATCGAGTCGGACAGCATCGCGGGCCTCGCGGACGGCCTCGGCGTCGACGTCGAAGGGCTCGTCCGCACCGTCGAGCGGTTCAACGCCGCGGTGCAGCCGGGGGAGTTCGCCCCCGCCGCCCTCGACGGCAAGCGCACCGAGGGCATCGATCCCCCGAAGTCGAACTGGGCCCTACCTCTGGACACGCCGCCCTACACTGGCTTCGCGGTCACCTGCGGCATCACCTTCACCTTCGGCGGGCTGCGCATCGACCGGAACGCCCAGGTGCTCGACACCGAGGACCGGCCCATGCCCGGACTCTTCGCCGCCGGCGAGCTCGTGGGCGGACTCTTCTACAACAACTACCCCGGCGGCTCGGGGCTCATGGCCGGAGCCGTCTTCGGCAAGATCGCCGGCGAATCGGCGGGCCGGGCGGCGCGCCCGGCCTAGTTGTAGTAGGTGCTCCGCAGCGTGCGGCCGGGCAGGTCGCCCGAGTGCTTGCCACCCTCGATCAGCACCCGGCCGTTGACCAAGGTGTACTCGATCCCTGTGGCATGCTGCACGAGCCGCGTCGCGCCGCCGGGCATGTCGTCGACGAACTCCCGGTTGCTGGTATCCACCGTCTCCGGGTCGAAGATGGTGACGTCGGCGGCGAGACCCTCCTTGAGGAAGCCACGGTCGGTGATCCCCGACTCCTCGGCGGGGACGCCGGTGATCACGCGGACGGCGTGTTCCAGCGTCATCGCCTTCTTCTCGCGCACCCAGTAGCCGAGCATCCGGGTGCAAAAGCCGGTGTTGACCTCGGTGATGAGATGCGCCCCGGCGTCGGTGAACCCGGCGGCGATGTGCGGCGTGTTGAGCACGGCGGGGATGACGTTCTCGTCAGGGTTCCGAGAGTCGAGCAGCCGCATCTGGGTGCCCAACTCCTCGTCCAGGGCGATGTCGAATGCAGTGTCGAGCGGGTCTTTGCCGAGCTCGGCGGCGATGTCGCTGACCTTCATCATGTTGAACCGCTCGTACTTGGGCGTGGCGGCCTTCACCAAGACGATACGGTCCCAGCGGGCGGGCAGCGCGGGCAACGGGTCGGACTTCATCTCCTCGCGGAGGACGTCGCGGGTCGCCGGGTCGCGCATGGCCCGCAGCTTCTCCTCACGGTCGAGCATCAGTACCTTCTGCCAGGAGGGGAAGCGGTCGAAGACGTTGGTGAAGCGGAAGTTGAACTCGAAGTCGTCGGGCTGGGTGTAGCCCAGGGCGAAGAAGGGCACACCCTCGGCGCGCATGGCGTTGAAGTCAGCGAGGCGCCGCTCCCACACGTCCGGGGCGTCGAGCGTGGCCGAGATCCCGTTCCAGCAGACGGGGCGGCCGCTGACCTCGGTCAGGCGCTTCATGCGGGCCCGGCCCTCGCTGCGGCTGTAGGTGTAGTCGTGGCCGCCCGCCATCTCCATGTAACCGACCTTCGTCCCCCGCAGGACACCGGCGAGCTCCATGAACTCGTCGAGCGTGCCGGCGCGGCTGGGCACGGGTCGGCCGTCGCCGTCCCAGTGCGAGAAGCCTCGCGACGTGGTCAAGCCGACGCCGCCCTCGGCGAGCGCCGTCGCGAGCACGGCCTTCATCCGTTTGATCTCGTCGTCGGTCGCCTCGCGCTCGGAGGCGTCGGGACCCATCACGTAGCGCCGGACCGCGCTATGCCCCACCTGCGCGATCGCGTTGACGCCGAGGCCCTTGTCCAGGGTGTCGAGGTACTCGCCGAACGACTCCCATGGCCAGGGGAGGGTGCGCTTGAGGACGCCGATGTCCATCCCCTCGACGCGCGCCAGCATACGCGCCATCCAGTCCTGGTCTTCCGGTTTGCACGGCGCGATGGTGAAGCCGCAGTTGCCCATGATCACCGTGGTGACGCCGTGCCAGCATGTCGACGTGGCGATGGGGTCCCACAGGAGCTGTGCATCGTAGTGGGTGTGCATGTCCCAGAAGCCGGGCGCGACGGCAAGGCCGTTGGCGTCGATCACGCGGGCGGCACTCTCCGCCCCGTTGCCCACGGAGGCGATCTTCCCCTCCTTCACCGCCACGTTGCCGCGGTACGCCGGCGCGCCCGTACCGTCAACGATCAGCCCGTCCTTGATGAGAATGTCGGCGCCCATGCTCCACCTCATTCGTGCAAGTGGCGCCATCTTAGCACCGGAGAGCGGTGGGTACCGCAGCCTTGGCAGCTCCGTTTGACCCGTTCGGCGGCACAGGGCTAGAGTAACGCCGCCGGAGCGTCACCGGCGGGGAGCAGCCATGTCAGCGCAAGCCTGCGACGGAATTCGGGTCCTCGACTTCAGCCGGGGGATGGGTGGCGCCATCGCCACCATGATGCTGGCGGACAACGGCGCGGACGTGATCAAGATCGAGCCCCCCGTTGGAGCGCCGGAGCGTCAACAGCCTGCCTTCCTCCAGTGGGGCCGCGGCAAGCGCAGCGTCGTGCTCGACCTCAAGACGACGCAGGGCGTCGATGCCGCCCGCAAGCTCGCGGCCACCGCCGACGTGGTGCTGGAGAACTTCCGCCCCGGCGTCGCCGACCGCATCGGTATCGGCTACGAAGCGTTGTCCGAGAAGAATCCACGGCTGGTCTACTGCTCGATCACCGGCTTCGGACCCAAGGGCCCCTACCGCGACATCAAGGGCTACGACTCGATCGTGGCCGCCAAGTCGGGCCGCATGAACTGGGTGCCGCCCTGGGAGCGGGAAGGCCCCGTGTTCGAGTCGCTGCCCCGCATGACCTACGGCTCCGGCCAGTTCGCGGTCCAGGGCATCCTCGCCGCCCTGCTTGCCCGCGACAAGACGGGCCGCGGACAGCACGTCCAGACCTCGCTCCTGCAGGTTGTCACCGCCCACGCCATGGGTCAGTGGGCCGTGCCGGTGGGCACGGAGGAGGAGGCCGCCGAGCGCCTCGGGGCACGGCGGCCGGGAGACAACCCGCACACCCAAATGCCCACCGGCTACCAGATCGTCCAATGCAAGGACGGCGTCTGGATTCAAATGGCCTCCACCAGCGTGAAGATCTTCCGTTTCTTCATGGACCTCCTCGGGCTCGACTACCTTTACGACGACCCCGCCTACCGCGACATGCCCTACGTCTTCCCCAGTGAGGACGACCGCAGGCGCGTCCACGGCCTGATCCGCGAGAAGATGCGCGAAAAGACCTCGGACGAGTGGATGCAGATCTTCATCGAGAACGGCAACATCGGGGCGGAGCCCTACATCACGACCAAGGACTTCGTCCACCATCCCCAGGTCGAGGCTAACGACCTCTACTTCGATGTGGACGACCCACGCGTCGGCCCCATGCGGCAAGTCGGCCCCATCGCCGAGATGACGGCCACGCCGTCGCGTGTCCAGGGCCCGGCGCCGGAGTTGGGCGAGCACACCGACGCCATCCTCGCCTCACTGGACAAGGGCGGGCCGTGGCGGGCCGACGCTGAATCGGCAGCGCCCGCCGGGCCCAAGCCACGGTTGCCGCTCGAAGGCTACACCGTTCTCGAAATGGCCTCGTACTACGCCGGCCCCTTCTCTACGACGCTGCTCTCAGAAATGGGCGCCCGCGTCATCAAGATCGAGCCCGTCTTCGGCGACACCATGCGCCGCATCCACGAGGTCTCCCACAAAGCCATCCAGAACAAGGAGAGCATTGCGCTCGACCTGAAGACGCCGGAGGGCCGCGAGATCCTCTACCGGATCATCGCCAAGGCCGACGCCCTGATGCAGAACTTCCGGCGGAACACCTGGAAGAACCTGGGCCTCGAGTATGAAGACGTGCAGAAGGTGAACCCGCGCCTCGTCTACCTCTTCGCCGCCTCCTATGGAAGCAAGGGCCCCCAGGGGACCATGCCGGCCTTCCATCCCACCGTCAGCGCCATAGCCGGGGCCGGCGTCCGCATGTCCGGCGAGGGCAACCCGCCCATGGACTCAATGCAGGGCGACCCCGACGCCGCAATCTGCGCCGCCACGGCGCTGCTGCTCGGCCTCCAGGCTCGGGAGCGAACCGGCAAGGGTCAGTACATAGAGAGCCGGATGATCGCCAGCGGCAGCTACGGCACCTCCGACTGGTTCATGGAATACGAGGGCATGCCGGAGGAGCCGATGCCCGACGCCGACCAGCGCGGCTATCACGCCCTCCAGCGCCTCTACCAGACCAGCGACGGCTGGGTGATGCTCGACTGCCCGACGCAGCCCGAGTGGCAAGACCTCTGCCACGCCCTCAACCGGGGCGATCTGCTCGAAGACGACCGCTTCGCCTCGCCGGAGGGCCGCAGGGAACACGACGCCGCGCTCGCCGCGGAGCTGGCCGCGGAGATGGAGTCGCGCGCCTCCCAGGAGGTCGAGGCGCTGCTGCTCGCCCGCGACGTGGCCTGCGTCCGGGCCGACGACACCACCTGGGGGCGCTTCTACATCAGCGACCCGCAGATGGCGGAGAACGGCTTCCGGGTGCAAGCCAACTCGCCGGTCTTCGGCGGCGACTATCACCGGCACGGCCCCACCGTCTCGTTTTCGGACATGGAGACCCGCACCGGACCGCCTTCCTTCATCGGCGAGCAGACGCACGCCATCATGGCGGAAATTGGCTTCTCCGCCGAGGAGGTCGCCGACCTCGAAGGCCGGGGCATCATCGCGCAGACCGACCGCTGGGCGTAGCCGCTAGGCCCCGTAGACGACGCGGCCTCCGACGATCGTCATCGCGACGCCGATTTCGCTCAGTGCCCCAGGGGCGGCCGTGAGCGGGTCGCCATCGAGCACCACGAGGTCGGCGAGCTGCCCAGGGGCGATGCTTCCCTTCAGGTGTTCGTCGGCGGCGGCATAGGCCCCGCCCTCGGTGTGCAGGCGGAGCGCCGTCGCCGCATCCACGGCCTCGGCAGGGTTGACCGCCACCCCGCGCCGTGAGGACCGGCTGACCGCCGCGGCGATGGCGCCAATAGGGCCGGGAGGGGCCACGGGCATGTCGGAGCCCAAGGCGACGTGCATCCCGCCCTCAACCAGCGACCTGAGGGGGTGGAGCCAGAGATGCCGCTCCGCGTCGACGTGCTCCAGATAGCGGTCGCCGTGCTCGTGGACAAATCCCGGCTGTGCGACGACGACGATACCCGCGGCCCGCAGCCGCCGCGCCAATTCCGGCGGGCAGACGCCGCAATGCTCGACACGGTGCCGGTGGTCGTGGAGGCGAAGGCCGCCGCCGGCAACGTCCGCGGTGCGCTCCAAGGTCAGCCGGAGCAGTCCCTCGACCGTCTCCGCCGCGGCGGTGAGCCCGCCCTCCTCGACGGCGTGAAAGGCGACCTGGTAGCCGGCGGCATGCGCGGGCCAAGTCAGGTCGAGCAGCTCCCCCACTTCAGACAGCGTCCGCTCACCGGTCTCGTTCAACATGATCTTCACCGGGCCTACGCTCAACCATGTGTTGCCGCCGCCGTAGCCGAGCTCGCGTTCGGCGAGCGCGTCGATGTCGCCGGCCCCGACCATCTTGGTCACGCGCAAGGGCAGCCGGTCTCCCTGCCGCAGTGCTTCCAGGCTGTCCCACTGGCCGAGGGCGCCGTCGGGCGTAGCATCTTGCAGCGTTGTCACCCCAAGAGCTAGCAACCGGCGAAATGCCCCCTCGAGGAGCTTTCCGAACTCGGAGCGATCCGGCGACGGGCCGCCGCGCGCGGTGAGTTCGGCCTCCATCTCCTGGAGGTAGCCGGTAAGCTCGCCCGATGCATCGCGCTCGATGGTCGCGCCGACCGGCTCCGGCGTCTCATTGCCGATGTCAAGCGCGCGCAGTGCGGCGCTGTTCAGCACGGAGGCGTGTCCGGAGCGGTGGGTGAGCTTGACCGGGTTGCGTGGCGCCGCGTCGTCGAGCTCCCAGCACGTCGGCGCGCGGCCTTCGGGAAGGTGGAAGTCATCGTAGCCCCAGGCGCGTAGCCATTCGTCTTCGCCCGCCAGGTCGGCCCGCTCTCGAATCACGCGCTGGATATCTGCGATGGACGACACGGCCCGAGGGCTGCAATCTACTCCGCCCAGGTTAGCGGCGTAGGCGAAGAGGTGCGCGTGGGCGTCGATGAAGCCGGGCACGACGCGCCGCCCCTCACAGTCGATTACCCGGGTGCCCGGGCCGCGCACCGTGTCGAGGTCGCCCTCGCCGCCTACCCACTGCAGTCGTTCGCCCACCGCGCTCACCAGCGTCGACTCCGGCCCCGCCTTGTGGGGGAGAAAGAGCCGGGCGTTGTGCAGGACGAGATCGGCCTTCCGCACGCCGGAATCGGGCGGCGGGCTGACCACAGGGAAGAGATCGCCGCCGGGCATCAGTCTGAGAGCGACTGGAGGTGTCTGGTGTCGTTGACCGCGAGCAGCACGGCGCCGCCGCCAACGATGCGCGCCGTCGTGATCGAAGTATTCGCCAAACGGAAGCGGAGCGGACCGGAGAATTCCATCCCAAGCAGAATGCAGAGCGCGGCGTTGATGAAGCCGCCGTGAGAGACGACGGCAACCCTGCCGAGGTCCGGCGCCCCGTCGAGGAAGAGGTCGCCAAGGACGCCGGCCGCGCGGACGTGCAGCTCGGTGGGGCCCTCACCGTTGCGGTCGCTGAAGTCTAAGACCGGAAGGACGTCGGGCCGGAAGTAGTCCTCCGAGCGGCGCTTGATCTCGCGGTCGGGCAGGCGGGAAAACTCGCCGACGTCGATCTCGCGCAGCCGGGCGTCGAAACGTGGCTCACGACCCGTGGCCCGAGCGACAGCCTCGGCCGTATCGCGCGCCCGGGGTAACGGGCTTGAATAGAGATGATCGATGCCTTGTTCGTCCAGGCGCCGAGCAAGGGCCGAGGCCTGACGGGCGCCGAGTGTGGTGAGCCCGTCGTTCGAGCCGTAGCGCGCCTCGCCGTGGCGGATAAAGAGTAGTTCCGTAGGCATGCCGGGGACATTATAGGGAGAGAGTACGGGAGAGTAGGCCTGCCAATGCTATAATCGCCAAGGCTAGGCTCTCTCGCCCTCATCTCACTTTGTACACGCACCTCATGTTCGCGCGCCCTCGATAAACTGTGCCGCTCGCAATTTTCCCTGCCGAATCGGACGTCGTCGAGACGCTCATGCGGCTGGCCTTCCAGCTTGCCGCGATTCTGCTCGCCGCCAAGGTCTTCGGCGAAATTTGCGACCGCTATCTGAAGATTCCCTCCGTGATCGGCGAGCTGCTCGCCGGCGTCGCCATCGGCCCCTTCGCGCTCGGTCAATTCGCGCTCCCCGCCGACTTCGGGCCACTCTTCCCGTTGCCCCTCGGCTACGGCATGGAGGGCGGCCCGACGCTGCCCCTGTCCATCGAGCTCTGGTCCATCGGCCAAGTCGCAGCCATCGTGCTGCTCTTCCTCGCCGGCCTGGAAACGAACTCGAAGCTCTTCTTCCGCTATGCCGGGCCGAGCATCCCGGTGGCGGCCGGCGGCGTGGTCCTCCCCTTCGTCTTCGGGGCGGGCGCCATCGCCTTCTTCAAGGACGACATCGGCTTCGGCGACACCGAGGCGCTATTCATGGGCGCGGTCATGGTGGCTACCTCGGTAGGCATCACGGCGCGAGTGCTCGAAGAGCAACGCAAGCTCGACAGCCCGGAGGGTGTCACCGTGCTCGCGGCGGCGGTCCTCGACGACATTCTGGGCATCCTGGTGCTCACCGTGGTCATCGGCATCCACGCGAGCGGTTCGGTCAGCGTCGGCGAGATCGTTTGGATCGGGGCGAAGGCGATCATCTTCCTCGCCGTTCTGCTGGCGGTCGGGTTCCTGGGCCAGCGGCTTATTTCGAAGACCATCCTCTCGTTCCGCACCAACGGCGCGGCCATCGGACTCGCTTTGTTCCTCGCGCTTCTGGCCTCAGGTCTTGCGGAGACCTTCGGCCTCGCCATGATCATCGGCGCCTACGCTATCGGGCTGGCCCTCTCCGAGAGCCGTCTACGCCATGCGGTCGAGGAGAAGATGGGCACCCTCGCCAACGCCATCGTGCCGATCTTCTTCTGCACAATGGGGATGCTCGTCGACGTTACCTCGCTGGTGGGTGCCATCGGGGTGGGCGCGGTGGTCACGGTGCTGGCGATCATCGGCAAGGTCTTCGGGTCCGGCGTGCCCGCACTTGGCGTCGGGTTCAACCTGCGGGGGGCGTCGAGGATCGGCTTCGGGATGCTGCCGCGCGGCGAGGTTGCCCTCATCGTGGCCGGCATCGGACTCTCCAACGGCATCATCCAGCAGGAACTCTTCGACATCGCGATCATGATGACCATCGTGACCACGATCATCGCGCCGATCGCCCTCAAGCCGCTCTTCACCAGCGGCGGCTCGGGCCTGCGCAAGCCCGGCCCGGAAGACGGGGGCGAAGCTCCTCCCGACGGAGAGGAAACGCCGCCCAGGGTACCTCGCGAGGCCGACCACTAACGTCAGCCCTCGCCAGGCCCCGGTTACTTTCCGATTGCCGGGAAGATGTCCGAGGCGAAGGCTTCCAGGCGCTCGATGTATTCGTCGACGCTGCTCGTCGGCGTCGTCGCGAACGTCGTGCCCGTGGCGCCGGCCTGTTTCAAGGCGTCGATCTCGGCAAGGATCTGGGCCTTGTCCGTGGTCAGCTTCGGGGGTTCGAGAACGTTGTGCCGCATGTCCATCTTGGCCTCGAAGAGCGGCATGATGACCTCGAAGGGCCGCGCGCCGTCCCGTTCCCGCCGCTCATGGATGTATTCCAGCTTTTCGGGAAGCTGCTCGCGTGTGATCTGCCACGGCTGCCAGCCGTCTCCATAGGCTGCGGTGCGGCGCATCGAGGGTCCCGAGTGTCCGCCGATCCAAATGGGCGGATAGGGTTGCTGCACGGGCCTGGGTTCAAATGCGATGCGGTCGAATTGGAAGTGCTTGCCCTGGTAGGCGGGCTCGTTGCTGGACCAGAGCTCGATCATGGCCTCGATCATCTCATTGGCGATCTCGCCGCGGTTGGTATGGTCCCCGCCCATAATGGCGAACTCGCGGCGCAGGTAGCCGACGCCCAACCCGACGATGGCCCGGCCGCCGGAAAGCCAGTCCAGTGTCGAGATCATCTTCGCAAGCTCGACGGGGTGGTGGTAGCCGAGCACGATGACCGTGTTCACCAAACGGATGCGCCGCGTCGCTCCGGCAAAGACGCCGAGCGTCACCAGCGGATGCGGCCAGCGCGGCCCCATCACGGGGACCATTCTATCCAGCATGATCGCGTGCTCGGGAACGCCGAGAAAGTCGAACCCGAGATCGTCGGCCTTCCGCGCCACGCGCAGCATGTCGTCGGCGGTCGCCTCAGCGGCCCACGACTCAGCGGCGTCCGGCATGAGTGTGACACCGGGAACTGAAACTCCGATCTGCATGGGAACCCTCCCCCGCCGTTCGGCGGCCCCGTGATTCTACTCAAAATTGGGACGGACCGAAGGAGTTATGCAAACGCCGTCGGCTAGGCCTTAAAAGGCGGCGTCCTCTGGGTGAGGGCAGAGGACGCCGGTGGGACACCCGTCCTGGAGGAGAACGGGCTCATGTAAAGCGCCCTGGAGGCGGTGGGCGCAGGTCGCCTTCGGCCCTTGGCTAGGGCAGGGCCGAAGGTGTTACTTCATCGTTCGATATTCGCTCCCTTGCGGCAGGCTCCACAGCCGCTTTGTCATCTATCCGCACTTATTGAAGCCACAAGCGTGGCACATGAGGCAGCCCTCTTGGTACGCGAGCACGCCGGAGCAGTCGGGGCAACTGACCGCCGACTCCGGCTCCTTCCAGGCCTCGAGCTTGGCGCCCTGTGCGGCCTCGGCGTTCTCCTCGGCCTTGCCCGGGTTGAACAGACCGAGCTGCGCACCCTGCATCGTGGGCTCGTTCCACATCTCGGCGGGCGTGCCGTCCTCGCCGGGCAGGTACTTGGCAAGCACGAGCGCCACGGCATCGGGCGGCGAGGCGACCAGAACCCCATCGTCCCAGATCGGGTTGCTGGTGATGCCTTTCATGTGGTGAATGATGGCTTCGAGGTCGACGCCGGCGCGCAGACAGAGCGAGATCAGCCGCGAGATCGCCTCGAGGTGCGCCGCGTCCGTCGTGCCGGCCTTACCCAACTGCGAGAAGACCTCGAATGGTTTGCGGGTGTCGTCGACGTTCACCGTGACGTACATCGTGCCGTTGCCGGTGCGTACCTTGTGGGTCATGCCCACCATGGCGCGCGGGCGCTCGCGGGGGCGGCGAGGTACGGGGCCGGAGGCGATCTCTTCGGCCTCTTGCAGCACTGCCGGCGAATCCTCGGGGACCTCCGCCGTCTCGCCGCTGCGCGCCTTTTCGGTCTGCCCCGTGCTGAGCACCTGCATGCTCTTCGAGCCGTCGCGGTAGATCGTCACGCCCTTGCAGCCGAGGTCGTAGGCGAGGTCGTAGACCATGCGCACGTCTTCGACGCCGGCGTCGTGGCTGAAGTTGACCGTCTTGGAGACCGCGTTGTCCGTGTACCGCTGGAAAGCAGCTTGCATCCTGACGTGCCACTCCGGCGAGATGTCGTGCGAGGTGACGAAGACCCGCTGCACCCACTCGGGAACGCCGGGCATACCGCGCACCGAACCGCGCGCCGCCAACTCTTCCATGAGCTCGCTGCTGTAGAAGCCCTCGCGCCGGGCCACCGCCTCGAAATGCGGGTTGACCTCGACGAGCCGCGTACCGTCCATGACGGTGCGCACGTAGCTGAGCGCGAACAGTGGCTCGCAGCCGCTGGAGCAGCCGGCGATGATGCTGATGGTGCCGGTGGGCGCGATAGTCGTGCGCGTGGAGTTCCGGAAGCGCGGGCCTTCATTGTGCTCGTAGACACTCCCCTTCCACGCCGGGAAGACGCCCCGCTCTTCCGCCAAGGCGATGGAGGCCTCGTCGGCCTTCTTCTGGATGAAGCCCATCACGTTCTCGGCAATCTCGACCGCTTGATTCGAGTCGTAGGACACACCGAGCATGAGCAGCAGGTCGGCCCAGCCCATCACGCCGAGCCCAATCTTGCGGGTCCGCTTGGTGACCTCCTCGATCTTGGAGACCGGATAGCGGTTCATCGTGACCACGTTGTCGAGGAAACGCACCGAGGTGAAGACCGTCCGCTCCAAGCGGTCCCAGTCGACCTCGACGGGGTCCTCGGGCCCGGCTTCCTTGACCATCTTGGCGAGGTTGATCGAGCCGAGGTTGCAGGACTCGTAGGCCATGAGGGGCTGCTCGCCGCAGGGGTTCGTCGCCTCGATGAGGCCCTCGTGCGGCGTGGGGTGGTCGGCGTTGATCCGGTCGATGAAGACGATGCCGGGATCGCCCGTCTTCCACGCGCTGTTGACCAACTGCTCGTAGACTTCCGCTGCGTTCAAGGAGCCGGCCACGCGGCCGGTGCGCGGATTGAACAACTCGTACTCTTCGCCGGAGCGGGCCTTCTCCATGAACCGCTCGGTAAGCGCGACCGAGATATTGAAGTTCTGCAGCGACCTGTCGTCGTCCTTGACGTGGATGAACTTCAGGATGTCTGGGTGCTCCACGTTGAGGATGCCCATGTTGGCGCCCCGCCGTGTGCCGCCTTGCTTCACGACATCGGTTGCGGTGTCGAAAATCTTGATGAACGAGACCGGGCCCGAGGCCACGCCGCCGGTGGAGCCGACGACGTCGTTCTCGGGGCGAAGCTGGGAGAAGCCGAATCCGGTGTCGCCGCCGCTCTTGTGGATGAGCGCGGTGTGCGTCGCCGACTCGAAGATGCCCTCCATGTTGTCGGGGACCGGCAGCACGAAGCAGGCCGACAGCTGCTGGAGCTCGCGGCCCGCGTTCATCAGCGTGGGCGAGTTGGGAAGGAACTCCAGACGCGCCAGCATCTGGTAGAACTCCTCCTCGATGGGCTCGATGTCGTGGCCGGGTTCCTCTACACGGTCCCCCTCGGCGAGGTTCCGCGCCACGCGCCGGAACATCTCGTCGGGCGTCTCGACAATCTCGCCCTTCCGGTCCTTCGCCAGGTAGCGCCGACGGAGCACCTCCATGGAGTTGGCGGTGATCTCAAGGCCGGGAATCTCGGACTCGACCTCGACAATAGGAGCGTGAAGCGCCTCTCCCCGCAGTGGGGGATGTTCTTGGAGTACGTCGTGGGCGTAGCCGTTCAAGCCCGACGTCGCCGCCCGTAGTACGTCCTCAATGGGGTCACCGGCTGGACTAGAAGACATCGCTTTTCTCCATCCGTGTGCTCCGGCTGGTCCGGAGCTCCATCTTCATTGCTTCTGATTCTGTTCTTACGGCCAATACTCGCAAGGGATCCTTGTCACATAGGGGATGCGGGCCCGCGGCTTAGGAAAGCGAGGCCGGGCCGCTCACCCGTCCTCCGCAGCCTCGGGGCCGCCTGACGGCACGGCATCGGAGCCCTCGTCCGGCGGCGCCTCGTCGGCCGCGAGCATCCGCGCTCCTCGAGGCCGCCGCGGCCGCCGCCGCGCCGCGCGCGGCATCGGCTTCTCGCCCGGCAGCAGGGGAAGCTGGGCGGAGGTCGACCGGCTCTCCCGCGCCGCCATGAGCGATTCGATCTCGTCCCGGAAGTTGTCGATGTCGGCAAAGTCCCGGTAGACCGAGGCGAACCGGATGTAGGCCACCCGGTCGAGGGCCTTGAGACGGTCCATCACCATCTCGCCGATCAGCGAGGATGAGATCTCGGCGCGGCCGAGATGCTGCACCTCGGCCTCCACGTCGGCGGTCAGCTTGTCGATCGCGTTGACCGGCAGCGGCCGCTTGCCGCTGGCCTTGCGGATGCTCGCCGCCAGCTTCTCGCGATTGAACTCTTCGCGCCGCTCGTCCCGCTTGACGACCTGCACCGCCGCCGATTGGACGCGTTCGTAGGTCGTGAAGCGCCGGTTGCAACTCAAGCACTCCCTGCGCCGGCGTATGCCATTCTCGGCTGCCCGCGAGTCGGTGACTTTGCTGTCCTCGTGGGCGCAATACGGGCACCTCACGCTGTAACACTCCGCTGATCTCGCTACCTCGCCGCCGCCAAAAGTGCCGTCCTACGATCCGAAACGGCGGCTCTTTTCAGTGAAACACGTTTCGGGAATGGCCACTCAGGAATGTTTCACCGGAAAGGTCGTAAGAGGGTACTCACGACGAGGGCGGATGTCAAGCCCTTTCCCACAATCCATTGTACCTCAATGTGGGCCTCACTACCAGATAGCCTTGTCGACAAGCCATGCACATTCCCGAGAAACCGCGCACAATTCTCCGACCTTTTTCACACCAAACGCACGTCTCACGCACACTCCTCCACTACCCCGGTGAGGAAGAAGGCGGGCCCGCCCTGGAGGGGGTGACGTCCCAGGGCGGGCCCGGAGGAGGGGGGCGTTGTTAGAACTCGATCGGCAGCTTGGAGTGAGTCTTGATCGGCTCCGCCTCTGCCGCCGACCGCTTGCGCAGGAACGGCGGGACATCCAGGTCCGGATCGTCGGCCCCGCTGCCCCCGTTCATGAGGCGCTGGATCGTGTCCGGGCTGGCGAACGCCGTGCTCTGCTCCGACGGGAATCCCGTCGCGATGAGCGTGATCTTGACGTCGCTCTCCATCCGCGTGTCCGTCGACATGCCGAAGAAGATGTCGGCGGCCGGGTCCACGGCCTTGCTGATGATCTCGGAAGCGGCATGGACCTCGGTGAGGGTGAGGTCGGGGCCGCCCGTGATGTTGAAGAGCACGCCCTTGGCGCCCTCGATTGAGACGTCGAGCAGCGGGTTCGAGATCGCGGCGCGCGCCGCATCCGTCGCCCGGTTGTCGCCCTTGCCGTAGCCGACGCCCATCATCGCCGAGCCCGCGTCGCTCATCACGGCGCGCACGTCGGCGAAGTCGAGGTTGATGTCGCCGGGCACGGTGATCAGATCGGAGATCGCTTGGATGGCGCGCCGTAGCACCTCGTCGGCGAGCTTGAAGGCGTCGCCGATGGTGACCTTGCGGTCGCACACCGCCACCAATGCGTCGTTGGGAATGACCAGCAAGGTGTCGACCTTCTCCCGCAGCCGGTTGATCCCTTCCTCGGCGCGGGCGCGCCGGTGGGCGCCTTCCCACTCGAACGGGCGCGTTACCACGGCCACGGTGAGCGCGCCGCTGGTGCGCGCCACCTCGGCGATGACGGGCACGGCGCCCGTGCCGGTGCCGCCGCCCATCCCCGCAGTCAGGAAGACCATGTCGCTCTCGCCAATCGTCTCGACGAGGTCGTCGCGGCTCTCCTCCGCGGCTTGGCGCCCCTTCTCAGGGTCGCCGCCCACTCCGAGGCCGCGGCTGACTTGGTCGCCGATTCGGATGCGGAGCGGGGCTTCGGCGCGCATCAGCGCCTGGGCGTCGGTGTTGACGCACACAAAGCTGACCCCGTTGACCTGCTCCTTCAGCATCCGGGCGACGGCGTTACAGCCTCCGCCGCCCACGCCAATGACTTTTACGTCCGCCATCCCTTTGAATTCGCTCTGTCCGCCCATTGGTGCCTCTCCCTCTGTGTTTGCTTCCGCCGGCTCTTGCATCCGGCGATTCCGCTGCCCGTGAGTCGGGCCGTTCGTCGTTGTCGCTTCCTTACGTCACCTTCTCCATCGCACCGCGCGGCCGATCAGGCCCGGAGCCCTTCGACCTGCCCCAAGAGACGGAAGCCTTTCGGCCGTTCCGCTTCATGCCAAGCTGCGCCCAAGACCGGGTCCCGGTACGTCCGCAGCAAACCGAGCAGCGACGCATGCGCCGGCCCTCTCAGATCGCTTACCGCGCCGCCCTCCCGGTAGAGAACGCCGCCGCCGGACGCCTCGCCCACGCGGGCGGGGACGCCGAGCACCTCGCGGGCAAGGTCGGCGATGCTGGGAAGCACGGCGACGCCCCCGGTGAGCACGAGGCTGGCCGGGTGCTTCCATCGCCGCGCACCCATCGCCGCCGCCCAGCCGAGCTGTAGCAGTTCCGTTAGTCGGAGCCGTATGACTTCGAGCAGATAGCCCCGGCGGAAGCGCCGGTAGCCGCTGACCCCGTAGCAGGGGATGGTGACCTCTTCTTGCAAGGCCGGGCCCTCCAAGGACGCCGACCCATGGTCGTGGAGAACTCCCTCGCCCACCGAGAACGACGTGTTGAGCGCCGTCGCGATGTCGTTGGAAAGATGATGGCCGCCGACAGGCGCCGCCGCCGTTTGCAGCAGCATGTCGTTCAAATAGGTAGCCGCACCGGTCGTGCCCGCTCCGATGTCCATGTGGACGACGCCTGCCTCAGCCTCGGCCCGCTGCACGGCGGCGCGGCCCGCCGCCACGACGCTCGACAGGACTTCGTCGATCTCGATGCCCGCCATTCGGGCGGCCCTTCGGAGCCGCTCGACGGCCTCCTCGCCGGCAGTGACGACCCGTATCTCGGCTTGCACCGACGCGCCCCGCATCCCCACCGGGCTGCGTCGGCAGAGATAGCCGTCGACACGGATCCCTCCGGGCGCGGCATGGAGCAGGACGCCGGCGCGAGCCGCGGCCTGCATCTGCGCCGCCGCGCGGGCCTCCGCCACGTCCCGCTCGGTGATCACGCTGTCGGTCCGGTTCACGGCCACTTCACCGACGGCGTTGAACGACCGGACGTGCACGCCGGAAATGCCGGCGATGACCAGGGCGTCTCGGACTTTCCGCTCCAGGCCGGCGGACACCAACGCCGCGCGGATCGCGGCACTGGCTTCGTCGACGTCCTCGACCATGCCCCGCTTCACTCCCATCGACTTCGACCGGCCGAATGAGAAGATCTCGGTGCCGCCGGTGGCGGCCATTGCCGCGCCGATCACGCGCACCATCGCACTGCCCATATCGATGGCCACCACCATCTCGGCTCCGTTGCGGCCTTGGCCCCTAGCCACAGCGGCCTCCACGAGCTGCGAGCTTCCGCGCCACGCGGAGTTTGGCGCTGCGGCTGCGCGGATTGCGCGCCTTCTCGGCGGCGCTGGGAACGATGGCCCGCCGCGTGACGACTTCCAGGGAAGGTGTGAGGGGGTGGCCGCCGCCGGGCGCCCCCGGCACGTGGGCGAAGTCGGCGGAGCGGTCGCGAAAGAAGTTCTTCACGATCCGGTCTTCCAACGAGTGGTAGCTGATAACGGCGACGCGCCCCTCAGGCTTCAGCACGTCGACCGTACCTTCCAAGGCCTGCTGGATGCCCGTGAGCTCGTCGTTGACGCAGATGCGCAGCGCCTGGAAGGTCCGCGTCGCCGGATGGATGCGATGTCGGCCGGGCGGGTAGGCCCCCGCGACGATGCTCGCCAGCTCGGTTGTCGTTTCAATCGGACGCCGGGCGGCAATGCGGCGGGCGATGAGCCGGCTCTTGCGCTCCTGGCCGTAGCGCCGGAGCACGCCGGCGAGCTCGTCCACGGCGTACGTGTTCACCACGTCCTTGCCCGAGACCGGCCCCTCCTTGGAGAAACGCATGTCCAGCGGGCCTTCCTTTAAGAAGCTGAAGCCCCGGTGCCCGGCCGCGAGCTGCATTGACGAGAGGCCCAGATCGAAATAGACGCCATCGGCGTCCAGGAAACCGTGGTTCGAGCAGATGTCGAGGAGGTCGCGGAAGTTGCCTTGCGTCAGGGTCAGGGATCGGCCGTGTGAGCGGAGACGATCGCCGGCGAGGGCAAGCGCGTCCTCGTCCGCGTCGATGCCGAGCAGCCGCCCTTCGGGGCCACTGGCCTTGAGCACCGCCGCGGCATGTCCACCCGCGCCCAGCGTGCAGTCCACGTAGCGGCCCCCGGGCCGTACGGCCAGCCCCGCGACGAGCTCGGCAACGAGGACGGGCTCGTGCCCGGTCTTATGCGGACTCGCCATTGCCCCGCTCCAACTTCTCCGCGATGTCCGAGAGGTTCCCCTGCTCGGCCATTTGCTCGCTCCAACCCTCGACCGACCAAATTTCGAAATAGGAGTTCTGCCCGGCGATCACCACCGGTTGGTTGACCTCGATCCCGGCGAAGCTCCGAAGATTCGCCGGGACAACCACGCGGCCCTGCCGGTCGGGCGCTGCTTCGAACGCACCCGAAAAGGTGAGCCGTTGCAGCTTCCGCGCGTTCGGGTCGTACCGGGAGAAGCCCGATACGCTATCGGCGACTTCCTGCCACTCGACCGGTGGGTAGGCGACGATGCAGCCGTCCGGGCCGCGGGCGAGGACCATGCCGCTCTGCACCGTGTCGCGGAACTTCTGCGGCACGACGATGCGCCCCTGCGCGTCGACTCGACCCTCGAACGTTCCTAGAAGCAAGTGGCCATCCCCTCCGCCTAGGGCGGAACGGTTTCACCATTGAGACTCCGAAGTCCACCAATTAGCGCCAGTTTATACCAATCTCTACCTATTCGTGTCAAGGGATTCCAGCATGGAATACCAAAACCCGCCTAAGTCGAGGCTCGCAGGGTGCACTTCCCATGGGCGCAGGCGCCCCTTGAAAGTGACGCTAGAGACAAGGAGAAGAAGCCGCGCCGCCGGGCTAGTCGAGGCGGCGGATCTCGGACCGGACGAGGCCGAGATAAAGGGCGAAAAGCACCATCACCGCGCCGGATCCGGCGAGAGCCCAGCGAATGCCGGTGAACTCGGCAATCGAGCCGATGATCACCGCGCCGACGAGGTGCAGACCAAACATGATCATGAGGAAGCTGAGGACGCGCCCGCGGTAGGCGTCGTCGACATTCGTCTGCACCAGGATGTTGTTGATCGTGTTGTAGTTGGTGCTGATGGCGCCGAGGACGATCATCATCACGATGGCCGAGGCCAGGTTAGGCGACACCGCGAGCAGCACCACCGCCGCTCCCCACGCCACGCCGGTAACAATGTAGATCTTCCCCTTGGCCCGCATGTTCGGCCATGACGCGATCACGAGACTGCCAACCAGCGCACCGAGCCCGGTCATGCTGAGGAGCAGCCCGAACCCTTCCGCGCCCTGATCGAGCACGTCGGCGACCGCGGGGAGCAGGTCCCGGAACGGCAGTCCGATGAGCGTCGCCCCCATCAGGCCGACGATCAGCCATTTCAATACCGGGTGGCCCAACAGGTAGGTGACGCCGCCGGTGAAGGCGGCGATGGGCGATTCTTCGCTCACCCTTCCCGGCGCGCCGTCCGACCTGATGAAGAAGGTCAGAATGGTGATTGAGACGATGTAACCCCCCGTGACGGTGAAGTAGACGGCCTGCTCGCCCAACCAGGCAATGAGCACGCCGCCGACGGCCGGCCCGATCAGCCGCATCGAGCTCATTGCTCCCGCGTTCAGGGCAAGCGCGTTCTGCAGGTGTTGCTTGCCCACCAGGTTGAATACGAACGACTGCCGCGACGGCATGTGGAAACTATTCGCCGCGCCGAACACGCCGGCGCTCACGAACAGGTGCCAGACCTCAACCAGGTCCGCCGCCACGAGCGCGCCCAGCACCGCTCCGTTCGCCATGATCACGACTTGCATCCAGACCATGATCGGCTTGTGGGCGAAGCGGTCTGCCACGACGCCGCCGACCGGCGCGATGAACACCTGCGCGACCCCGGTCATAAGTAGGACGGCGCTGAGCATGAACTCGGATTCCGTCAGGCGCCAGGTCAGCCAGCTTGTGGCTACCAGCATGCTCTGGAACCCGATGCCGCTCCCGACGAACGAGACCATGTAGCGCCGGTATTGCTGGACGCTGAGCGATTGGAAGGTCCCGCTCAACCGGGAGCGCCGCCTGCGTCTCTGGCGGGCGCCGGGCCGGGCCGCGGAGACGGATGACGACGGTCGCTTGGCCATAGGAGGAGAGCACCCGGAAGTCGGGTGCTCGGCAAGTCTAGCACGGCCTCATGGCGCCGCTTTGCCGCGTTTGACGGTAGCGCGGGGCCATCCCTAGACTGAGTGCGGAAACTGAAGGCGAGACCCCTCGCGCCGAGATCGCCGCCGTATGAGCACCGACACCGCGGACGCATCCCGCGCCGCCGCGCGCAACCCGCTCAGCCTACCGCTGCGCAAGGCAGCGGTCTTCGCCGAATCGATCAAGATCGAGCACAGCATCTTCGCGCTCCCCTTCGCCTACCTCACGCTATTCCTCCTGTCCGAGGGCTGGCCCGACGCCGCCGCGTTCGGCTGGATCACCCTGGCGATGTTTGGCGGCAGGACGGTTGCGATGGCGGCGAACCGCCTCATCGATGCTGAGATCGACGCGCGCAATCCGCGCACCGCGGGTCGCGCCATCCCCATGGGAACGCTCAAACGCGGCGAGATGGTCTTCTTCATCGCCGTGGCGCTGGCGCTCTTCCTGCTCGCCGTCTACAACCTCAGCGACTGGGCGCAGCGCCTCTGGCCCGCCGCCCTCGCTCCCCTTATCTTCTATCCCTACCTGAAGCGGTTCACCTGGCTCTGTCACTTTGGACTGAGCACGGTCTACCTCATCGTGCCGCCCGCGGTCTGGCTCGCCGTCGCGGGCGACCTCCCCGTCGGCGCGATGCTGCTCGGCCTCGGCGCCGGCATGTGGGTCGCGGGCTTCGACGTCATCTACGCCCTCCAGGACATCGCCTTCGACCGCGCCAACGGCGTGCAGTCGATACCGGCGCGATTTGGCGTCGCCACGGCGCTACGGACCGCCAAGGTCCTGCACCTGTCGACGGTGGCCTTCGTGGTCGGGGCCGGCGTTGCCCTTGGCGCGGGCCCGCTCTACTACGCCGGCGCGGCGGCGTTCTTCGTCTTACTCGCCGCAGAGCACAGCCTGGTCTCCCCCAAGGACACCTCGCGGGCCGGCGTAGCCTTCTTTAACATGAACGGCATCATCAGCGTCGTCTTTTTCATCTTCGTTATGGCCGACGTGTTGGTGCGGGCATGAGCGTCTACGTCGTCGGCGTCACCGGCGCGTCGGGAGCGCCCTACGCGGTACGGGTGCTGCAGGGCCTGCTCGAGGCGGACCACCACGTCAAGCTTGTGGTGTCGCCCGCCGGCGAGCGCGTCCTCGCCATCGAGTCCGGCGTGCGCTTCAGCGGCGTCCGGGCGGCACGCCTCGAGCAGTGGCGCGAGATCCTCGGCGTCGAGGGTGGCGGTCTGGAACTGCTCCCCCACCGCGACTTCTCTGCCTCCATCGCCAGTGGTTCCTTCGCCTTTGAGGGCATGGCCATCGTGCCGTGCTCGATGGGCACGGTGGGACGGATCGCGGGCGGCATATCGTCGAACCTCATCGAGCGGGCCGCCGACGTAGCCCTGAAGGAGCGCCGCCGCCTGGTGATCGTCCCCCGCGAGACGCCCTTCAACCGCATCCACCTGCGCAACATGCTGGAGTTGGTCGACGCCGGCGCGGAGATTCTCCCCGCCATGCCCGCCTTCTACCACCAGCCCGCGACGATCCAAGACCTCGTCGACACCGTCGCCGGCCGCGTCCTCGACCGGCTCGGCGTCGAGACCGGCCAGCTCCGCCGCTGGCAAGGCGACCCACTCGCCGAGATCATCGCCATTGACGGCCCCGACGCCGAGGGCGGCTAGGGCGTGCCCCACCGCGACCTCCAAGCGTTCATCGCCGTCTTGGAGCGGGAGAACGAGCTCCGGCGGGTCACGGTCGAGGCCGACCCCGAGCTTGAGATTCCCGCCATTGCGACGCGGCTCGTCCGCGAGGGCGGCCCCGCCCTGCTCTTCGAGCGGCCCAAAGGGTCGCCGTACCCGCTCCTTATCAACCAGCTTGCCTCGGAGCGCCGCATCGAGCTCGCCCTCGGCCGTCACCCCAAGCAGGTCGGCGAGGAGCTAATCGGTCTTGTCGAGCGGCTGAACCCACCTTCGCTGAAGGAGCTATGGCGCTCGCGGGGACTGCTCTGGAAACTGGGGCGGGCCTCCCGTCCAAAGAACGTCGGCACCGCCCCGGTGCAAGAGGTCGTCGAGCCGCCCGATCTGCACGGTCTGCCCGCCATCAAGTGCTGGCCGCAGGACGGCGGGCGCTTTCTCACCCTGTCACTGGTGCGCACCCTGAGTCCGGCGACGGGCCGGAGCAACCTCGGCATCTACCGGATGCAGGTCTACGGCCCCGACGAGGCGGGGATGCACTGGCAGATCCAGAAGGGCGGCGGCTTCCACTACGCCGAGGCCGAGGCCCAAGGCCGCCCGTTGGAAGTCGCGGCTATCCTGGGCGGCGACCCCGCGCTCTTCATCTCAGCAGTGCTGCCCCTGCCCGAGACGATGGAGGAGCTACTCTTCGCCACCATCCTCCGTGGCGCGCCGACCCCCATGGTCCCCGCCAAGACGCTCGCCATGCGGGTGCCCGCCAACGCCGAGTTCATCCTGGAAGGCGCCGTCGAACCCCACCTCCGGCGCATGGAGGGGCCCTTCGGCGACCACTTCGGCCACTACTCCCACGCCGCCGAGTTTCCCGTCTTCAGGGTCAACGCAACCACACGGCGGCGGAGCCCTGTCTTCCCCGCCGCTGTCGTCGGCAAGCCGCCCGCCGAGGACACCATCCTCGGCTACGCCATCCAGGATTTTCTCAACCCGTTCCTGAAACTGTTGCACCCCGAGATCGAAGACCTGCACGCCTACGGCGAGACCGGCTTCGTGAACCTCGCCGCGGCGTCGGTAAAGTCGCGGTACCATAAGGAGCCGCTGAAGGTCGCGCTGGGGCTGTTCGGCACCGGACAGCTTTCCCTCACCAAGTGCGTCGTCCTCGTCGGCCCCGGCGTCGACCCCGCCGACTTCGACGCCGTCCTTCGCGAGATCCGCGCCAACTTCGATCCACGCTCCGACTTCCTGCTGCTCCCTCGCGTCCCCTTCGACACCCTCGACTTCACCAGCTTCCGCATGCACGAGGGGAGTAAGATGGCGATCGACGCCACGCCCAAGCGCGACCGCGAGCGGTCGGGCCCGGCGCGGCCGCTCGACCTAGACGCACTCGGGCCGGGCGTCGCCGGCGCGCGGCTCTGGGAGGACTGCATGTTGATGGTCAAGACCGAAGGCGAGGGCCGCCCCCTGGCAGAACGCCTGGCCGCCGACCCGCGGCTATCCGACGTGAAGGTCGCCGCCGTGGTCAGCGCCGACGTCGACCTGGACGACCCCACTAGCGCCCTCTGGGGCATCTTCACCCGCTTCGACCCCGCCCGCGACGTCGTCTTCCCCACGATGCACATGGAGGGGGCCGCCCCGGTCTACGAAGGCCCCCTCGTCATCGACGCCACCTGGAAGCCCGGTTACCCAGACCCGCTGGAAGTCGACCCCGGCACCGCGGCGCTTCTCGAACGCCGCTGGGACGAGTACTGGTCATGAGCCGACCGCCGAAACGCCAAGTCGTACTCATCACCGGCGCCACCCGGGGCATTGGTCGGGAAGCCGCGCTCCAGATAGCCCGCCGAGGCCATACCGTTATGGCCACGGGCCGTGACGTCGAACGTCTCGAATCCCTTCAGCAAGAGGCTGACGCCGCGGGCATCGCCATCGAGACGTCGCGCCTCGACGTCAGCGACGCCGTTGCGTGCGAGGCATGGACGTCGGGCGCCATCGAGCGCCACGGCCGCATCGACGCCCTGGTCAACAACGCCGGATACGGTCTATGGGGGCCGTGGGAGCACGTGTCGGACGACGAGGTCCGCACCGTCTTCGAGGCCAACTTCATCGGCCCGATGCGCCTCTCCCGGCTCGTCATTCCCGGCATGCGGGAGCAGAGTTTTGGCACCATCATCCACGTCGGGTCGATGGCCGGCCAAGCGAGCAGCCCCGCCGGCGGGGCCTACGCCGCCACCAAGTTCGCCATGAACACGATGAGCCGCAGCATGCGGCTCGAAGTGGGGCGCTTCGGCATCCGGGTCGTGCTCCTGGAGCCCGGCATCTTCAAGACCGACTTCGTCCCCTCACAGATCATGGCCGGCGCCATGGACCGCGAGACGACTCCCTACGAGCCGCTGCGGCGTGAGGAACCACTGCCGGGCGGCCTTATCCCCTGGCCCGGACCTGAACGCGTCGCCCGCCGCATCCGGCAGGTCATCGAGGCCCGCCACCCCCGCGCCCGCTACACCTGCGGCTACGACGCCTTTCTCGGCGCCATCATGATGCGCCTCCTGCCCGATTGCGTCATCGACTTCGCCGTCCGCAAGGCCTCCGGCTGGTAGCCGCGCGTCCTTACCTAGGAAAAAGGCCGTCGGAGCGTTGCCGCAGTGGTGCAGCGGGATCGAATCGTTATGTTATGCTGCGCGCCGCGGTCGTGAAGGCTCGGCGAGTGCATTCCCTTGCAGGAGGTTCTCATGGCGCAGAGCGATCCCCAGATTGAAGGCAGGGCTTCCGACTATCCGGTGCAGTTCTCCGTCGACTATCGGGAGTCGTGCAACCGGCTCACGGTGCTCGTCCGCATACTCCTGGCGATACCCATTCTCGTGGTGGGCGCCTTTATCGGCGGCTACATCGACACGGGAAGCCCGGAGCTGAACCAGGACTTGGCGCCTCTCTATGCCGGCGGCTTTCTGTTTATCGCGCCTCTGCTGATGATCCTGTTTCGCAGGAAATACCCCAAGTGGTGGTTCGATTGGAACCTCGAGCTGAGCCGGCTCACCGCGAGGGTTGAGGCGTATGTGCTGCTGCTCCGCGACGAGTATCCCTCCACCGACGAAGAGCAGTCGGTGCACCTCCACATCGAGTATCCGAACGCCGAGACCGACCTGAACCGCTTCCTGCCGATTGTCAAGTGGCTCTTGGCCATTCCCCACTACATTGCGCTCGTCGTTCTTGGGGTGCTGGCCGTGGTGGCCACGATACTGGCCTGGCTGATAATCCTGCTCACCGGCCGGTATCCCCGAGGCATGTTCGACTTCGTGGTAGGAGTCCTGCGGTGGGGTACCCGCGTCGGCGCCTACGCCTTCCTCCTGGTCACGGACCGCTACCCGCCCTTCTCGCTCGAGTAAATCGGAAGCCGAACGGCTCCTCGGTTAGGCCATAGGGGGAAGCACAGGCGCTTCCCCCGCGGAGGGGGCGATGGCCATCGTCTCTCGGCATGCCCGATCCGCGCTGCGCGATGCCGCATTGACAGGTGACAGGCGACAGGCGACGCTGTAGAATACCGATGTGATTCAATCCTTCCGGCACCGAGGTCTCCGGGCGCTGTACAACGGCCGTGGACATCGGGTTGCTTCGGAGCATGTCCCAAAGTTGCGGCGCATCCTTGCCGTGCTCGACCAAAGCCGGACTCCACGGGACATGGACTTGCCGGGATTCCGGCTTCATGCGCTGTCGGGCGAGCTTAGAGGGCACTACGCCGTGTCGGTGTCGGGGAATTGGCGGGTAACCTTCAGGTTTGAAGACGGCGATGCCGTCGATGTCGACTACACGGATTACCACTGAGGGGTGAGTTGATGGCGATGCAGAATCCGCCCCATCCGGGCGAGATCGTCCGATGGGAATGCCTCGAGCCGCTGGGCCTCACCGTGACGCGGGCGGCCAAGGGCCTGGGCGTCACGCGCCAGGCGCTTTCGGACTTGGTGAATGGGAAGGCCGGGGTCTCGGTCGAGATGTCCCTGCGCCTGTCCCAGGCGTTCGGCTCGACCCCGGAGACCTGGCTCGGCATGCAGACCGCCTACGACCTCTGGCAGGCCCGGGAACGGACCAAGCAAATCGAGGTCGAGCGCTTCGCCACGCCCACGACGACGTAACCGCGGCCTTTCCGCCACAACCTAGCCCTCACCCCCGCGGCATGCCCAGGCCGCGCTGAGCGATGATGTTGCGCTGGACCTCGTTCGCGCCGATAGAGACGGGGCTGCGGATCGTTTCGAGGTGGCCGTAGGCGGGCTGCCCGAGGCCGGGCAGGTGCGGGCTCATCGGCATCAGCGTCCCGTAGTGGCCCATGATCTGGGTGCCCACGCGGCAGATGCGGCGGATCATCTCCGTGGCCCACACCTTGTTGATGCTGGCCTCGGTGTTGGGCGCCTGCCCCGACTGCTGCAGCCAGACGATGCGTTTCATCAGACGCAACCCCGCGTCGATCTCCGTGTGCATCCGCGCCAGTTCGCGCCGCACCAGCGGCTCTTTCGTGAGCGGCGCGCCGTTCCTCCGTGTCGAGCGGCAGAAGTCGAGGAGCTCGTCGAAGAGCCGCTGCGCCTCCCCGTAGTAGAGGAAGCCGCTGCGTTCGAAGTCGATCGCCGTCATCAGGTGGTACCAGCCGCGGTCCTTCTCGCCGACGAGCGCGGTCTTGGGCACCCGCACGTTTTCGAAGAAGACCTCGGCGTGGTCCCAGCCCGCGACCGTGGGGATCGGCCGCACCGTGATCCCCTCCGTCATCATCGGGACGACGAAGAGGCTGAGTCCGCGGTGGCGAGGGACATCCGGATTAGTGCGGGCGATCATCCAGGCGTACTCGGCCCGCTGCGCGTGCGTGCTGAACGATTTCTGCCCGTTGATGACGTATTCATCGCCGTCGGCGACGGCGCTGGTCTCGACGCCGGCGAGGTCGCTGCCCGCGCCGGGCTCGGAGTAACCGAGCAGGAACTCGACTTCGCCGCGGGCGATCTTGGGGAGGAAGAAGCGGCGCTGCTCCTCGCTCCCGAACGCGCTGAGCGAGGGGCCGATGATGTAGACGCTGTGGTAGACCCCCGGCGCGCGGGCGTAGGCGGCCTCGTAGGAGAGGATGGCGTTGTAGGCGCCCGGCAGGCCGCGGCCGCCGTGCTCCACGGGCAGCGAGTAGCCGGTGAGGCCGGCCTCGGAAAGCTCGCGCTTGAACTCGCGTTCGAGGTCGCGGTCCGACCACTGCTGGTCCTTCAGGTCGCGGCCCCGACGGCGGCGCTCAGGGGTCAGCGTCGCCTCCATGAAGCGCCTGACCTGGCGCTGGTAATCCTCTTCTTCTTTCGAGAACGCGAAGTCCATGACGCGCAGGCCTACCAGACACACCCCGGCGTGTCGACGGCGAAGTCGGTCTTCATGGGCGTCGGTTCGCCGCCGGGGACGGGGAGTTGGACGGGGCCGCGCTCGCGGGAGGGGAGCAGCACCGACGCCGTTCCCGGCGTGGCCACCTCGCCGCGCTGGTTCTCGCACCAGACCTCGAGGTCGACGATGTTCAGGTCGCCCTCGCGGCGCTTGCCGGCGACCTTCGCGCGGACCCACTGCGTATCGCCGTGGAAGTTGAACTTACGCGTCTGGTCCGACTGCTTCCACAGGAAGCCATCGTCGCCCATCCAGTTGGTGCAGTAGTGGATGATCCACGACGTGCGCATCATCCCGTAGTCGTACGACCGCGGCGCGCCGACCTTGTTGGCGCGCTTGTCCTCCCAGTGGACACGCTGGGCGACGTCGTAGTAGCCGTAGTCGTTCTTGGGATAGAAGGTGGGGATTCGCCGGCGGTTGAGATAGCCCAGCCGAAGCGGCGCGACCTGGAAGACGCCCCAGCCCCAGCCCTGGTGCCACCCGATGATCTCGACCGTCGAGAGCGGCCCCTTGACCATCGTGGGCATCTCATCCGACTCGGAGACGTCCTCCCAATAGATCGTGTTGGCGCCCCTGCGGAACTCGTTGGCGTAGGCCGCGTCGATCTCGTCGAGCTCCTCCTGCGTGTACGTCTTGGGCTCGACGCCCATGTACTTGCCGGTCTTTTCCGACGCCTCGCGCTCGGCGAACCAGAAGTAGTAGCGGTAGACCGCGACGAGCTCGCCGCGCTGGTTCAGGTACTCCTTGCGGTGGTAGACCACCGCCGCCGTCCCGCCGCCGAACTGGCTGCGCTTCTCCTCGATGTCCTCGATGAAGTAATTGACGCTGAGGCGGTCGCCGGGCAACACCGGCCGGAACCATTGCCAATCGCTGCCCGACTGGTACCACGGCACGCCGCGGAGCGCGCCCGCCCCGGCGTCGCGCACGTGCTTCGGGATGGGCGGGACGTTAGTGATCCCCATCGTGCTGACGAACATCGGCGGCGCGGGCGTCGTTTCCCAACGTGTGCCCTTGGCGTATTCGGGATCGCCGTACAGTGGGTTGTCGTCGCCGTAGGCCGTGGCGAAGTGGCGGATCGTGTCGACGTGCGCCTCGGTGTTGAACGGCGGCGGCTGCGGTATCAGGACGCCGATGCGATTGCGGTAACGCTGCACCCCGTCCGGAGTGATCCGGCCCCGCATCTCGTTGTCGACCTTCGCCATGCCCGCCTCCTCGGCCCCCGGGCACACGCCGGAGCCGAGCAATTATAGGCCCAGCGCGGCGCCACGCTCGCCCTATCGCGCCTGCGACACGCGCCACTGGACAGAACGCCCGTTCTGTCTCTACACTGCCGCCACAATGGCCGCCGATAAGGCAATGGTAGACATCGGCCGGGCGAGCGCGGCCCGCGACGTTCGCTATGAAGAGGTCGAGTGCAAGTCCGTCATCAACCGCGTGCAGGGGATGGCGTTCAAGTGGTCCATCAACCCCTACAAGGGCTGCGTCCACGGCTGCCACTACTGCTACGCCCGCCGCTACCACGCCTTCATCGACCTCAATCCCAGCGAGGATTTCACCGGCGTGATCCTCGTCCGCGCCAACGCGCCCAAGGTGCTCCGCGGCGAGCTCGCGCGCCGCTCGTGGAGGCGCGAGACCGTGGCTCTCGGCACCGCCACCGACCCCTACCAGCCCATCGAGGGCCGCTACCGCATCACCCGCGGCATCCTGGAGGCGCTGCGCGACTACCGAACACCGGTCAGCATCGTCACCAAGGGCACGATGATCGTCCGCGACCTCGACGTCCTCACCGACCTTGCCCGCCGCGCCGGAGCCTCGGCAGCCATGTCGATCTCCACGCTCGACCGCGAGACATGGCGCCGGCTGGAACCCGGCACGGCCCCGCCGTGGCAGCGCCTTCGGGCGGTGCGGAAGCTCTCCGAGGCGGGCGTCGAGGCCGGCGTGCTCATCGCGCCCATCGTGCCCGGCATCACCGACACGTCAGACCACCTGCGCGAGTTGGTGAAGTCGGCGTCCGACCACGGGGCGCGGTTCGTGGGGTCGCGGGTCCTCGCGCTCCAGGGCTCGGTCAAGGACCACTTCCTCGGCTTCATGCGTGAGGAATACCCCGGCCTGCTCGCCGAGTACCGCCGCCTCTTTCCCGGCGCCAACGCCGACCGCGACTACGCCTCGGCCACCGTCGGCTACGTCGACGGTTTGCGCCGTCTCTACCGCATCGGGGAGCGCGCCGCCCGCGACGTCGTCCGCCCGGCGGACCAGCCCCGGCAGCTTTCACTGGCGCTCTGAGGTTGAGCGCGAGCGGCGCCGAAACGGCGTATTATGTCGTGTGACACGCGGCTATTGCGGAAGACGAACGCACGTTCTACCATCTCGCGAAATCGAGTACCGCAGTGCGGCAGAACGAAGGCGAGAGCTAAGGAGCAAGCGTTGAACACCGAAAAGACCATGGAAACCGAAAAAGACAAAGCGCTCGACGTCGCGGTAGCCCAGATCGAGAAGCAGTTCGGGCGGGGCTCGCTGATGAAGCTCGGCGAGGTCTCGTCGAAGCTGAGCATCGCGAGCATCCCCACGGGGTCGCTGTCGCTCGACCTCGCCCTCGGCGTGGGCGGCCTGCCCCGCGGCCGCGTGATCGACATCTTCGGCGCGGAGTCGTCGGGCAAGTCGACGCTCGCGCAGCACGTCATCGCCGAGGCGCAGAAGCTCGGCGGCAAGGCGGCCTACATCGACGCCGAGCACGCCCTCGACCCCAGTTACGCCGCCAAGTGCGGCGTCGACATCCAGGAGCTGTACATCTCGCAGCCCGACTTTGCCGAGCAGGCGCTGGAAATCACCGAGGCGCTGGTGCGCTCCGGCGCCATCGACATCGTCGTCGTGGACAGCGTGGCTGCGCTGGTCCCGCGCGCCGAGCTCGAAGGCGACATGGGCGACCCCCAGATGGGCCTCCAGGCCCGCCTCATGTCCCAGGCCCTCCGCAAGCTGACCGCCTCGATCAACCGGTCGAAGACCTGCGTGATTTTCATCAACCAGCTGCGCGAGAAGGTCGGCGTCGTCTTCGGCAACCCCGAGACCACTCCCGGCGGCAAGGCCCTCAAGTTCTACTCGTCGGTGCGGATCGACCTGCGCCGCCTGGAGACCATCAAGCGGGGCACGGACGCCATCGGCAACCGCGTGCGCGCCAAGGTGGTGAAGAACAAGGTGGCCCCGCCGTTCCGCGTCGCCGAGTTCGACATCATGTTCGCCCACGGCATCAGCAAGGAAGGCGACATCCTCGACCTCGGCGTGAAGCACGACGTGGTGCGGAAGAGCGGCGCCCACTTCACCTTCGGCGAGACCAAGCTCGGTCAGGGCAGGGAGACCGCGAAGGGCTTCCTGTCGGAGAACTCCGACGTTGCCCTCGCCATCGAGAAGCAGGTGCGTTCCGCCGCCGGCGAGGCGGAGCCTCAGATTACGGCGCCCCCCAAGGTCGGCGAGGAAGCGGCCGCGCTCTAGCCGTTCAAACCTCTCCCCCTCCGGGGAGATTGAGAGAGGGCGCGCGCCGTCAGGCGCGCGGGTGGCCGCAGAGCGCCCCTCCGACTCTACCCAGAGAACGCGGCGGCGATCTCCTGCGCCGTCTCCGCCCGGCAGCGCGAATCGGCGGCGATGCCGCCCAGGATCCCGTCCAACGCCGGGTAACGGAAGGGCTGGCCGGAGACGAAGGGCGTGAGACTGAAGCCGAAGACCTGCGCGCCGCGCTCGCCGGCTTCGTCAAGCAGTGCCTCGCGGGACTCGGCGATCTGCCGCGCCCACACCGCCTCCTCCTGCGTCCGCTCGATGATGAGCTTGTAGTCGTCGAGCTCGTTGTGCAGCGGCAGGCACGTCAACGGCCCCGACCGCGTGCGCATCGCCACCGGCACCTGGTCGATCTCCCAATCGAGGCAGATGTCGAAGCCGTGCTCGACGAGGAGATCGGGCGTATTGAAACTCTGCTGGCGCGCCGGGCTCAGCCAGCTTCTCGGCGCCAGACCCGCGCCGTCGAAGGCGGCGCGGACCGCCGCGATGCGCCGGCGCTCCTCGTCCTCGTCGAGCGCGCCGTGGTGGATGGCATCGCCGTTGAGTCCCGCGGCGGCGACCTCATGTCCGTCCTCGACGATCGCCTGCGCCAGAGGCGCGGCGCGGGCGAGCACGTCGGCGCTGAGCGCGAACGTCGCCTTCACCCCGTGCGCCTTCATCGCGCGCAGGATGCGGAAGACCCCGACCCGGTTGCCATAGTCCCGCGTCGTGAAGTGTCGCAGGTCGGGGTACGGCGTCACCATCCCGTGGGGGTGGTTGAACGGGTCCTTCTTCGCGTTGATGGGGTGAAACTCGCAGGCGACCACGATCATCACCGAGAGCTCGACACCGTCGTCGCGGCGGACGGGGGCCCGGTCCTTGGCGAGCCGCCAGTCGTAGCGGTCGATGTCTTGGCCGTGCCGGCGCAGCGGGTATTCGAGGTGTTCCTGCCCCAGGCTCATGCCGCCGCCTCCGGCGCGAACCCGGTGCCACCCGTCGCGACTCCCCGCGCGGCGACGTCGGTGAGCGTCTGGTCCCAGTAGTGTTCGCGGTAGTAGGCCGCGATCTCGACCGCCGTCGTGATCCACACGTCGTCGCGGTTCGCGTCGGCGTGCTTGAGCGCCTCCTCGAACGCCCGCAACCGGTGCGGCTGGGCCACCAAATAGGCGTGCAGCGGAATGCACATCACCGTGCCCGACTCCTCGCCTTCCTCGAGTAGCTGATCAAGTTGGCGCTTTAGCGCGTCGGCGTAGCGCCACGGGTCCATGGCGAGCGCGCCGTAGGTGATGACGTCGTTCACCTCCAGCGAGTAGGGCATGGAGATGAGCTTCCCCGACTTCGTCTTGATCGGCTGCGGCTGGTCGTCCTGGAAGAGGTCGCAGGTGTACCAGAAGTCGTACTCCGCAATGAGGTCGAGGGTGCGCTCAGTGTGGGTGAGGGCGGGGGCGAGATAGCCCCGGATGCGTTGGCCCGTCGCCGCCTCGACGGTGCGGATCGAGTCTTCGAGCACCGCCCTTTCCTGCGCCTCGTCCATTTCATAGGAGTAGCGCGTGTTGTAGATGCCGTGGGAGAAGAACTCCCAGTCGCGCTCCTTGCAGGCCTCGATGATTTCGGGGCAGTGGTCGCACATCGCCACGTTCAGGCTGATGGAGCCGCGGACGCCGTACTTGTCCATCAGCTCCATGAGCCGCCAGTGGCCCACACGGTTGCCGTAGTCGCGCTGCGAGTATCCCACCACGTCCGGCGACGGGCGCGGCCAGCCCGGGCGCTTGGGATTGCGCGGCGGGTTGAACTCGTAGTACTCGATGTTCGGCGCGACCCAGAACGCCAGCTTCTTCCCGTCCGGCCACACGATCTTGGGCCGGTCGCGGTAGGGCCAGTAGTCGTAGAGGTTGGGGTCGCCGGCGGTCATGCCGTGCCCTCGTAGGCCTCGACCCACGCCATGACCTCATCGATTCCTATGACGTCGGCGTACTTAAGCGCCAGGTCGGTGAGGTTGGCGTAGTGGTAGCTCTCGTGCTTGTCGGCGACGCACTCCACGGGGACGATCGTCCGGTACCCGTGGGAGAGCGAGTCAACGGCGGTGGCGCGCACGCAGCCCGAGGTCGACCCGCCGGTAACAACGATGGTATCGACCCTGTGCCAGGTGAGGAAACTAGAGAGCGGCGTCTCGAAGAAGGCCGAGGGCATCCGCTTGGTGTAGACCGCGTCCACTTCTTCATCGATTTCAAGCCGCTCGTCGAACCGGTGCCGGTCCGAGCCGTACTTGATGTTCTGCAAGCTGTCCGGAGTGTCGCTGCGGGTCCCCCAGACGCCGGCGTCGCTGGCGTCCGGCATGTAAGCCACGTGCGTCCAGACCACGGGCAGCCCCTTGGCGCGGGCCGCGTTGGAGAGCTCGCGCATGTAGTCCATCTGCTTGGGGTCGGCGACGTACCCGGTGTTGGGGTAGAGGTCGGGCCGGGTGTACGTCTTCTGCGGGTCGACGTTCACCACCGCCAGCTTCTCCCCAAAGCCGAAGCGCGCCCGCGCAGGATTGGCGATCACGTCTTCGAAAAGCTCGCGGGCGGTCTTTTCCGTCCGCGCCATGGTGGACTCAATGCTCATCGGTCGCTCCTGCTCTGGGGCCTTCAATCCGGCCCCTTCCCCATTTTGGCCATTGCGGTAGACGGGCCGATTATAGCGCCGCCTCCCCTACCGTGAACCGCGGGCCGCAACGGTGTATAATCCCTAACGATCCGATTTTCTAGTCGCTTGGAGGCAAGCCTATGGGCGCGACGAAGATTATCTCGTCCGACTCCCACGTTATTGAGCCCCCCAACCTCTGGCAGGAACGGATGCCGAAGTCCTTCGGCGACCGCGTCCCCCGGCTGGGCAAGGGCGAGGAGGCCGGCGCCGACGACTTCTACGTCGACGGTCGCCCCATCGGCGTCCTCATTCGCAGCCTGACCGACGCCGGCTCACGGTTCGAGGATCCCGAAGGCATCCGCCTCGAAGGCGGCATGGACGAGGTCCGCGCCGGAGCCTGGCAATCCGGGCCCCGGCTGGTGGACATGGACTTCGACGGCATTTACTCCGACCTGCTGTACCCGTCGATCATCCTGAACTTCTGGAGCGGCGTGGCCGACTCGGAGCTTCTGCGGGGCATCTTCGTCGCCTACAACGAGTGGCTCGGCGAGTTCTGCTCCGAGAACCCGGACCGGCTCAAGGGCGTGGCTCAGATCCTCATCGACGGGGACGTCGAGGCTGGCATCCGCGACCTCACCCAGGCGGCGAAGTCGAACATGGGCGGCGCCATGATCAGCGTCTACCCCCGCGCCGGCGAGGAATACACCAGCCCGATGTACGACCCGTTCTGGGCCGCCGCCGAGGAGATCGGCCTCCCCCTCAGTCTCCACATCGGCACCAGCCGCGCCTCCGAGGGCGCCATCGGCGACAACAAGATGATCAAGATCGCCGCCACCGGCGCGCTGCGCACCAACATCGAGTACTGGGTGCGGATGTCGCTGTGCAACCTCATCTATGCCGGCGTGCTCGACCGCTTCCCGAAGCTGCAGTTCGTCCAGCTTGAGCACGAGCTCTCCTGGATTCCCTTCTTCATCGACCGCATGGAGTGGTGCTACCGCGAGCGGCCGCAGCTCACCCCCTACCGGTTCAAGGACGGCGCGACGCCGCGCGACCTCATGCGCCGGCAGGTCTTCCACAGCTTCCAGGAAGACGGCCTCGGCATCCAGCAGCGCGACATCATCGGCATCGATAACCTCATGTGGGGGTCCGATTACCCCCACGTCGAATCGACCTTCCCGAAATCGCGCGAAATCCTCGACGACATCCTCGCCGTTTGCTCGGAGGAGGAGAAAGAAAAGATCGTCGCCGGAAACGCGGCCCGCATCTACGACATCGCGTTCAACTAACGCTGCCTCCGAACGACGAAGTACTAACGACAGAGACCCCGAAGGAGAGGACGGAATCGATGGCCACGCAGACCAAGGTCATGTTGATGTCGGCGGACAACCACATCGTGGAGCCTCCCGACCTATGGACCAGCCGCATTGAGAAGAAGTTCCGCGACCGCGCGCCGTATGTCGTGCAGGCCGACGACCACGATTGGTGGTACGTCGAGGGCGACCAGTGCCTCGGCTCGATGGGCAACACCACCAACGCCGGCGCGCGTTTCCGCACCGATAAGCCCCACGAGATCCCGGCGGAAGGCCGCTGGGAGAGCGTGCTCCCCGGCGCCTACGACCCGCACGAGGCCATCAAGGACATGGACCTCGACGGCGTCTTCGGCGGCGTCATCTTCCCCACCCTGTGCGTCGGCGGCGTGTGGCGTACCGAGGACTCGGAACTTCTCTCCGCGATCTGCCGGGCCTACAACGACTGGATCGCCGAGTTCTGTAAGCCCTACCCCGACCGGCTTAAGGGCGCCGCGATGATCAACGTGGACAACATCCCCGAGGCGGTCGAGGAACTCGAACGGTGCAAAGGCCTGGGCCTGAACTCCTGCTTCATCACCGTCTACCCAAAGCATGACCACCAGTACCACAACCCCGAGTACGACCAGTTCTGGGACGCGGCGCAGCGCCTGAACATGCCCATCTCCTTGCACTCAGGCTCCGACCGCGAAGTTCTGCCCATGAACCTCTTCACCAAGGCCGACCCGAACCAGCCCCCGGGGGTCGTCTATTCGACGAACGACTACTGGATCCGCCGCAGCCTGACCTCGATGATCTGGTCGGGCGTCTTCGAGCGCTTCCCCAACCTCAAGGTCGCCAGCGTCGAGAACGAGGCCGGCTGGGCAGGCCAGTGGCTCTACAAGATGGACCTGCTCCACCGAGACCGGGGCATGATGTGGCCGCGCTTCAAGGACAACATGAAGCCCAGCGACTTCTTCCATCGCAACTGCGCCATCGGCTTCCAGGAAGACTGGGTCGCGGTGAAAGTACGCCAGGCCATCGGTGTCGGTAACCTCATGTGGGGCTCCGACTACCCCCACACCGAGGGGACATGGCCCGATTCGCACCGCATCGTCCGCGAGGTCTTCAGCGACGTCACCGACGAGGAGCTCCACCAGATGACGGTGACCAACGCGGCCAGATTCTTCAACATCGAGCAGCCCAACTAGCCGCGAACGCGCGAAACGGGCTGTATCCGTATACCAGGAGGTCCCCAAGTTGGCTGAGTATGACGTGGTGATTCGAGGCGGCACGGTCGTCGAGGCGTCGGGTATTCCCCGCTACGCCGCCGACGTCGGCATCAAGGACGGCAAGATCGCCAAGATCAGCGGCCGCATTCCCGCGGGCGCTGCCGAGGAGATCGACGCGAGCGGCTGTATCGTCGCCCCGGGCGCCATCAACCTGCACACCCACTACGACGCCCAACTGAATTGGGACCCCTACGCTACCCTCGACGGCTGGTTCGGCCAGACCACCATCAGCATCGGCCAGTGCGGTTTCGGCTTCGCCCCCACCCGCCCCGAAGACCGCGACCTCAACATGCGGATGATGAACCGCATCGAGGCCATTCCCCTCGAGTCCATGCGCGCCGGCATGCGCTGGGACTGGGAGTCGTACCCCGAGTACCTCGACAGTCTCGACCGCCAGGGCCTCGGCATCAACGTCGGCTCCCTCTTACCTTTCTCTCCGCTCCGGGGTTACGTCCTCGGCATGATCGAGGCCCGCAACCGCACCTCGGTCACCGAGAAAGAGCTCAACCACATGAAGGAGCTCTTCTACGAGGGCATGAAGGCGGGATCTTTCGGCTTCGCCGCAGACCGCAACGAAGAGGACCGCAGCGAGGACGGCTCGGCGATTCCGAGCCATGTCGCCTCCGACGAAGAATACCTCGCCCTCGCCGAGATCCTTGGCGAGTTCGGCGTCGGCTGGATGGGCTGGACCATCGGCGTCTCGGCCAACCCCGAAAGACAGCAGGACCTGCTGACCCGCATGCTGCGCCTCAGCGGCCGTCCCCTTCACGTCGTCCTCGGGCACAACCCGGACGGCCCCGAATGGGTCGAACGCGCCCGCGCCGAGGGGCTCCCCGTCGCGCCCCAGAAGACGCCAATGTTCCCCGAGAGCCGCTTCACCCTCGCCGAGTTCAACCTCTTCGACTACATGCCCAGCTGGGTCGACCCCCTGGTCGGCACCGCCGAGGAGCGCAAGCGCAAGCTCTCCGACCCGGCCACACGCGAGGCCATGAAGCGCGACGCCGAGGTGCCGACCTATCTTGGCAGGACCGAGTGGAGCACCGCCCGCGTTCTCGAGGTCGTCCACGAACGCAACCACCAGTACGAGGGCAAGACTATCGAGAAAGTCGCCGAGATGATGGGCAAGCACCCCGTCGACGCCTTCCTCGACCTCTCCATCGACGAGGACCTCAAGACCGAATTCGCCACCCGCGAGTTCAGCAAGGCCGGCGAGTCGACCGTCGACAAGGGCCTGCTCGACCCCTACACGCACATCTCAACGTCAGACGGCGGCGCCCACACCCGCTTCCAGGCCAACGCCCGCTGGCCCGTCGACTTCCTCGCCTACTGGATCCGCGACCGCGAGCTGATGACCCTGGAGCAGGCCCACGTCAAGATGAGCGCCTACCCCGCCTGGGTCGCCGGCTACACCGACCGCGGCCAGCTCACCACCGGCAAAGCGGCCGACATCATGGTCTACAACCTCGACGAGCTCGGCCTGCTCCACGACCCGCCGATCTACTCCAATGACTTCCCCGGCGGCGAGCGCAGGCTCATCCAAAAGCCCAAGGGCATCCGCTTCATCCTCGTCAACGGCGGCGTCACCTTCGTCGAGAACGAGTGCACCAACGCCCTGCCCGGCAAGCTGCTCCGCAGCTACGACATGGCCCGCTAGCCGACGAGCGGAAGACCTCGCGAGAGCGACCACCGCAAGCCTCTCCGCCTCTGGGAGTGACCGAGAGAGGGCACGCGCCGTCAGGCGCGTCGGCCGTCCCTTCCCCGCCCCTACTCCGCCTGCCCGTTCCCGAGCGCCTTGACGATCGAGCCGGGCGTGATCGGCAGGTCCGCCATGCGGACGCCTGCGGCGGCGCTGACCGCGTTGGCCACCGTGGCCATCGGCGGCACGATGGGGACTTCGCCGGCGCCGCGCATGCCGAAGGGGTGGGCGTCGCCGGGAATCTCGAGCACCACCGTGTCGATGCGCGGGACGTCGAGGGCCGTAGGCATCCGGTAGTCGAGGAAGCTGGAGTTGGCCAGCCGGCCGTCCTTCGAGAAGTAGTACTCCTCGTTCAGCGCCCAGCCGATGCCCTGCACCGCGCCGCCCTGCATCTGTCCTTCGACGTAGCTCGGATGCACCGCCCGTCCCGCGTCCTGGAACGCGGTGTAGCGCAGGAGCTGCACCTTGCCCGTCTCCGGGTCGACCTCGACGTCGGCGATGTGGCCGGCGAAGGCCGGAGCGACCTTGCGCCCCGTCGTCGTCGCCGAGACCGTGATCGTCCCCCCGAGTGCCATCTGCTGAGCGGCGAGATCCTTGAAGCCGATGCGCTCGTCGGACTTGGTGTTAATGAAGACGCCGTCGTCGAAGACCACGTCGTCGGGGGAGACCTCCCACATCGTAGCGGCGCGCGAGGCCAGCTCCTCCTTCGCCATCTCAGCAGCCTGGATGGCGGCTCGGCCGGTGTCCACCGCGGTGCGGCTCCCGCCGGTCACGCCCGTCCAGCCGATGGAATCGGTGTCCACCACCATCGGCCGGACGTCTCCGGCCTCGAGGCCAAGCACCTCGGCGGCCTGCATGGCCACCGCAGCGCGGGTGCCGCCGATGTCCACCGATCCGCTCAGCAGGCTAATCGTGCCGTCGCTGTTGACGTTGATGGTCACCGACGACTGGATCGTGGCGTTGAACCAGTAACCGACGGCAACGCCGCGGCCTTGGTTGGGGCCGAGCGGCGTGGTGTAGGCGGAGTGCGACTTCATCGCCGCGAGCAGCTCGTCGCCGGCGAAGTTCTCGTGCGGCTTGCCGCTCGGCATGCGGTCGCCGGGGTGGGCGAGGTTCTTCTCTCTCAGGTCCAAGGGGTCGAGTCCCAGCACCAAGGCGAGCTCGTCCATCGCCGACTCGATCCCGAACGCCGCGATCGGCGCGCCCGGGGCCCGGTATGCCGCGACCTTCTGCTTGTTGCAGACCACGTCGTAGCCGTCGACCGTCATGTTCTCGATGGCGTAGGGAGCGAGGCCGGTCATCGCACCCTCGCCGACCGGCGAGCCCGGGAACGCGCCTGCCTCGTAATACTGCTGCACGTGGGCAGCGGTGATCTTCCCCGACGCCTTCGCGCCAAGCTTCACCTGGACCTTCGCCGCCGAGGTCGGGCCGGAGCCCTCGAACACCTCACGGCGTGACATGACAATCTTCACCGGCCGCCCGCTCTTGCGGGACAGCGCCGCGGCGACGGGGTCGAGGTAGGTGTCCAGCTTCCCTCCAAAGCCGCCACCGATCTCCATCGGGATGACTTTGACCTGGCTCTCAGACAGTCCGAGAATCAACGCCGTCTCCGACCGTATGGAGAACGGCCCCTGCGTTGACGTCCACACCGTGATCTGGCCGTCGGGCGCCCACCACACCGTCGACGCGTGCGGCTCGATGTAGCCCTGGTGCACCGACTGCGTGGTGTATTCCCGCTCGATCACCGTGTCGGCTTCGGCGAAGCCGGTGTCGAGGTCGCCGTCCTTGAACTGAATGTGGAACGACACGTTGCTCGCCTTGCCCGTGTCGCCGTCCTTGGCCAGAAAGGCCGAGATCGAGCGCGTCGTCATGTCCTCATGCAGGAGCGGCGCGTCGTCCTTCAGCGCGTCGTCGAGGGTCAAGACCGTGGGCAGCACTTCGTAGTCGACCTCGATATGCGCCAGCGCATCCTCAGCCTCATGTGGGCTGTCGGCGGCGACGGCGGCAACGGCGTGGCCCGCGTAGAGGGCCTTCTTTCGCGCCATGACGTTCTCGGCAAGCATGCGCGCACTGCCGCGGATCTCGGCGAAGTTGATGGGCTGGTCTTCGAGGATGGGAAAGTCGGCGGCGGTGACGACCGCTCGAACTCCCGGAAGGGCCTCCGCCTTGCTCGTGTCGATGCCGCGGATGCGGGCGTGCGGGTGCGGGCTGCGGAGCACCTTGCCGTGGATCAGCCCCGGCATGTCGATATCGGCCCCGTAACGGGCCCGGCCGGTGACCTTGTCCAGTCCGTCGTGCCGGATCGGCCGCGTGCCGACAACCCGGAAATCGTTTTTCGGCGGCTCGGAGACGGTGGTCATGAGAGCTCCCCTGGGCAGTATTTGGCTGTGCGCGAAGGCGCCGTGGACTCGATTATACCGCGCCGTCTTATGGGGCGACGGAGTCCCTGCCCCATGCCTCTGACGCGGAGGGGCTACCGGGGCCGTCGGGGAGTATAATTTGAAGGTTGGGAGGGGCCCCGCCGAGGCGGCCCGTTAGGAGGCGACTTGGAACCCATCGACGCCCTTGGTTACTGCGCCGGTGTCGTCGCCGTCATGTCCATGTTCCCCCAAGTCCGTCAGAGCTGGCGCACGCGCTCCACCGGCGACATCAACCTCCCCACCTTCTCCATCCTTACCCTCGGCAACTTCCTCTGGCTGCTCTACGGCGCCCTCATCGGATCGATCCCCCTCATCGTCGCCAACTTCTTGACGGGGAGCATGGTGGCCTCGATCGTGTACCTCAAGCTTCGCTATAAGTAGGCGCGCATCGTCGCCGGACCCCACTATGACCCGGCCAACTGAGAACGATTCCCTCCCTCACGAGAATGACACGGCGCTGCTCGGCGCACCCGTCGCCGTACGCGTCGAGCAACGCATCGCCGCGCCGCCGCAGACGGTGTGGCAGGTGCTCACCGACGTCGAGGGCTGGCCCAACTGGCACGACGGCGTCATCGACGTCTCGATCAAGGGTCCGGTGGAACCGGGGACACACTTCGTCTGGCGGTCCGGCGGCTTCAAGGTGCGGTCCCGGTTCGAGACCGTGACCCCGCACGAGCGCGTCGTCTGGAGCGGGAAGACCACGGGTGCCCGTCTCCATCACGCCTGGTCGATAGAGACCCACGGCGAGGAATGCCTCGTCCTCACCGAACAAACGCTGCGCGGCTGGTTGCCCCGCCTCTTCCGCGGCCGCTTCCAAGCCTCGCTCCAGGCGGTCCTGGAAAGTTGGGTGCGCTCCCTCCGCCTCAAGTGCGAGGGGATGCAGATCAAACCCGTCCTGCCATCCGAAGACGAGGCCTGACTACCCCACCCGCCCCCACGCGGCGACCGACTCCGGCTCGATGACCAGCAGCGGGCGCTCCTCCAGCGCCATCGCGCGGTACTGCGGGTACTTCTCCCGCAACAGCGCTAGGGCCTCGTTCCTCTCATCACCGCGCTCCACGATCTCTGCGCGGCCCTGGACGATGACAAAGCCCAGCTTCGACCAGTCCTCGTCGTAGTCGTCGACCACGAGCGAGACGCGCGGGTTCTCCCGCAGATTCCTGATGCGCCGCAGCTCACCCACCCCTACTCGCTTGGGCTTCTCGTCGATCGGCGTATAGAGGAGCGTGCCGTCGAAGGCGTAGCAGACCGGAACCACGTGGGGCCGGCCGTCGGCGGTGGCGGTGGCCAGGCGTCCGACGCGGCGCGACGTCAGGAATCGGGCCTGCTCGGGGGTAAACAGCGAAGCGGACATAGGCGTCGGCGCCCATCCTATACTAGACCGGTCCCGCGGGGCCCTTGCGCCTAGCCAAAGGAGCCGACTCGTGGAGATTCGCGCCGTCACCGCCGGACACCGGCAACAGACCGACCTCGACCGCGACGCCGTCGAAGCCGCGTGCCGGTTGGCGGACGATGTGCGGGGACGGCTTGAAGCGTCGGGCTACCCAGTGCAGACCCTCCGGCTTGCCACGCAGCCGATCAGCGAAATCACCGGCGACGCCGAGGAGGCGATTGCATTCGCCCAGGCGCTCGAAGCCGCCGCCCGTGGCCTGGACGTCGGCTACTGCTCCATCGGCCCCATCGTCGCCCCGCCGCGGCAGGAGGCCCCGGCCCTCATCGAGGCCGTCCCCCGCATCCTCGCAGCCACCGAGGGCCTCTTCGTCTCCGTGGCGCCCGCCGACCTCGAAGGCGTCAACACGCGGGCGGCGCTGATGGCCGCCGAGGCACTCGTTGAGATCGGCCGGCTCGACGATCAGGGAGCCGCGGCGCGGCGCTTCGCCGTCGCGGCGAACGTGCCGCCGAACGGCCCCTTCTTTCCCACCGGCTACCACGACGGCGGCCGGCCCGGCTTCTCCCTCGCCCTCGAAGCCGCAAACCTCGCCGTGGACGCCTTCACGGGCGCATCCTCATTCGACGAAGCCCTTGACCGGCTGACCGGCGCCATCGAGGAGCACGGCGAGCGGATCGAGGCGGCGGTGGCGGAGACCGCCGAGAAACACGGGGCCGTCTTCCACGGGATGGACATCTCGCTCGCGCCCTTCCCCGACGCCGCCCGCAGCATCGCCGGCGCCATCGAGCGGCTCGGCGTGGGCCGCTACGGCTCTGGGGGCACGCTCTTCGCCTCGGCCATGGTCGCCGACGCGCTCCGCTCCGCCCGCGTGCGCCGCTGCGGGTTCTCCGGCCTCATGCTCCCAATCCTGGAAGACTCCGCCCTTGCCGAGCGCCACCACGAGGGCAGCTACACCATCGGCGACCTGCTGACGTACTCGGCGGTCTGCGGGACCGGCCTCGACACCGTCCCCGTGCCCGGCGACGTCACCGCCGAGCAGGCCGGTCGGGTCTACCTAGACGTCTGCGCGCTCTCCGTGCGGCTCCGCAAGCCGCTCACCGTCCGCCTCATGCCCATCCGCGGCAAGCGCGCCGGCGACCTCGTAACGTTCGACTTCCCCTACTTCGCCCCCACCACCGTCGCGCGCCTGCCCGATATCGAGAACGACAGCACGCTCTTCAACATGGGCGACTGGACTGCGCGAGGCGGGTAAGCCGCGACCCTCACGCGAAGGCGTGGGCCATCTCCCGGTTGGACGCCGCGCCAACGCCGTCGACGCCCACCGCGATTACGCCGACCGAGACCTCGGCGGGGAACAAGTCGATCCCCGCCTCGCAGGCGGCCCGCGGCGTCATGCCGGTCCGCAGCAGCTCGTAGACCTCGCGGGCTAGCACGCGCCGCGCAATCTCCTCGCCGATGCCGGTGCAGGCGACCGCCCCATATTCGCCCGCATAGAAGCCGGACCCGACGAGGGGCGTATCGCCCACCCGGCCAAGGAGCATCGGTACGCTGCCACCGGTCGAGCCGGCGACGGCGAACGTGCCGTCCGCCCCCCGCACGACGGCGCCGACGGTATCGCAGGGCTCCGGGCCGTCAAGCCGGGCCGGAAGGGTGCGGTCGTAGGGCGCTGGGAAGTTCCACGCGCTTGCCAGGTCGTCCACGCTCCATCCACCCTCCGCCGCGCCGGAGGCGA
>DAOUKH010000036.1:0-13706 GCA_034421515.1 Dehalococcoidia bacterium
TGGTCATCGACCTGAAAATCGGGGCGTTCACGCACGCCGACGCCGGGCAGATGCACCTCTACCTGAACTATGCGCGGGAGCACTGGGTCCGCGAGGGAGAGAACCCGCCCGTCGGCCTGATCCTTTGCTCCGAGAAGGACGAGGCGTTGGCGCGGTATGCCCTGGACGGATTGCCCAACAACGTGATGGCCGGGGAATACCGCATCACGCTGCCCGACGAGACTGTCCTAGCGTCGGAGCTTGACCGGACGCGGCAGGCGATGGAGCTGCGCGGTACGATGCCTCCGCAGGATACAATGACGTCCAGCAAGCTCAATGAGGAGCAGTCCAGTGACTAGGCGCGAAGGAGAAACGATCCGACGCATCCGGGATGCCGTATCCCGCGGACTCCTTGAGGAGCCTTTCAGCCCGCAAGACGTGAATGACGCACTAGGCATTCATTGGGCAGGGACGTTCCTCCCCAAGCATCGGGGCGGCAATCCCGGCGGCTACACGGAGCTTTTCTTGCGGGTCAGTCGTCACCCCGCCCTCTATCGCCTCGCTTCGAAGTAGACCGTTGCCGGTAGCCACCGCGCTTTGACTGCCCCCTGTCCGGCGCGGTAAAATAGAGGGCAGACACAAGGTGGCCCGGCGATGCGTCAACATCCCGGGCCGTGGCGCCACCTGCGGCTACAGGTGATGCGAATGGGATTGTACTACTCGCAGACCCGCTCCCCGCAGGAGGCGGGTCTTCTTCATTTCAAGAGAGGAACGACAGGAGGAAACATGTCAGCAGTGACCAAGAGACATACGGAAGCGAACCGGGCGGCGATCTACGCCCGCGTCTCGGACAAGAGCCAGGCCGAGGAGGACAAGACCTCCATCTCCGAGCAGATCAGCGAGATGGAGGCCTACTGCGAGCGCAAGGGACTGACCATCGTCGCGCGCTACCAGGAGGTCGGCCGGGGCTGGTCGAAGAAGCGCCCCGAGTTCCAGCGCATGCTGGCCGACGCGAGAGCTGGACGCTTCGACGTCATCCTTTGCTGGAAGTCCGACCGGCTCAGCCGGGGGATGTACCCCGCTGCCGCTCTCATGGAGGTCGTCGAGGCCCACCAGCTCCGCATTGAGGCCGTCATGGACGCCATCGACATGAAGACCTTCGGCCTCATGGCGGCCATCGGGAAGATCGAGCTCGACAACTTCCGCGGGCGTGCGGCAATGGGCAGGCGCGGGGCCGCCAAGCAGGGCCGCATACCGTCCGGCGGACTTCCCTACGGCTATCGCACCGGCGAGGGCCGCAAGCCGGAGGTGGTGGAGGCCGAGGCCGGCGTCGTGCGACGCATCTTCCACGAGTACGTCCACGAAGGGCTGGGCATCCCCGCCATCGCATGGCGGCTGACCGACGAGGGCGTCCCGACGCGCAAGCTCGGCCAGCGGTGGCACCAGTCCCAGGTCCACCGGATCATCGGGAATGCGGCCTACAAGGGGACCTGGAGCTACGGACGGCGGAGGGTGATGACGACCGAGGAGGGGACGAGGATCTCTCCGCAACCGGAGGAGACGTGGATCGGGGTCGCGGTCCCGCCGCTGGTGGACGAGGAGACGTGGGAGCGGGCGCAGCAGCTGAAAAAGCAGCGGCTGGCCACCTCCAAACGGAACACCAAGGTCTCCTACTTGCTCCAGCACCTCCTCAGGTGCACCGAGTGCGGTCTGCGGTTCAGGGCGAAGTCCACCTGGGACTCAAGCAACCGGCGCAACGGGAAGGTCTACCGGTACGAGACGGCCACGCCGCGACGGTACTACCACTGCCACGGTCTGAGCCGCCGGCTCCACTGCCGGGAGCGCCCCTACATCCGGGCGGAGCGGCTGGAAGACCTGGTCTGGAGCGAGGTGAAGCGGGTGCTACAGAACCCCGCACTGATCGTCGCCGGCATCGAGGCCCTGGGCGACCGGGAGGGCAGCCTCGCCGAGGAGATCGCCAAGACGGAGCGCGAGCTTCGGAACGTCCAGATGGAAGAAGACCGGGCCATCCGGCTCTACGTGGCGGCAAAGATCACCGAGGAGCAGCTGGATCTTCAGCGGAAGTTCATCACCGAGCGGCTGGAGAGCCTCAGGGCAAAGGTGGACGACTACCGGGCGAGGGAGGCCAGTGGCGCCACGAAGCGCGAGCTGACGGAGGCGGTGCTGGCGTGGGCAAATGGGGTTGGCGAGGGCCTCGACACGCTGAGCCCCGAGCAGCGCAAGGAGGTCCTCCGGATGGTCGTGGAGGAGGTCACGGTGGACGGGGAGAACAACCTGGACATTACCTTGGTCGTACCCATAGAAGAGGAAGGGGAGTCAGTGGCGATTGCATCGCAACCATCCCCCAGAGGGGGAGAGGCTTAAGGCGGTGCCCTACGAGGGGTCTTGGTTGAAGGTGGGTTTGCGGTGCTCGATGAAGGAGGCGCGGCCCTCCTGGGCGTCGGCGTGGTGGTCGGAGATGGCGGTCTTGGTGGCGATGTCGTCCATCGCCTGGTGGAAGGTGTACTCGGCGGCGTTGTAGATCGCCCGCTTCATTAGGCGCATCGCTACCTGGGGGCCTTTGGCCAACTCCTCGGCCATGGCGTAGGCCCGGTCCATGAGCTCGTCGCGGGGGGCGACTTCGTGGACGAGCCCCAGGCGCAGCGCCTCGTCGGCGGGCACGATCCGGTTGCGGAGCATGAAGTCCATCGCCCGGCCCACGCCGAGGTGTTGCACGAGGAGGTAGTGGCCCCCCTCATCGGGCTGGTAGCCGAAGCGGAGCGTGGCGCTGCCGAGCATCGAGTCGCTGGCGGCGACGCGGAAGTCGCAGGCGAGCGCGAGCGAGAGTCCGGTCTGGATGGCGAAGCCGTTGATCGCGGCGACGCTGATCTTGTCCAACTGCCGCACGACGAGCTGGACCGGCTGCGAAAAGGTGCGCAGCGAGTCGTAGGTGCTCAGCGGGCCGCGGTGGCCGTGCGCGAGCTGGGGCAGCCGCCCGCTGTCGTGCTTGCGCGGCTTGTCGGAGATGTCGTCGCCCGCCGAGAAGGCGCGGCCCGTGCCGGTGAACAGCACCACGCGCACCGCGTCCTCCATCTGGGCCTGCATCAGCGTCTCCACGAGGTCGCGCTTCAGCGAATGGGTCATGCTGTTCATCCGCTCGGGCTCGTCGAACGTGATGAGCAGGATGTTCTCGCGCTCGATCTCGGCGGTGAATCCGCTGAACCGGCCGGTGTCCATGGGGTGCCTCCTCGCCCTCGGTGGGCCGCGCCGGGCCATGGTACCCAACGCGGCCATGGGGCGAAAGCGGCGCCCCGCCGCGCGGCGGGCACTTGACCCGGCATCGCCGCCCCTCTACCGTTGCACGCTGCTGGGTCCGTCGAGTACGTCCGCGGCCCGGGCCCGTGGCGCAGGGAGGCCGGTGTTGAAGGGACAATTCAAGATATTCGATGCGGTGCGGCACGTCGTCGAGCCCGCCGACCTGTGGGAGAGCCGCATCGACCCGGCCTATGCGGGGGCCGTCGAGGTGCGCCGCAACGGCGGTTCGGTCACGGTGTCGGGGCGTCCGGTGACGGCGGAACGGCCCGACGTCATGGCGCATCCCCACTACCGGGAGGCGTACCGCGACGCCATCGCCGCCGACTTCAGCGCCGAGTCGAACTTGGCCGACATGGACCGCGAGGGCATCGACGCGGCGCTGCTCCTGCCCACCTTCGGCATGTACGCGATCTGGGCGGACCACGTCGACGCCGGCCTCGCGTCGGCGGTCTGCCGCTCCTACAACGACTGGCTCCACGACTACTGCGGCGCCGACCGCGAACGCTTGAAGGCGGTGGCCCTGCTCCCCCAACAGGACCCTGAAGCCGCCGCGGCCGAGCTTCGCCGCGCCGTGGACAACGGCTTCGTCGCCGGCTTCATGCGCCCCAACGAGCTCGTGGGGCACCGTGTCCACGATCCGGTCTACGACCCTCTCTACGCCAAGGCGGCGGAGTTGGGCGTCCCGCTGGTGCTGTGCGAAATGGGCGGCTCCGTCCTCCACCAAATGGGCACCGACCGCTTCGACGGCTTCTTCAGCCGCGAGGCGGTGCTCGACCCCTACGAGATGATGCTGGTCTTCATGTCGTTCATGGGGCACAACCTGTTGGAGCGCTTCCCCGGCCTCAACATCGGCTACCTCGGCGCCGGCGTGGGCTGGGTCCCCTACTGGCTCGACCGCGTCGACGAGCACTGGGGCGGCTTCTTCGGCGTCGACGCGCCCAGCACCCAGGCGCCAAGCCTGCTGTTCAAGACCCAAGGCTTCGCCGCCGCCGATCCCTGGGAGCGGACGCTGCCCGAGGTAATCGAGGAGTGCGGGGAGAAGACGATTCTGTGGGGCAGCCAGTATCCCCGCCCCGAGCTTGCCGGACTCTTCCCCAACGAGCTCGATACCGTGGTCGACGACCCGCTGCTCACCGACGAGCAGAAGCGGGCCGTACTCTGGGACAACGCGGCCCGGCTCTTCAGGCTAGGCTGACCGCCGCCCGAACCCTTAGGGAATCTGCGATAATGCGGCGCGCCGCGTTGGCGGCGTCATGGAGGCTTGCATGAAGTTTGCACGGTATTTTGCCCACGGTGAGATTGCCTACGGTGTCGTGGAGGGCGACCGCGTTCGCCAGATCACGACGACCCCGTTCGACGACTACGAGATCACCGACCACGAGCACACGCTCGATCAAGTGAAGCTGCTGGCCCCTCACGAGCCCAGGAAGGTGATGGCGATCGCGCTCAACTACGAATCGCACCTGGCCAACTGGACGCGGCCCACGCAGCCCGAGCCGTTCTTCAAGAACCCCACGTCGGTGATCGGGCCCGACGACGCCATCGTGCTCCCGCCCGATTCGGGCAAGGTCGACGCCGAGGGCGAGCTCGTCGTCGTCATGGGCCGCCGGGCCAAGGAGGTCTCCAAGGAGGAGGCGCTCGACTACGTGCTCGGCTACACCTGCGGCAACGACGTGAGCGCGCGGCCCTGGCAGGGCAACGACATCCAGTGGTGGCGGGGCAAGGGCAGCGACACCTTCGCGCCGCTGGGCCCCTTTATCACCACCGGCCTCGACCCCACCAAGCTCGAGGTGCGCACGCGGGTGAACGGCGAGGAGAAGCAGGCGTCGAGCGTGAGCCTGTTGCTGTTCGACATCCCCACCATCATCAGCTTCATCAGCCAAGCGGTCACGCTGGACCCCGGCGACGTGATCTACAGCGGCACGCCGGGCATCCCGCCGCAGCTTCACCCGGGCGACGTCGTCGAAGTCGAGGTCACCGACGTCGGCGTGCTCCGCAACACCGTGACCGGCTAGGCGGGCCGCCCGCGCGGGACCGCCGATTCCTGGAAGAGGTACGTCATGCCGGATAGACCGATCGCCGCCATGGACTTCATCGACGCCGCGAAGGCGACGACGCCGGATGCGACGCTGCTCCGCGACGCCGGCGTCGAGCTGCGCGGCGAGCGGTGCGTGACCGAGGAGGACGTCATCCGCGTCGCGGCGGAGGCCGACGTGCTCCTCGACGGGATGGGCCCGATCACCCGCCGGGTGCTGTCGTCGCTTTCCAACTGCAAGGTCGTAGTGCGCTACGGCGTGGGCGTGGACAACGTCGACCTCGACGCGGCGACCGACGAAGGCATCACCGTCGTGAACGTGCCCGACTACTGCGTCGAAGAGGTGTCGAACCACGTCATCACCTTCCTCCTCGCGTGGGCCAAGCAGCTCGCTCCGCTCGACCAGTGCGTCCGCAGCGGCCAGTGGGCCGAGCAGAAGCGCTGGCCCATGGACAAGGTGCAGTCGGTGCACCAGCAGACCCTGGGCGTGATCGGCGCGGGTCGCATCGGACTCGCGGCGGCGCGCAAGGCCAAGGCCCTGTCGATGGAAGTGCTCGTCTACGACCCGTACATCGACGAGCAAAGGCTGACCGCGGAGGGTCTCACCCCGGCCGGCCTCGACCGCGTGCTCGCGGAGAGCGACTACGTCTCCGTCCACACGCCCTTGACGGAAGAGACGCGCCATCTCATCGGGCGGGACGCGCTCCGGGCGATGAAGGAGACGGCCTTCCTGATCAATGTCTCACGCGGCCCCATCGTCGACGAGGCCGCGCTGATCGCGGCGCTCGCGGCCGGCGAGATCGCCGGGGCGGCGCTCGACGTCTTCGAGACGGAGCCGATCGGCGCCGACAACCCGCTCTGCACGATGCCGAACACGATCCTGACCCCGCACGCGGCGCACTACTCGCCGCTGGCGACCATCCGCGCCCGCACCCAGATCGCCGAAGAGGTGCTCCGCGCCCTCGGCGGCGAGTGGCCCCTCAACATCGCCAACCCGGCCGTAAAGCAGAAGTCGCGGCTGGGCTTCGCGCCGTAGGCGGGGGGCCGCCGGTGACTCTGCTTGCGCTCAGTGCGGCAGACCGCGCTCATCGTAGAGCAGATCACCGTGATCAACGGCCGCCGGTCCGTCTCGTAGCAGTTTGGCGCAGCGGTCCGAGATAGCGCGCATCTTCTTGAGGCGGGCCTCAACGCTACGCTCATGCCGTTCGCGCTCCAAGCGCTCTTGAAGCGCAACCGTAACCGCGTCGGTGAGGGTCTCGCCGGTAAGGCTCGCTAGTTTGCCTGCCAGTCGGCGGGTCTCTTCGTTCTTGATGTTCAGACCCACCGCCCTACAGCACCGAGCCGGTCTGGCCGGGGGAGCGGCCCTTGGCGAAGGCGCGGACCATGGCGTCCTGGACGTAGGATGCGACGAGCGTGCCGGACTCGGTGAAGACATCGCCGCGGCCGTAGACGCGGCCCCGCCCGGCGTAGGGCGCTCCTTGGTCGAGCAGGAACCAGGCGCCGGCTGGCACAGGATCGTGGAAGGTGACTGTGTGGCTGTTCACCCCGGTTGAGATCTCGGTGTGCGCCTGCTCCGGGCGAAGATCGTGGGGCCGCATGGCGGCGCTGATGAGGTGGAAGTTCGTCACGTAGGCCACCAGCGCCTGGTTGATGGCGTTGTCGTCGGGGGCGCCGGAGAAGCGCACCCACATCGGGTACTCGGGCGGGCCCTTGTCGCCCGGGGCGAACGGGTCGGCGCCGGCGACGGTGCCGAGATCCCACGCGCCCTTGACGTCGAGCTTGGTGTCGGCGTGGTCCGGCCCGTCCATCACCGGCATCTCCCGCGCGTGCCGGATCAGGTCGGGGTCGGGGACGGTCAGCATCACGACGCCCTTGGAGATGGGGCGGCCTTTCTGCTCGAAGGTGATCCCGACCGTGCCGTAGCTGCCGCCGGCGTGGACGGTGTCGATGGTGAGGTAGAGGGGATCGGTCCCCCAACCGGCGCGGGAGAAGACCATGTGGACGGTCTTGACTTCTTTCTCGGGCTGGCTGCGCGTGGCCGCGACGATCGCTTGGCCGAGGAGCTGCCCGCCGCCGATGATGGCGTTGGCCGGGTTCTCTTGGTCGGGCGCGGACTGGCCGTAGTGGTTGATGAGGGGGGCTTCGAACCGGTTGTCGCCGAGCGGCTTGACGTCGAAGCCGTGCAGCAGGTCGCTGAGTTGCAGCATGGGAGGGTCTCCTTGAGCTTGGCGCGCGCCGCCGAAGCCGTCGCGTTTCCGCGTATCTTACCCGCGCGGTGCTTGGGGGCAAGAGTTGAACGCCCGCAGGGGCGGAGAAAGGTGGTGCCGAGGGCGCGACTCGAACGCGCACGGGCGTGAAGCCCACTACCCCCTCAAGATAGCGTGTCTACCTATTCCACCACCTCGGCGCAAAGGAAAGCTGCGGGGTGAATGGGGCGCATGCGCCCCGGTGAGGGTGTGCTCCAAAGAGCCTTTCCATGATATGGGGCGCTTGAAAGGCCTGTCAACGACGTTCGGACGCCGCTGCTCCGCGAAGCTGAACCTTTCGCCCCAACCGCCGGCTACAGAATCTGCGACAGGAACAGCTTGGTCCGGTCGCTCTTCGGGTTGTAGAAGATGTCGTTCGGCGGGCCGTCCTCGACGATGACCCCCTCGTCGAACATCATCATGCGGTCGGCCACTTCCCTGGCGAACCCGAGCTCGTGAGAGACCACGATCATGGTCATGCCGGAGGCGGCCAGCTCTCGCATCACGTCGAGCACCTCCTTGATCATCTCGGGGTCCAGGGCCGAGGTCGGTTCGTCGAAGAGCATGATGTTCGGCTGCATGGCAAGGGCGCGGGCGATCGCGACCCGCTGCTGCTGCCCGCCGGAAATCTCAGCGGGGTACTTGTCGGCCTGCTCGGGAATGCCGACGCGTTCCAGGAGCTCCATGGCGACGTTCCTCGCCTCTTGGTCCGGCAGGTGCCGCACTTTCATCGGCGCCAGGGTGATGTTCTGGAGGACTGAGAGATGGGGAAAGAGGTTGAAGGACTGGAAGACCATGCCCACGTCGCGGCGTATGGCGTCGATGTTGCGGATGTCCTGCGTCATCTCGACGCCGTCCACGATGATGTCGCCCCGCTGGTGCTCCTCCAGCCGGTTGATGGCGCGAATGAACGTCGACTTGCCCGAGCCGGACGGGCCGAAGACGACGACGACTTCGCCGCGCTTGATGGTGGTCGTGATGCCCCGCAGCACGTGGAAGTCGCCGAACCACTTGTGGACGTCGCGGCAGACGATCATGTCGTCCGCGCCTACCGTCGGTTTGTTCTCTACCGTTGCTTCGTTCGTGGCCATACCGGCCCCCTAACTGTGGTGCTAGCGCACACCGACTCCGAGATGCCGCTCGACGCGCCTGCTCACGTACGACATGGTGTACGTGAAGATCCAGAAGAGCAGCGCGAGGAAGATGAACAACTCCTGCGCGCTGGCCAGGAACTCCGTGTTGCCCTGGATGAACGCCCGGCTGATTTCCACCACGTCGAGCATACCGATGATGTAGATCAGACTGGTGTCTTTGAACAGCGATATGAACTGCCCCACGATGGCGGGGATGACATTGCGAATCGCCTGGGGCAGCGAGATATTCAACATCGTCTGCCAAGCGGGGAGGCCCAGCGCCCGCGCCGCCTCTGCCTGGCCAGCGTGCAGGGCTTGGAGCCCGCCGCGTACGTTCTCGGCCATGTATGCCGAGCTGAACAAGATGATCACGATGGCCGCCCGGATCAGCGCGTCCGGCACGGCGTCGTGCGGGAAGGCCAGGGGCACCAGCACCTGCGACATAAACAACAGCGTGATCAGCGGGACGCCGCGGAAGATCTCGATGAAGACCACGCACAGCAGCTTGACGACCGGCAGGTTGCTGCGGCGCCCCAGCGCGAGCGCGATGCCGATGGGCAGGCTGAGCGCAATGCCGGCAACGGCAAGCAGCAGATTCAACGTCAGCCCGCCCCAGTTGGCGACCGCGACGGGTTGGAGTCCGGGTATCTCCTCGATGCCCAGCAGCAGGACCACGGTGATCACGAAGATCGCCACGGTCAAGGTGCTGATCCAAGGGACCATCCCGGGCGGCTTGCTTCTGGCGAGGGCCCAACACCACACGCCTACCACGAGGAGGCACGCGTCCAGGAGCAGGCGCACGTCTATGACTATCCGGTCCAAGCGCCCGAAGCTGTAAAGGAAGAAGGCCAGCACCACAAAGATACCCGCCGTCGTCAGAGCGACGCCCTTGGTGCTGGGTGATCCGGTGGTCCACCACACGCCTAGCGCGAGGAGGCTCGCCGCCAGCAAAACCGCCGCCAGCAGGGTGGTGACGTCCGTGCCCAGGTACTCGTAGCTGTAAAGAAAGAAGGCCAGCAGGACAAAGGTCCCCACTGCCATCAGAGAGACGCGCATGGCCGTGGGCGATTTGGCGATAGCCCATCCCACGCCCACCGCCGGCAGGTTCGCCGCCAGGAGCAGGCGCACGTCCATACCCATACGCTCGAAGCTGTAGGGGAGGAAGGCGAGCAGCAGGAGGACGCCCGACGTTAGCAGGGCAAGGCGCTTGGCCGTGGGCGACCCGGCGATGCCCCACACCATCCCCAGCAGCACGCTGACCAACAGAAGCGAGACCTGCGGCCTCCAGAAGCAGTCGTTGCCGGGGCAGGCCGCATCGGTGTTGTACGGGCCCATGAACATCAGCCCGCCCAGCGTCGATATGACCCTCCAATCGGCGTCCACGAATACCCAGCGCAGCCCGAACCAGAGGGCCAGCACCACCACCGCGGCGGAGATGATGGTCAGCGCCGAATTGAACCGGTTGCTGAACAGGTTCGCGAGAACCCATCCCAGTATCCCCACCTCGGTGCGGGGCGGCGGAAGGACCGGCGCCGGTGTTGGTTCTGATTGGGTTGTCATGACTTCGGGCGGTGTTCTTCCGGGACGCTACTTCTGCGTGAAGGCGATGTACTGGTTGTAGAGATTCCCAACGACCGAATAGGTCAGACTGATCGCAAGGTAGACGACCATGATCAGGATGAAGATGGAGATCGCCGGGGCGGTCTGCGTCATGGTCTTGGCCACGTTGGTCAGGTCGGCGTAGCCGATCGCCCCGGCGAGGCTGCTGTTCTTTGTGAGGTTGAGGTACTGGCTGATGGTGGGCGGCACGATGACGCGCAGCGCCTGTGGAAAGATCACGAACCGCAGCGAGTTCGAAGGTGTGAGTCCCAGGGCTCGGGCGGCTTCGACCTGTCCGCGGCGTACCGACTGAATGCCCGCGCGCACGATTTCGGCGATGAAGGCCGACGTATAGATCACCAGGCCCAGCAGCAACGCCAACAGCGCCCCCGGCGCGGTGATCCCGCCGTGGATCCGCCCGAAGTCGCCCTCCGGCGCCGGGGTCGAGACAACGAACGGGGCCTCGCCCGCGATCGCACCTATGACTACCCAGGCGACCGCGCCTACGACCACGATGGTCGCGAGGCTGGCGATCACCGGGTAGGACGGCTTGCCGGTGAGGTCTTCCCTCCGTGACAGCAGGCGGTGCGCGATCACTCCCAGCACAAGGCCGCAGGCAGCGACTCCCAGCCACACGGCTGCCGTGCCGCCATCCGAGGCCGACGGTCCGGGCGTCGAGATGCCCGCGTTGTTGACGTACAGCCAGTCCCCAACCACGTATCCGTCCCGGACCTGGGGCAGGGCCAGGATGATGTAAAACCAGAAGAAGAGCTGTACCAGCAGCGGCACGTTTCGGAAGAACTCGACGTAGGTCAGAGCGATCCTCGAAACCAGCCAGTTCCCCGATAGGCGCCCGACGCCCACCGCGATGCCCAGAATGCTGGCCAGTATGACGCCGATGATCGAGACGAAGACCGTGTTCGTGGCCGCGACGACGAGAGCGTAGCCAAAGCTGTCGGACGGTTCGTACGGCAGGAAGGCTTGGCCGATGGGCGTGAGATATTCGCGGTCCAGGAAGTCGAACCCGAAGGGGATATTCCGGTCTTGGACGGCGTTGCTGATGTTGGTGAAGAACCAGACGACCAGCCCCACCACCAAGATGGCGGACACGATCTGCAGCGTCGCCCGGAGAATCTTGGCGTGCCGCCAGACCGGAATCCCCTCGTACGTAAGCTGTCGTGGTATCGACGCCATGTAGGTCTTACAGAAAGAAAGGGGCGACCGACACTCGGCCGGCCGCCCCTTTATTCATCCGCTCTTGATTCCTTGCCTCAAGCGAGCATGGAATGTGCTACCGCAACGGCGCGGCGTAGATCTGTCCGCCCTTCGGGCAATCGGAGCACGGCGCGTCCGCCCACAGCGCGTTCCGGCCGTTCTCTCTGGGAAGGTCGATCCCGCCGGGGCCCAGGTTGCGACCATAGATCTCGCCGTAGTTGCCCACCGCGCGGAGCACGGTCTGCGCCACGTTCTGGTCGAGCCCCAGGCTCTCTTGGCCGAACGAGCCCACGTGACCCAGCAGGCGGTCGACCTTGGTGTCTCCGGTCGCGGAGCCGGCCACGTTGCCGGAGGAGACGTCGAAGGCTTCACCGTAGATGAGGATCGCCATGACCGTCTTCACGATGTCGAACCACTGGTCGTCGCCGTGCGGCACGACCGGGCCGAGAGGCTCTTCCGAAATCGTCTCCGGCAGGATGATGTGATCGGCGCGGTTTGCGAATGCGCTGCCGATGGCCGCCAGCTGGGAGCGGTCGTTGGTGAATGCGTCGCACTGCCCGCTTTGGTAAGCCGCCACCACCGCGTCGGTGTCCTCGAAGGTGAGTGCCTGGATGCCCAGGTTGTTCTGCGTCGAGTAGTCCTGGAGGTTCAACTCCGTCGTCGTGCCCTGCGTGACGCAGACGGTCGTACCGCCCAGGTCCAGCGCGCTGGCCACGTTCGGGTTCTCCACGCTGTTCACCATGAAGCCCTGGCCGTCGTAGAACATCGTCTGGGCGTAGTTGCCCCACTGAGAGTCACGCGACGTCGTCCACGTGACGGTCCGGACGAGCATGTCGACTTCGCCCGATTGGATTGTCGGGCCGCGTTCGGCGGCGGTGATCAGCCGGATCTCAATCTTGTTGGGGTCGCCCAGCACGGCAGCGGCCAATGCCCGGCAGAGGTCGATGTCGAATCCCACGTTGTTGCCGGCAGAGTCCAGATAGCCGTAGCCCGGGACGTCGTTCCGGCTGGCGCAGATCACCTTGTCACGGTCCCGTACCTCTTGGAGCCTGCCCCCCTCTTCCTCCTCTTCACCTCCGCCGCAGGCAACCAGCGCCACGGCGGCGAGTGCGAGGACGAGCAATGCTCCTAACGCGTAGACCTTTCTTCTCATTACGGCCCCCCTTGAAGTGTTGGAGTGGAGACTATTCGTACCGGTGGGAGAATACTGCGTTAGACGGCGATGGTCAATGAACAATGTCGGCTACATGATTCGCGCTACGAACCCGTGACGAATCGGTGACCCTTTTGGGGCCGGGTCGCAAGCAGGCTAGCTCGGTATCTTGCGCGTCACCGACATGCCGAGCATGCAGGACGCCCCGATCGATTGCAGGCCGCCGAGACCTCCCGCGCAGATGATGAGGATGCGGCGCGCGTTCAACGTGATCGGGACGTTTTCGCCGTCCCACTCGATGCCCATCTCGTTCATGCGTTGACGGGCGGCCTCGCGCCGGTAGGGCGGGTGGAAGTGCATCGGCACCCGGGCGTTCTGATGGATGTAGCGCCGCAGCTCCTCCTTGTCGGGGATGACCTCCGCGACCATCTTGGCGATGACCGGGCTCATGACCAGCACGTTCTCGAAGCCCTCAGGCAGCTGCTCCGTCGCCGCGTGGCCGCTGACGGCCATGCCGAACGTGACGTGATGCAGCACCTGCTCGCTCTCCGGGCTCATCTCGGTGATCGGCCACATCCCGTTGATCGGGATGATGGTCACGGTGCTGTCCGTCGGCTCGAAGCCGCGGTCGACGTGGAACGGCTGCCAGGGCGACTCCTCCTCGTGCTCGCCGAAGCAGGCCGAGGTGAACTTGCCCGGCCAGCCGAGCGGGGCCTTGTCGACGTCGCCGTGGGTGGCCCCGCCGACGTTGATGAGCACCAGCCGCAGAGCCCGCCCGATGGTCGCGTTGGCCTGCGACCCAGGCCCGAAGCAGCCGGTGTCGTAGTTGATGCCGATCTCGTTGCGGATGGGGCCGTTGAACAGGATCATCGGCCCCACCGGGTTCGTCGTCGTCTGGATGCCGTGCGCGTTCATCTGCGGGTCCATGAACGCATCGACGGTGGCGATGAGGGCCGGCATGTAGCTCGGCTCGCACCCCGCCATGACGGCGTTGATGGCAATCTTCTCGACGCTGGCCGGAGCGTTCAGGG
>DAOUKH010000037.1:0-9245 GCA_034421515.1 Dehalococcoidia bacterium
CGGCCATGGGGTTGCGGAATAGCCCTTGCATCGTCGCGCCCGCTACCCCCAGGGCCGCGCCCACCGAGGCCCCGACGATGATCCTCGGCAGCCTGATCTGTTCGATGACGAGCTGCTCGGTGCGGGTGAAGCCGCCGCCGTCAAAGCCCAGCATCGAAAGCAGGACCGCACCGACGTGGCTTACCGGGATGTCGGCGGGCCCGAGACTAAGCGACACCAGGGCCGTGGCGAGCACCAACAGAAGAAGCACCGAGGAGCCGATCGCCAGGCGCGTGCCGATCCGCGCTTGGCGGTATCCGCGTAGGGTGGTAAGTCCGGCGGCCCCCAAAGAAAAACCTCCAGCTATCTCCGCTGGAGGTTCTTTTTCGCCCTGCCGGGATTGCTACCCGGCGACCGAGGGACCCTCTCTGAGACGGAGAGCGGTCACCTCCCGTTCAGGCAGGTCTCCTGGCTCGCGGGTGGATCTCTGCCGTCCCTTCCCATCGACTTCTCGACAGTGGTCCGGCTCCACAACCCCGCTTACAGTGGCGCTACCGCGGCGGATTCACACCGCCTTCCCTATTCTCCCTGGGTGGGCACCTGAACGGGCAGTGATTCTATGTTGTTCTGCGCGGCATCATATGGCCCACCGGATTGGGCTGTCAAGCAAGGCCCAGGGCGTGCGGCACCACCGTGTGACAAGCAATTGTCCCACCCGTCGCGGGCCGGTGGTGCTGTATAATTCGCGAATCACGACGCCCCTGCCCTTGGGGCCCATCTGTCGCCATGAAGATACTCGAAAAGATGAGCTGGCTGATCACAGCCCGTCCTTGGCTCACCCTCCTCGTCCTCCTCGCCATAACCGTTCTGATGTTTGCGGGGACGGCGAGGCGCGCGCCGCCGACGGAAGGGGCCAGCTTGGCCTTCCTGCCGGAAGGGCACCCCATCGCAACCGCGGCGGAGGAAATCGAGGAACTCTTCGCCGACTCCGGCGACGTTAGGGTCGCGACGCTCATCTTCCGTGGGGAAGCCTTCACCCCCGATGGCCTCACCCAGATGTCCGCGCTGGTCGATGAGGTTGCCGGCGACCCGGCGGTGAGCGAGTTGCTCGTTCCGGCGAACCCGGTCATCGCGCCGTCGTCACTGCTCCAGTCTGTCCTCGGCGTCGACGGCTTCGGGGCGGTCACCCAAGCGGAAATCGACGCCGCCCGCGGCGCCCCCGAGCTCCAGGGGGTGTTCGCCGCCATGGCGGGGACCGACGTGGACGGCACGCCGGTCGCGATCGCCACCATCAACCTGATCGACACGGGTGACGACCGGATCGTGGACGCCGAGCGAAAGATCGGCGACCTCGCGGCCGGGAACCAGGGCCCGCTGCATGTGAGCGCCCTCACGCCGGTAATCATCGAGGACGAGTACACCGAGGCCACCCAGTCGGGAATGGCCGTGCTGATGCTGGCGGCGCTGGTGCTGATCGCGGTCCTGCTCCTGCTCTTCACACGCAGCCCGTCGGACATGCTGTTGACACTGCTTGGTCTGATCATCGCGATCATTTGGACCCTCGGAGCGGAGGGCTGGCTCGGGCCGGAAGCGCTGGGAGTGATTGGCCCGCCCAGTTCACTCACCGCATTGGTGCCCGTCATCATCATCAGCCTGACGGTGGACTACGCAATCCAGGCCGTCTCCCACTACCGCGAACAGCGCGTCGCGGGCGAGCCCGTGTCCGAGGCCGTGCGCAAGGGACTGCGCACCGTGGTCGTTCCATTGACGTTGGCTGCCGTCACCACGATCGTGAGCCTGTTGGTGGGCCTCTTCTCCCCAATCGGCGTTGTCGGCGACTTCGGCGTCGTCGCCGGCTTGGGCGTGGGACTCAGCCTGATCGTGATGCTCACGCTGATCCCGGCAGGAAGGACCATCATCGACCGGCGCCGCGAGGCGCGCGGCACCTTGGCGCCCGCCCGACCCATCTCGAACGCATTGCCCGGCGTCCCGCGACTCGCGGAGCGGCTGGGAGGTTCGGTAACGCGTTGGCCGGCCCCCTACCTCGTGGGCGTCCTCGCGGTGACGATCGGCCTCGGTTTCGCCGCCACGGGACTGACGTCCGAATTCAGCCTCCGCGACGTCCTGCCGCGCGGCGGCGCAGTAATCGAGGACATGGAGACGCTCGATGCCGCCGTGGGCGGCTCGACGGAGCTCACCAGCGTCGTGCTGAAGGCTGAGGTTACCGAGACCCGCACGCTCTTGAATCTTGAAGACCTCACCGCCGCCTTCGAAGACGAAGCGCGCCGCCCCGATGCGGCGGCGGGGCCTCTCCAGGCGTCGTACTACTCCGCGCTGAACGACTGGATCGATGACACCGGGGAGCCGGGCGACAAGTACGACCCAGAGCTCGCAGCCCTCTTCCGGGAAGCCTCCGCCGGAGTGGACCTCGATCCGGCGCTGATGCAGGAGTTCCTCGATGGGCTTGTCGCAAGGGAACCGGACCTAGCCCACTTCCTGATCAACGATCCCGACGGCATCGATACGCTGCTGCTCCAATTCCCTGCCTACTTCGCGGATCCCACGGGCGTGGGGAAGATCCAGGAGGAGCTCGAGACGCTCTGGCTCGGTGACGACAGCGCCATCACCGCGACTTCGGGCACCATCCTATCGATCGCGGTCACCAACCAGATCACCGACCGACAGACGGAGTCGATCAGCACCACCATTGCCGTCGCCCTCGGCATCCTCACTATCTTCTTCTGGGTGACGCTGCGCCAGCCCGCGCTGGGACTGATCGCGGTAGGGCCGATCGTGCTCGTCCTCATCAGCGTGTTGGGCACCATGGCCCTGCTCGGCATTCCTTACACGCTGATCACCTCGATCATCACCGCGCTCTCCATCGGCATCGGCGTGGACTACACCATCCACGTCATCCACCGCTACCGAGAGGAGTTCGCCCGCCTGCGCAACCCGGAGCAAGCGGCGGTCCGGACTCTGGCGACGACCGGATCGGCGCTCCTGGGCTCTGCCCTGACCACGGCGTTTGGATTCGGCGTGCTGATAGCGTCGCCGCTGACAGCCTCTCAACAGTTCGGCATCACCGCCACCATCACGATCGCGTACTCGCTGATCGTTGCCATCCTGCTGGTGCTGCCCGCGATGGTGGTCTGGGGCGCCTACCAGAACATGCGCCTCCGCTCCATGGTCGAGCGCATGTGGAGCGACTTGGACGTAGCCATCGAGGACGTGCACCGGCGCCACGAGCACGGCGAAGCCTCCTAGGCGGCAAGCCCGAATCGCCCTCACGGCCCGGCTGGCCTTGCATCGCTATACAGCTTCTTGGCGTTTGCCGCACCGGGACGCCTTGATGGCGCTGATAAGATGGGGAACGCTTGCGCGCGTAGCCCCGGCCGCTTCTCCAGCTAGGCAATAGTCCTTATTTTGAAATCGCTCCTGCAACTTCCCAAACTGTCCAAGGGACTGAAGGCCGCGTACCGTGAGTCGGATGTCCGCCGTCGCCTGAGAGAATTCGATGGATGGATGGACAAAGCCCCCGCGAGGGATGACGGCGCGGGCGGCCACGACCACGCCGTAACCGTCAAGGAATACTACGACCTCTGCAGCGAGTTCATGGTGTTCGGTTGGGGCGAATCTCTCCATTTCGCGCCGCTGTCGCCCCGAGAGAGCCTGGAGGAATCCAAGACCCGGCACCAACGACAGATGATCGCCAAGCTGGAGCTGCGCGAGGGTATGACGGTGATCGATGTCGGTTGCGGGATCGGCGGCCCCCTCCGCCGCGTCGTCCGGGAAGCCGGTGTCAGGGTCGTTGGGGTCAATAGTAATGAAATCCAGTTGAGCAAGGCACGAGCGTTGGATGCCGAGGCGGGGATCGACCACATGGTCGACTACCTCGCGTGCAGCTTCATGGACATGGCCCCCATCGCGGACGACACGTTCGATCGGGGCTACGCGATCGAATCGACCTGCCATGCGCCGGACAAGGAGGGCGCGTTCGCCGAGATCTACCGCGTCCTCAAACCTGGAGCTCTTCTCTGGGGTCAGGAAATGTGCATGACGGACAAGTTCGATCCCGATGACCCTCGGCACCGGGCCGTGAAGCAAGAGCTGATGCACGGCATCGCGCTCAAGGACATCGCTACGATGGGCGAGGTGAACCGGGCCCTCGAAGCGACCGGATTTGAGGTCATCGAGGGAAGGGACCAGGCCGTCGAGGAGAACGGCCCGACCACGCCGTGGTATCAGCCCATGGAAACCCGGCGCGGAACGCTCGGCAACGCCCTGGTCAGGCTTCCGCTAGGCCGCAAGCTGCTCATCTGGAGTCTAAGGACGGCGGAGGCGTTGAGGATGTTCCCTAAGGGCTCCGCGGAGGTCGTCGGGCTGTTGGACCGCACCGCCAACGCCTATGTCGCAGGCGGCAGGACCGGGGTTTTCACGCCGCTGTACTGCTTCCTAGCGCGCAAACCCCTTTAGGCTGCCTCTCCCGCCCGCTCTGCCGGGCTATCCCACGGCGCCTTATACGCTCAGTTCGCGCCTTCGCTCGGCGATGAGGAACTTCAGCTTCTTGGTCGGCTTATTCGATGGCAAGGGCGCAAACCGAATCTCGTAGTTCGCGGGGGAAACCTTAATGTTGAAGTGGTGCGCGACCAGGAGCACGTTGACGGCCAATTGCAGCTCCATCCACCGGGAGCCAAGGCACATGTGTGTGCCCAGACCGTACGGCGCGTACCCGGGACTGTGATGCTCGTTGCGCGGAGGCAGATAGCGGTCGATATCGAACTTGAACGGGTCGGGAAAGACGTCGTCCATGAAATGCGAGGCCGTCTGGGCGATGTAAAGCCGTGTCCCCAGCGGCAGCTCATAGTCCTCGACCACACACGTATTCATGACGTTTCGAAGGGACATCGGAACGATGGGGTACATGCGTAGGCTTTCCATGAGGAAGCGGTGCGTGACGTCAATGGCGGCGGGGTTGAAGTCCTCACCATCCGGATCTCCGCCGTCGAACAGAGCATCGGCTTCACGCTGGATCTTGGTGTAGAGCTCCGGCTGCGACGCCATAGCGTACAAGGCGAAGCTGAACGCATCGCCAAGGTACACGCTGGCGATCAACGCAGCTGAAAGAGCAAATCGGAGATTCGACTCCGGGACAAACTGCGGATCGCTCGCGTGCAGGCTGAGAAGGTCGTCCGCAAGGTTGCGGGGAGCATCAGCCCGCTGGGCGGACGTGTGCACACTCTGCACCCGGTCCAGCAGCGTGTCGACGACTTTGGCCTTGCGTCTCATGCTCGGAGTCTTCAGCATGAATTTGGGCAGGGCCTTCAATATGTGCGTCAGGAGCGCCCGTTCCTTGTACGTCGCCAGATCGTCAAAGATGTCCTGAGAATCAACGGTGACAAAGAGCGGCGAAAGCTGTGCGTTGACCATTCGCCGGGACAGGACCGTGGCGGGGTACGCCTTTCCGACCTCCCAATCTGCCATGAATTTCCGCGCATATTGGTAGAGTTGCTCCAACTGGCCCGCGAGTCTTCCACGAGAATACGCCGTCGATAGTGACTTGCGGAGCCGGAAGTGATCAGCGCCGTCTAGGGAGGGCAAGACCCCATTGGCGCCGTACACCTTCTCGAAGTCGCTAAAGTAGTCTTTTGTCCTTAGGTACATGCGCCCGCGCCGATGCACCCACTGATTGGTCTCCGGCCCGGCCAAGAAGATCATGGGTTTGGCGAACGGTGGACGGAGCTCAAATACAGGGCCGTACTCTTGTGCTAGGTCTGCAAAGAGAGCCGGAATGTTACCTTTACGAAGATGCGGATTGAACAGCATCTTGCGCAAGGAAACGCGCGGAATCTTCTTGGTCAGAGCGGACCGGCGCAGCAGCGGGCCGGCCAGGTTGTGGGAGACCGCGGCGGCGATGGACCGTCCAATCAGGTCCATCTTGCAAATGAATTCGATGCGCCCTTCCGACTCCTCGTCAAGCTCGAAGATGAAGCGGAAGACGTCGCACGTGTTGATGAGGCAGATGATGATGACGTCTCTTGGGTCGGGAATCTCATTCTCGAAGATTGCCTTGCGGATGCGTGTCTTGACGAACTCGACCCCGCTGCCTTCAGGGGAGTTGTCGAACACTTCCATCTGCCCCACGTTGGGAGCCAGGGTCCAAAAATCACCGTCGTGGTGTTTCAGGATCTTGAGGTCAGTCAGGCGGTCCAGCGTCGAGTCAATGATCGACTCGGCTCGGGGAGCGAGTCGCTCGATCCAGTATTGGGCGTTGCGCTGGGTCGGCTGACCCGCAATTTCCTTCAAGATCGGGTCCAGGACAGAGTCGCCTGTCTCCGTCCCGTCGACGACGAACAGCGACTCCATATCCGTATCGATTCGAGAAAGGAGTGAAAGCTCCGCGAGGACGGCGCCGACGATGGCGCAGTTCAGGTCCCATCCCGGCACCTGGTGGAAGTAGCCGCTCTCCTCGTTGAGGAGCATCAGGACGAGTTCTTCGGGCAGACTCAGCTGGGTTGTCGTACGATCCTTAGAGAGGGTCATCGTCCTGCCCCCCATGCACAATCCCCATGGCCTTGCATACTTGCGTCATGAAACTTTAGCATACCAGGAAGGGAGCCGGTACGCATCAGAGGAGGATCGGGGTTCCAGGAATGAAGCAGTCAACCGGGATTCTGGCTGAGGTCCACCGAACGACGGCAACCCGGCGTCGAGAGCCCGCGAACACACCTTTGCCTTCCCCATTTCCCGAGGGTTGGTACTTCGTTGCCACCCGTCAGGCCATTCTGAAGGCCAAGCTCATCCAGAAGACCTGGATGGGCGAGAACGTCGTTATCTGGTGCGACGAGGAAGGGCGGATCTGCGTCGCAGAAGCCGTTTGCCCCCACTTGGGCTCCGACCTCGGGCCGGCCGCGGGCGGCCGTGTATGCGAGGGGCGCCTCGTCTGTCCCTTCCACGGCTACGAGTACGACGCAACCGGCCAGTGCGTCGCCACCCCCTTTGCCGACCCGCCCAAGACCGCGAGACTGCGCGTCTTCGAGACGCGGGACGTGTGCGGCCTGATCTTCGCCTGGTGGGGGATCGGGGGCCGGGAGCCGCAATGGAGCCTCCCTGCGGATCAGCCCGACCAAGCTGGGTGGTGCGGTCTTGAGGTCAGGACCCTTCGCTTTCCCGGACACCCACAGGAGACAACGGAGAACTCCGTTGATTTGGGCCACCTACGCTATGTCCACGGATATCACAGCGTCGACCGCGTCGGGCGACTGTCGGTAGAGGGGCCCTACCTCCAGAGCAACTTCAACTTCCGGAGCCACCGAAGGGTCGCCAAGGTCGCAAGGCTCACCTTCGACATCTCTGCCAGAACACACGTCTTCGGGCTGGGTTACTCGTACGTGGAAATCCGCGAGCACACCATCGGTATGGATATGCGCCTCTGGATTCTGGCCACGCCGGTCGACGGCACGTTTATCGACCTGTCCTTAGTTTCACAGATAAAGGAAATCCGCAGCCCGAAGCGGTGGGTTGCCGGCCTTGCGTTTCTCCCGGTGAACTGGCGCGCGCCCGCCATGAACAAGTTCATCGTGGCCAACCAAAAGCAGGACGTCCAGCAGGATGTCGTCATCTGGAGCCGGAAGCAATACCGGTCCCGGCCCCGCCTCTGCCGTTCCGACGGCGAGATCATGCCCTATCGGGCCTACTGCGCCCAGTTCTATCCCGATCCGAGCGACGGCAACGGCCCCAATCCCTAAAGCGCGCCCCGGGTCACCAAGGGCCTCGCATTGGCCCGGCTTCCGTCTCGATCACTACTGCGCCTTCCTGAACCGCGACCCGTACATGATGCTTCCGTAGTAGTTGAACGAGCGTCTTGCCGCGTCATCGTCAAAGGGGTAGTCCGCACCGATCTGTCGGGCGGCCGCGAGACCGCTGACGAAGCATGTTTCCTGGCTGTTGATCAGTGTGTGCGCGCCGCAATACCACGTCCGTCTCCGTCCCTGAATGAAGCGGAACAGGTTCACAAGCAGCGCCACGTGGCGCACGTCGTGGATGATGTGCTGGAAAGACCACCTCTTGACGACCTTTCCCTCATCAATGGAGCTCGTCGCGTTGTAGGTCACCAGGCAAGGCTTATCAGAGCCATGAGCCCACGGCTGCTGGTTGTGCATGATGTACGTGATTTCATAGTTGTCCGGTCTCGCACCGTACTGCTCGATATGGTTGCTCCGCGTTGACAGGGCCTTCACCTCGTCGTCGGGAAGCACCGAAGCGTCGGAGTGGACGACCGCATGATGATGAAGCTCGGTATCGTACTTGATCGACGAGAGGATGTAGCGCTCAAGCCTCGTGGGACTGTCAAGGAGCTTCAGCGTGTGGTTCGCGTTGCACGCGAGAATCACATCGTCGAACGTCTCCTGCACGCCTTCTTCATCCTCGACCACGACGCCGGCTGCTTGCCGGTAGACCTTCCGGACAGGCCGGCCGAGGTAAAGCTTGTCCCGAAAGTTGGCCGATAAATTCTCGTAGATTCGGCGCGTTCCCCGGTCCCACGTCTGCATGGGGGTAGCGGATTCGATGTTGAAGAACTCGAGATACCTGCTAAACAACGACGCAGGCATAGCCAACACGTCCGTCGCCATCAGAAAATTGACGAACATTGGCTTCAGAACCTTGTACTTGAAGTCGTCGGAGAACCTTCCCAGCTTCAGCACCATCCCCATGCTGATGTAGTTGAACGGGTTCAGGGCATTCAGGAGCTTCGACTGGGAGCGCGTCAGCCAACCGATCCGGTGCAGACGCTTCAGGAGACGCTGGAACTTCGCAATCTCGGACCGCAGCTCCTCCCGGATGTCAGAATCGAAGTCGTGCGCGTAGACGCGGCCTCCATACTTCACGCTGTAGCTGAACCTGGTATTGAGCAGTTCAATGCCAAACCTCTCCATCAGCAGAACAATGTGGTGATAGACGGACGGGATGCAGGCGGTGACGGAGATGTCGAAGGGAATGACGCTGCCGTCGTCTTGCGGCATGTCGACCGTAATCGCATTGCCGCCAATCTGTTCGTGCGCCTCGAACAGCCGGAAGTCGAACCGGTCCGGGTGATGATGGAGCGCCCAAGCGGCGCCCAGCCCTGAAACGCCTCCACCGACAATGGCGACTCGCCGCGGCATCGCGCTCCGCCCTCCAAGCGACATGGCGTCGTATCCTATCACTCCCTTGCGGGGAGCCGCGGCGCGGGCCCCGCAGCGCATTGACGAAGCCCCCTATGGGCACTA
>DAOUKH010000038.1:0-34380 GCA_034421515.1 Dehalococcoidia bacterium
GTCATGGACGCCATCGACATGAAGACCTTCGGCCTCATGGCGGCCATCGGGAAGATCGAGCTCGACAACTTCCGCGAGCGGGCGGCGATGGGCAGGCGCGGGGCCGCCAAGCAGGGCCGCATCCCCTCCGGCGGACTTCCCTACGGCTATCGCACCGATGAGGGCCGCAGGCCGGAGGTAGTGGAGGCCGAGGCGGAGATCGTGCGGCGCATCTTCCACGAGTACGTCCACGAAGGGTTGGGCGTCCCCGCCATCGCCCGGCGGCTAACCGGCGAGGGAGTCCCGACGCGCAAGCCGGGCACGCGGTGGCACGGCTCCCAGGTCCACCGCATCATCGGGAATGCGGCCTACAAGGGGACATGGAGCTACGGACGGCAGAGGGTGGTGACGACGGAGGAGGGGACGAGGATCACTCCGCAACCGGAGGAGACGTGGATCGGGGTCGCGGTCCCGCCGCTGGTGGACGAGGAGACGTGGGAACGGGCGCAGCAGTTGAAGAAGCAGCGCCGGGCCACCTCCAAGCGGAACACCAAGGTCTCCTACTTGCTCCAGCACCTCCTCAGGTGCACCGAGTGCGGGCTGCGGTTCAGGTCGAAGGCCAAGTGGCATACCACGAACCGGCGCAACGGAAAGCTGTATCGGTACGAGGCGGACGCACCGCTGCGCTACTACCATTGCCACGGTCTGAGCCGCCGGCTCCACTGCCGGGAGCGCCCCTACATCCGGGCGGAGCGGCTGGAGGAGTTGGTATGGAGCGAGGTGAAGCGGGTGCTGCAGAACCCCGCGCTGATCGTCGCCGGCATCGAGGCCCTGGGCGACCGTGAGGGCAGCCTCGCCGAGGAGATCGCCAAGACGGAGCGCGAGCTTCGGAACGTCCAGATAGAGGAAGACCGGGCCATCCGGCTCTACGTGTTGGGGAAGATCACCGAAGAGCAGCTGGACCTTCAGCGGAAGTTCATCACCGAGCGGCTGGAGAGTCTCAGAGCCAAGGTGGACGATTATCGGGCACGGGAGGCCAGCGGCGTCAGGAAGCGCGAGCTGACGGAGGCGGTGCTGGCATGGGCAAGCAACGTTGGCGAGGGTCTTGACGGGCTGAGCCCCGAGCAGCGCAAGGAGGTCCTCCAGGTGGTCGTGGAGGAGGTCACGGTGGACGGGGAGAACAACCTGGACATCACCTTGGCGATACCAATCGAAGAGGAAGGGGCGTCAGTAGCGATTGCATCGCAACCATCCCCCAGAGGGGGAGAGGCTTAAGGGCGGGCGATTCGTGAATCGCCCCTACGGGGGAGGGACTTCCACGGAGTAGGCGTTCTTCATCGGTGCGGGGTTGTGGCGGCCGGTCTCCGAGGGGAGGCGGACGGGGCCGTGCTGGCGGGAGGGGAGCAGCGCGGTGACCCGGCCCGTGGTGGTGACCTCGCGGCGCTGGTTTTCGATCCACGCCTCGATCTCGACGTAGCGGTCGGGGCCGTCGGCCCACTTCTTGACGACCTTGCCCTGCACCCACGAGGTGTCGGCGTGGTAGTTGAACTTGCGCGTTTCGTCGTAGCTCTTGAAGATCCAGCCGTCGTCGCCAACCCAGTTGGAGAGCAGGTTCAGTAGCCACTGAGTCCGTACCCGGCCGTAGTCGTAGGCCCGCGCCATGCCGACGACCTTGGGGCGGTCGTTCTCCCAGTGCACCCGCTGGGCGGCGTCCCAGACACCGTAGGGGTTCTTGGTGTAGAAGTTCGGCGTCTTTCGGCGGTTCAGATAGCCTAACCGCAGCGGCTTGACGTTGAACTGCCCCATGCCCTGGCCCATGTGCCAGCAGATGATGTCGGTGGTGGTCAGCGGCCCCCGGACGATGATGTCGAGATCCTGACCCTCGGCCACGTCCTCCCAATAACGGGGCTCGGCGCCGCGGGGCTGCTCGCGCTCGTACGCCTCGTCGATGCGGGCGAGGTAGGCGTCGTCGTAGTCGAACAGCGGCGTCTCGAGGTTCTTGCCGCGCTTCTGCGAGGCCTGCCGCTCGACATGGAAGAAGTAGTTGATGAGGCTGGCGACGAGACGCCCATGCTGGTTGATGTACTCGTTGGTGTGGTGAATGAAGACGGAACGCCCGCCGCCGAAGTCGCTGCGCTTCTCCTCCACCTTCGAGATGTAGAAGCGGCGTTCCAGGCGGTCGCCGGGGACCACCGGTTCGTAGAACTCCCAGCGGTTCCCCGCGTTGTAGTTCGGGACGCCTGAGAGCGCGCCGCGACCCGCCTCGCGCACCTCCTTGGGAATCGGCGCGCTCTCGAAGACCCCCATCGTCTGCACGTACGCCGGCGGAGCGATCACCCGGCCCCAGCGCGTCTTAGCGGCGTAGGCCGGATCGGTGAAGAGCGGGTTGTCGTCGCCGCAGGCGTAGATGGCGTACTGGCGGATCGAGTCTTCGGTCGCCTGGTAGTTGTAGGGCGCTTCGCGGCGCGCCAAGACGCCGATCCGGTTCCGGTAGCGTTGGATGCCGTCCTCGGTGATCTTTCCCGACATCTCGCCGTTGTCGGCCATCGGTACCCTCCAGCGCGGCGTTAGTCCATCCGCTGCCGCGGCGCATTATACGGAGGTGCGAACGGTCAGACGCCGGAATCGGGGCAGACGCACGGCGTGGGCGTGGGTGTCGGCACGGACACCGTTCCGGACTCGGCCGTGACGCCAAACGAGGGAGCGGCCGCCCGAAGCGCCGCGTCGATGCGCCGCGCCTGCCGGGCCGCTTCAGCCGCGTCCTCGTCGATGAAGGCGTCCTCGATGGCCAGCACGCCTTCGCATATCGGCCTGGCGAGCTCGGGCGCCTCTGCGCGGAGCTTGGCGTCGACGGCGTGGGTGAAGGCATGGACGCCGTCGGCGAAGAAGGCCTCGTCGGCGGCGCGCAGGTCGCCGGCCTCGGCCGCATCCGCCGACCGCGCGAGTGAGCCTTCGGCCTTCTCGAATGCCGCCGCGTCGAGCTCCAGTTCGACCAGCAGCGGGAGCGGGCTGCCGCAGTCGCGGCCCCCGCCGCCGGAGTCCCGCCCGAACAGGATCAGGACGAGCACCAGCACCAGGGCCACGACGCCGACCGCCGCCCCCGCCCAGGTCTGTCTGCGTCCCATGCCGCGTCTAGCCATCCCCGTCCGCCTCCTCGATACCATAGCGCGACTGGAGGAAGTTGAGGACGTTCCACCGGTCCTCCTCGCTGAGAAGGTCGGCGAAGCCGGGCATAGCCGACCCAAAGCCGTTGGACATGACCAGGAAGAAGAACCGGTCGGAGTGGAACGGAATGTGGATGCGGAAGTCCGAGGGCGGGATGGAGAGGCCCTGCGCACCGGGACCGTCGCCATGGCCGTCGTCACCGTGGCATGAGGCGCACTCGCGGAAGTAAGTGGCCCGCCCCGCCGCGATCGAGTCTGCGGTGGGATCGATGGGATTCTCGCCCACGGGCCGATCGCCGAACTCCAGCAGACCCGCCGCCGCAAGGACGATGAGGCCCACCCCTAGGGTCACCGACGCCGACTGCGCCACACGCAGGGTACCGCGCACCGGCTCGGAAAGCCCCGGCCACCGGCTCACGCCAAGCCACAGCACGAGCCCGATGAGCAGCACGCCCGACGCGGCCACGGCCGACCAGCTTCCCGCCGTCAAGGGCAGCGCCATGCTGTCGGTCGTCGCACCCACCGCACCGGCCACGGGTACCGCGAAGAAGGCCGAGACGTCGTCCTCGCCGCGGCGGCGCAGGTCGGCCTCGACCTCCCAGTCGCCGGGCTGGGTGAAGAAGGCGCCCACGGCGCGAAAGAAGTTGGGCGCCTCCCGCTCCGCGATCACCTGCGACGGCCCCAGGGCGGGGTCGGGCGGCTTGAAGCGGAGGCGAACGCGCAGGATCTCGGAGAGATCCTCGCCCGCCGGCGGAAAGATGAAGACCTGGAACGAGTTCGTCCCCACGACGTTGGGGGCGATGCTGACGTTGACCGAGAGGTCGCCCGCGGGCTGGGTCTCCTCGTAGCCCACGACCGCTTCGGCGCCGACCTCGGCGAAGGCGGCGGACTCGGCCTCTTGGCGCGCCGTGGGGAACTGGACAAGCACCGCCGCGACCAGCACGATGGCGGCGATGACCGCCAGCTCGACGGCGGCGAGTCTGCCCAATCGCCGCAGCGCCCCGGCGGCCTCCGTGGCTCCCCGTCCAGCGGCGGCGAGCGCGGCCGGGCCGAGCACAACGGCGTTGATTGCGGCGACGGCGAGCAGCGGCGCCAGCAGGGCCAACTTGGCAAGCAGCGTGACGCCATAGCCGGTGTCGACGAGGCCACGGAGCGAGTCAACCTGCACGAAGGCGCTGAATACGCCCGTGGCCAGCAACACCAGCATGGCCGCCGCGCCAACCGCCGAAAAGCGCCCCAAGTGAGCCGCCGCGAGCGCCGCGCCTGCCTCATCGTGAAGGTTCCGCGACCGCCGGATGACGAGGATGAGTTGCAGCAGCAACCCCGCCCACAGCGCCGCCGCGGCCAGGTGGATGAAGTCGGCGGCGACGGCCCAGAACGACCCATCGACCGAGGCGCCGTGACTGATGGCCGCGAGCAGGAAGAGGCAGCCGAGGCCGGCGACGAGGGCCAGCGCCTCCGCTCCGCGCGCCAAGGCGGGGCGTCCCGCGCGCCGCAGCGCCCACGCCCCCACGATGGCGGCCCCAGCGGCGGCGGCGGCAAGCTCCCGCTGCCACCAGCGCGCGCCCCACGCCGTGTCCAACGCGCCATCTACGTTGGAGAGGCCGCCGATCTGGGCCGCCTGCACGAACAGCTCCGCCACGCCGGCGATGAGCAGCGCGACGGCGCCAAGTCCGGCGACGACGTAGACAGAGCGGCGCGGGCCTCCTACTCCGCTGTTCGCCGCGGGGGTCACGATCAGGGCGTAGAACGCGCCGCCTACGAAGACGAACGCCGCCAGGTAGACCGCCCACTTCGCCGCCACGGTGCCGGGGGTCGGTTCGCCGCCCGACTCGCCGGCGCCGGTGAAGCGCGGACCGGCGGGCTCGCCCCCGTCGGGCGTCAGAATCGTGAACGGGAAGGAGCCACGCAGCAGGTGGCCGTCGAGGTCGGAGAGCGTCTGCCAGACCACGACGTAGTAGCCGGGCTGCAGGCCGGGTCGCAGGCCGACCCACATCTCGCGGTCGTTGGCCGCGCCGAACTGGGTCGGCCCTTCGTCGACGCGCTCACCGAGGCCGTCGAGCACCTCGATGAAGGAAAGCTCGGTGTTCAGCGGCTCGGTGAAGGCGACGGTGACGCGCGCCGGCGCGTCGAGGAGCCGCGCGCCGGAGCCAGGGTCGGAGCGCGTCGGCAGCGCGTGCGCCGACGCCGTCGACGGCGCCAGCAGTCCGGCGGCGAGCACCAACAGCAGGACCGCGGCCAGCGCGGCCCCGATTGCGGCCCTCTGCGCTCGTGCCACCGGCTTCGCCTACCGTCCGCGTCGCAGAGCCAAGGTCGCGGCGGCGCCAACGATCCCGCCGATCACGGCGGCGACGATCGCGATCAGCCACGCCGGCCAACCGCTGTCATCGTCAGACGACGGCGGCGGTGGAGGCGTCGCGGCCGGTGAAGGCGTGGCCGGCGGCGGGGCAGTCGGCGTTGGCGTCAACGCGATCTCGGACGCGGTGTCCGGGCCTTCGCCCACGTAGAAGTGGAAGGCGCCGCGCGCCTCTTCGCCGTCTTCGTCCGAGAGCGTGTGCCAGATGACCGTATACCGGCCGTTGGGCAGCGACGGCGGCAGCGCCGCGGAGACGTGGGCGCGGTCGTCGTCGTCCAGCACCGCGGGCTCGCTGACGACGTCGCCGGCGGCGTTGACCACGTCCAACGTGGGGAGGCCGTCCGCCCGCCGCAACTCCTGCGAGAACCAGACGTCGACGCTGGGCGGCGACTCGGCGAGCACCGCGCCGTCGGCGGGCTCGGAGCCTTGGTGGCGTCCGTGCGCCTCGACGGAGGCGACGAAGAGGGCTGCAAGGGCTAGGGCGACGGCGATGCCCACGGCAAGCGTCACCACGCGAAGGTTAACGCGAATCGTCATGTGCTCCCTTCCTCATGAGGAGCAGGCGCGCACGGAAGGCGGCCCGCTCCTCCGGCTGCTCGTCTATCTGAAACGAATCGGGCTAGCCGAGCGGCCGGGGCGGAGGCGAGGGAGGAGCGGCGGCAGGTGCGTCGTACACGAGTCCGGCCACCGAGAGGGGGAGCAGTAGCGGCGGCGCCAAGAGCGGCAACGACGGCGGAGCAATACCGGGGTTGAGCGTGAGGGCTCCCGCGAGCGCGTCGGGCGCGTATTCCACGAGCGCCGCGCCGGACAGGGTAGGCGAACCCGCGCCGGAGTCCGCGGGCGGGCTAACGGAGGCGTGCGGACGGGTGAAGTCGTGAACGTGCCCCCGCTCAACGGGACCGACGTGCCCGTGCCCGGGGATACGCTCCGCGAAGCGCTCGTCCAGCGACATGCCGAGCACCGGCGTGATCAACGCCACCAAGAGCAGGGCCGCCGCTATCGACAGCAGCCGTGCGCCACCGGAGCTATCCAACAGCGTCGTGCTCGTTGCCGCCAAGCGGACGCGCTCCTTCCGTCGGCCACGCAGAGGAAAGACTGTCCGCTCACTATACCACCGGGCCCTGAGCGCGCCGGAGAGGGTGGCCCAGAAGCCTGCTCCGCCCTAGGGCTGGTCGCGCCGGGACGCGGCGCCGATCAAGAAGCCCACCGCGATGGCCTCGACGGCCGCCGCCAGTCCGATCAGCACCGTCGCCAGGTCCGAAAGCCCGTCCCCGGCACCGGGAGGGGCCGGCGGAGCGGACACCGGCGGCGGGGGTGGCGGCACGGGGCGCGGCGTCGCCGTCGGCCTCGGGGTCGGCGGGGGGGTCGGGATAGCCGTCCAGATGGCCAGCGGCGTCGGCGTGGCCGTCGCCGTGGCGGTTGGTTCGGGTGTTGCCGTCGGATCGGGGGGTGTCGATGTCGCCGTCGGCTCAGGGGTCGGCGTCGAAGTGGGAGTCGCCGTGGGCCTGGGTGTGGGAGTCGCCGTCGGCTCAGGGGTTGGGGTAGCCGTCGGTTCGGGCGTCGAGGTAGCCGTCGGCCTAGGCGTCGCGGTCGGCTGCGGTGTCGGCGTGGCTGTCGGCTCGGGCGTCGGCGTCGCCGTCGGCTCAGGCGTCGGCGTCGCCGTGGGTTCGGGTGTCGGCGTGGCGGTCGGCTCGGGTGTCGGGGTGGCGGTCGGCTCAGGCGTCGGCGTTGCCGGAGGCGCCAGCGTCCTCCACGAACCGTACCGCGACCAGGGGCCCGCTCCATTGGCGTTCACGGCCCGGACTTGGACGTCGTACACCGTGTCCGGCTCCAAACCGAAGATCTCGACCCACCGTCTGGTGATGGTGGTGTCCGTTACCTCAGTCCAGATGGGTTCGGTGATCTCCTTGTAGCGGTAGTCGTAGTCGGTGATGGGAGACGCGCAGTCATCGCTCGGCTCCAGCCAGGTGACGGTGATGGTGGTCGTGCGGTCGCTGTCGACTCTGGGCGTGAGGGGTCTGCCCGGCACGCATTGCGCCTCCGCCGTAGGCAGGGCCAGCACGAACAAGGCGAGCACGACGGCGCCCGCCGCGATGGCGAAAAACAGTCGGCGATACGACGCCGTGGACAGGGGAAAAAGAATCGCCCTCGCCTCACCCAAGCGAAACAGTCCTACATTCCAGGCTACCACGGAAAAGCGGGGCCCGGCCATGAAACCCGTTTATGTCCTGTTTCTGAACCTGTTAGGACGAAACGTCGCCGTCGCCACAGAGGCGCAACAGCGGTGGCCGAATCGGACGGGCCGGTGGTAAGGTTGGGCGTCGTTAAGGAGGCGCCGACATGAGCAACCAGGACAGCCTCGAAGTTACGGGGGAAACGCTCTACGAAGCCCGCTTCGATCCGAAGATCACCGGTCACGGCAGGGTCGTCATATCCCTTTGGTTCGTGGTGACGGTCGTCGGCATTCCCTTCATTCCGTTCTTCCTTCTGTTCAGCCTCTGGTACTACCCTGAGTATCTCCGCCGCATCTCCGCCCGCCTCACCACCCACGCCGTCGAGATACGCAAGGGCGTCTTCTTCCGTAAGGAGTCCACCATCCCCCTCAACCGCATCACGGACGTCCGCCTCCACGACGGGCCGGTCATGCGCTACTACGGAATACGTGGGGTGAGGTTGGAGACCGCCGGCCAGTCGGGCCAGTATGCCAGCAGCGAGGGAGACCTCGTAGGCGTCATCGGCGCGGCCGAGTTCCGCGACCTTATCCTGCGCCAGCGGCAGCGAATCGTGGGCGGCGAAGAGTCCCCGGCGGCAGCCTCCACCGCGCCGGCAGGCGCCGCTCCAGATGTCTTGACCGAAATTCGGGACATCCTCGCGAGGATAGAAGCCCAGGGCCGCCGCGACGGTTAACCCGCACCGCGGGCCTATCTCACAGGAGCGCTCATGCCGTCCAACGAAGTCCTCGTCGAAATCAAGCAGCGCGTCGCCATCATCACGCTGAACCGCCCCGACGTGCTCAACGCCGTCCACCGCGAGATGTTCGAGGAGATCCGCGCCGCATGCCTCGAACTCGACGACGACCCCGACGTCGGCGCCATCATCCTCACCGGGGCAGGACGCGGCTTCTGCTCCGGCGTCGACGTCAGCGGCCACGACTTTGGCGCGAGCGCCGACAGGACGCCGACGGTCTACGCATACGAGGGCGGGCCGGTGGGAATCTACAACATCCGCAAGCCGACCATCGCCGCCGTCGGCGGCCCTGCCGTTGGGGTGGGACTCGGGATGGCGCTCGCCTGCGACGTGCGCATCGCCTCCGACGACGCCCGCTTCACGACCGGCCTTGCCCGCGTCGGCCTCCCCTCCGTCGACGGTCTGGGCTGGACGCTGCCGCGCCTCGTGGGGGAGGCCAAGGCCCTGGAGCTCATCTACACCGCCGAGATGATCGACGCCAAAGAGGCGGAGCGCATCGGCCTGGTGAGCTACGTCGTGCCGCGGGACGAGCTGCAGGAACGCGCCTTCGACCTGGCGCGGCGCTTCGCCGAGGGTCCGCCCTTCGCCGCCTACCTCTCGAAGTTCATGGTTCGGAAGGGCGCGAACCTTGAGTTCGAGCAGTACCTTCCACACGAGTACGCGGCCTCGCTCAACAACCGATTCTTCGCCGGCCACGACATTTCCGAGGCCGCCCAAGCGCGCAAGGAGAAGCGCAAGCCCGCCTTCAAGGGCACGACGCTCACGCCGCGCGACGCCTCCACGCCCCGCGGTCACACCGACCCCGACTCATCTTCCTGAGCTCCCTCTAGTGTTGGCCGAGCTCGGGGTCGAATTCGGTGCCGATGTGCCCCGCCTTCTCCAGCCGAGCGACCTCGCCTACGCCGAGTCCTAGAAGCTCGCCGTACACGTAGTCGTTGTGCTCGCCGAGTCGGCACGGGGGTGAACGGAAGCGGTTGGGGTAAGTCGCCGACTTCCACATGAGGCCGGGATAGCGGTGCTCGCCGGCGTCGGCGTGGCGAAGGGGCTCGAAGAAGGCACGGGCGTCAAGGTGCTCGTCGGCGTACAGGTTCGGCTCGTCCATGATGGCCCCGGCAGGAACGCCGGCGGCCTGGAGCCGGCGCATCGCCTCGACGTGGCCCACGGTGCGCGTCCACGCCGCGATTTCGGCGTCCATCTCGTCCTGGTGCTTCCAGCGGGCCAGGATGGTGGCGAAGCGAGGGTCGCCGGCAAGGTCGACACGGCCCATGGCGGTGCAGAGGGCTCGCCACTCAGCATCCGTGGAGGTAGAGACGGCTAGCCACTCGTCGTCGCCGGCGCAGGGATACGCGCCGTGGGGAGCCATCGTGGGGTGGCGGTTGCCAAGGGTGGTGGCGACGCGGCCGTTCATGGCGTAGTCGGCGAAGACCTCGCCCAAGAAGGTGGCGACGTTCTCGGTCTGGTCTAGCTCGATGAACTGGCCTTCGCCGGTGCGCTGGCGGTGGAGGAGCGCCATGAGCGACGCGGCGGCGGCGGTCATGCCGGAGCCGGCGTCGGCGACAAAGGTGTTGTTGCGGTTCGAGGTGTCGAGGTCGGTGTAGCCCCAAAGGGAGGTGTGGCCCGCGACGGCCTCCATCTGGGGGCCGAAGGCGCGCCACTCCTCGTACTCGCCGGAAAGCCCGTAGCCCGGCATACGGACCATGATGATGTCGGGGCGCACCCGGCAGAGAGCGTCGTAGGTGATGCCGAGTCCGTCGAGCGTCTCCTTCGCGTTGTTCTCGATGAGGAGGTCGGCGGTGCGGGCGAGATTCCAGAAGACCTCCAGCCCGTCGGGTCGGCGCAGGTCGACGGTCATGCTGAGCTTGTTGCGGGCGTGGCTCTGGAACATGGGGAACTTGTTCCAGGGGTTGGGCTCCGGCTCCCAATCGGGGTAAGCAGTTTGATAGCCCTTCTGGAGGAGGACGGCCTCTTTGGGCGGGTGGACCATCTGTCCGCGGGTGCCTCCGACGAACCAGTGGGTGGACTCAACACGGATGACCTCAGCGCCCCAGTCGGCGAGGAACATGGTGGCGTGGGGACCGGCCCAGACCTGGGTGAAGTCGAGGACGCGGATGCCGCGCAGGATATCCGCGCCTGCCGGCCTCGCGGGCGTCATACCACGCCCTCCGCGCGGAGGCGGGCGAGCTCTTGGGCGGAAAGGCCGAGCCGACCGCGGTAGACCTCGTCGTTGTGCTGTCCCAAGAGCGGCGCGGGGGAGCGCAGCCGCCACGGCGTCGCCGACATGCGGAGCTGGGGGCCGGTGTGGGTGACGACGCCTGCCTCGGGGTGTTCAAGCTCATGCCAGAAGCCGCGCTCGTGGAAGACGGGGTCGGCCATGACGTGGTCCACGTCGTAGATCGGCGCCGTGGGGACACGAACTCGCTGGGCCTCGACCGAAGCCTCGCGCATGGTGCGGCTGAGGAGCCAGGGGAGGAAGTAGTCGATGTCGAACTCGTCGGAGCGCCCTGGGCGCGTGCGCTCGGTCGCGTTGACGAAGCGGGGATCGTCGCGGGCCTCGGGGTGGCCGATGAGGTCGGTGAAGGCCTCCCATCGCCGGGGACCGCCGAGGGTCATGACGTAGCCGTCGGCGGTGGGGCGGATGCCGAGCCCGAGGGCCGTTCCCGGCTGCAGGCGGTGGATGCGCTCTTTCGTGTGCTGATAGGCGACGAGGTGACTGGTGCGGCGGTCCTGGCTCGCGGCCTGGGTTTCGAAGATAGCAAGGTCGATGTGGTCGCCCGCGCCGCGACGGACGGAGGCGTAATAGCCCATCAGGGCGGCAACCGCCGCCGCCGACCCCGCCTGGTACTGGATGACCCGCCCGCCGAGCTTGGCCGGCTCACGCTCGGGGACGCCGGTGGAGCACATCGCGCCCCCCATGCCATAGGCGACGATCTCGGAGGAGCGCCAGCCACGGTAGGGCCCCGTCTGGCCGAAGTTGGAGATGGAGACGATGGTGAGGCGGGGATACCGGCGGCGCAGCTCGCCAGGGTCGAGTCCCAAACGGCGCATCGCGCCGGGACGGAAGGACTCGACGAGGATGTCTGCGCCCTCGAGGAGGGCGTGGAGGAGCCGGCGTCCGGCGCGGGCGGCGACGTCCAGGGTCACGCCCCGCTTGTTGACGTTCAGCGTCAGGAAGAGGCCGCTCTTCTCGGGGTGGGGGACGTCGCCGGGGAAGGGGCCAAGGCGGCGGGCGGGGTCGCCGCCGCCGGGCCGCTCGACCTTCACCACGTCGGCGCCATAGGACGCTAGCAGCCGCGTGCACACCGGCCCTGCGACCAGGTTTGAGAGGTCGACGACGCGCACCCCGTCGAGCGGGCCGGTCACGCTAGTTTCCTCGAATGCCGCATCGGTTGCCGTGCTCCGCGGCACATGATCATGGTTCGCGGGCGGGTTGTCGAACGGAGCAGAAGGGTGGCGGGCTTCGATTCGGTGCTGGCGGTCATCGGGGGGCCCCTCATCTCAATCTTCTCGCGGGGGGAGAAGAGGTGGGGACTTCCCCTCCCTGCCCCTCCGACGCGCCTGGCGGCGCGTGCCCTCTCTCAGTCTCCCCCAGGGGGGAGAGGTTTAAGGTGCGCGCCCACAAGGGTCGCCCCTACGGGGACAGCCCCTGCCGGCGTCTCGGGGTAGTGCAAAGGTCTCCGTAGGGAGAAGCATGCCCGCCCTCAGTCCCTCCCGGAGGGAGGGAGGTTTAAGGGGCGGCGCTATGGGATTTCGATTTCTAGGAGGGGGGCGTGCTGCTGTTTGCCGTCGATGTCGGTGTCGTCGGGGTTGCCGGCCATGACGTCGCGGGGGATGGTGACCTTGATGGCGGAGGCGGGTTCGTAGACGAAGACCCTGACCTGATCGACGGGGACGGCGTAGAGGCGGGCGACGACGGAGGGGGAGACGGCCTCGGCGTCGACGACGCGGCGGAAGTCTTCGGGGCGGTCGAAGATGACGTCGAAGGTGCGGAGGGATGCGCCGGCGTTGGCGCTCCGTACGGCGCCGGCGATGTCGCGGAGCTTGGTCATGGGGCCGGCCTCCGTTCCATTGCGGCTAGAGGTCGATGATCTCGACGGTGGCGGTGTCGCGCCAGCTTTCGGATTCGAGGATGTGCCATACGCTCCACTCGTAGACCTCGCCGGCGGGGATTGCGCCGCCGGGGAAGGGCTGGGCGACGTTGCCGGCAGTGGTGAGCTTGCCGGGGAACTCAACGTGCCCGGCGACGGCGGCGTGCCGCGCCACGGCGGCCGTGGCGATCGACTGGTCGGCGGCGACGCCCTCGATCAGGATGCCGACCTCGTGGGCGGGTCGGTCGCGCAGCGGCTCGTTGGGGCCCATGACGGCGTCGCGGCCGTAGGTACGAAAGCGCACGGTGTAGCTGCCCCGCTCGATGCCGGCGATCTCGAGGTTGCGCTCCGCCGTAGCGCGGACCTGCTCGTAGAACTCGTCGAGGTGCTCGATGAGGGCGGGGTCGCGGGCGGCGATGATCTGGATGGAGCGGTAGCCGACGGGGGCGGCGCCCTCGAGCTTCACGGTGTAGCGGTCGGTGGGGTGAAACTCGGCGCCGGAGACGCGCACCGAGCGTTCGTCGATGGCGTCGAAGCGGGCGTTGGTGATGTCCAGGGTACCGGATGGCAGCACGGTCTCGTAGGGGTCGGCGTTCTCGTAGAGGGACACCGAGGCCACGGTGCGGGGGGTGGAGACGACGCCGGCCTTGGTCGGCTCGGCGACGAAGTGATCGTCGCGCAGGGTGATGAAGGCGCAGGAGCCCTCCTGGACGGGGGTGGTCATGAGGGGGCCCTTGTCCATCGTGCGGGCGGCGTGCCAAGCGAGGCCCTGATGGAAGCCGGCGCGAAGCGGCGGGCCGGCGAAGATGGCGGGGTCGGTGCAGCGCCCGCCGACGATGACGTCGGCGCCCGCCTCGAGCGCCTCCATGAAGGGCTCGACGCCCATCATCGCGACGATATGAGCGCTTCGATCCACAGCCTCATCGGTGAGCGCCGGGACGGGGCCCATCGGGGCGATCTTGCCCTCGGCGAGCTTGGCCTTCACGTAGTCCTTGGCGACCTCGCAGCGCAGGAGGGCGAGACGAACGCGGAGGCCTTTGTCGCGGACGATATCGCGGACGATGTCGGCGACGGCGTTCACCTGGATGTCGCCGCCGGCGGTGCCCGCCGAGCCCATGATGAATGGGACGCCGATGGAGCGCGCGCCTTCGATGAGCGTGCCGAGGTCCTGCTTGGTGCCCCGGCGGTTGAAGGAGCCGGTGCCGAGTTGGAGCGGGCCGAGGTCGGAGGTGCCGGCGTCGGAGGCGATGAAGTGGGGCCGGCGGTCGAGGCCCGCCTTGAACCCCCGGTAGGAGAAGCCGGCCCCGACGAGGCCGATCGACATCATGCGCATCTCGTCCATGGCGGCCTCGGCGCGGGGCTAATCCAAGTAGTCCCGGTAGTCTCTGGCGTGCTGTTCGATTTCGCGGCGGACGGTGTCTTGGTCGGCGCCGGTGGTGGTGCGGACGATGACCCGGTTGGCGCCGGCCTCGATGTAGCCGGCGGCGATATCCGGCCCCTCGTCCTCGCCGACGAGCATGGTGACGTCGAGGGACTTGGGGTCGCGCCCGGCGGAGGCGGCAAGCTCGTGGAGCTCGTCGATCTTCTCGCCGAGCGCCTGCGGGGTGAAGCGGTGGGGGAGCCAGCCGTCGCCGTACTTCACCACGCGGGGGAGGACGTTCTTGGCGTAGCCGCCGAGCAGGATGGGTGGGTTGGGCTGCTGGATAGGCTTGGGGTCACAGCGCAGGAGAGGGAAGTCGTGGAACTCGCCGTGGAACTCGGCGCGCTCCTTCGTCCACAGCTCTTTCATCACGAGGCAGGCTTCGAGGGACTGCGCCCAGGGCCGGCGCACGTCGCCGCCCATGATCGCGGTCTCCTCCTTGTTCCAGCCGGTGCCGATGCCGAAGATGAAGCGCCCGCCGCCATAGCGGTCGAGGGTGGCGATCTGCTTGGCGAGGAGCAGGGTGTTGCGCTCGGGCATGAGCAAAACGCAGGTGCCGAGCTTGATGTGGGAAGTCGCCGTCGCCGCCAGAGCCATGGCCACGATCGGGTCCATGAAACCGGGCACCTGTCCGCCGGGGAAGACCGGCGAATAGCTGGCGCACTCGACGGGGGCGACGGGGTGGTCGGAGACCCAGAACGACTCGAAGCCGGCGTCCTCGACGTCCTTGGCCATGACGGCGGGGTCGACGTTGACCGCGGGGGGCTCCGGGGGGTTGGGTAGCTGGACGCCGATGTTCACGGAGGGCTCCTGGTTGAGGAGGGCTCGGGTCGGCTAGCCCATGAGCTTCTTGGCGTGGTCGTGCATGGCCTCGACGAACTCGTCCTCGCTCAGGCCGGCGGGGGAACGGACGATGAGCCGTTGCACGCCGGCCTTCTCGTAGCGCTCGATCAGGCCGCGGTCGGTGCCCTCGCCGTAGGTGAAGGAGATGTCGAGGGCGTCGAAGTCGCGGCCGGCCTCGTCCATCAGGCGGCGGAGGCGTTCGATCTCGGGGGCCAACTCTTCGGGGCTGTAGCGGTGGGGCAGCCAGCCCTCGCCGTACTTGACGACACGCTCGAGGGCGCGCTTGGCAATCCCGCCGATGAGGACGGGCGGATGCGGTTTCTGGAGCGGCTTCGGCGCGCAGCGAACCTGCGGGTAGTCGTAGAAGTCGCCGTGGTACTCGGAGACCTCGTTCGTCCACAGGTCCTTCAGCACCTCGACGGCTTCGAGCGACTGCGCCCAGGGCCGTTTGGGGTCGCCGCCCATGATGACGCTCTCTTCCTTGTTCCAGCCGGAGCCAATGGCGAGGATGAAGCGCCCGCCGCTGTAGACGTCGATGGTGGCGATCTCCTTGGCCAACTGGATGGGGTTGCGCTCGGGCATTAGTAGGACGGAGGGGCCGAATTTGATGCGCTCGGTTACCACCGACGCTCGGGCCAGCGCCATCATGGGGTCGAGGAAGCCGGGCACCTGCCCGCCGGGGAAGACGGGCGAGTAGCTGGCGCACTCGATGGGCGCGATGAGGTGGTCGGCGACCCAGTACGACTCGAAGCCCACATCCTCGACCACCTTGGCGACAAAGGCGGGGTCGAGGTTGACGTTGGGGTAGACGGGCAAGGGGTGAGAGATGCCGAACTTCATCGAAGGACTCCTCGTTCAGGGAATGGCGGACGGACCAGGCCGTGCTCCGCGTCGAAGTCGGGGGCGCTGACGAGTTGCCCCGTCATCGACGCGGGGGTCTGCAGCGCGAGGAAGACGGCGCTCTCCGCGGTGTCGTCTGGGAGGCGCATGCGCGGGTCGGCGGTCCAGTCTTCGTTGGGACGCGTGTAGACGAGGCCGGGGTCGAGCAGGTTGACGGCGACGCCGGAGTCGGCGACCTCGGCGGCCAAGGCTTCGCTGAACCGGTTGAGTGCCGCCTTGGAAGCGCCGTAGGCGCCCCAGCCGGGGCGTCCGCGGGTGGCGGCGCCGGAGGTCACGTTGACGACCACGCCGCCGCCCTGCTCGATCATCAGCGGCACGACGGCCTGGCAGGCGAGGAGGGCGGCGGTGCAGTTGACGTCCATGATGCGCTGCCACTCGGCGAGGTCGTAGTCGAGGACGGAGACGCTGCGGGACTGGGCGTTGGTGTGGAGACGGTAGCCGCCGGCGTTGTTCACCAGGATGTCGATGGCGCCGAGCGCATCGACGGCCTGCGCCGTCATGCGGGTGACTTGGGCGGGGTCGGTGAGGTCGGCGGTGAGGGCGGCGCCGACGCGGCCCACGGCGCGGACCGCGGCGGCGGCCTCTTCGACCTCGGCGGAAGTGCGGGCCACGACGGCGACGTCGGCGCCCTCGGCGGCGTAGGCCAGCGCGATGCTGCGGCCGATACCCCGTCCGCCTCCGGTCACGAGGGCCCGCCGCCCCTGTAAGCGCTGCGTCGCCACGATGGGGGAGGATGGCAGGAAGGGGCGGGTTCGTCAACTGCCCGCCCTCAGTCCCTCCCATGGGGAGGGAGGTTTAGGAAGCGCGGGCAGGCGCAGGGGCCTCGATGGCATGGTACTTTATGTCGCGCAGCCGACCGAGGAGTGGGCGCCGGTCTGATGGATGAGGCAGTCGTTTTCGCGGTGCTCTTGGTTGCTCTCGTCCTCTTCGTGACGGGCCGGTGGCGCTATGACATCGTCGCCCTGCTGGCGCTGCTCATCTTGACCATCGCCGGCATCGTGCCCGCCTCGGAGTCATTCCGGGGGTTCGGCCATCCGGCCGTGGTCACCGTGGCGGCGGTGCTGGTCTTGAGCCGGGCGCTCTACGAGTCCGGCGTCGTCGACGTCATCGTCAGTTGGCTATCGCGGATTCCCGAGTACTTCACGGCTCGGATGGCGTCGCTGGCCGGCCTGACGGCGTTTCTCTCGGCCTTCATGAACAACGTGGGTGCGGTCAGTCTCCTCATGCCCGTGGCAATACGGGTGTCGGCCCTCAGCAAGCTGCCTCCTTCGCGCTTCCTGATGCCCTTGGCCTTCGCGTCGCTGCTGGGCGGCATGACGACCCTCATCGGTACGCCGCCGAACGTCATCATCTCCAACTTCCGCCGGGAGGAAGTCGGCACCGCCTTCAGCATGTTCGACTTCACGCTCGTCGGGCTTGGGGTCGCCGCCGCCGGGGTGCTCTTCATCGTCCTCGTGGGCTGGCGCCTCATTCCAAATCGGCAGACGCCGCTGGGCATGGGAGACACGCTCGATATCGCCAACTACATGACCGAGGCGCGCGTGCCTGAGGATTCGCGATTCGTCGGGAAGCTCGTCCGCGACCTTGAAGAGTTGGCCGAAGACGACGTGGCGATCGCGGGGCTCATTCACCGCGGGACGGTCTACGGCGCGCCGTCGCCCTATCAGACCATCGACGCCAACGACGTCATCATCGTCGAGGCCGATCCGGAGGACCTCAAGACGTTCATCGACAAGACGGGCTTCGTGCTTGAAGGGCCGGAGGACAGCCGCTCCGATATCGAACAGACCTTGGGGTCTGGCGACGTCTCCATGGTGGAGGCCATCGTGAGCCCGGACGGACTCGCCGAGGGGAGGACGGCGAGAGACCTCCACTTACACGTCGCGTTCGGCGTGAATCTCCTGGGAGTTTCCAGGCAAGGGGCGCGGCTGACTCGCCGCCTTGGCCGCAACATCCTGAAAGCAGGCGACGTGCTGCTGATTCATGGCAAGACCGAGCTGGTGCAGGAGGCGTTGCCCAGGCTCGGGCTGCTCCCCCTCGCCGAGCGTGAGCTTCGCATCGGGCAGCCCCGGCGGCTCGCCGTTCCCCTCGTCGTATTCGTCGGCGCCCTGTTGCTCGCCGCATTCGACGTGCTGTCCGTCCACATCGCCTTTGCAGCCGCGGTCGCCATCCTGCTCATGACCCGATTCCTCACCCTGCAGGCGGCCTATCAGGCGGTCGACTGGCCGGTCATCATCCTCTTGGGCGCCATGATCCCGGTGGGCGAAGCCCTGGAGTCAACCGGCGGCGCGGCGCGGATCGCAACAGTAATCGCGGACCTCGACGGCTCCGTGCCACCGTGGGTGATGCTCGGGGTGGTCCTCGTGGTCACGATGTTCCTCTCCGACCTCGTCAACAACGCGGCCGCGGTCATCCTGATGGCGCCCATAGCCATCGGGGTGGCGGTGACTCTTGGAGTCTCGACCGACCCCTTCCTGATGGCCGTGGCAATCGGGGGCTCCTCCGCCTTCCTGTCCCCCATCGGCCACCAGTCCAACACGATCGTGATGGGCCCCGGAGGCTACCGCTTCGGCGACTATTGGAGGGTGGGTCTGCCCTTGGAGATCGTCATCGTTGCGGTCGCCATACCGCTACTCCTGTGGGCCTGGCCGTTGTGAGCGCCTAGACGAAGCCGCGAAGCTGGACCGCGCGGGCTACCCGCTCCACGCCGATGTCGAAGGCTGCCTCCCTCAGAGTCAGCCCGCTCGTTCGGGCGCGGTCCGTCACCGCGTGGTAGGCCGGAACAATCAGCTTGTAGAGCTCCTCGTTGACGCGCTCCTCGGTCCAGTCGAACTGCTGAATGTTCTGCGTCCACTCGAAATACGACACGGTGACCCCGCCGGCGTTTACCAGCAGGTCGGGCAACGGCAGTATGCCGCGTTCCTGAAGGACCGCGTCGCCCTCGGGCGTGGTGGGGTGATTCGCCGCTTCGAGCACGACGCGCACGGGTAGACGGCGCGCCGTCTCCTCGGTGATCACATTTTCGACCGCGGCGGGAACGAAGACATCGGCTTCCATCGTCAGCACGTCTTCGGGAGCGCAAGCCTCTCCGCCGGGAAACCCTTCCACGGAGCCGTTGCACGAAACAAAGTACGTCAACTCTGGAATGTCGAGACCAGCACTGTTGTAGACCGCGCCCCGCACGTCGGCCACGCCTACAATCCGGGAGCCCTGCTCGTGCGCCAGGCGGGAGAACCACGAGCCCACGTTCCCGAACCCTTGGACGGTGATGCTCGCGTCCGTCAGATCCAGGGAAAGGTCCATCGCGGCTTCTCTCAGGACGAAGAGCGCGCCGCGCCCGGTGGCCGAATCCCGCCCCAGCGACCCTCCAACTTCCACCGGCTTGCCGGTCACGACCGGTAGGGTGTAGCCGTGGATCTGGCTGTATTCGTCCATGATCCAGGCCATGGTCTGGGCGTCGGTGCCCAGATCGGGGGCGGGGATGTCGCGATAGGGGCCCAGGACGTGTTGAATGTTCTGGGTATAGCGCCGGGTAACCGCATTAAGCTCCCGTTCGCTGAGCGCCAGGGGATCCAGTTGGATGCCACCCTTGGCGCCCCCGAATGGCAGGTCGAGCAACGCGGTCTTCCAGGTCATCAGCATGGCCAAAGCGCGGACTTCGTCCTCGTCGGCCATGGGGTGGTAGCGAAGGCCGCCCTTGTAGGGGCCGCGGGCGCCGTTGTGCTGGACGCGGTAGCCGTTGAACACCTCGACGCGCCCGTCGTCCATGCGGACCGGCAGCGACACCCTCACGTCTCGCCAGGGCTCCTCCAGCATGCGGCAGGTCCCGGCATCCAGGCCCAGCCGTAAGGACGAGGCGCTGCAGTGGCCCGTGACGTCTTCTTGGGCGCTGCGTTCTTTGCTCGGTGTAGTCATGTATTTTGTTCTACGACTTGCCCCTGGACCGGGTTCTGCCGACGGAACTCACACCTCTAGTTTAGAACTAATGGCGGCAATGCGTGCGGCCGGCTTCCGGCGAAGCCTGGCAGCGCAGCCGCAGCCGCCTCGGGACTACGGCGCCGGCCAGAGCCGGAGGGCGTTGTCTCCCAGGACCAAGCCGCGCTCCTCTTCGGAGAGGAAGTCGAACGGCTCCTTGCCGAGAGCGGCGAGCTCGGGGTAGGGGCGGAAGCGGGTCACGGGGTAGTTCGAGCCCCACATGAGACGGCGCGGGCCGAAGCGGTCGACGATGCGCTGGAAGTAGTCCCGCTGCGGCGTCCCTTCCTGATCGACCGCCCACTGGTTGACGGCGGAGAACTTGAGCGACACGTGGGGGAAATCGGCGAGGGCGAGGAATTCGTCCGACGGCGTGAACGGCGGCGATTCCAGGTTCGGCATGAAGCCGAGATGATCGAGGGCGAAGGGCTGGTCGGGGAACTGTTGGAGGACGGTGCGGACGCGGCCCAAGTCCGTGTGGCGAGAGCAGAGCATGACCGGCACGCCAAGCTGGCGGGCCTTGGCGATGAGGCCATCGCAGGGTGCTTCGTCGAGCCAGGAATCGTCGCCGGTCATGGCGTTGAACAGGCGGACACCGCCCATGCCGCGCTCGGCCACCCAGTAGGTCAGGCGGTCGACGGCGTTGGGCTGGGAGACGTTCACGCAGCAGACGGTGGAGAAGCGGCCGGGGTAGGCCCGCGCCATGTCGGCGGCGTAGGCGTTGTCGTAGCCGTGGGTGTTGGTGGCCTGGACGAGCACGGCGCGGTCGACGCCAGCCTCGTCCATGAGCGCGATGAGGTCCTCGCCGGTGAGGGTCAGCCGCTCGAGGCGGCGGGGTATCCACTCCCGCTCGATGGGATAGGTCTCGTGGTCCCGAGAGGTGACGTGGATGTGGGTATCGACGACCATCGCGGTTAGGGGTCGAGCCGGTAGACACGGACGGCGTTGTCGTGGAAGAGAGCGGCCCGCTCAGCAGGGCTAAAATCCTTGGTCAGCCGCTTGAAGGCGTTCCACATGACGCCGTAGGAGAAGGAGACCTTATCAACGGGGAAGTTACTTTCAAACATGCAGCGTTCGACGCCGAACTGCTCGATGCACCAGTGGATGTAGGGGCTGATCGTAACGGCAAGTTCCTCCGAAGTGGGCGGGTCGGGGCGCTCGTGCAAGCCGAAGCCGCAGCGGGGCATACCGAGGCCGCCCAGCTTCACCACGACGTTCGGCGCCTCCGCGACGGCGGCGATGCCCCGCTTCCACGCGTCGAACGCCTCCTCTTGCGCGCCGGCGTAGGGCCCGATGCCGATCAGTCCGCCGACGTGGTCGAGGATGATCGTGGTGTCGGGGAAGGCGCGCGCCAGGTCGGCGACCTCGAGAAGCTGGGGATGGTAGACCCACGCTTCGAAGGTCAGGCCCCTCGGCGCCAGGTGTGCGAAACCCTGGCGGAAGGTGGCGTCGCCGAGCAGGCCGGGCTTCGGGGTGGTCTTGGCGATCTCGACCTCCGGGGCGGCGTCCCAGCTCGCCGAGTAGCGAATGCCGCGGAAGCGGTTGGGGCTGGCCGCGATCTGGGCGTCGAGTACGGCAGCCACGGCGTCGCCGAGGGGGAGGCCGGCCTTGCCGACGATGCCCTTGGCAATGCGGCAGGGGCCGTAGTTGCCGCTGGCGCTCTGGGCCGCGATGCCCTGGGCGAACTCGGTTTCGCCCACAACGCGCATCTCGTGGGGGCCCTCGGCGCGGTACATGGCGCGGCACTCGACGAAGACGGTGGAAACGACGTTATGCCCGCTGCCCACGTCGGCGGCGATTTCATCGATCATGTAGCGGTTGCCGGGTCGGTCCCAGAGGTGGTGGTGCGGGTCGCAGACGGGGAGATCGGGGTCGATCGGCTCCTCGACGACGCGGGCCAGCCAGGCGTCTCTCTCGCTGGTCACGGCTAGGCCTCGATTCCTGAGCGGTCGACGTCGAGGTGGAAGAGGCGGATGGCGTTCTCCCGCAGCATCTTGACCTGCTCGTCCTCGGGGACGCCGGCGAGGCAGGACTCGCGGCAGGCTTTCGAATCAGGCCACGTCGAGGTTGGATGGGGGAAGTCGGTCTCGTAGAGGATGTTGTCGACGCCGATGTGGTGGCGCATCTCGACGCCGAGGCGCTCGAACCAGAAGCTGGCGTAGACCTGCCGGCGGAAGGCCTCGCTGGGCTTGCTCTCCAGGCCGGTGGCGCGGACGTTCAGGTTCTCGTACTCGTGATCGGCGGTCTCGAGCAGGTAGGGAATCCAGCCGATGCCGCTCTCCACGATCGTGACGTTGAGGTCGCGGAAGCGGTCGAGGACGCCGGAGAAGAGGACGTTGGTGACGATCTGCATGTGCGACGAGATCGACCGGGTGGAGCCCATCGCGATCCTGGTGCTGTCGTCGTAGCCCGGCCAGGCTTCGAGGATGGGCACGGCGCCGATGTGGAGGCACATCGGGACGCCGAGGTCGGCGCAGGTGGCATAGACCGGGTCCCACTGGCGGTCGTTGAAGTGGGGAAGGCCGAAGACCTCGGGCGCGCCGTGCCAGACGACGGCCTTATGGCCGTTGCCGACGGCGCGGCGGATCTCGTCGCACGCAGCCTCGACGTCCCACATGGGCACGATGGCCTGAGAGATGAAGCGCGGGCTGAAGGCCGTCCACTCTTCGGCGAGCCAGTCGTTGTAGGCGCGGAGGCAGGCGAGGCGGAACTCGTCGCTGCCGCCCTGCTGGAAGTTCTGGTTGGTGATGCCGGCGACGTTGGGGAAGAAGGCGTGGGTGTCGACATGGTCGCGGTCCATGGCCTTCAGGCGCTCGGCGGGGACGTAGGTCTCGCGGGGGACTTCCTCCCAGCGCTGGGGCTCGGCGTTGCGCGGCGTCATGGCGGCGGCCACGCTGGCGACCTTGTGGTTGGAGAAGCGAGCAAGCTCGCCGCGGATGAACCAATGCTCGGTGCCGTCGGGGAGCTCGGCGATGTGGGGAATGTCGTCGCCGAAGCGGGCAGCGGACATCCGGCTTGTCCAGACGTCGCGGTCCTCTTGGATGTGCTCGTCGGTGGAGACGACGCCGAACTTCAACTCCAGCGTAGCCATCGCGCGTCACCTGCCTCTCGCCGGATACGGGCGGGAGTACCCGCCCGGCCCTCTCTCAGTCTCCCCCAAAAGGGGAGAGGTTTGCGGTGCTCCCCCAGAGGGGGAGAGGGTTGTGGCCGCGATAGTACGGCGGCGCTGGAGGAGCGTCAACGAGCCGGGCGGCGGTTAGTTGTAGGCGGCGCTGACGGGCGCGTCGACGTCGAAGGGGCTGTTGTAGCCCTCGCGGTCGCAGAAGTCGCGGACGGCGGGGATGACCTCTTGGCCCATGAGCCGGATGCAGGTCTTGGAGTCCTCGTGGTTGACGCGGCCGTCGTTGCCCCAGAGGCAAAGGATGCCGAGCTCGTTGCGCTGGATCACTTCCTTCAACTGCTCGATCATCTGGTCGGGCGTGCCGTAGAGGAGGGTGCGGTCCTTCAGGCGCTGTTCCAGCGGCGGCGGCTTGGGGCCGGGGCGCCGTCCCGCGGCGACCTGAATCAGCGGGGTCCGGTTCCCCGGGGAGCTGTAGCCCGATGGCGTGCCCCAGACAGGGTGGGTGAGACCGGTGAACTCGCCGGCCATCCACAAGAACTCTTGCGCGTTTTGGTACGCCTTTTCCTCCGTTTCGGCGACGTGGCACTGGAGGAGCACGCCGAAGTTCTCCGGGCCCGGCTCGTAGCCGACCTCGCGTGCGCCCTCGGCGTAGAGGGCGCGGATCTTGCGGTTGGTCTCGTAGTTGGTGTTGAGGCCGATGTAGGGGTAGCGGTGCTTGGCGGCCCAGGTGACGGTCTCCCGGCTCGATATACCGGGGATGAAGATGCGCGGGTGCGGCTTCTGGAGCGGCACGGCCCAGGGGTTCACCACGCGGAACTGGTAGTGACGGCCCTCCCAACGGAAGGGGCCGGGCTCGGTCCAAGTCTTGATGAGCAGGTCGTGGGCCTCCTCGAAACGGTCGCGGTTGTGGAGCGGGTTGACGTTGGCCTGGATATTCTCGACGCCGCCGCCGCGGACGAGGCCGGAGACGAGCCGACCTTTGGAGATCATGTCGACGATGGCAAGCTCTTCGGCGGCGTGGACGGGGCTCTCGGTGATCGGCAGGGGGTAGCCGAGGAGGACGATCTTCACCCGTTCGGTCATGGCGGCGAGGATCGAGGCGAAGATCATGATGCGGGGCGACATGCAGAAAGGGGCGGTGTGGTGCTCGTTCAGCATGATGCCGTCGAAGCCGACCTCGTCGACGAGGCGGTATTCCTCCAGACGCTCGTTGTAGAGGCGGCTGCCCTCGACGGGGTCGAAGTACTTGTTGGAGAACATGAGCGCCGTGACGCCGAGCGACCGTCCCCCGCCGATGGAGACGCGCTCGTCGACCTTGTCCTCGGGGTAGGCGTTCATCGGCTGCTCGGTGAAGTACATGAAGTGCATCGGGAGACTTCTCCTGGGCTGGATTGTCGAGGTTGGGCGAGCGGCGCGCGGGTCAGGTCACATGGCCGAGGCAGAGCTCGGCGAGATCGACGGGGCGCTCCAGGTCGAGGGCGTGGCCCCCTGGCAGCGTCTCCAGGCGGGCGTTGGGGAGGGCGTCGGCGAAGGCGCGGGCGCAGGCGTTGGGCACGACGGCGTCCTCCGTGCCGGCCACCACCAGCGCCGGGGTCTCGACTCCCGCAAGCAGGCCGGGCAGTGCGCGGTTGTACATGTAGGGACGCCAGGCGATGCGCGTCGACATCTCACGGTCGGTCTCCCACGCCTCGAGCTGCTCGAACGGGGGCTCAGCGCCGTAGACCGCCTCGAACACTGCCGGGTCGCTGAACATCTGCTTAGCGTAGGTCTCGGAGTTCACCAGGAATTGGTCGAAGATCTCGCCCTCGCTCGGCAGGATGCCCATCGGGTTCACCAGCACCAGCGACTCGAACCGGCCGTGGTCGAGGGTCGCCATTTCGGCGGCGAGCCAGCCGCCGAATCCGTGGCCGATAACACGGACGGAGGCAAGACCCAACGCGCTCAATAGGGCCTGATGGACGGCGGCCACGTCGCGGACGCTTTCGAGCCAGGTCCAGGACGCGGCGTCGGAGCCGTGGAAGCCGGGATGCGAGGGCAGGTAGACGGTGAAGCGCTCGGCGAGGTGGGCCTCGAAGCGCCCCCAGCCGGGATGCCCGTTGTCGCGGTGCAGCACCAGGAGGGGGTCGCCTTGCCCCCCCTCGATCAGGCGCAGGGGACGGCCGAGCACCTCGATGTCGCGCTCGGCCGCGGGCGTGGTGGTGGCGGGTGTGGTCACGGATGATCTCCATCGCCCGCCGGGGTCGGGCCGCCGGTCTCGGGCCCGCCTATGTTGCAACGGAAACGCGGCGAAGGAAAGCCCGCCGCGCCTTTCCCGCACAGGCGGGCTGCGCTACGCTTGCCGCCGGGGGAGAGACGTCAACTCCAGGAGGTTGTGATGGACTTCCGGTTCACCGAGGCGCAACAGCGCTTTCGCCAAGAGGTCCGCGACTTCCTGGACGAAGAGCTTCCCAAGACCACCGGCGAGGTCGGCATGGGCGCGGGGTGGTCGCCCGATTTCTCCAAAGCGCTGGCGCGGCGCGGCTGGATCGCCCTCCCCTGGCCCAAGGAGTACGGCGGCCTGGCCCGCGACCACATCGACCAGGCGATCTTCAACGAGGAGATGGCCTACCACCGGGCTCCGATCGGCGCGCACCGCCGCGGCATCTTCTACGCCGCGCCGATCCTGATGATCCACGGTACCGAAGAGCAGAAGCAGGACTTCCTGCCCCGCATCGCCCAAGGCGACGCCTACTTCTGCCAGGGCTTCTCCGAGCCGAACGCGGGCTCGGACCTCGCCTCGCTCACCACCGCCGCCGTCGAGGACGGCGACGACTTCGTGGTCAACGGCTCCAAGATCTGGACGTCGGACGCCCACCGCGCCGATTACATCTTCCTCTCCACGCGCACCGACCCCGACGCGCCGAAGCACAAGGGGATCACCAACTTCATCGTCGACCTGAAGACGCCGGGGGTCACCGTCCGCCCTCTGATCAACATGATGGACACGCACGGCTTCAACCAGGTCTTCTTCGACAACGTCCGGGTGCCCCGGCGGAATCTCATCGGAGAGCGCGACCGGGGTTGGTACCAATCGGCCCAGCTTCTCGATTTCGAGCGGTCGAGCATCGCCGTCTTCGGCGGCATGCGCCGCACCGTCGAGGAGCTCTCGGAGCTGGCGCTGGACGGGCCGTGGCGGGGACGCCTCGACAAATACCAACGCATCAAGCACCAGCTTGCCGAGCTGGCGATCAAGTGCGAGATCGGCCGGTGGATGGCGTACAACATCGCCTCGATGCAAACCCGCAAAGAGGTCCCCAACCGGGAGGCATCGACGGCGAAGCTCTTCTCCAGCGAGCTCGGCCAGCACGTGGCATCCGTGGGCATGGAGGTTGTCGGCCTCTACGGCCAGCTGAAGCAGGGCGCACCCTACGCCCCCTGGAACGGGCGGCTGCACCGCGCCTATGTCTCCGCCATCGCGGCGACCATTGGCGGCGGGACGTCGGAGATCCAGCGAAACGTCATCGCCACCCGCGGGCTCGGCCTGCCGCGGTAGGGGGTCGAGGGCTATGTCATGCTCGCTTCGGGCGCATTCAGGGAGGCACGGAGGCATCTCATGTTGAGACCACTGGCAATAGCAGGCCTGGTAATCCTGCTGTCCCTGCCCGCCTGTTCAGGGCCTACTGAGTCCCCTGAGCCAGCCTCCCCGACTCCGTCTGCCACCGCAGCACGGGAGCCGACAACGGCCTCGACCCAGACGCCGGTCCAGCAAGACGCGGCTGAGCCGACTAAAACACCGGGCCCGGTCGAAGAGCCGGCAGCAACCTCGGCGCCCACGCCCACCCCGACCACTGGAAGGGCGGCAACCCCGCAACCGAGAGCGACGGCAACTCCACAGCCAACGCCTGTGCCAACACCAGCGGCAACGGCCACGTTGGTCCCGAGCCCGGCCAACCCGCCAACCCCGACACCGCTGCCAACCACGACTGCAACTCCACTGCCAACGCCAGCGGCAACGGCCACATCGATCCCGACACCGACCAACACGCCAACCCCGACACCGCTGCCAACCGCGACTGCAACTCCACTGCCAACACCGACTCTGGCGCCGGTCCCGGCACCGAGTAACCGGGAAAGGGGGGTCACCACACGGGACATGGAATACGGCCACACCGTCGAGTTGGCTGACGGTTGGTACCAGGTAGAGGAAGGGCGCTACAAGAGCGACTCACCAGTAGGCGACCTCACAATATCGTCCCAATACCTCCCGCGCGAGTACGACTTGGACCAGTTCACCCGGTTGATCCGGTATGGTCTCCGCGAAGACTGGTGGCCCGGCGCCTCCCTTTTCGAGGTCACATCAGTCGAAGACACCATGGCGGGTGACCAGCCCGCCACGCGGATCCGCTACCGGGTGCAGGAGAGTCCAGGCTTCTGTGTCATCGACGTGGCCGAGTTGGTACTGGTATCCGAACTCTTGCCCGGCAACCCACAAGGATTCAGGGCCCGTGCTTGGATGTGCGAGCACGAGGTAGGGCAGCACGGCAGGGAAAGGGACTCGATGCTGGACAGCCTGCGGCCCTTCACGAAGGAGGCCGAATACTACACGCAGTTCCTGTCGGTCAACGGAATAGCCGTTAAGGCTGCCGGCAGCGTCGACCCAGCGGCTGTCGAGGCCGGAGCCGATATCGTAGCCGCCATGCTGTCGGGAAGGCAGGACATCGCCCTGTGCATGGTCCGGATGAGAGGAGATCTGGCCATCACCCCCAAGGACGAGGTGGTGACCTCGTTACCGGAATTCGAGTATGTGGCCGGAACCAGCGACTTCACAGGGCGAAGGCGGGACAGCTTCGAGATACGCGGCCTGGGCGCGGTACCGGGCCACCCGGTTACCGCAGCCGCGGAAGAGCAGTTGCTGGGCATCATCGGGCCTCAGCATCCCTATCACCCATACCGGGGACTCGTCGCCGTGCACGAATTCGCCCACTCCATCCAGAACCTGTGCTTCACGCAGGGTGACCACGAAGCATGGGACCGTTTCTACCAGCAGGCGGTACAGGCGGGAATCTACGAGGGCAGTCACATGATGGCTAACGTCATGGAGTTCTTTGCGGTGCTCAGCACGGGGTATTTCGAGGTGACCGACGAGTTGGGAACGGACGGCGACGTGGCAGCGCTGAGAAACCAGTTCCCAAAGGTCTTTGCGGCGCTGGAGGAGATCTACGGAGACGCCGCTGTCCCGGAGGAGTATCGGACGCGGTTGGAGCGACAACACTGACTCAACCGCCGCAAGCAAGGGCCGGCGGCGATAAGACGGACGAGCCAAACCCTTCCTCAAACAGTGGGAAAGAGGAAAAACGATTCTTGAAATAGGGCGGCGGCCCCTATTCCACCGAGAGGGATCGTCGGGTACACTAGGGGCCGTGCGTCAGCCCTCGTCCCTCCCGCCGTACTCGTCCCCACCATCCACGAGCGCCGCGCTCCGGTTGGGCGCATGACCGCTACCCTGATTGACGGCAAGGCAATCGCCTCGGCCATTCTGGACGAGGCCGCCAGGGACGTAGCCGCGCTCCGCGAAGAAGGCGTCAACCCAGGCCTCGCCGCCGTGCTCGTCGGCGACGACCCCGCCTCCCACGTCTACGTCCGCAACAAGATCAAGGCATGCGGCCGTGTCGGGGTGGACAGCAGGGTCTTCACGCTGCCGTCTTCTTCGACCCACCGCGACCTCCTCGACCTCGTGCATTCCCTCAACCGCGAGGACGCCTTCCACGGCATCCTCGTGCAGCTTCCGCTGCCGCCCCACCTCGACCCGTTCCCCATCATCGAGGCCCTCGACCCCGCCAAGGACGTCGACGGCCTCCATCCGACGAACATGGGGCTGCTCGCCGTGGGCCGGCCCGGCTTCGTTCCCGCGACACCGGCAGGCATCCTCCGCATGCTGCTCCACTTGGGCGTCGACCCGGACGGCAAGACGGTCGTCATCTGCGGGCGCAGCAACATCGTGGGCAAGCCGCTCGGTCTCCTCTTATCTCAAGAGGTCGAGCACGCCGCAAACTCCACCATCATCCTCTGCCACACGCACACCCATGACATCGGCTCGCTTATGCGCAAGGGCGATATCCTGGTGATTGCCACCGGCGATCCGCAGTGGGTCAAGGCCGAGATGGTCCGCCCCGGCGCCGTCGTTATAGACGTTGGTATCAACCGCGTCTCGGACGCATCGGCGAAGCGTGGCTACCGGCTCGTCGGCGACGTGGACTTCGAAGAGGTCAAGGAAGTCGCCTCGATGATCACGCCCGTGCCGGGGGGCGTCGGCCCGGTGACCGTGGCGATGCTGGTGCACAACACGGTACGCGCCGCGCGCCGCAGCTCTCCCGCCTCCCGGCCCGCCGCCCTTTCCTAGGCCCTCTGCTTTACAAAGGCAAGCGCCCGAACCTATAATTCTGGTTACCGTCGGGGCGCGCCGCCCTATTCCCTCCTTTGGAATGAGCCTCGCGCCGCCTGCTCCCTTTCGGCAGGAGCGGACAGGGTGAGGGCTGGCCTTATGACCCAAGAACCTGTCTTCCTTACTCCCCAGGGCATGACCAGGCTCCACGAAGAGCTCGACGATCTGCGGAACCGGCGCAGAGCCGAGGTTGGACGCAAGCTGCATGCTGCCCGCGACCTCGAGGTCACCGGCGACGCCCTCGTGGACGACGCCGTCGAGGAGCGGGCAAAGATCGAAGGCCGCATCCTCGAAATCGAGAATATCCTGAAGCACGCTCAGGTCGCCCGCCATGACCGGCCGACGCAGCGGGCCGCCATCGGGTCGACGGTCACCGTGCAGCACGAGGACGGGGCCGAGGAGACCTACACAATCGTGGGCCACCTTGAAGCCGACCCCAGGGCGGGCCGCATCTCGAACGAAAGCCCGATCGGCAAGGCCATCCTCGGGAAGCGTTCCGGCGACGACGCCCGCGTCGCGGCCCCCGCCGGCGCAACCAAGATCAAAGTGCTCAAGGTCGCCTGACCCGCGCACACTCCTCACGTGCTCCCTCCGCCGTCCACCCCGACCGAGAAGCCATGCTTTCCCTCGAACTGATTCGCCGCGACCCCGACTCCGTTCGCGCCGCGATGGCCCGGCGGCACGAAGACGCCCCCATCGACCGGCTCCTTGAAGCCGACGCCGAGCGCCGCGCCCTCATAACCGAGGGCGAGACGCTCCGCGCCGCCCGCAACGAAACGAGTAAGAAGCTCTCGCGCATGAACCCCAAGCCGCCGGAGCTGATCGAGGAGATGCGCGGCGTCGGCGAGCGCATCAAGGACCTCGAATCGAAGAGCGGCGCGCTGGGAACGGAGATCGACGAGATCCTCGCCCGCCTGCCCAACATCGCCGCGGCCAATGTCCCCGACGGCGAGGACGAATCCGGCAACGTTGTACTGAGCGAGGCCACCGACCTCCCCACGTTCGACTTCGAGCCGCGTCCGCACTGGGAGATCGGCGAGGCCCTCGGCATCCTCGACTTCGAGCGCGGTCAACGCATCTCGGGGTCGCGATTCTACACCCTCACCGGCGCCGGCGCCAAGCTCCAGCGCGCCCTCATCCAGTGGATGCTCGACCGCCACATCGACCAGCACGGCTACACGGAGGTTTACCTGCCCTACATGGTGCGGGAGCAGACGATCTTCGGCGCGGGGCAGCTGCCCAAGTTCCGGGACAACCTCTACCGCGACGCCGAGGAGGACTACTGGATGGTCCCCACCGCCGAGGTGCCGATCACCGGCCTCTACGGCGGCGAAATCCTCCCGCCGGGAACGCTGCCGCTGAAACACGTCGCGTACACCGCCTGCTTCCGCCGCGAGAAGATGTCGGCGGGGAAGGACATCCGCGGCCTGAAGCGCGGCCACCAGTTCGACAAGGTCGAGATGTACCAGATCGTCGAGCCCGAGGACTCACCCGCCGCGCTGCAAGATCTGGTCGCCCACGCACAAGACATCGCGCGGGCGCTCGGCTTGCCGCACCGCCTGCTGCAACTGTGCGCAGGCGACCTCGGCTTCGCCGCCGCCGAGTCCTACGACATCGAGGTCTGGGCCGCCGGCTGCGGCGAGTGGCTCGAAGTCAGCAGCTGCTCGAACTGCACCGACTTCCAGGCGCGCCGCGCCAACATCCGCTACCGCACCGAGCAGGGCGCCCGTCCCGCCTTCCCGCACACCCTCAACGGCTCCGGCCTCGCCCTCCCCCGCATCATGATCGCCATCCTCGAGAACAACCAGCAGGCCGACGGCTCAGTCCTGGTGCCGGAGGCGCTGCACCCGTACACGGGGTTCGAGCGGATTGGGGCGGGATAGGGGGGTTCGCGCGCCAGCGCCAGGGTATACTCAGGGGCACCCGAAAGGGATAGGTCGGAGCAAGACTGCCTATGCCGAAGGTGCGGGATGCAATCCGACTCGTAGAGAATGATGGATGGCGGCGGGTCCGAACAAAGGGAAGCCATCGGCACTACAAGCATCCAGAGAAGCCCGGTCTTGTGACAATCGCCGGCAAACCAAGTGTCGACGTGCCCATCGGGACATGGCTCCATATACTGAAGCAAGCGGGTCTCGAAAAGGAACAGGGTTCATGAAGTACACCGTCATTGTTGAAGAGGGACCCACCAGCTACGGGGCCTATGTCCCCGACCTGCCTGGATGCGTCGCGGTGGCGGATACAAGGGAGGAGGTCTCTACGCTCATCCAAGAGGCCATCGTCTCCCATCTGGAATTGCTGGCTGAGGACGGTCAGCCTATCCCAGAGCCCCGGTCATCGGCTCAATTCGTGGAAGTGTAGGACAGGCCGCACTGCCGCGTAGGAACCAACGATGAAGGACATCAACGCAAGGTTCGAGAACGGGAGAATTATCCCAAAGAAACCCCTCGACGTTACGGAAGCGGAAGACATTCGTCCGACTCTGGACGCGGTTGAAGCCAACGTGCAGGCGGCGGATGCCGCGCTCGCCCGCGCCATAGTCGAAGGCCTAGCCACGAGACCCGTTAGTAGACGGCGCGTCCTCGCCGTGCTATGGGACCGATAGCGCGGGGGAGGCCGCTCTTGGGCTACGAGTTTATCCGATATGAGGAGCCGGCGGAGGGCGTCGCGCTGGTGACGCTGAACCGGCCGGAGCGGTTGAACGCGCTGCACCGGCCGATCCTCGAAGAGGTGGCCGCCGCGGTCGCGGAGATCGAGGCCGACGACCGCATCCGCGTCTGGCTGCTGACCGGCGCGCCCCGCGCCGACGGCCGCCCCTGCTTCTCGGCCGGGGCCGACCTCAAGGCCGCCGGCGAAGGGCTGGCGCCCGCCGGCAGCCTCGGCTACGAGCTCGCCAACGACATCGACGACATGCTCAAGCCCTCCATCGCCGTCGTCGACGGCGTGTGCAGCACCGGTGGAGTCGAGCTCGCGCTGGCGTGCGACTTCCGGCTGGTGGGCGAGGCGGCGCAGATCAGCGATTGGCACCTCAAGAACCTCGGCACCGGACTCGGCGGCTGGGGCGCGAGCACTCGCTGGTCGCGCCTCGTCGGCACGACCAAGACGAAGGAGATCGTCCTGACGGGCAAGGTCGTGGGCGCCGAGGAGGCGGAGCGGATCGGCTTCGCGACCGCGATGCACCCCAGCTCCGAGGTCATGGACCGCGCGCTAGAGATGGCGCAGACGATCGCTGCGATGAGCCCGGCCGGCGTCCGGCTGACTCTGTCGCACCTCGACCGCAACCAGGACATGAGCCGCGATCAGGCCCTACGCTGGGCGCAGCTCGCCATGAAGTGGTTCGGGATGTCGGGGAGCTTCGAGGAGCGCGCCAAGCGCGCCATCGAGAAGCGCGAGGGCGGCGGCTAGCGCCGGAGGTAACGCTCGGGCGGGTCCTCGGCGACGACCCGGTCGCGGTACAGGACATCGATCTCGCCGGTGTCCATGCCCAAGAGTCGTTCCAGCACCAGCCGGTTGTGCTCGCCGTAGGCGGGGCTGTCGCTGCGGATGACGCCCGGCGTCCGTGAGAAGTGCCAGGGCATGCCGCTGTGCACCCAGGCGCCGACGCGTCGGGTGGGCAGCATCAGGTAGAAACCCCGTTTGTGGGCATGGAGGTCGCTGATCATCTCCCAATTGGCGAGAACCGGACCCGCGGGGACGCCGGCCTCCTGCAGCAGCCGGGCCGCCTCGTAGTGGTCGAGGCCGGCGCTCCACGCGCCTAGCACCTCGTCGATCTCAGCGTGGGCGGCGCGGCGGCCCTCGACCGAGTCGAAGCGCGGATCGTCGAGGCGGGGGTCGCCGACGACTTCACGCAGGCGGCGCCACTCGTCGTCCGATCGCACCGTCAGGACCATCCACGCGTCCTCGCCCATGCAGGGGTAGCAGCCCTGGGGCGCGAAGCGGAGATGACGGTTGCCCCGTCGCTGGGGAACGCGGCAGGTCAGCCCGTACTCCATGAACGCCTCCGAGCAGAAGACGATGCCGCCTTCGTTCAGGGCCATGTCGATGTACTGGCCGCGGCCGGTGGCGTCGCGGTATTCCAGCGCGGCGAGGAGTGCGACGGGCGCATGGACGGTGGCGATGGGGTCGGCGTAGTAGTTGGTGGTGTTGTAGGGCTGGTCGTCGCCGGCGTAGCCGGTCAACGACGCGATGCCGCACGCCGCCTCGATATTCGAGCCGAAGGCGCTAAAGTCGCGGCCCGGCGGCGTCTGGCCGAAGCCGGAGATCGAGAGCATGATGATCGCGGGGTTGACCGCCTTGAGCACGGGATATTCGAGGTCGAGATTGCGCATGACGCGCGGCGTGTTGTTCTCGACGACGATGTCGGCGTCCTCCACGAGGCGCAGGAAGATGTCGCGGCCGCGGGGTGTGGAGAGATCGATGGAGACACCGTACTTGCTACGGTTCATTTCCAGGAAGTAGCTGCAGCGGTCCCAGTACCGCTCGAAGCCCTGGTTCCCGGCGAACTGACCGACGCGGGCGGCGAGGCGCGTAGGGGACTCGATCTTGATGACTTCGGCGCCGAGGTCGCCGAGCATTCGGCAGGTCACCGGCCCCGCCCAGTTGTTGGTGATCTCGAGGACGCGAATGCCTTCGAGCGGCGCCCGGGGCGGCCCCGGCGCCTCGATGGGCGGGCGCGGGGAAATGACCGGTGCGGCCTGCGGTCGCGACTGGCGCGGACTCCAGCCGCCGGTGTGCTCGCCGAGCAAGGGCGCGGGCAGCCGCACCGCCGCCGGGCTCTCGGAAAAAAGGTAAGGGAAGCCCGGCAGTGCGATCTCGCCGGTGGCGGGGTGCTCGACCGTCGTGGGCCAGCCGCGGGCCCGTAGGTGCGGCGAAGCCATGTGGTCGGCGACGTCGTAGGCGGGAGCGACGGGCAGGCCGAGCTCCTGGGCCTGCCCGAAGGCCTCCTCCTTGGTGACCGTCACGCACCACGCGCGAAGCACGTCGAGCATGGCGTCGCGTCGCTCCGGCGTCCAATCTCCCTCGGGGATGAAGCGCGGGTCGTCGAGAAGGTCGGGGCGCCCGGCGAGCAACAGGAAGTTGGGGTTGAGGGAGGTCGCCTCGAAGTGGACCCAGCCGTTCTTGCAGCGAAGGAGCTGCGAGCCGGTGCGCTTCT
>DAOUKH010000039.1:0-63918 GCA_034421515.1 Dehalococcoidia bacterium
GACGCTGAACGCCCTTATTGAATTGGAGGAGCGGAACCCCGAGGAGTACGAAGCAGTGCGGTGGCTGAATGAGCACGCCGCCCCCGGCTCGGCGCTGATTGAGGCGGCGGTGATCGACGACTTCGGCCAGGTCCAGGGCGGATATAGGGTTGAAGTGGCCCGCTTTTCGCAGCGAACGGGGGTGCCGACGGTCATCGGCTGGGGCGGCCACGAGCGGCAGTGGCGGGGCGAGCCGTTCGAGCCCATCGCCGAGCGCGGGCGGGACGTCGACACCTTCTACCGGACGGACGACGTGGATGAGGCGCGGGGCATTCTCGACCGATACGAGGTCACCTACGTGATCCTCGGCGACCTGGAGCGTCGTATCTACGGTGCGGAGGTCGAGGAACGGCTGGACCGGTTCCTCGAACCGGTCTTCGAGAATGAGCGTGTCATAATATACGGGCGCCTCCTTTCCTGAGCATGAGCTTCCCTAACGGCGACACGCCGGAAACCCCGCCCGAGTCCCAGCCTGGGAGCCCCGCCCCGGCCCTCTCTGAGTCTCCCCTAGAGGGGGAGCGGGGGGACGAGGGGTCGGGGCTCGTCATCCGCATCGAGCGGGTCCCGTGGGAGCTGATCGGGTACGGCCTGATCTTCCTGGCGGCGCTGGTCATGCGGCTGTGGGACCTCGACGGGCGGGCCTACCACTACGACGAGTCGATCCACGCCTTCGATAGCTGGCGGATCGCCAACGGCGAGGGTTACCTCCACAGCCCGTGGTCGCACGGGCCGCTGCTGTACCACCTGTCCGCGGTCGCGATCTTCATCTTCGGCGACAACCTGGCCTCGCCCCGGCTGCCGACGGCCCTGTTCGGCGCGGCCCTGGTGCTCATGCCGCTGCTGCTGCGTCACCGGCTGGGCATGTGGGGCGCGCTGGCCGCCGCCGCGATGCTCGCCTTCTCGCCAACGATCTTCTATTTCAGCCGCTTCATCCGCAACGACATCCTCACCCTGGTCTTCGACCTTGCGCTGGTCATCTCGATGTGGCGCTTCCTGGAGACGCGGAAGAACGTGTGGCTGTTCGCCGCCGCCGGGGCGCTGGCGCTGGGCTTCTCGTCGAAAGAGACGACGTTTATTTCGCTGGGCATCGTCGGGCTGTTCCTGATCGCGTGGCTGCTGGCCGACATTCGCTCCGTCGCGGACCTTCTCGGTGGGGTCGCGCACTGCCTGCGCCGCGTCGGGCTGGCTCCACTGGCGAACCTCCTGGCCCGACCACCGGCCGCCGAAACGCCGGAGGGCGATGAGCAGGTCGACGAGGCGGTAGAGGCGGCGCCCGGCGCGGAGGGGGCCGAAGGGGCGGCCGATGCCGCCGAAATGGGCGAGACTTCGGCTGCCGGGGAGCCCGCGGCTGACCTGAACGGCGAGCCATCGGAACCTGGTGCGGCTGCGGAAGCCGGCGAAAGTGACGAGACTGAAGAGGCCCGGAACGGCCATGAATTGACGCCGGCGTTGGGCTTCCTCATCTTCCTTATCGCCCTCACCCTGCCCCTCTTCGCGGCCATTCCCGGCCTCGTGCTCGACCAGATCGGGCTGTTCACCACGGTGGTGACCGATGCGTCGCTCTCCAGCGGCGCGGTCGGCGCGCCGAGCGGCAAGAGCGGCTACACGTTCGCGATCATCATCGCCGGGGTGTTGTTCGTGGCCGGAGCATTCCTCGGCTTCCGGTGGAAGGGGAAGACGTTCCTGCTGGCGTGGTCGCTGTTCTACGGCCTCTTCCTGGTGTTCCACACCACCTTCTTCACCAACATGCTCGGCTTCGGCACCGGGGTGTGGCAGGCGCTCGGCTACTGGCTCGCGCAGCAGGAGGTCGAGCGGGGCGGCCAGCCCTGGTACTACTACTTCACGCTGCTGCCGGTGTACGAGTTCCTGCCGTTCTTCTTCGGCGTCGCGGCGGCGCTGTTCTACATGTTCCGGGGGCGGCTCGGCCTCTTCCCGGTGGTCTTCCTGGTGCTGGCCGCGGCGGGGCTCGCGGCGTGGGGCGTCCATGCCGCCATCGGCGGCCCGGGCGTGGGCGGCAAGGCGCTCTATCTGCCCATCGTTGCCGGCGTTTTCATCGTCACCGTGCTTGGGCTGCGGGGCGGCGACCGGTTCGAGTGGTTCCTGGTGTTCTGGGCGGGCTTGTCGCTGCTGGCCTACATCGTCGCCGGAGAGAAGATGCCCTGGCTCACGACGCACCTGGCGCTGCCGTTCGTCATCCTGGCGGCCAAGTTCATCGGCGACCTGATCGCCGCCGTCGAATGGAGGCGGGTCGTCCGCGGCGGCGCCATCGGGCTGCTGGCGACCGCGCCGCTCGCGCTGGCGCTCATCTACGCGCTGACGACGAGCATCCCCTGGGAGGGCGACCCCATCGCCTTCTGGAGCTTCATCTTCCCGCTCGTCATCGCCGCCTTCGCGGTCGCGGCGTTCGTGTACGCACTGGTCACGCTCGGCGCGGGGCGGGTGCTGCCGCTCGCTCTGCTGTCGCTGGTCATCCTGATGAGCGTGTTCACGGTGCGGGCCGCCTTCCAGACGTCGTACGCCAACGGCGACAACCCCGACGAGCTGATCGTCTATTCGCAGCTCTCGCCCGAGGTGGGGTTGGTGTCGGAGGAGATCGACCGCCTCGCCCGGCTTAACGGCAAGCACGAAGACTTGCGGATCTTCGCCGACGCCTCGCACGCCGCCGTCGGGCCATGGCGCTGGTATCTGCGGAACTACTCGGAGGTCGCCCTTGCCGACCTGGGGACCTACGAGGGCGAGCTCGACCACGACGTGATCCTGGCCAACACGGCCAACCAGGGCAAGCTCGAAGCGGTGGAGGAGAACTACGGTCCGCCGCTCCGCATCACCTTCCTCACTTGGTTCAATCCGTTCGAGGTGTATGCCAACTACACCCCCGGAAGGTTCTGGGACGACGTGCGCAGCGCCGACTCTTGGAACAGCGGGCTGCGGTACTTCGCCTACCGGGACATATCGACCGAGCCTTCCACCGGGGAGGTGCTGGTCTATTTCCACAAGGAATTGAAGGGGCCGCCATGACGCGCGGCCCCGGCGAGGCATCGGCTATACTGGCCTCCTGAGCCGGCCAGCCCGACGCCCGGCCCCGTTCTCTGGAGTCTCCGCCCTGTCCCTCCTTCTCAGTAAGCGGTTTTGGCTCGGCGTTGCGTTCAGCGCCGGCTTGCTCGTCCTTTTCTTCTGGCAGCTCGACATCGGCGATACGCTCGAGCACCTCAGGGACGCCAACTACATCTGGCTGATCCCCGCGCTCGCCCTCTACTTCCTCGCCGTCCTTTTTCGCGCCATCCGCTGGCGGTTCCTCCTGATGCACATCAAGGAGGTGCCGGCGATCCGGCTCTACTCGCCGGTGGTGGTGGGCTATATGGCCAACAACCTCCTGCCGGTGCGGCTGGGCGAATTCGTGCGCGCCTGGTTCTTCAGCGAGCGGGAGGGCGTGAGCAAGAGCGCGGCCCTGGGCACGGTGCTCTTGGAGCGCGTCTTCGACGGCGTCGGGCTGCTCATCATCGCCCTGATCGTGTGGCCCTTCCTCGACGTTTCCGAGGTCTTCAGCGCCTTCTCCGACGACATCGGCATCCCCGAGGGCGTGCTCATCGGCCTCATCCTTTCGCTCTTCCTCGGCGTCCTCGCCCTCATGTTCGGCGTCGCCATCTTTTCCGGCCTGCGCGACGTCGTCGTCAAGGCGCTCGTCAGGTTCCTTCCCCGGCGCTTCCGCGAGCCCGCCCAGAACATCCTCTACTCGTTCGTCGACGGCCTCTCCGGCCTCCGCAACCCCAAGCGCGTGGTCCTCATCCTCGCCGTCACTATGCCGGTATGGCTCGCCGAGGGGGCGATGTACCACATCATCGGCTGGGCGTTCGATCTCGACGTGCCCTACAACGGCTCCCTCTTCATCACGGCGATCGCCAACCTGGCGGTGAGCCTGCCGTCGGCTCCCGGCGGCATCGGGCCCTTCGAATACGGCACCAAGGTCGTCCTCGAAGGCTTCAATGAGTCGCCGGAGGTCGCCGCCGCCTACGCGGTGATCCTCCACGCCGCCCTCCTCGCGCCGGTGACGATGCTCGGGCTCTTCTTCATGTGGCTGCACAACCTGAGCTTCAGCGAGATGACGCGCCGCTCGACGGAGGTCGTCGAGGAGGAGCCCGAGGAGAGCGACGAGCCGCCCGCCTAGCGTCCACGCCCCTCCTCCATTTGCGCTACCCTATGCGCGTCATGCTCTCCGGCAAGGTGGCGAAGCGCGGAGGCGCGGCGAACGTCAACGGGACTTCCCGCGTCGAGCATTCGATAGCGAGCACCGTCGTCCTCGACGTGGAACGCGGCGCCGCGATCAAGACGTACAAGCCGCCCTTCGCCGTAAGGCTGCTCTACCGGCTCGCCTTTCAGGCGCCATTCCCCTACGAGTCGAACGAGCGCGCGCTGACTGCCGCCGTCCACCGGCGCGGCATCGCCGGTTTTCTGACCCGCTGCCGCTTCGGGAAGGACCTCGTCGCCCCGATCTCGGCGGAACGCATCGACGGCCGGTGGCGCTTGGTCGGCGAGCTCGTCCGCGGCGACAAGGTGGACAACGACGCCGAGACCCAAACCTTCCTCCGCGACCTCACCGAAATGTTCGCCGAGGCCGGGCTGAGCGTCTGGCAGATCAACCCCCGCAACCCCCTCGCCCGCACCAATCTGATCCGCAACCGCGACGGCGACCTGATCATCATCGACCTGGAGTCGGCGGTGGTGACCCCGTTCCCCGCGCCCGGCCAGTGGCGCGCCGCCCTACGCAACGGCAGCTTTCCGGTCTTCGACGACATCGACTTCGACCGGCTCCGCGCCTGGATGGGGGAGAACGAGGCCGCGGTGCGGCGCGCGCTGGGGGACGATGGTTTCGACGCCTTCCGCCGCGCCGTCGACGAGGGCGAAGCGTCGATGGCCGCGTGGAAGGGCGCGGAGCCGCGCCTGTGGGGGCGGCTCATCAGCGGTCTCTGCCGGCTCATCATCCGCGCCCCTCGGTAGCCTCCGTCCTGCCTTGTTCGACCCTGGCCGGTGTGCTAGCATCCCCGTTAGTTCCGCATTTCACGAATGCCCCGCCGGCGCGGGTGAAGGGGACTCGGCTCCGCCATGGACTCCAAGATGCGGGAGATCCTCGACTCCCAGAAGGGGCGGACGATCACCGTCCTCTCCTCCCTCATCCGCATTCAAGAGCGGCTGACCTACCTGCCCCCCGACGCCATTCCCGCCGTCGCCGAGTACACCGGCGCCTCGGTCAATGAGGTCCACGGCGTCGCCACCTTCTACACCCACTTCCGCTTCGAGCCGCCCGGCGACCACACTATCGAGCTTTGCTGGGGGCCCTCGTGCCAGCTCTTCGACTCGAAGGGGCTGATGCGACAGGCGGAGGTCTTTGCCGGGGCCTCGTTCGACGGCTACAGCGAAGACCGCAAGTACTCGCTCCGCGGGCTTGAATGCGCCGGGGCCTGCGCCCTGGCGCCCGTCGGCAAGATCGACGGCAAGCTGGTGGGCCGGTTGGATTCCGACCGTCTGGGCCGTCTTCTTGAGGCGACCTCGGAGAACGGCGCATGACCGAAGCCTTCGAGAAACTCACCGAGCGCGCCGAACGGGAGTGGGCGGCTTTCGCCCGCCCAACCGAGCGGACGCAGATCGCCGTCGGCATGGGCATCCACGGTCTTGCCGCCGGCGGGCCGGACGTGATCGAAGCCATCGAGTCGGCGCTAGCGAAGGCCGGCGTACAGGCCGATATCCATGAGACCGGCGGCCTGGGCCTCGACTACGCCGAGGTGATCGTCAGCATCACGAGGCCCAGGGGGCCGCGCGTCTACTTCGCCAACGTCACGCTTGAGTCGGCGGCGGCGTTGGTGGAAAGCTACGTGGCCGGCGGCACCATACCCGACGGCGCCGACGTGCTCGGCGCCATCGGCGACGTCGAGCCCGGCGGGCCGCCCGACCTCTTCTCCCGCGAGGAGTTCTCGCTGCAGCGGCGGGTGGCGACGCAGAACTGCGGCGTCATCGAGCCCGATAACCTGTGGCACTACATCGCCAACGGCGGCTACGCGGCGCTCGACAAGGCCGTGAGCGGCATGTCGCCGGAGGACGTCATCGGCGAGATCGAGAAGTCGAACCTGCGCGGGCGCGGCGGGGCGGCCTTCCCCGCGGCGATGAAGTGGAAGTTCCTCATCGGCGCGCCCGGCCCTCCCAAGTACCACCTCTGCAACGCCGAGGAGGGCGACTCCGGGGCCTTCAACGACAAGCATCTGCTGGAGAGCGACCCCTTCCGCGTGATCGAAGGGATCACCATCGCCGGCTACGCCACCAAGGCGGGCGGCGGCAAAGGCTTCATCTTCATCCGCACGGGATGGGACCTGCCCATCGACCGGGTGCAGCGCGCCCTCGACACGGCCTACGAGCACGGTCTGCTCGGCAAGGACATCCTGGGCACCGGCTTCGACTTCGACATCGAGATCTCGCTGACCGGCGAGTCGTACGTCTCCGGCGAGGAGACCGCCCTCATGGAGGCGGTCGAGGGCAAGCGGGCGATGCCGCGGTACAAGCCGCCGTTCCCCGCCGCCGCCGGACTGTGGCAGAAGCCTTCGAACATCAACAACGTCAAGACCTATTCCTACGCGCCGAGCATCGTGGCCAACGGCGGCGACTGGTTCGCCGGCATCGGCACCGAGCGGAGCAAGGGCACGGCCCTGGTCTGCCTGTCGGGCCGCATCAACCGGCCCGGCCTCTATGAAGTGCCCTTCGGGGTGACCCTGCGGGAGGTCATCGAGGTGCTCGGCGGCGGCGTGCCCGGCGGGAAGGCGCTGAAGTTCCTGCAGACGGGCGGGCCGCTCGGCGGCTTCCTGCCCGCGTCGTCCCTCGACATGCCCATCGACTTCGACGCCATGATCGCCGCCGGCGCCATGTTCGGCTCGGGCGGTATCATTGTCGGCGACGAGACCGACTCCGTGATCGAGATCGCCGCCGTGCTCGGCGAGTTCAACGCCGAGGAGTCGTGCGGCAAGTGCTTCCCCTGCAGGCTGGGCACGCGGCAGATCGCCAACATCCTGGACCGGCTGGAGCACAAGAAGGCCACGCGCAAGGAGCTCGACACCGCCCTCGTCATCGGCGAGACGATGAAGTCGGCGCTGTGCGCGCACGGGCATCTGGCCGAGAACCCGATCAAGTCGGGCTACCGCTACTTCCAAGACGAGTTCGAGGCCTCGATCCAAGAAGGGGCCGCGCAGGCGGGCTGATTGAGGGGCGCCGACCGATGAGTAACGACAAGATCAAGCTCAAGATCGACGGCGTCGAGGTCGAGGCAAAGCCGGGCCAGACCATCATCGAGGCCGCCCGCGACTACGGCATCTACATCCCCTACCTCTGCTGGCACCCCAACCTCAAGCCCTACGGCGCCTGCCGCATGTGCGTCGTCGAGATCGAGGGCGGGCGGGGCTATCCCGCCGCCTGCCACACCACCGTCGGCGAGGGGATGTCGGTCCTGACCAACCCGGCGCCGGTCGAGGAGATACGGCGCGACATCCTCGCGCTCACCCTGTCGAGCCATCCCCACGGCTGCCTGACCTGCTGGCGCATCGAGCACTGCGGCCCCACCGACGTCTGCCTTCGCAACGTCAGCGTGATCGACCGCTGCGTCGTCTGCCCGCAGAACGAGCGCTGCGAGCTGCAGGACGTGACCTACTCCGTCAAGCTCAACGAGGTGCCGCTGCCCTACCAGTACCGGAACCTCGACCTGGAGACGCGCAACCCCTTCATCGACCACGACATGAACCTCTGCATCGTCTGCGGGAAGTGCGTGCGCGCCTGCGACGAGATCGAGGGCGTCAACGCGATCACCTTCGAGATGCGGGGCAACGACACCATCGTGGGCACGTCCCAAGGCGGGACGCTGGCCGAGTCGGGCTGCACCTTCTGCGGGCTGTGCGTCGACGTCTGCCCCGTGGGGGCCATCACCGAGAAAGACAGCAAGTGGGCGGGCCGCGCCGACGAGATGGTCACCTCGGCCTGCTCGCAGTGCAGCGTCGGCTGCTCGCTTAACCTGAACGTCACCGACGGCAAGCTGATCCGGGTCACGCACGACGTGGACGGCGAGGCGAGCCGCGGCCAGGAGTGCGTCCAGGGCAAGTTCGGCTACAAGTGGGTCTACAGCAAGCAGCGGCTGATGACGCCGATGGTGCGCGGGGCGGACGGGCTGGAAGCGGCTTCGTGGGACGACGCGCTCGCCGCCGTCGCCGACGCGCTGGGCAAGTACGAGCCGGGCGAGGTCGCCTTCCTCGGCTCGGGGAAGGTCACGAACGAAGACAACTATCTGCTCCAGAAGTTCGCCCGCGGCGCGGTCGGCTCGCCCAATGTCGACTTCCCCGATCCGCTCTGTCCGCCGCAGGCGCTCGACCCGCTGATCGACGCGTTCGGCAGCGCCGCGGCGACCAACTCGATGTGGGACCTGCACGACGCGCAGACGGTCCTCATCGTCGATTCCGATATCACCTTCGAGCACCCTGTGGCCGGACTCCAGGTCAAGGAGGCGGTGAACCGAGGCGCGCACCTGATCGTGATCGATCCGCGCGACACCGAGATCGGGCTGCTGGCGGCGGAGAAGGCCGTCTGCGCCCCGGGCTCCGAGGTCGCCGTGCTGGCGGCCATCGCCAAGGTCATCGTCGACGAAGGTCTGTTCGACGCCGAGGCGGTGCAGAAGCGGGCGATGGAGCTCGACCGGTTCGTCGAGTCGCTGGCGCCCTACACCCTTGAAGCCGTCGAGAAGCTGTCCGGCGTTCCCGCCGACCAGCTGCGGCAGGCGGCCCGCCTGCTCGCGGCGCGGAAGCCGACCTCGTTCCTGTTCAGTCCGGCGCTCGTCGGCGACGGCGGGCTCGCGGCGGCCGTGGCGGGTCTGGCGATGCTCACCGGCAACGTTGGCGTCCGTGGCGGCGGGGTCTACCCGCTGCGTGGCGAGAGCAACAGCCAGGGCGCCGAGGACATGGGCTGCAGGCCGCACCTGCTCCCCGGCGGCGTGCTCCTCGACGAGGCCGGGACCCGCCTGCGGCTCGGCGCGCACTCCCCCGGTACCGTGCCGGACCGCGCCGGCGTCGGCCTCCCCGACCTGCCCGCCGCCATCGAGGCCGGCAAGGTCAAGGCCGTGGTGATGATCGGCCAGAACCAGGTGCTGCCCGACCCCACGGGCGAGCTCGGCCGGGCCTTCGGAAAGCTCGAATTCCTTGCCGTGCACGAGACGTTCCTCAGAGACCTCGAACCGTTCGTCAGCGTGGCGCTGCCCGCTACGTCGTTCGCCGAGAACGACGGCTCCTCGACGAGCTTCGAGCGGCGGGTGCAGCGGGTGCGTCCGGCTATCGAGCCGCTGGGCGAGTGCCGCCCGGCGTGGCACGCCATCGGCGACCTGGCCGAGCGCATGGGCGCCGCCGGCTTCTCGTACGCCGGCCCGGCGGAGATCATGGACGAAGTCGCCCGCGTGGCGCCCGCGTACGGCGGGGTCTCCCACCGCCGCCTCGACGACCGACCGGTGCAGTGGCCATGCCGCTCCCAGGACGACGAGGGCACGCCGATGCTCCACGTCTCCCAGTTCATGCGCGGCATCGGCCGCTTCCTGCCGCTGCCGCCGCCGGAGAAGGCCGACGCGGACGGCATGGTCGCGCTCGCCGCCGTGGTGCGGGAGATCAAGGGCACCGTCGAGCTTTCCGGCGCGGCGGCGGTCGAGATCAACACCGCCGACGCCCGCCGCCTCTCCATCAAGGACGGCGACGCGGTGACGCTGACCGCCTCGATGGGCGCGGTCTCGGCCACGGCGCACGTCAACGGCCGCGCCGCCCCCGGCGTCGCCCTCCTCACGCTGCCGCACGAGAAGATGGTCACCAACATCTGGAACAAGCCCACGCCGGGGGCGCTGACCCCCTTCTCGCGCGCCAAGCGCTTCCCCGTCGAAATCGCCAAGGCGTAGCGGTCGGCGGCGCCGGCACTCCCGTCGGAGACCTTTGCCCACCCTTGAGCCGAGTGGGGGAGCAGCGCCCTGCGGGCGCTCGCGCGCCTGACGGCGCGCGCCCTCTCTCAAATCTCCCCCAGAGGGGGAGAGGCTTAAGTCGCTCGGCTTAAGGGAGCGGCCGGGGGGAGCGGAAAGGGCGGCTTGCCGCCTCCCAGGTTGCGCAAAGGCCTGAGGTGGGAGAGACTTCCGCGCGGCAATAGCGCGAAGGGCCATAGAATTAACCCTATGGAGTTTGACCAAGACAAGCGGCTGATCGCTCCGTGCGTCGCGGCCTGCCCGGCGGAGGTCGACGTGCCGCGCTACATGGGCTATATCGCCGAGGGGCGGTTCTCGGAGGCGCACGCGACGGTCCGCGAGGCGATTCCGCTGCCGGTGGTCTGCGGGCTCATCTGCTACCGTCCCTGCGAGCCGTGGTGCCGTCGAGGCATCATGGAGGAGCCCGTCGCCATCAACGCTGTCAAACGTGCGGCGGCGGAGCACGGCTCCCATGGCCCAGCTCCCACCGTCGCCCCGCCCACGGGAAAGCGGGTGGCCGTCGTCGGGTCGGGGCCGGCGGGTCTGACCGCCGTCTACTACCTCGCCAGCCGCCGGGGCCACGACGTCACGCTGTTTGAGGCGATGCCGAAGCTCGGCGGGATGCTCGCGGTGGGACTGCCCGAGTACAAGGTTCCCCGCGATCTGCTGGAAGAGGAGATCGGCCGCATCTGCGCGACGAGGGTCGAGGTGCGCACCGGCGTCCGCGTGGAGTCGATCGAGGATCTGGCGGACGAGTACGACGCGGTGCTCCTCGCCGTCGGGCAGACGAAGCCGCGGCCGCTTGAGGTTGCCGGCGCGCCGCCGTCCGGAAAGGTCGAGTACGCCGCGGCCTTCCTCCGCGATGTGAACTTGGGCCGGCGGACGAGCGCCCCGTCGAGCGTCGTGGTGATTGGCGGCGACAACGTGGCGATGGACACGGCGCGGTCGGCGCTGCGCGTCGGCGCGGAGCGCGTGACGGTGCTCATGCCGTCCGACCGCGCCGCCGCCGAGGCCCACGACCACGAGATCGCCGACGCCGAGGCGGAGGGGGTCGAGACGCTGCCGCTGATGCGGGTCACGGCGGTGCGGGGGGCCGGCGGCGGTGTCGAAGTAGATGCGGAGGCGCTGGAGGTCGTGGCCACCGACGAGCTGGGGCGGGAGACGCTCGGCGTCGTCGAGGGAAGCAGCCGGACCGTCGAGGCCGGCGTGGTGCTGGTCTCGCTCGGCCTGGAGGTCGAGGCGCCCGCCTTGTGGGGGCTCGACCTTGGCCCGCGCGGGCGCATCCTGACCGACCTCGATTCGTGCATGACGAACCGCGCGGGCGTCTTCGCCGCCGGCGACGCGGTGACCGGCCCGGGCAGCATCGTCGACGCGATGGACCAGGGGAAGCGGGCGGCGGTCGCCATCGACCGCTACCTCGGCGGCGACGGCGATATCTCGGAGGTCTTCGCCCCCGCGCCGGGCTCGGAGATGGCGATGCGGGCCGACATCGCGGCGCAAGGCAAGCCGGTCACGCCCATGCCCACGGCCGCGGCCCCGCAGCGCACCGCGACCTTCGAGATCGTCGAGCGGGGCTACGCGAAAGACGAGGCGGTCGCCGAGGCCCGGCGGTGCATTCGCTGCGACCTGTGGCGCACCGGCGCGCCGAACGTGTGGTCGAAGCAGCAGGGCTAGCGCGCTCTCACGCGGCGGCGCGTTCAATCCTGCGCCAAACGTAGTCCAACCTTCGTCGAAGTACGGACGAAACGCGGTCTAACGGCGGATTATCGGCTGCAAGACGCTCACGAGATGGCGCTAAACGCTCTCACGAGCGCTCACGAGATAGCAGACGGGCGCTCATGAGCGCTTACGACATGGCCGCCAAACGCTCACGACTGCACCGTCCCGACGTTCCAGCGCTCCGCCACCGGCTCTTCGCCGACCTTGTGGTAGTTGGCTGGGCCGGGGCGGATGTTCATGAAGCGCACGCCCTCGGGGCCGGTGTCGAACTTGTACTGCGTGTCGGCCTTGATGAACATGACGTGGCCGGGGCCGAGCTCTTGTTTCCCGATGGTCACGCCGCCTTCGAGGATATGGATGATCTCGTCCTGGGAGTGACTGTGCAGGTTCCCCGGCTTGTTGGGCGCGAGGGCGATGATGATCGCGCGCAGCCCCTCCTCGAGGTCGCCGATGACCTGCGCGCCGAGCTTGCGGGGGCCGACCTGGGGTTCGACCTCGCGGACCCAGGGGGCCTCGTCGATGTGCATGATGTCAACGCGCTTCTGGGGCATGGTGCACCTCTCCACGATTGTGGTGTTGTCCGCCGGTGGGCGCAGGATAGGAAGGGATGCGCCGCGGTGTCAACGCTGGGCGGGCGGTCGGGGGAACGGGCGCGACGCGACGCCGCCCCTTACAGGGGAGGGAGCCAGCCCCGGAGACCACCCCAGGGCAACCACAAGGGTTGCCCCTACAGAGATGATCGCGTGCCGGCGTCGCCGGTGATGCAAAGGGTTCTTGAGGAAGGGGTTAGCCCTCGGTCGGCTCTGGGGCGCCGCCGGGGCCTGGGCGGGGCTCGCAGCGCACCGCGCGGGTGATGAAGCCGGTGTGGGCGACCATGCGGTGGTCGGGGCGGGCGCTCGACTCGGAGACGTGCCAGGGGCGCTGCAGGAGCTCGAACGTCTCCGCCATTTCGAAGGCGGGGTGGGCGTCGAGCTCCAGATGGACGCGGTGCACTTGGAGCACTGTCGGCAGGTAGACGATCAGGATGCCGCCGGGCCGCAGCCGCTCCCCGGCGGACTCGACGACCCGCCAGGGCTCGGGGACGTCGAGGATGATCCGGTCGAGGGGGCCGTCCTCGTCAATGCCGTCGTAGACGTCGCGTTCCCGGACGGTGTGGTTGGGGGTGTCGCCGAGGTAGCGTTCGACGTTTCTCGGGCCGCCCGCGAGCGGGGCGGGGCGGTTCTCGTAGCTGATCAGCTTTCCGGCGGGGCCGACGGCGCGGAGCAGGGCCAGCGCGAGCGCCCCCGATCCGAGTCCGGCCTCAAGGACCGTCGCGCCGGGGTAGACGTCGCCGTAGAAGAGGATCGCCCCGGTGTCCTTGGGGTAGATGATCTGCGAGTGGCGGGGCATGTTCATCACGTAGTCGGAGAGGGACGGCTTGAGGGCGATGACCGTCTTTCCCGACGCGCTGCGCACCCGCGCGCCCTGATCGCGGCCGATGATCTCGTCGTGGGGAACGGCGCCGAAGTGGCTGTGGAAGACCTGGCCCGCGGCGAGGGTGATGAGGTATTGGCGTCCCCGGCTGTCGACGAGCAGAGCGAGGTCGCCTTCCGCGAAGGGGCCGGCGAAACTGCTGGAGAAGTCGGTGGCGCTCATGGCGCACCGAACGCGGCGATGAAGCGGGCGACGGCGCCGAAGTATTGGGGCATGCCGAGCCAGAGGAGGTCGTTGTGCCCCGCGCCCGGGATCAGCTCGATCTCCTTGTGCTCGGAGGATGCCATGTCGTACAGGGTCACCGCGGCCTCGGGGGGCACGAGGTCATCGCGCTCACCGTGGATGATGAGGAGGGGCAGCGAGATCGAGCGCACCTTCTCGTCGTGCCGCCGCAGCGTCTCCTTGATCGCGGGCGATTCGGGGTCGAGACCGTAGCGCCCCGCCATGCGACCCATCGCGGCCGAGCCGCTTTCGACGATGAGGCCGCGAAGCTCGGCGGCGCGGCGGGCGGCCGCCTCGACGGCAGAGTGCGTTCCCAGCGAGCGGCCCTTCACGAACAGCGGCCCCGTGTACCCCGTCTCTTGCAGGTAGCCCTTGGCGAAGTCGAAGGTGGCGTTGGCGTCGCCGATCATGGTGGAGAAGCTGGGCGAGCCGCCGCTTCTGCCGTAGCCGCGAAAGTCGACGGCGAAGAAGTTGGCGCCGGCGCGGTGGTAGTGGGGGGCGATGTCGTCGTACATGTAGGCGACCTCGCCGTTGCCGTGGAAGAAGAGGATGGTGGGGGCGGACGGGTCGTGCTTATAGAAGCGGCCGGAGAGCTCGACGCCGGGAGCGACGGGGACCATCACGTCCTCCGCGCCGGCGGGTGGCGGCGCCCACACCCGTTGCGGGTAGAACGCCATCATGCTGATCTCGGGGATGTCGAACGGCGTGTAGTCGATCGCGGACATAGCGTCGGCGGTGGTGGGACTAGCGCGGCAGGCCGAGGCCCCGGGTGGCGATGATGTTGCGGTTCACCTCGGAGCTGCCCGCGGCGATGGTGTTGGCGACGTTGCTCAGGGACTCGAAGGGAATCGCGCCGTGCACGGGGGCGTAGCGGTCGCCGGGCATGGCCATGCCGTAGAAGCCGAGAAGCTCCAGCCCGGCCTTGGTGATGCGCTGGTGGAGCTCGCTGGCGAATAGCTTCGCCATCGATGCTTCCCTATCGGGCTGGATTCCGTTGTCCTGCATCCAGGCCACGTGGTAAGAGAGGTTGCGGCTGGTCTGGGCCTCGATGGCCAGCTCCGCCAGGCGGTGACGGGCGATGGGGTCGCTGAGGACGGGGGCGAGGGCCGGAGTCTCGCGCAGGGCCCTGATGAGGCGGTCGTAGGTGCGGCGGGCTCGGGAGACGTCGCGGATGCCGGAGCGCTCGTTGTTGAGGGTGGTCATGGCGACGTACCAGCCCTGGTTCTCCTCGCCGATCATGTTGCCCTTGGGCACCCGCACGTTGTCGAAGAAGACCTGGTTGAAGTGGTGGACGTCGTCGATGCTCATGAGCGGGCTGATGGTGATGCCCGGCGTCTTCATGTCGAGCAGGAAGTAGGAGATGCCCTTGTGCTTCGGCGCGTCGGGGTCGGTCCTGGTGAGGATGTGGATGTAGTCGGCGCGGTGGGCCTGGGAAGTCCAGATCTTCTGGCCGTTGATGACGTAGTCATCGCCGTCGGCGGTGGCGGCGGTCTGGAGGGAGGCGAGGTCGGAGCCGGCGTTGGGCTCGGAGAAGCCCTGGCACCAGAGGATCTCCTGGTTGGCCGTGGCGGAGAGGAACTTCTTCTTCAGGTCCTCTCCGCCGAATTCAATGATGGCGGGGCCGACCTGATAGGCCTGCGGGTCGAGGGGCGCGTTGAGGTAGATCATCTCCTCGTGGAAGATGGCCTGCATCATGGTGCTGGCGCCGAGACCGCCGTACTCGGTGGGCCAGCCGATGCCGATCCAGCGCTTCGCGCCGAGCTTGCGGCGGAAGCTCATGGCGTCGTCGAAGTTCTCGTCGCTGTAGGCGTCCTCGCCGGCGGCGATGCGCGGGGGGAGCTCCTGCTGGATGAAGTCGCGGACCTCGCCGCGGAAGGCGTCGTGTTCGGGCGCGAAGCTGTATTCCAACGGGGTCCTCCGACGGCGGCGCCGCTTCAGTAGCGGGGCGCCATGAGTCTAGCACAACGCGCCGTCGCGCCGCCCATCCACCGGCGCGGCCGGGGTGCGTGCCCTCCCTCAGTCCCTCCCATGAAGGGATGGAGGTTTAGGGTGCCTGGCCGGAACCGTGGCTTCGGCCCCAGCGTATACCTTGATACAAGGGTTCAATTCGGAGCTCAGGCGCGGGTGGCGCCGGCCGGGCGCGCCTGCGCAGAGAGGAGGAAACGATGGCAGGCGCGACGCGACTCACCACGGCTGCGGGCATCCCCGTCGGCGACAACCAGAATAGCCTCACGGCCGGGCCGCGGGGTCCCCTCCTGGTCCAGGACTGGCAACTGTTCGAGAAGCACGCCCACTTCAACCGCGAGCGGATCCCGGAGCGGGTCGTTCATGCGAAGGGCTCGGGCGCTTACGGAACGCTCACGGTCACGGGCGACGTCACCAAGTACACGAAGGCGGACCTCTTTTCCGCGGTCGGCAAGAAGACGCCTTGCTTCTTCCGGTTTTCCACCGTGGCCGGGGAGCGGGGGGCGGCCGATGCCGAGCGGGACGTCCGCGGCTTCGCCATGAAGTTCTATACCCAGAAGGGCAATTGGGACCTCGTGGGGAACAACACACCGGTCTTCTTCGTGCGCGACCCCTACAAGTTCCCCGACTTCATCCACTCCCAAAAGCGCGACCCGAAGACCAACCTCCGCAATCCCACGGCGATGTGGGACTTCTGGTCGCTCTCGCCGGAGAGCCTGCACCAGGTGACGATGCTGTTCTCGGACCGGGGCATCCCGAGGTCGTACCGGCACATGAACGGGTACGGCTCCCACACGTACAGCTTCATCAATGAGGAGGGCCAGCGTTTCTGGGTGAAGTTCCACCTCAAGACGCTGCAAGGCATCCATTGCTTGACGGACGAGGAGGCGGCCCAGGTCATCGGCGTCGACAGGGAGTCGCACCAGGCCGATCTCTTCGACGCGATCGAGCGGGGCGACTATCCGAAGTGGCGGGTGTTCGTCCAAGTGATGCCGGAGGCGGAGGCGGAGCACACGTCCTACAACCCCTTCGACCTGACGAAGGTCTGGCCGCACGGCGAGTACCCGCTCATCGAGGTGGGCATCGTCGAGCTCAACCAGAACCCGGTGAACTACTTCGCGGAGGTCGAGCAGTCCACGTTTTCGCCCGCGAATCAGGTCCCCGGCATCGGTCACAGCCCGGACAAGATGCTGCAGTTCCGCATCGTCTCGTACGCCGACGCGCACCGCTACCGGCTGGGGGTCAACTACGAGGCGCTGCCGGTCAACAGCGCCCGCTGCCCGGTGCATACCTATCACCGGGACGGTGCGATGCGGTTCGATGGGAACGGCGGGGGCACGGTCAACTACGAGCCGAACAGCTTCCGCGGCCCCGTTGAAACCGGTGAAACGGAGCCGCCGCTCAGGCTCGACGGCGACGCGGACCGCTACGACCACCGCGCCGGGAACGACGACTACACCCAGGCGGGCGACTTGTTCCGGCTCATGACGCTCGGCCAACGGCGGCGGCTCATCGACAACCTCGTGCGAGCCATGCAGCCGGTGCCGGAGGATATCCAGTTGCGCCAGATCGAACACTTCCGCAAGGCCGACCCGGCCTACGGCGATGGCGTCGCCCGGGGCCTGGGCTTGCTCCTGCCGGTCTGGAACGGCGCGCGGTAGGCTCCGATGCGGATTCGTTGACCCCTCTCTCGGGGCGGTGCTACGATGGCCGACACGCTCGGAGGGGCAGACCGGCGCGTATGGAGCGGAACGGGCTGATTTATCTGGACCATGCCGCGACGACCGCGGCGCATCCGAAGGTCGTCGAGGCGATGCTGCCCTTCTTCTCCGATTGCTTCTACAACGCTTCGAGCATGTACGGGCCGGCGCAGGAATGCCGGCAGGCGATGGAGAACGCCCGGACCATCGTCGCGGATGCGCTGGGGTGCAAGCCCAGCGAGGTGATCTTCACCAGCGGCGGCACTGAGTCGGACAACGCCGCCGTCCGGGGCGCCGCCTTGGCCCTGCGCGAGCACGGCGACCACGTCATCACCACGAGCATCGAGCACCACGCCGTGTTGCATGCGTGCCACACGCTGGAGAAGCTCGGCTTCGAGGTCACTTACCTTCCGGTCGACTCGGACGGCTTGGTGGACCCGGATGAGCTGGAGCGGGCGATCGGCGAGCGCACCACGGTGGTCAGCATCATGCTGGCGAACAACGAGGTGGGCACGATCCAGCCCATCGCCGACATCGCGGAGCTGGTCAAGGCGAAGTCGAAGCAGCTTGGGGCGCAGATCGTGTTCCACACCGACGCGGTGCAGGGCGCTTCGTACCTCGACCTCGACGTCGACGGGCTCGGCGTGGACGCGCTCAGCCTCTCGGCGCACAAGTTCAATGGGCCGAAGGGGGTGGGGGTGCTCTACCTGCGGCGGGCGACGCCGTTCGAGCCGCAGCAGGTGGGGGGCAGCCACGAGCGCAACCGGCGGGCGGGGACAGAGAACATCGCGGGGATCGTCGGGCTGGCAAAGGCGCTGTCCATCGCCGTCGAGGAGCGGGACTCGAACCGTGAGCACGTCCTGGGGCTTCGCAACCGGTTGATCGATGGCTTGCGCGAGCATATCCCGGGGGCGCACCTGAACGGCTCCGAGGACCGGCGGCTGCCCAACAACGTGAACTTCTCATTCGACGGGACGGACTCGCAGTGGACGCTGATGGCGTTGGACGACGCGGGGATTGCGGCGTCGACGGGCAGCGCCTGCCGCACCGCCTCGCTCGACCCGTCGCACGTGCTGATGGCGCTCGGCGTGCCGGCCGACCTTGCGATCGGCGCCCTGCGCCTGACGCTGGGCCCGGAGAACACGCGGGAAGAGATCGACTACGTGGTCGATACGCTGCCGGGCATCATCGAGAGTGTGCGGAACCCGAAGAACGGGCCGCGCCCCGTGGCCTAAGGTCTCGCGGAGGGGCGCCGTGGCGTACAGCGAGATCCTGCTCGACCACTTCAGCCATCCGCGCAACGCCGGCGAGATCGAAGCGCCCGACGGCGAGGGGAATATCACCAACCCGGCGTGCGGGGACATCATGCGTCTGCAGCTTCGCATCCGCCAGGGGGTGATCGAGGAGGCGAAGTGGCGCGTTGAGGGGTGCAGCACGTCCATCGCCGCGAGCAGCATGATCAGCGAGCTCATCGCCGGCCTTGCCGTCGACGAGGCGGTCAAAGTCTCCCGCGCCGACGTCGCGGAGGCGCTGGGCGGGCTGCCCCCGGCGAAGACGCACAGCGCCGTGCTGGTTACCGATGCGGTGAAGGCCGCGGTTGCCGACTACGTCGCGAAGGGTGCGGCGGCCGCGCCGCCGCGAGCGGAATAGCCCGGACGACGCCGCTTCTTTGCTACCCTTGCCGGGATGTCTTCCGACACGCCCAACGGTCCAGAGCGAAGCGATGCGGTGGACCGGCGCGCCGCCGGCATCCAGCGCCGCATCTTTCACCTGACGGCGGGCTCGACGTTCCCCACGCTGTACGTGTTCCTGGACAAGGAGCTGGTGCTGCCGGTCGCGGTCGCCGCTGCGGTCGCCGCAATCGTGTTGGAGGTCGCGCGCTTTCGCTCCGAGCGGCTGAACCGTGTCGTGATGCGGTGGTTCGGACCGCTGACCAAGAAGTCGGAGGGGCGCGCCGTGTTCGGGTCGACGTGGATGCTGGTGGCGACGGCGATCTGCATCGGGGTCATGGACCGGCCGTTCGCGATTCTTGCGCTGTACTACCTCTCGCTGGGGGATCCCGCGGCGGCGCTGATCGGGGAGCGCTTCGGCGCGGTGAGGATCGGGAAGAAGAGCCTGGAAGGGGCCCTGGCGTTTCTGGCGGTTGCCGTCGGCATCGGCTCGTTGCTGGTGGCGGGTGCGCTGGAGACCACGTATCCCGTGATGCTCATCGGCGCGGGCGCGGCGGCGCTGGCGGAGCTGACGCCGCTCGCGGGGGTCGATGACAACTTCAAGGTGCCGCTCGTCGCGGGCGGGGTCATGGAGCTGGCGGTGCGCGGGCTCGGCTGACGCGACGCCGGTCTGTTGGCGCTCCCGACGGCTTCCGGTACACTAGGAATGCACGCTCAAACCTGTTTCTGACGAGGCGCACCGCTTGGCGACGATCGCAGTCGACTTGATGGGAGGCGACAACGCCCCCGAGGCTATCGCACTCGGCTGTTTCCAAGCAGCCCGCGACCTCGGCGTCGATATCAAGCTCATCGGTCAGAAGGATGCGCTGACGCAGGAGATCGAGCGGCGCGCCGGGCGCAACGGGCGCGTCTTCCCCGTGGAGGCCGAGCAGGTCGTCGGCATGAGCGAGGCGCCGACCGTGGCCTGGCGGGACAAGAAGGGGTCGTCGATCGCCGTTGGCATCGAGTTGGTGCGCAGCGGTGAGGCTCAGGCGTTCGTCTCGGCGGGGAATACCGGCGCCATCGCCACCTATTCGCTCTTCAGCCTGGGCATGATGCCCGGCATCGAACGGCCCGGCATCGCCACGCTGTACACCACGCTCGAGGGGCATATTTCGATCATGCTCGACATTGGGGCGAACGTGGACTGCCGGCCCGCGTTCCTCGAGCAGTTCGGCCGTGTCGGCAGCGACTTCATGGAGAAAGTGTTCCAGGTGAAGGAGCCGCGCGTGGCGCTGGTGAGCAACGGCGAGGAGGAGAGCAAGGGGACGAAGCTGGTGCGGGACGCCCATCAGCTCCTCAAGGAGAGCGGGCTGAACTTCATCGGCAACGCCGAGGGCTTCGACCTCCCCAAGGGGACGGCGGACGTCTACGTGATGGACGGCTTCACGGGCAACGTGGTGCTCAAGCTGGCCGAGGGGCTCGCCGATTCGATCTTCACGTCGATGAAGGACTCGCTGCGGAAGAGCCTGGGTGCGCGGCTGAGCGCCGGGCTCTGGGCCCCGGCCCTGCGGGACACGCTGGCCCGCTGGGACTACAGCCGCATCGGGGGCGCGCCGCTGCTGGGCGTGCAGGGCAACGTCGTCATGGCGCACGGCCGGAGCGACGCCACCGACATCCTCAACGCGGTGAAGCTCGCGCTCAGTATGGTGCAGGAAGGCTGGGCTGACGCTCCCGAGCCGTCGGAGCCGCAACCGGACCCGGCGCATCTCAACTCGTAGTCGACGCGTACGTCATAATGAAGGGTGAAGCACATCGCTCGGCGTGAACGCCGGAGGCAACCTTCTACGAAAGTTCGCGCGAATAGGCCCTCGACAGGGGCCTCGGAAAGGGGCGACACAAGGTGTCCAAGGCATTTGAGGTAACCGATAGCAGCTTCGAGAGCGACGTCGTCGGGGCGGAGACCCCGGTGGTGGTGGACTTCTGGGCCGTCTGGTGCGGACCCTGCCGCATGGTGGCGCCCATCGTCGACGAGCTCGCGACGGAGTACGACGGCAAGGTGGGCTTCGCGAAGCTGAACGTGGACGAGAACCCGGAAGTCTCGATGAAGTACGGGATCCGGAGCATCCCGACGCTGCTGGTCTTCAAGGACGGCAAGCCGGTCGATCAGATCGTCGGCGCGCTGCCCAAGAAGGAGATGCAGAAGCGCGTGGAGGCGGCGATCGCCTAGTCCCGCCCCGCGGGAGAGGATGGGTCCCGGTGGGCTTCGCGGGCTTCAAACCCGTTGGCGGGCGCCCTTCGGCGTCCGCGGTGGGTTCGACTCCCACCCTTTCCCGCCACGCGCGCTGGCCCTAGCGCGGGTGTTTGCCGAAGACGATGCCCCGGCCTGAGTCGAGCAGGTAGCCGGTGGCAACGGCGAGCTCGGCGTCCTCTACCTGGCTCTGGCCGCGGCGGCCCATGAGCTGGAGCACCGAGTCGAGCATCTGGGAGATGCCGTGGGTACGGCCCGAGCCCAGGTTCCCGCTGCCCGTGTTCACCGGGAGCGAAGTCTCGTTCATCCACGAGAAGCCTTCGCCCTCGCCGCAGAAGCCCAGTGCCTCGGCCCACATCGGGGTGAGCATGCTGAAGCCGTCGTAGAGGTTCGCGATGGAAACGTCCCCCGGCCCGACCCCGGCCTGCCGCCAGAGGTTGTCTCCGATCAGCCCGCCGCACGCCATGAACTCTTCCAGTGACATGACGGTGCTCTTGGGCGCGCCGACCGGCGCCGACGTTCCCCGAACGTAGACCGGCGGGTTGCGCAGGTCTTTGGCCCGCTCCTCGTTGGTGAGGACGAAGGCGGCGCAGGCCTGCACCGGGATGTCGCAGTCGTGGATGCAGAGGGGGTAGCTGATCATCCGCGAGGTCATGTAGTCCTCGACGGTGAGGGGGCCGCCGCCGTGGTTGGCCCAGTAGCCGTACTCCCACTGGAGGGCGCGGTCGCGGTTCTTCGAGGCGAACTCGGCCATCTGCTCGCGGGTGCCGCCGTAGAGGGCCATGTGGCGTTGCGCGTAGTGGGCGAAGGCCCCCGGCGCGAAGATGCCGTAGGGGCCGCGGAACTGGTTCCGCCCCTCGGCGGTCGTCGGGCTGCTGACCCCGTAGCGGCGGCCGACGGGGTTGTAGAGGCCGCGGAAGGCCAGCGCGTACCGGCTGGCCCCGGAGGCGACGGCGTGGGAGGCTTCGATGACGCAGTGCTGTGCCGAGCCGGCCACGACGGACTCGGTCCAGTTCGCCTCCAGGCCCAGCGCGCCGATCATGAACGAGGGTGTCAGGAGGTTCACTCCCGGGCGCTCGGCCTCGGCCACCTCGAACGGCATGTAGGTCGCGGTGACGACGCCGTCGATGTCGGAGGGGGAGAGTCCCGCGTCTTCGATGGCCTGCTTGCAGGCGTCGATGGCCAGGACTCCGAGGGGGACGTCGGCGCGGCGGTAGACGTTGGAATGGCCGACTCCTACGACCGCGGCTTTTCCGCCGGAATTGGACATGTGAACGGCTCCTTGCGTCCGCCTGCGCCGGCGGCTACTTGACGAGGTGGAACTGCGGGATGAACCGGCCCGGGGTCAGCTCCTCGAACTCGACCTCGACGGCCATGCCGTTGCGGAGCTCATTGACGTCGGCGCCGGGGATGTTGCTCAGCATGAATAGCCCGGGTTGGTCGTCGAGCTCGACCACGGCGACGGCGTAGGGTTGGATCGCGGAGAATGCCGGCTGCCGGGCGTCGTGGGTGATGGTGAAGCTGTAGATCTTGCCCTTGCCGCTCACCGGCTCGAACGCGAACTCGGTGGCGTGGCATTCCGGGCAGATGTCCACCGGAGGGTGGTTGAAGGCGCGGCACGGGATGCAGCGTTGGACTTCGAGCCGCTTGGCGTCTACGGCGGCCCAGAACGGCTGGGTGAGTTCGTCGGGTACTGGTACGGGCTTATGGACCATTCGGCTCCTCGATGCTCGCAATGTTCGGGCCGGCCGCGCCAATGGCGGCGCGGCTGAAGTCTACACGAAAACCCGGATAAGCTCCCGCCACATCCCGCTGGTGGCGTGTGTCAGGCGCCCTCTCCTCTGGTATAATTCCCCAAGTTTCGTCCGCGACCTCCCCGCCCACTCATGAACGTCTTCTTCGATGTCGATTACACCCTGATCGCGGACGACGGAAGTCTCAGGCCCCACGTACACGACGTCTTTGACAAGATCGTCGAAGACGGCCACAAGATCTACATTTGGTCGGGCGTGGGGATCCGGTGGGAGGTCGTGAACCGGCACGACCTAGGGCAGTACATCCAGACGTGCTATCTGAAGCCGCTCTCGGACTACAAGGAGACGCTGACGGAGCTTGGCGTCGACGTGCTCCCGGAGTTCGTGATCGACGACCACTCCGGCATCGTGATGGCGCTGGGCGGCGTCGTGGTCAAGCCGTACTACACGCGGAACCCGGACGACGAGGAAATCCTGCGCGTCTACAACGAGCTCTGCGCGTACAAGCGGTAGCTTTCCCGGTCGGCCCTGCGTGGGCGGTGGCGCGATGACCAGACCCATCGAGGCCGGCGACCCGGCCCCGGCGTTCACTCTTCCCAGCACGCGTGGCGACGTCTCCTTGGGCGATCTGCTGGCGAAGGGGAAGGCGGTCCTCGTCTTCTACGCGGAGGACGATACGCCCACCTGCTCCACGCAGGTCGCTTCGTTCCGGGACGAGTACGAGATGTTGGCAGAGCTTGGCGCGCAGGTGCTGGGAATCAGCGCCGACGGCCTCGACCGGCACGCCACGTTCGAGGAGCGGTTGGGCGGGCTTCCCTTTCCGCTTGCCGCCGACGGCGACCTTGCCGTCGCCGGGACCTATGGGGTGCTCGACGACAACGGGAAGCGGTCGCGGCGGGCCGTCTTCGTCGTGGAGGAGGACGGACGCGTGGCGCTGGCCAACGGCTTCTACAATCCGGGCAACCCGGCCCAGTTCGCCGAGGTCTTTCAGGCGCTCGGTCTGGACTTCTGAGGGAGCCGCGGATGCCTTCGGAGGCTCCGTCCATCCGCGTGCTGGTGCTGTATGACAGCCGCTACGTCCTTGAGGAGCTGGCGCGCGCGGTCGGCGAGGGTGTGGACTCCGTCGCCGGTGCGGCGCCGTTGCTCCGACGGCTCGACGATGCCGTGCCGGATGATCTCTTCGACGCCGATGCCCTGATTCTGGGGTCGCCGAACTGGTCGGGCGTGACCGGCAAGATGAAGGACTGGCTCGACCGGGTAGGGGACGTATGGGCCGAGGGGCAGCTCGAGGGCAGGGTCGGCGCGGCGTTCACCGCGGGAGCGTCGCGCAATGCCGGGATCGAGTTTACGCTGTGGTCGCTGCTGCACTGGATGCTCGCGGGAGGGATGATCGTGGTCGGTCTTCCCTTCAATGAGACGATGCGTGAGACCGGCTCCTACTATGGGGCGACGGCCTCGGGGTCGGTGCAAGAGGCCGACCGCGAGCAGGCGCGGGCGCTGGGAAGGCGGGTCGCCGAGACGGCGCTGCGACTGGCGGCTCACTAGGGAAGCCGCTTACATGAAACCAGCTTGACGTTTCCTGCTACCCTATGACGCAATTGGAGTGTATCGGAGGAGGTCCATCATGGCCGGAGCCTATCCCGCCGCCATCCGGGGCGAACTCGACCAAGGCACGAACCGCTTCCTGCCGCTCGTCAAGTGGCTTTTGGTGTTCCCCCACTACTTCGTGCTCATCTTCCTTTCAATCGTGGCACAGGTTGTCTTCTTGATAGCCTTCGCCGCGATTCTGTTCACCGGTCGCTACCCGCGGGCGCTCTTCGATTTCATGGAAGGGGTCATGCGTTGGGGGTGGCGTGCGACCTTCTACGCGATGGTCTTGGGCACCGACAAGTATCCGCCGTTTCGCCTGGAAGCGGACGCCGCCTATCCCGCCGACCTCACCGTGGAGTATCCGGACCGCCTCAGCCGGCTGCTGCTGATCCTGAAGTGGCCGTGGTGGGTCTGGCTGGTGCTGTTCCCGCACCTCGTCATCCTCACCGTCTTCGGCTGGGTCCAAATGCTCCTGCTCCTCGCCGTCATCTTGGTGAAGCTCTTCACCGGGAGGTATCCCGTGGGACTGTACGAGTTCATCATGGGGACCCACCGGTGGGGCGTGCGAGTCGCGGCCTACGCCAACCTGATGACGGACAGCTATCCGCCGTTCCGACTCGCGGATGACGGAGCGGGGTCCGCCGTTCAGGCTTCCGGAGCAGCGGGCGGGCCTCCTTCCACCAGCTAGGGATTGGCGGCGGGCGTCGCGGCGCACGCGGCAACGGTTGCGGGTGCTAGAATTGGCGGGTTGCGCCGCCGCGCTTCTCTGTCAATGGACTGGGTTACCGAACAGATCGCGCTCTCGGAATATCCTTCGTCCAAGACGGACTTGAGCCGCTTCGACGGCATCCTGAACCTCGACCGCTACACGCCGTACAAGACGGACGTGCGCCTGGCGCACATGCCGCTGATTGACGGGCCGGGCAATCCGCCCGATTCCATCGCCGACGTGCTTGAGTGCATGGACGGGTTGCTTGAAGACGGCGGGCGCGTGCTCGTGCACTGTGCGGCGGGGGTGAGCCGGTCGCCGTTCGTGATCGCGCTCTACCTGAGCTGGAAGCGAGGGATGGCGTTCGACGACGCGATCGACCTCGTGGCGGCACGGCGCTCGCGCAACCTCAACATCGACCCTGGGCTCTCCGCGATCAGCCGCGAGGTCCTCGACGTCATGGACCGGCGCGGCGGCAATGGCCGCCATGCCCGCTGACCTGACCGTCGAGGTCATCCAGGGCGCGCTCACCACCGCTTACGTGGGCCGAAGGCTCGTGGTCGTGGAACGCGCGACGTCGACGATGGACCTGGCCGCGGAGGAGGCCGCCTCGGGCGCGCCCGAGGGGACGGTGGTGATCGCCGAGGAGCAGACCGCGGGTCGAGGGCGCTTCGGCCGACCGTGGGTGTCGCCGAGAGGCGCCGCGCTGTACGTGTCGATACTGTTGCGCCCCGCCCCGGGGCTGCTGCCCGGCGTCAACATGGCGGCCCCGCTGGCGGCGGTCGAAGCGGCGCGGGATGCGGCGCAGGTCGACGCGGAGATCAAGTGGCCCAACGACGTGCAGGTGCGGGGGCGCAAGCTGGCGGGCGTGCTGGTCGATGCCTCGGCCGGCACGACCGACCAGGGCTTTGCCATTGTCGGCGTGGGACTGAACGTCGACCTCGACGTGGCGGACTACCCTGAAATCGCTGAGATCGCCACGAGCCTTCGAGTGGAGTCGGGGCGCGCGGTGGGCCGCCTCGCCGTACTCGCCGCGCTGCTATCCCGCTTCGAGGCGTTGTACGACCGGGTCAAGGCGGGCGAGTCGTTGGTCGGCGAGTGGCGAGGGCGGCTCAACGTCATCGGCAAGCGCGTCGTGGTGACGTTCCCCGGTCTCCCGGAAGCGCCGGCCGTCGAGGGCATCGCGGAGGACGTGGATGGGGACGGCGCGCTGCTGCTGCGAAAGGACGACGGCGCCGTCGAGCGTCTCGTCGCGGGCGAAGTGTCGCTGGGCTAGGGCCAGACCGTCCCGAAGTCGGGGGAGCGCACCACGCGCATGGTGAAGGTCTGGGCCGTCTGTTGGGCGAGCCACACGAAGGCCTTGGCGGCATCCACGGGTTCTTGCCACCCGGTCCAATTGGACTTGCCCGGATAGACGACCTCCGCGCCTTCGGTCTTGACCATGCCGGGCTGGACCGCGACCACGGAGATGTTGTGCTTGCGTACCTCGTACGCCAGGCCAAGGCTGAAACGCTCCACGGCGGCCTTGGTGAGCCCGTATACGGTGTCGCCCGGGTAGCGGAAGGTCTGCGCGGCGCCCGAGCTCACGTTGATAATCGAGCCGCCTTTCTGGTCGATCATCGTGGGCAGGACGGCTTGGGCGCAGATGAAGACGCCCTTGACGTTGAGGTCGAGGGCCTTGTCCAAGCGCCACATGGGGTAGGTCTCGATGCGCTCGTACTGGTAGGGCCCGCCGGCGTTGTTGACTAGGACGTCGATGCGGCCGAACTCGTCGAGGGCCTGCCGGACCATGTCACCGACCTGATCGGCGTCGGTGACGTCGCAGCGCACGGCGCGAGCCGTGCCGCCCTCGTCCCGGATGCGCGCGACGGTCTCGTGGATCGTGCCGGGGACGGATCCCGCCTCCTCGGAGCGCGCCGCCACCACCACGGCGGCGCCCTCCTGGCCGAAGCGGAGGGCGACGCCCTTGCCGAGGCCCCGGCTCGCGCCGGTGACGATTGCGACTTTCCTGTCCAGCTCGCCCATGCCCATTCGCCTCAATGGAGTCCGAGTTCTTATACCCGGCGTGCGTGGCCGGCGCAAGGGACGGCCTTAAAGATCTGGCCGCCCGCAGGAGGGGTGCGGGCGGCCGGTGGCAACGGAGGCGGGGGAATTCGGTTAGTTGAACTGCTCGACTTCGGTGGAGCCGGCCAGCGCGAGGGTGGAGGCTTGGCCGCCGGTCACCACCTGGACGACTTCGTCGAAGTAGCCCGCGCCGACCTCGGCCTGGTGCTTCGTCGCCGTATAGCCGTGGGGCTCTGAGGCGAACTCGCTGTCTTGGAGGGTGCTGTAGGCGGCCATGCCGCGCTCGCCGTAGTTCCGGGCAAGGTCGAAGCTGTGATAGTTGAGCAGGTGCCAGCCCGCCAAGGTGATGAACTGGAACTTGTACCCCAGCGCGCCGATTTCCTCCTGGAACCTGGCGATCTCGGCGTCGCTGAGGTGCTGCCGCCAGTTGAATGAGGGGGAGCAGTTGTAGGCGAGGAGCTTGCCGGGGAACCGGGCGTGGATGGCCTCGGCGAACCTGGCGGCCTCCTCGACGTCGGGCTCCGACGTCTCGAACCAGAGAAGGTCGGCGTAGGGGGCGTAGCTGAGGGCGCGGGCGGTGGCCGACTCCATACCGTCGCGGACGCGATGGTAGCCCTCCGGGGTGCGCTCGCCGGTGATGAACTCGCGGTCGCGCTCGTCGGCGTCGCTGAGGAGGAGGGTGGCGTCGCGGGCGTCGGTGCGGGCGACGAGGAGGGTGGGGACGTCGAGCACGTCGGCGGCGAGCCGGGCCGCGGAGAGGGTGCGGAGGAACTGCGACGTGGGGACGAGCACTTTGCCGCCCATGTGGCCGCACTTCTTCTCAGCCGCGAGCTGGTCCTCGAAGTGGACGCCGGCGGCGCCGGCCTCGATCATGCCCTTCATCAGCTCGAAGCCGTGAATGGGGCCGCCGAAGCCGGCTTCGGCGTCGGCGACGATCGGCGCATACCAGTTCGTCGAGTGGTCGCCGTTGATCGAGGCGATCTGGTCGGCGCGGGTGAGGGCGTTGTTGATGCGCTTGATGACGTTGGGGACACTGTTGGAGGGGTAGAGGCTCTGGTCGGGGTAGGTCTGGCCGGCGAGGTTGGCGTCGGCCGCCACCTGCCAACCGCTCAGATAGATGGCCTTCAGTCCGGCCTTGACCATCTGGACCGCTTGCGCGCCGGTCATGGCGCCGAAGGTGCGGATGAATGGCTCGTCGCGGAGGAGGGTCCAAAGGCGCTCGGCTCCCGCGCGGGCGATGCTGTGCTCGATCTTCAGGCTGCCGCGGAGCCGAATGACGTCCTCGGCGGTGTAGGTGCGCTCGATGCCCTGCCAGCGCGCGTCGCGCGCCCAGCGGGCCTCGAGCGCCGCGGCTTCTCCGGCGTGACTTCCGTTGCCGTTGACCCCATTGATCGACATAAGAACGACCCCTCCAATCGTTGCTTTGTGTGCGCTCCCTTTCCGCACGAACGCGCTCCTTTCGAGCGCGTTTTGGATGGGGAGCGGGCCACCTGAGCATCAAGTGTAGGGCGTCCCAGCGATACGACAAGACCTTCATTTCGTATCGATATGATAGGATGACGCTATCGTAGCGCGTGGGGGTGCGACGTTGGAAGTCACGCAGATCGAATCGTTCCTGGAGGCGGTGAAGGCGGGCAGCTTTCGCGCCGCCGCCCGCGCCTTGAATATGAGCCAGCCGTCGCTCAGCGCTCGTGTGCAGACCTTGGAGCACGAGCTTCGCACTCCGCTCTTTCACCGCCTGGGCCGCGGCGTGCGGCTCACCGAGGCGGGCGAGGCGTTTCTTCCCTTCGCCGAGCGCGTCGTGAGCGTCATCGAGCAGGGGAAAGAGGCCGTCGATCACGTGCGCGACGCGGAGGGGGGCGTGCTGACGATCGGCACGGCGCGGACGATCGGCACGTACACGCTTCCGCCCATCCTCGAACAGTTCCGCAAGCGCTTTCCCCGTGTCTCTACCCACATTCGCACCGCCCGCTCGTCGGACGTGCTGGAATGGGTCACCGACGGCGTGGTGGACGTGGGGCTCTCCCGGGAGCTGGACTATCCGGACGTCCACTCGATCTACCTCTACGACGAGGAGATCGTCCTGGTCACCTATCCCGGGCACCCGTTCGCCGAGCAAGGCCAAGCCCGCATTCATGAAGTTGCGCGGCAACCGCTCATCCTCTACGACCCGGGCTCGACGTACTTCGTGCTCATCAACCAGGTGTGCCGGGAGGCGGGGATCGTGCCGAAGGTCGAGATGACCCTCGACAGCATCGAGGCCACGAAGCACATGATCGTGCTTGGTCTCGGCGTCTCTTTCCTGCCGCGCAGCGCGATCTCCAGCGAGATCAGGCGCGGCACGCTGTGCCACGTGGAGCTGGAGGGCGATCACCGCGTACACCTGCCGACGCACGTGCTGATCCGCCACGCCCAGCACTACAACTCGGCCGTTCTCGCCTTCCTCGAAGCGCTCAGGGACATCTACGGGTGCGACACGTCCGGGGTGACGGCGGCCGAGTAGCGAGAGGGAGCCTAGGCCGCCTTAGAAGAAGCGCTTGGCGATGCCCAGCGCGCCCTGCTTCCAGGGGGCGCGGTGCGACACACCGGCCTGTCCCTGGAAGGCTTGGCGGTTGTCGAGGTACCACCGGTAGTTGCGGACGAGCGCCGCTTGGTTGGAGTAGCGGGGTTTGTAGCCCAGCAGCCGCTCTGCCTTCTCGATTGAGACGAACGAGTCCTTGGCGACGGTCTCGTAGACCCACTTGTAGAGCGGCGAGACACCGAGCTTTTCGAGGACCCGCAACACGAGGATCAGGGGCGCCGCCGGAAGGGGGCGTATGCGCTTGCCGAAGCCGGCCTCGTCGAGTACGGCCTGGTAGTCCTCGCCGAGGGTGGCGAACTCGCGGGCACCGATGTTGAAGGTGTCGTTGGCCGCCTCGGGCGGCGCGGTGGTGGCGAGAAAGACCGCCTCGCACAGGTCCTCGACGTCGAGGAGCTGGTAGCGGTTCCGGCCGCTGCCGAGGACGGGGAAGGAGCGGCCCTCGGCGGCCCATTCGTAGAGGATGGCGAAGACGCCGAGGCGCTCCGGCCCCACGAACGACTTGGGGCGGATGATTGGCGCGCAGAGGCCCTTGCGGCGGTACTCGAGGCAGAGCTCCTCGGCGGCGATCTTGGCCTCTCCGTAGGCGCCGACGCCGACGAGCGGGTCGTCCTCCAGCAAGGGGTGGTGATCGGGTATGCCGTAGACGGCGGTCGAGGAGATGTGGATGAACCGCTCGGCGCGGGCCTGGAAGGCGGCCGCCAAGACGTTGCGGGTGCCGTCGATGTCCGTTGTTAGGATGTCTTTCTTCTTGTAGAGCGGGAGGGCGGCGGCGGTGTGGACGACGACGTCCGCGCCCGCCACGGCCCGGGCGACGGCGTCTCCGTCGCGGATGTCGCCGGTGTGGATGTCGACGCGGTCCCGCTCGGGGTAGTCGAACGGCGCGATGTCGAGCGAGGAGACGTCGTGGCCCCGCGCCAGCAGGAAGCGCGCGAGGTTGATGCCCAGGAACCCCGCGCCGCCGGTGATGAGATAGCGGGCCACGAGCGGGGTCTAGCGGAACCGGACGGAGATTTCGTCGCCGTCCTGGGGAAGGTAGCTCATGAAGTCGTCACGTTCCTCGCCGTTGATGGTCAAGGCAAGGCGTCCCGTGGAACCGTCGGGGCAGGGATCGCCGTCGCGGTATTCGATGCCTTCGTCGATCTGAAGAGAGTCCTCGGTCAGAACGAACCCGGGGACGGCTTCCGCCGCGTTGTTGAAGAAGGTGTCGAGGCTGGCGTTGTCTCCGGACTCGTCGCTGGTCGTGGGGTGGAGGTGGATGTAGCCGTCGCCGTGCGAGTGCACGTTGCCGTTGAAGAAGGGGAGCTCATAGGGACTGTCGTTGCAGACCTGGATGTTGAGCGCGGCGTGCCAGTGGTCGCCCGCGTTTGCCCCGCTGCTGGTGCCCTGGAGGACGGCCACGACCACGACGACCGCGGCGATGGCCCCTCCGCCCGTCACCCACCAGATCCAGCCCGGAAGGCGGAAGCCCGTCTTCGCTTCGGGCTGCGCCGAACGTCTGCCGCGGCGCGGACGTACCCGTCCGCCCCCGGGCCCTCGGCGCCGGCCGCCGCCTTGGTCTCCGTCGCCGGAAGATGCTCCGGCCGCACTTGGGACGGCAGACGTCGCGGCGGTTTCCTCCGCCGGCGCGCCTTCAGACCCACCTTCCGGCGTCGAGGCGGGCGGGCGCAGCGCCCCCTCGGGGCGGCGTGGACCTCGTCCACCGCGTCCAGCGCGTCCGCGGCCTCTTCCCTTTCGGCCATTGCTCATGTGTCGGTTTCCTCTCAGGGTCCCCTGGGGCTAGGCAAACCCCGACGGGCTTTCGATGTCGCCGGGGGTGAAGACGGACCGTCCCGGCTGGGCCGCGGACGGTCCGGCGCGGGCGGCGTCAAGCTCCGCCTCGCGCTCACGGGTCTGGCGCTCGCTCTTGTCGAACCAAACGGAGAAGGTGAAGACGATGGCGATCATGAGCATCATCACGCCGACGACCCACATCATCGCGCCACCGGCCTGCTGGTCTTCCAAGGCGGTCAGTCCCCAGATACGGATGCGATCTTCGTAGTAAGGATACAGGACGTTATCCCGAAAGGTGATGGCCGCCCCAAGGGCAACGTTCTGGAGCACCGTCAGGATGAGCACCGGCACGCGCAGGTGGTAGGGGAGCTTCGACCGCAGCGGGGCGGGGTCGATGATGGACCACCAGAGGAGGAACGCGGTGAACCCGAAGGTGAAGTGCTGCGCGATATGCACCGCCTCGTTTCGCAGCGACGCTTCGTAGGCCCCTCCGATGAAGTGCCACCCCCAGGTGCTTGCCGCGAAGAGGCCCCAGGAAACCGGGGGGAAGGTGAGCAGCCGGTAAAGGCCGCGCACCAGCCAGTTGCGGACCACGGGCCGCACGACCAACTGACGGAGCCGCAGGGGAATACCGAGCAAGATAGGGATGGTCGGCGCGCCGAGCAACACCAGCGGCGGTCCCATCATCATCAGGATGACATGCTGGAGCATGTGGAAGGTGAAGAGGTCGTCGGCGAGCGCGTCGATGGGAGAGATCAGCGCCGCCGTGATGAGCAGCAGGCCAGCGTAGAAGCAGTAGGGCCGCCATCTTGGCCAGGTCGCCGGCCTATCCGTCCACGCGATCAGCCCGCGGGCGTAGAGGACGCCGGGGATGAGTACGAAGACGACCCAGAGCGGGTCGAAGCCCCAGAGGGCCAGGACCTCCAAGCCGTCGCCGTCGCCCGGCGTCCAGATATGGGCCAAGACACCCATGACGGGAGGGCTAGCGCACCGCCTCTCGGAGCCGCGGGAGCAGCTCGGCGGGCAGCACTCGGTCGCCGGCGGTATTGCCGACGCGCGCCCAGTCGATCTTGCCGTCGCTTCCGACGATGAAGGTCGCCGGCGTTGCCACGCCGTCGCCGAGCAAGTTGAAGACGCCGAAGCTCCGCGCGATCTGCTCGCTGGGGTCGGCCGCGATGGGGAACTCGGCGCCGGTGTAGAGCGCCATATTCATCGCTCCGTCGAGCTCGTCGGTGCTGATGGCCACGAGCTCGCTGTTGAGCCTCGTGATTTCGGGATACGCATTCGCCAACTGCTCCAGTTGGACCCGGCAGATGCCTCAGCCGTAGCCCCGGTAGAAGACGACCACGACGGCGTCGTGGCGGGAGGTCAGGCTCGCCAGCGTGACGTTGCCGCCGTCGGACGCCGGCGCGGTAAAGCCGGGGGCGGTGTCGCCGGCGGAGAGGGGCTCGCCGCCGTTGCCCGATCCGCAGGCCGCGGTCAGGGCCAGCGCGAGTACGGCGGCAACCGTCGCCGCGAGCCATCTGCGGCGCAGCAACCCTTCGCTCATGCGGCGAATGATCAATTCGAATCGTCCCGGCGGTTGATGATCTCTTGCAGCTCTTCGATCTCAGCCTCCGAGTCCTGCTGGCGTTTCGAGAGCAGGAAGACGTAGCCGAAGATCGCGGCGATGACGATGGCGAAGACGACGTAGACGACGGTGATGCCGCTCATGCGTGAGTCCTTTGCTTGTTCAACGGCACGCTATTCCTCCAGCGCGGCGCGCATCTCGTCGATGCGGTCGCGGGTCTTGTCCCAGCGCATGCGCAGCGCGAGCAGGTAGGCGAAGAGCGCGAGGAAGCCCACCGTGGCCACGAGGAAGGTGATGAATATCGGCTGCGGCAGCGTCGCCGGCTCGGGGTGAATGCCGCGCCACAGATAGACGGAGGAGAAGATGAGCGGCACGTCGGCGAAGCCGATGATGCCGAGGACGGAGGCGAACCGGGCCGCCTGGTCGCGGTCGCGCGCCGCCTGCCGGAGCATGATGTACCCCAGGAAGATCAGCCAGAGGACGAAGGTGAAGGTGAGCCGGGGCTCCCATTGCCAGAAGGTGCCCCAGGTGGCCTGCCCCCAGAGACCGCCGCTGATGATCACCAGGGTGATGAAGAAGAAGCCGATCTCCGCGGAGGAGCGGGCGGCGATGTCGAAGCCGGGCCGGCGTTTCCAGAGGTAGAGCGCCCCGCCCACGGCGACGACGAGGAAGGCGATATAGGAGGCGATGGCCAAGGGAAGGTGGACGTAGAAGATGCGCTGGGGCTCGCCTTGGATCAGCTCCGTCGGAGCGTAAAGGAGGCCCATGCCCAGAGCGACGGCGATGAGGGTGAATGCCGCCAGCCCCAGCAGGTCGAGGCGTCCGACGCGGATGCGCCTGGGAGGCGCGCCGGACATGGCGGCGGGTTGGGCCGCGCTCATTCGAGGTCTCCTTGGGTCATGGCCGGCTCATCCCCAGTCCTCCAGCACGAACTCGAACACGAGAAACGACACGGCAAGATAGACTACGTCGACCGCGATGAGGAGGTTTACCCAGGTCCAGGTTTCCGAAAACGCGCCGCCGTCGATCAAGATGCCGGTTGCGCGTACTGCTCCGATAATCAGCGGCGTCACGATGGGGAGAAGGAGGACGGGAAGCATGACTTCCTTGGCCCGCGTGTTCACCGACATCGCGCCGAACACCGTCCCCACCGCGGCGAATCCGATGGTGGCCAATAGTATGACAGCCACGACTCCCGGCCTCAAGGCGGCGACTCCGAAGAACGAGTCGTAGACGGGCACGATCACGATCTCGGCGGCCACGATGAACGCCAGGTTGGTGAGGAACTTGGCGACGAAGATCGTCCCCCGGTCGGCGGGGCAGAGCAGCAGTCCTTCCATCGAGCCGCGCTCGCGTTCGTGGGTGAAGGCCCGGCCCAGTCCCAGCACGCCGGCGAAGAGGACCGCCACCCACAAGACGCCCGGCGCGACAAGGATGACGCTCGCGGCGCGCAGTTCGAAGGCGAAGTTGAACACGGTCAGGGCGAGGATGCCGAAGACCATCATCGCCACGATCGCGTCGCGCGACCGGAGCTCGATGAGCAGGTCCTTCCACAGCAGCGTCCTCAGCTGACGCAGATGCGAGGGCCGGGGCTCCGGAGTGTGCTCAGTCGCCGGTGACATCGCGGTAGAGCTCCTCGATAGCCTGGTGGGTCATGCCCTCGGCGTCGCCCTCATGCACGATCCGTCCCCGGTGGAGGATGATGAAGCGGTCGCAGAGCCGGAGTCCGAGGGCGAGGTTGTGCGTCGCGGCGATGACGGTGCGCGGTCCCCGCTCCGCCGAGGTCAACAGGTCTCCAATGCGCTGGGAGGCGTCCTGGTCGAGGCCGGTGTCGGGCTCGTCGAGGAGCAGCAGGTCGGGGTCGTGCAGCGTGGCGCGGGCCAGCGCGGCCCGTTGCTGCATGCCGCGTGAGAAGGCGCGCACGCGTTCGCGGCGCCGTTCGAAGAGGCCGGCGCGCTCCAGGGCCTCGGCGGCGGCCTGCTCCGGGTCCGAGAGACCGAACATGCGGGCGTAGAACAGCAGGTTTTCCTCGGCGGTCAGGTCGTCGTAGAGATAGGTGTGGTGGGCGACGACGCCGATGCGTTGGCGCAAATGCCTTGCGCCCTTGGCGTGGGTCTGGCCGCCGACGTGGACCTCGCCGCTCGTGGGGCTGGACAGGCCGGCAAGGATGCGGAGGAGCGTGGTCTTCCCAGAGCCGTTCGGTCCGAAGATGGCGAGACGGCCGCCGGAGGGCGCGTCGACGTCGACGCCGCGCAGCGCCGCCGAGCGCCCGAAGCGCTTGGTCACCCCTCGTGCCGCGACGTCGAGCGCGCTCACAGCTCCTCCTCTGGCGGCGCGTGTTCGGCCATCAAGAGGCTGACGTCGACGAGGCGGCGCTTGCCCGCGTAGCGCCTTCGCTCGTACTCCTCCTGGGTGACGTTGCCGGCGGCGAAGGAGGAGTCGAGGGCCGCCAACGACTCGACGAGGTCCGCCCGTTCCCGCGCGAGGCCGGTCGGTGTGGACGGAATGGTTGCCGTGCCGAAGGCCGCCGCGGTGCGCCGTCTGAGGAAGGAGGCAACCGCGCCCGCCGCGATCAACGCGAGCGCGGCGACGGCGGCGTAGCGGAGCGCGGTATCGAAGTCGACGCCGCCGGCGGAGAGATCGCGGAAGAGGGGCAGGTCGGAGAGCTGGAGCTCGAAGACTTGGCCCGCCGGCAGGTCGGAGGCGGTGAAGAGGGTATGCGGCTCGCCGCTGACCTCGACCGGGCCAATCGCATCAAGCTGAGGACTGTTCAACGCGCCGAGGTCGTCGGCCATGAGGACGGTCACGCTGCGCGCGGTGTAGAGGTAGCGCCGCTCCAAGGCCGCCGTCGTCCCGGTGTAGGGAATGGTGTAGCCGTAGATCATCTCGGACTCGCCGGGCAGGACAGGGGCCTTGTTGATGACGCCGCCGGGGACCGCGGCGAATCCGTCGGGGCCGAAGCCGTGGCCGAGGTTGACGTCGAGGGCGTTGGCGGGCAGCGAGATGCGCGCCGCGCCGCCGTTGTCGGGATCTTCGAAGAGGTCGCCGACGTAGGTGCGGTCGCCCCGATTGTCCAGGGTGATGACTTCGAGGACGCCGATGAGGCCGACCTCCTCGTCAAGCGCCGCGATGGCCACGCTGGCCCGATCGATGACGATGTTGGCGTCGGAGGTGGTCGTCTCCCAGGCGACGACCTCGGTGAAGGACGGTGCGCCGGGGAAGATCTGCACGGCGGGCGAGCGGTAGGCGACGTCGTTGTAGCCCGCCTGGACGAAGTACCGCATGTCGGAGTTGACTTCGAGACCCTCGAAGCGGAAGCGGCCCTGGCTGTCGGCCTGCCCGAACCGCTCCTCCTCGCGGGTCATGCGGCGGAAGGTGAGGAGGGAGAGGGGGGCCGCCCCCGGCTCGCCGCCGTCCTCAGTTCCATTGACGATGCGGCCTTCGAGCACGCCGTCGAACGTGCTCTGGGGGGGCGCCCTGGTCGGCTCTTCCGATTGGGCCCCCGCGGTGAGCGGGGCAGAGGCGGTAACCAGGATGGCCGCGGCAGCCGCCAAGACTACGGCGCGCCGCTTCATGGCCGGGGCTCCGTGTCACGGTCTTCGGCGGGCTCGGCTTCGGCTCGGGCGCGCTCGACTTCCCGCTCGACGTCGTCGGGCAGCGCGCCGGCGCGGGCGTCGAGGGCCTTGTAAATCTCGACAGCCTCGCGCTCGTAGCCGGAGCGCAGCGAGCGGTAGTCGCGGTTGGAGAGATTGCCGAGGCGGTTGTCGTATTCGAGGTCGCGCAGGGCGCGGAGGAGGGTGTCACGGCTGTCGAGGATGCGTTGGACGTCGCTGTCGGTGGTGACCGGCGGCGCGCCCCTTCGGCGCGTTCGGGCCAGCAAGGGGTAGGAGACGGCGGCCAGCGCGGCCACGACGAGCACGATGGCGACGACCAAGGACATCGTCAGGCTCCGAGCTCGAGGTCGCGGCGCAGACGTTCGCGGTAGGGCTCGAGGGCCGGATCGAGCGGCGGCCCTTCGGGGGCAGGGCCCTCGGCGGGAGGAGGCCCGCCGTCGCCCGCTGCCGCCTGCCTGCGTCGCAGCAGCCCGTAGACGACGGCCGCGCCGAGCGCGATCGCCACTCCCGGGGTCCACCACACCAGGGAGTAGAAGCCGGTGCGTGGCGGGTTGCGCAGGACGCCGGGGCCGTAGCGGTCTTCGAAGAAGCGCAGGATCTCGGCCTCGTCGCGGCCTTCGGCGAGGAGGTTGGCGATGGTGTCCTTCATGCCGACCGCCACCTGCGAGTTGGACTCCGCGACGGACTGCCCCTGGCAGACGGGACACTGCAGCCGGTCGGCGATGCGGCGCACCTCGGTGGCCTCTGTGTAGCCGAGGGCCGCCGGCGCGCCGATGACGGCGGCAAGGATTGCGCCAATGGCGGCGATGCGGACGATGCTCCGCGCCAGCGCCGTCATCGCCGGGCCTCCTCCAACTCGGCGGACGGCGAGCCGGTGGGGCGGCCCGAACCGGTCGGCGCGGGCCAAAGGGCGACCGCCGTTCCGATGAGGAAGACGACGCCTCCCACCCACAACCACATCACGAGGGGGTTCACGAACATGAGGAAGGTCGCGGCCTGGGAGTCCCACGCGGCGAGGAGTACGTAGAGGTCTTCCTTCATCGTGGTGCGGATCGCGTTCTGGGTGGTTGGCTGGCTCTCCTGGCCGTCGTAGACGACGCGGCGTGGGTGCACCTCGTCCCAGAACTCGCCGTCCTTGAAGACGGTGAGGGTGGCCTCGGTGACGTCGTTGTCGACGCCGCGCCGCTCGGTGATTCCCTCGTACCGCAACTGATAGTCGCCGATCACCGCCACCTCGCCGGTGCGGAGGGTGACGTCGAGATCCTGCTGGTGCAGCTCGACGCCGATTACGCCGAGGGCTACGAGCAGGATGCCCGCGTGGACGATGTAGCCGCCGTAGCGCCGGCGGTTGCGCGTCACCATCGACGTGAGCGCGGCGGGGACCGCCTCGCCCGACGCCGCCTGCCTCGCCCGGACGCCCCGATAGTACTCGAGCCCAATGACGCCGAAGACGAAGGCCACGGCGGTGAGGCCGGCGAGCGACCAGGGGTTGGTGACTCCCAGCGCGGCGATGAGGAAGACGAGCCACAGCGCCGCCCCGAAGAGGGGCGGGCGGAAGTTGCGTTTGATGACGTCCCACGTCGTGCGCCGCCAGGCGAGCAGCGGCCCGACGCCCATCAGCACCAGCAGGACGAGAAAGAGCGGGCCGTTCACCTTCTCGTAGAAGGGCGCCCCGACGGTGATCTTGGAGCCGTTGTAGACCTCGGTGAGCAGGGGGAAGACGGTGCCCCAAAAGGTCGCGAAGGCGATCCCTACGAAGAGCAGGTTGTTGAGGAGGAAGCCGGACTCCTTGGACACGGCGGAGTCGAAGCGGCGGCCCGAGTCGATGTCTTGGGCGCGGGTGAAGAAGAGGAAGAGCGAGACGGCGAGGCTGAAGCCGAGGAAGGCGAGGAAGCTGGGCCCGAGGGCCGATGTGGCGAAGTTGTGGACGGAGTCGAGGAGCCCGCCCCGCACCACGAGCGTGCCGAAGATGCAGAGGAGGAAGGTCGCGAGGATGAGCAGCATGTTCCACCGGCGGAGCAGGCCGCGGCGCTCCTCGACCATGATCGAATGCATGAAGGCGGTGCCGGTGAGCCAGGGGAGGAAGGCGACGTTCTCGACGGGGTCCCAGTTCCAGAACCCGCCCCAGCCCAAGACGTGATAGGCCCACCACGCGCCGAGCATCAGCCCGATGCTATGGATCAGCCATGCGCTGAGGAGCCAGGGGCGGGCCGCGCGCAGCCACTGGCTGTCCGTCCGCCGCGAGATCATCGCGCCGATCGCCAGGGCGAAGGGTATCGTCCATGCCATGTAGCCGAACAGCAGGAAGGGCGGATGGATGAGGAAGCCGGGGTCGCGGAGCAGCGCGTTGACGCCCTGCCCGTCGGTGAGGGGGATGGGAAGCCGCTCGAAGGGATTCGACAGAAAGACGAGGACGACGAGGAAGAAGACCTGCACGGTCATCATGGCGCCGATGGCCCAGGGCATGACCTGGTGCAGGCGGTCGCGGTTCACGTAGACGGCCAAGCCGGAGAAGATCGCCAGGCCCGTCGCCCAGACGAGGAGCGAGCCCGCTTGGCCCCCATAGAGGCCGGCGAGGTCGAAGTACCAGGGCTGGGCGATGGAGGAGTTGCCCACGACGTAGACGACTCCGAAGTCGTGGCTCACCAGCAGGTAGGCGAGCACACCTATGGCGGTCAGCATCGTGCCGGTGACGACGTAGACCGCGTTGCGGGCGCTCGCTAGGGTCGCGGGATTGTTTTGGCGAAGACCGAGCGGCGCCGCGAAGGCCGCGTAGGCCGCGGCGACGATGGCGACTACCAGCGCGACGAAGCCGATGTCCGAGGCGTGCACCGGGCTCCCTTACCTCTCGACGGGCGCGTGGGTCGAGCCGGGCTCGGCGACCTGGAACTCCGGCGGGTGCTGCGCGATGAGGTTACTCGCGTAGAAGATCCCGTCGCGGCGCCACTCGCCCTCGACGATCACGTCGACCTCGTCGTCGAAGATGTCGGGGACTACTCCCCGGTAGTGAACGGGCAGCGTGTTCGTAACCTCGTTGTGATAGATGGTGAAGGAGAGGTTGTTCTCGGCGTCCTTCTCGATGGAGCCCTCCAGGACGCGGCCTCCGACGCGCCGCCGGTCTTCCACCGCCTGAGGGTCGGCCTTGAGCTCGTCGACGGTGTTGTAGTAGGTCAGCGCGTCGCCGAGGTTGGTGACGATCAGCGCCGCCACGGCGACGACGATCACGACGATGCCCGCGAGCACCTTCTTGTTGGCGCGGCGATACCAGCCCAACGGGCCGGTCGCGCTGTCCATTGGCGGTTGCGTCGTCATCTAGACCGCCGTCGCCAGGGTGCGCTCATAGACGTGCACGAGCAGCATCGAGAGGAGGAAGGCGGCGAGCCCCAGCATCAGGATGACGCGGGACGGGGAGAGCCAGGCGCGCAGGGCGCCGCCGGTGCGCGCCGTGTCGGAGATCGAAGGCTCGACGGGCGCCGTCTTGGGCCTGCGCCAGGGCCGGCCGCCGCGGGTGCCGAGGTCGCGGGCCATGAGGAGCATGATGAGGAACGCGAAGAGCTTGAGGCCGAGCACGACGTAGTAGGTGGTGCTGGCGGGAAGCGAGGAGAGCCGGTCGAAGGTGATGACGACGCCGGTGACGATCAGGGCGAGGATGGAGACGTCGACGACGTCGCGGAAGCGGCGGTTGACCGCCGGTTCGAGGGTGGAGCGGGAGTCGGCGGCGCCGGGGATGGACAGCGAAGGCCGGAGAACGAGCAGGTAAAAGATGCTTCCCCCCACCCACACGACCGCCGCTATCGCGTGAATCCAGCGGACAACGGCTAGGAGTATGTCGACGCCGTCCAAGGCCTTTCGAGCCCTCGCGGCCCTCCCGCGCTCCATGACGAGGACGAGAGAATGTTACGAGTTTCACAAGCTTCAGTCAAGGAACCGTACAGGTTTGAGACGTGGATTTGTCGCGAGGGAAAGGGCGTGTAGAATCCGTGTACCGCGCGGCCACATGGGGGCCACGACGCGTGCCGGAGGCGACATGACGACACGGCTGTTCCGTTGGAGCGACCTGGAAGGGTATGCCGCAGTCGTCGCGGCCTCGGGCCGCCCGTACACGGCGCGGCTCGCCGAGGAGTACCTGCGCCAGCCGAACCTCTCTCCGGAACGCGACTGCTTCGTCGTTGACGGCGACGGCCAGCTGGACGGCTTCACGCTCGTGGTGCCCGAGCCCGCCCTGGGCCGGGTGATCGTCGAAGGGTCGGTGCGGCCCGACGCGCGGGGGCGGGGACACGGACGGGCGCTGCTCGCCGCGGCGCTCGATCACGGCCGGACGCTTGGCGCGGATATTGCCCATGCCTCGGCGTTGCCCGAGCAGACGGATGCGCTGCGCCTCTTCCAGGCGGCCGGCTTCGAGGAAGTCAAGCGCCAGTGGCAGATGCGGCTCGAACTCGACGACTTCGTCCTGCGGGAGGTCGATACGGCCTACGAGACGGCAGAGATGCGGCCCGGCGAAGAGTCGATCATGACCGGCTTGCAGAACGCCGCCTTTGGTGAGAGCTGGGGGTTCGCTCCCAATGTCCCTGAGGAGATCACCTACCGCGTCCGCATGGCGGGGTCCGCTCCGAGCGACGTGCTCCTGCTCCGCGTCGGCGGCGAGCCCGCCGCCTACTGCTGGACGCGGCTGGAACCCACCTCCGACGGGAGCGTCCTAGGGATCATCTGGATGATCGGCTCCGACCCCGCCAAGCGGGGTCTCGGTCTCGGCCGCGCCATGATCAACGAGAGCATCCGCGCCCTGATGAACCGCGGCGCGGGGGCCATCGAGCTGACGGTCTACGCCGATAACGATCCCGCAGTGGGGCTCTACCGTTCCGTCGGCTTCCGGCACAAGCACGACATCATCTGGTGCGAGAAGGCCCTAGCGGCGGGCGCGTGATGGGAAGAGGCCGGCGAAGCGGGAGCTAGGACTCGCAGAGGACCGCCCGCATCAGGCGCAGGGTGCCGCCCAGGGCCTGATCGTAGGCCTCCTCCAGGCGGTCGGCCACCATGGCCCACGTCCAGTTCTGCGCCGCTTCGTAGGCGGCCCGCCCTAGGGAGTCGCGCAGCAGGTCGTTGCCCAAGAGCAGGTCGAGGCGCTCGGCGTAGGGTTCGGGGCAGTGCCAGGGCACGAGGTAGCCCGTCTTGCCGTCGATGATGGTGGCCTGGAGTCCGCCGACCCGGGCCGCGATGACCGGCGTGCCGCACGCCATGGCTTCCAGGGGCACGAGTCCGAACGTCTCGTAGAAGGAAGGGGCGACGCACACGTCGGCGGCGCTGTAGTAGAGGGGGAGCCGCCGCTGGTCGACGGTCCCCGCGAAGATCAGCCTCGCCGCGATGCCGAGGCCCTCGGCCATCGTGCGGAGCCGCTGCTGCTCCGAGTCGTCGTCCGAGCCGCCGATGATGACGATCCGGTAGTCGCTGCCGCCTTCCATGGCCGCGGCGGCTCTGAGCAGCACGTCGATGCCCTTGATCGGCTCCATCCTGCCGACGAAGAGGATGATCTTGTCCGCGTCGAGGCCGAGCTTCCGGCGCGCCTCGGCCCGGTCGGTGGGCTTGAAGACGTCGCGGTCGAAGCCGCAAGGGACGACGTGGGTCTTGCCGGGATCGGCCCGGTAGAGGCGGAGAAGCTGCTCGCGCTCGTGAGGGCTCGCGGTGACCAGCGTGTCGGCCTCGGCCGCGATCTCGTGCTCGGTCGCCAGGCGCTGCTCGGCATCGCCGCCGCCGGTGCCGCTCCGTACGAGACGTTGGACTTCGCCGAGCGTATGGAAGCTGGAAACCACCGGGACATTCCAACGTCTTCCCAGTTCGAGCGCCGTCGGCCCCGAGAGCCAGTAGTGGCTGTGGACGAGGTCGTAGAAGAGGTCATTCGCCGCGACGTAGCCGCTCAGGGCTTGCGTGAACGTTGGGAGGCGGCGGTAGAGGTCCTTCTTCGCTTCGTCCGGGGGCCCCGCGTCGAGGTGAATCAGGCGGGCGCCCGGGCCCAAATCGATGACGGTTGGGTCGCTTGGGTCGTGCGTCCGGGTGAAGATGTCGACGCAGACTCCGCGCCGCCCGAGCTCTGTGGCGGCCTCGCGGAGGAAGACGTTCATGCCGCCGGCGTCTTTCTGACCGAGCCGGGCGACGGGGCATCCGTGGACGCTGATGAAGGCGATGCGCAAAGGGGACTCCGAGCTAGACGTTACACCAGGGCGTCAACGTGACACCACCAGCTTCATGAGGCGGTCGCCGCCCCCGCCGAGGTCGAACTTGTACGGCTCCGCTCCCCGGAGGAAATGAAAGACCTCCCGGCCCTCCTCGATCGCGTCCTTCAACGCCAGGACCTTGAGCATCAGTCCGGCGCTGAGGGAGGCGAAGCGGGGCTCGTAGCCGCTGTTGTAGAGGTAGTAGGCGTTGCCGTAGTCGAAGCAAAGGGAGGCGGCGGCGGTCGCGCCGTCGATTTCGAGGAAGAAGAGCTTGAGCCAACCCTGGGCGTGCATGGCGGCGGCGAGGTCGAGAAAGAACCGCTCCCGCTCCTCGGTGAGGAACTCGGCCTTGTCCTCGTTGCTCTTCCTTGCCAGGTCGAGAAAGATGGGCATGGCGTCGTCGAGGCCGGACTCGGCGGCGGCGTCGTAGACGCGCACCTCGCCCGCCGACAGGAGGCGGCGGAGCTTGCGCCGGACCTCGTGGCGGTCCTTCTTGGGCAGGCCGCCGAGGTAGGTGTCCCAGTCGCCGTCGAGCGAGCGCGACGGACTCTCCTCGTCGAACGACTCCCGCACCGTCCACCCGCGCTCGGAGGCGGCCGCGGGCAGTCCTTCGAGCGTGGCCGAGCCTTCAGGAATCCCTTCGAGTCGAAGATTGCTCCAGTCGAGCGTGTCCAGGTGCTGCACGAGGGCATGGAGCACGGCCTGTTCGGAGCCCGGCGCCATGGTGACTTCGTGGTGGTCGCACAGGTCGGAGCCGCCGACAAAGGCGATGGCGCCGGCGGAGCTTATGAGCGGGGCGACGCCGACGAGATCACCGCCGTCGCGCACCGATAGCAGGTGCAGGTCTTCGCCGGAGGCGCAGCTCGACCACCATGCGCCGAGCCATGCGGGTGTCGTGAATACGCCGCCGCCGGAGCGACGGTTCAGCCGCTCCCATTCCTCCGAAAGCGAGGAGAAGTCCTCGCGACGGACCTCCAGACTCACCGGGCCCCCTGGAGCAGCGCCATGAACTCGTCGCGGGTCACCTGGCTCTCCTCGAACCGGCCCCGGACCGCCGAGGTCACCATATCGGCGCCGGGCTTCTGCACGCCGCGCATGGTCATGCACAGGTGCTCGGCGCGGAGCACGACGGCGACGCCTTGCGGCCGCAGCGCGTCGAGAATGGTGTCGGCGATCTGGGAGGTCAGCCGTTCCTGCACCTGCGGCCGCTTCGCCAGTGTGTCGACCACCCGGGCGAGCTTGCTGATTCCCACGATGCTGCCATCGGGGATGTAGGCCACCGCCGCGGAGCCGTAGAACGGCAGGAAGTGGTGCTCGCAGAGCGAGTAGAACGGGATGTCCTTCAGCACCACCATCTCGTGGTGGTCTTCGTCGAACCGGACTTGCAGGTCGTCCAGCGGGTCGCGGCGGAGTCCGCTGAAGATTTCGGCGTAGGCCTCGGCGATGCGCCGGGGCGTGTCGACGAGCCCGTCGCGGTCGGGGTCTTCGCCAATGGCTTCAATGATCTCAAGGACCGCGGCCTTGATGCGTTCGATGTCTACGGCATTCTCGGGCTCGGCGACGATAACCATGATTCTGTCCTTGCGGGATGCGGCTCTTTCGGAATTCCAGCCTTCCGGCTGGGAGGAATAGGCCACCTTCGAGGGTAGCAGAAAGGTGCAACAAGCGAGCTCCGCGGGAGACCGCTTTAGCGGTAGCCGAGCGCGGCCTCGACGGCGCCAAGGTCGACGGGAAGCTTGATCTCGTCTGGGGTAACGTGCTTCGTGGCGGTGTCGGGGTCCTTGAGGCCGGTGCCGGTGAGCACGCAGACGATGGTCTTGCCCGCCAGCGCACCGTTCCGCGCCGCGCGACGGAGGCCGGCGACGGAGGCCGCGGAGGCGGGCTCGACGAAGAGCCCTTCCGTGCGGGCCAGCAGGCGGTAGGCGTCGAGGATCTCCTCGTCGGTAACCGCCTCGATCACGCCGCCTGACTCGTCTCGGGCCGCGAGGGCGCCCTCCCAGCTTGCGGGGTTGCCGATGCGGATGGCGGTGGCGACGGTCTTGGGCTCGGCGACGGGCGCGCCCTGGACGATGGGGGCCGCGCCGGCGGCCTGGAAGCCCATCATCGCGGGGCGGCGGTCCGCCGGGCCGTCCTCGTGGTACTCCTTGAAACCCTTCCAGTAGGCGGTGATGTTGCCCGCGTTGCCCACGGGAATGAAGAGGGCGTCGGGAGCATCGCCCAATCTGTCGACGATCTCGAACGCGGCCGTCTTCTGGCCCTCGATGCGGTGGGGGTTCAACGAGTTCACCAAGGCGATGGGGTGGCGGGAGGTCATGTCCCGGACGATGTCCAGGGCCTCGTCGAAGTTGCCGTCGAGGGAGACGAGCTTCGATCCGTAGGCGGTGGCCTGGGCGAGCTTGCCCGCCGCCACCTCGCCCTTCGGCACGATGACGATGCAGCGCAGCCCGTAACGGGCCGCGTAGGCCGCCGCGGAGGCGCTGGTGTTGCCCGTCGAGGCGCAGATGACGGCGGCGGCGCCAGATTCGATGGCCTTGGCGAAGGCGACGACCATGCCGCGGTCCTTGAACGACCCCGTGGGGTTGCAGCCTTCCAGCTTGAAGTAGAGCGCCCCGCAGCCGGTCTCGCGCTCGATGTTTCGGGAGCGCACGAGCGGGGTGCCGCCCTCGCCGAGCGAGATCAGTGGAGTGTCGGGCGTGAGCGGCAGGCGGTCTCCATAGGCGTGGAGCACTCCCCTCAGGGAAGGGCTTCCGGCGGCGCCCGCCATGCCATCGTCGCTATCCAAACCCGACCCCCTCGGCGACATTATGCCACTTTTGGCGGGGAGACGGGCCGGCGCTACTGGGGTAGACCAAAGGGGCTTTGCGACGCCTCGCGCTGCGCCACGACGGTGGCGGTGAGCAGCTCCTGCGCCCGCGTCAGCGAGATGTCGTCGATGTCGCTGAGCACGATGTCGACCTTGACACTGCCGAAGCAGTTGTCCGGCCCGCCGGGGCAATACTCGATGCGGTTGGCGTCCCACTCGCGGGAGAGCCAGGTCTCCAGGGCCCTGGTCTTGAGGGTGTCGAGGTTTTCCTCGTCGATCTCTCGCGCCGAAGTGCGGGCGGAGACCATGATGTACCGCGAGCCGGCCCCTTCGGCGATAGGGGGCGAGAGTTCGCCGATGGGTAGGCCGTGTATCACTTCGTCGAAGAGGCCGTCGAGGTCGCCCGCCGCGACGACTCCCAGGCTGCCGCGGGCGGCGCGCAGGTCGGGGTCGGTCGAGATCTCGGCCGCCAGGTCCTCGAAGCGCCGCCCTTCGAGCTGGTTGCGGACGTCGCGGGCGGCGCTCAGGTCGGGGACCTTGATGGCGTGCAGCTCGGCGGTGTCGACGTCGATGCGCCGCGTCAGCCGGACCACGTAGTATTCGCCGTCTTCCACCTGGATCGGGTTGCTCAACTCGCCGACGTCGAGCCCGAAGAGGTACTCGTCGAACCGCTGGTGCACCGTCCGCGGCACCCATCCGAGGCGCCCGCCGTCGGCGCGGCTTTCCTGATCGGTCGAATACTGGAGGGCTATCTTCGCGAAGTCCGCGTTGGGCTTCCTGAGCTCCGCCTCAATTTGGTCGGCAAGTGCGAGGTCGGCGACCTCGATCATGTTGACCTCGGCGTGCGACTGCACGAGCTGGATGTCCCGCCCCAGCCGCTCGCGAAGCTGACCGCGCATCAGGTCGACCTCGACCAAGGACCGGTACGTGCCGAGGGACAACTGCGTCGTCGAAAGATAGTTGCTGAGCGCCGCCTCGTAGTCGCGCCGCACCTGCCCCGCGATGGACTGTCCCTCCGCGCCGGGCACCAGCCGCCGCAGGATCTCCGCCTCGATCTCGGCCTCGGTGACCGTCAGACCCTCCCTGGGGGCGGCCTGGCGGATGAGCTCGTTGTGCGCGAGGTTCTGCATGAGCTCGTAGGGCGCCACGCCGGGGTTGAACGTCCCGCCGTAGGACTGGGCATACAGGCGCTGCGACCTCAGGATCGAGGTGTACTCGCTCTGGCTGACGCTGACTTCGTTGACCTGCAGGATGGGCGGGTCTTCGCTCTGGATCGTGGCGTAGACGGCGATTGCGATGGCGATCATCGCGGCGAACGCGCCGGCGGGCGCCAGGAATTTCCAGGACAGCCTGCGCGGCCCGCTTGGAGGGCGGCGCCTGCGGCTGAGCGTGATTGGGGGCGGCTCGGGAGCTCGCGGCTGGCGGCCCGGTTCCCGGCGCCTCGACCGGCGTCTACTCGGCACGGTTCGACCTCACATGCGCGCGGCCGGGGTGAAGGGCGCGCCTCCGGTAGCGTAGGCGATCAGCATGCCAGGGTCTACGAACGGGCCGCCGGGGCGGGTTTCGCCGGTGCCGTACATGGGGCCGGGCTTAGCCGCGCCGCGGCCTCTCGTAGGAGATTCCGGTCTCGAGGATGTGCCCGATGGTGTAGGGGAGCAGCGCAAGGTGACGGGCGCGCTTGAGGGCCATCGCCAGCGGGCGTTGGTATTTCGCGGAGACGCCCGTCTTGCGTCGGGGCTCGATGCGGCCGCGGTCGGAGATGAAGCGCTTCAGCATGTCGACGTCTTTGTAGTCGATGTGGGTCAGGTGCCCCGCCTTGAACGGGCAGACCTTGCGCCTGGGGAAGTAGCGCGGCCTCCCCTTGCGGTCGCGGCCCCGGCCCCCGCCGCCGGGCGGTCGTCCGCCGCCGGGGCCGGCGGGTCTTGGGGCGGCTGGATTTGAGGTGGGGGCGCCGCCGGCGGGCTGTGCCGCTGCCGGAGGCGTGGTCGTGGTCTCGTCTGCCATGGTCTGTGCAGTCTCCGTCTCTATCGAAGGGCTACGTTTAAGTCTAGAAGGGAAGGTCGTCGGCGTCTACGTTGCCGCCTCCGGCAGGGGCGCCGTATTCCCCTCTCGCCTCTCCGCCACCGCCTTCGCCGGGCCGGTCGAGGAAGACGACCTCGTTGGCGGTGATCTCATTGCTGGTCCTGGATACACCGTCGCGGCCTTCCCAGCTGCGGCTGTGGAAGCGGCCTTCCACGTAGAGCTTGCTGCCCTTGCTCACGTATTGGCTGACCCGCTCGCCCAAGCGGCCGAATGCCGTGACGTTGAACCAGTCGGTCTCCTCCCGGCGCTCGCCGCCCGCGGTGGTGTACCGTCGGTTGGTGGCGATGGAAAACTCGGTCAGGGCGGCGCCACTGGGCGTGTAACGCATCTCCGGGTCGCGCCCCACGTTACCGATGACCATGATTTTGTTGAACATGCTGCCTCCGAAACGTGCTACTTGCGGACGATGGCCGTGTCCTCAGCCTTGACGATGAGGTGGCGGATGACCTCTTCGGTGAGCTTGAGGTTGGACTCCACTTCCGCGATGGCCTCGGGGCCGCTGCTGAAATCTATCTGGACGTAGTTGGCCTCTTCGAAGTCCTGAATGTAGTAGGCCAACTTGCGCCGTCCCCACGGGTTCACGTTGCCGATGGCGCCGTCGCGGGAGGTGATGAACTGCTTCACCCGGTCGACGACGCCGTCGACCTCATCGTCGGGAACCTGCGGGCTTATCAGAACCACTAGTTCGTAATCGCGCACGCGCTGTTTTCTCCTTCTCTATCAGGGAAGGCTCCAGGAGGACGTCCCTCTCGGAGCGAAGGAATTATAGCATGGGGTTAGGGGGCGGCAAGGAGCGGATGTCACAGTCCGAAACCGCGCCTTGAACCTGTTGACGAGGGCCGGAGGACTATGCGGCGTCGTCGATGCCGGGGAGCGGGAAGCTGCTCGCCAGCGCCTGCGCTTCGGCGCGGACCGCCGCGACCTCCGCCTCGTCGTCCTGGCCCTTGATCGCCCGCGCGATCAGCTCCGCCGTCTTCCGCATCTCTTCCACTCCGAAGCCGCGCGTGGTGACCGCCGGCGTGCCCAGGCGCAGCCCGCTGGTAACGCGGGGCGGCTGGGTGTCGAAGGGGATCGCGTTCTTGTTCACGGTGATGTGCGCCGACTCCAGCAGCGTCTCCGCCTCCTGGCCCGTGACACTCAACGGCGTCAGGTCGACGAGCATCAGGTGGTTGTCGGTGCCACCGCTGACGATGCGGAAGCCGTGCTCTTGCAGCCCCGCGCTGAGGGCGCGGGCGTTGTCGATGACGGCCTGCTGGTAGGCGATGAAATCGGGGCGGAGCGCCTCGCCGAATGCGACCGCCTTGGCGGCGATGACGTGCATCAAGGGCCCGCCCTGGAGCCTGGGGAAGACGGCCTTGTCGATGGCGCCTTTGAATTGCGAGCTCGTCAGGACCAAGCCGCCCCGTGGGCCCCGCAGTGTCTTGTGGGTGGACGACGTGACGACGTCGGCGTGGGGCGTCGGCGAGGGGTGGAGCCCCGCGGCGATGATGCCGGCGGGATGCGCCATGTCCACCATGAGCCGCGCATCGACCGCGTCGGCGATGGCGCGGAAGCGGGCGAAGTCGATGGTGCGGGGATAGGCGGTGGCGCCGGCGACGATCAGGGCGGGCCGGTGCTCCTTGGCCAGGCGCTCGATCTCGTCGTAGTCGAGCAGCTCCGACTCACGTTCGACGCCGTAGGAGACGAAATTGTAGAGGACGCCGGAGAAGTTGACGGGGCTGCCGTGGGTGAGGTGCCCTCCCTGGTCGAGGCGCATGCCGAGCACGGTGTCGCCGGGCTTGAGCAGCGCGAAGTAGGCCGCCATGTTGGCCTGGGCGCCGCTGTGGGGCTGGACGTTGGCGTGCTCCGCGCCGTAGAGCTCCTTCGCGCGGTCGATGGCGAGCTGCTCGCCGATGTCGACGAACTGGCAGCCGCCGTAGTAGCGCTTCCCGGGATAGCCTTCGGCGTACTTGTTGGTGAGTGGCGAGCCGAGCATCTCCAGGACGGGCGCGCTCGCGTAGTTTTCCGACGCGATGAGGACGATATTGCCGCGCTGCCGGTCAAGCTCCCGGTCGAGCGCCTGGGCGATTTCGGGGTCGCGTTCGTGCAGCGTCGTGGAGATCAAGTCGCGCCTCTTTCTTGCCCCTTTTGGTGTGTCGGGAGCCTGACATACAGAAGCCCCCGCCCAAGCCGGCGGGGGCCCCGCAGCGGCCTGCACCGTTCACATAAAGTCTAGGCCCCGCACAGAAGGGGTGTCAATCAGATTTTGGCCTTCTCGCACGCTGTTTCCCGCGTAGAATGTTGTCATGCGCCGCATCGCCGTGACCGGTTCGTCGGGGTATCTGGGATCGCGGCTCGTCGCGCGGCTGGCGGAGCACGACGACGTCGAGACCGTCGTCGGCATCGACTTCCGCCCGCCGGGCGATTCTCCCGCGAAGCTGCGCTTCTACCAACGCGACGTTGCCGCGGCCTTCTCCGACGTGTTCGAGAAGGAGCGCGTCGATACGGCGGTGCACCTTGCGTTCGTGGTGACCCCCTCGCGGGACCACCGGCGAGTCCGGGCGGTCGGCCTCGACGGCGCCCATCATTTCCTCGACGCGTGCCGCGCCGCCTGCGTCGAGCAGGCCGTCTACATGAGCAGTTCCTCGGCCTACGGCGCGCACCCCGACAACCCGGAGCCGCTGACGGAGGCGTCGCCGCTGCGGCCCAACGAGGCCTTTCTCTATTCGCGCTACAAGGCGGCGGCGGACGGGCTCTTCCGGGAGTTCGCCGAGGACCATCCCGCGACGAACGTCACCGTCTTGCGCGGCTGCCCCGTGATCGGTCCCGGTGGCCATGCCGCGGTCGGCGCCAAGGCCTTCCAGCGAGTGATGCTCCGCGTCGCCGGCCACGACCCCCTGACCCAGTACATGCACGACGACGACCTCGTCGAGGTCATCGTTCATGCGATGGAGCGGCGGGCGCGCGGCGTCTTCAACACCGCCGGCGACGGCTTCATCCGCTACTCGCGCCTTGCCGAGCTCGCCAACCGGCCGATGGTCGCGCTGCCCTTCCCGATCATCGCGCCGTTGATGGAAGCGACGTGGCACACCCGTCTGCAGGGGTCCGCCTCCGCCGTGGGCCTGCGGTACATCATGTACCCGTGGGTCGTCGACAACCGGCGCTTCTGCGAGCAGACGGGCTTCTCGTACCGCTATTCGAGCGAGGATGCCGTGCGCGCGCTCTTCGCTGGTTAGCGTCCGTTCTCGCATTCCGAGAAGAAGTCGACTAACGCCGCGTTGAAGATGTCGGGCTTCTCGAAGTAGACGGAGTGGCCTGCGCCGGGGACCTCGAGCCAGCGGGCGTCGGGGAACATCTCGTAGCCCATGCGGATGGCGGCGGGCGGCGCGATGCGGTCCTCTGCACCGGCGATGAAGAGCGCGGGGATGGCGAAGCCGGCGAGGTCGGCGGCGGCGGCGCCGGGGACGTTGTTCTTCCAGTAGAAAGTCTTGGGCCGCGGCTTGTTGTAGCCGCGGATGAGCTTGTAGAGGAAGCCGAGATCGGGGCGCTCCCGCCACGTGGTCTCCGAGAGCGCGGCGCGCAAGCGGTCGGCGCCCACCGCTTCGCTCGCCTCCCGCCGCGCCGTGTCGAGCGCGGGCGAGCGCAGGTTGGCCAACGTGTCGGCGAGGACGATGCCCCGCGTGCGCTCGGGGTAGCGCCGGGCGAAGTCGAGCGTCGTGCGTCCGCCCATCGATTGGCCGACGAGAAAGGCGGGCTCGCGCAATCCGAGGTGATCGAGCAGGCCGAGGACGTCGTCGGCGAAGGCTTCGGCGTAGGGGCCGCCCTCGGGCAGCTTGGTGTTGCAGAAGCCGCGCTGGTCGAGGATGACGCAGGTGTAGCGTTGCGCCAGGACCGGGACCTGCTGCCACCAGCTCAGGTGGTTGCCGCCGACGCCGTGGCAGAGCACGACGGGAATGCCCGAACCTTCGACCTCGTAGAAGAGTTCGATACCGTTGACAGGGGCGTAGGGCATGGTCGCCGAGACTATAGACGCGCCGCCGAAAGGCTGTCAAAGCAGTTGCGCCGCTTAGTGGGGGCGGCGCAGAATGGGCGGCATCGACCGGCTGCGTGACGGTCGCGGGGAACCCCATGGAATACGACTTTCGCGACTTCTTCGAACGCTACTTGGACGACGTGCACGTCGGCGACCGGTTCCGCCATTGGCCGGGCCGCACGATCTCGCAGGCCGCCGCCGACCAGTTTTGCTACTGGACGTCGAACCCGCAGCCGCTCCACCTCGACGCCGAGTACGCCGCCGCGTCGCAGCATGGCCGGGTGCTGGTCAACGGCATCCTCGTCTTCGCCATCGCCGTAGGCCTGAGCGTCCCCAATCTCAGCGGCAACACGATCGCGAATCTGGGGTTCGAGCGCGTCGACCACCACGCTCCGACCTTCATCGGCGACACGATCTACGCGGAGACCGAGGTGCTTGAGGTGCGAATCTCGGCAAGCCGCCCGGACCGCGGTATCGTGAAGGTGCGGACGGAGGCGAGCAACCAGCGCGGCGAGACCGTCCTCAGCTATCTGCGCACCTTCATGCTGCCCCGCCGCCCCGCCTGAAGCCTCCCGCGTAACCGCGGTGGTGCTATCCTGATTACGGCGTTGTTGGACGCCGGATGAACGACATGAAGCTCAAGCTGAACGAGCAGGGGCTCATCCCCGCCATCGCCCAGGACCGCCGCACGAACGAGATCCTGATGGTGGCGTATATGTCCCCTGAATCGCTGGCCAAGACCATCGAGACCGGCGAGGCGTGGTTCTACAGCCGCAGCCGGCAATCGCTGTGGCGCAAGGGCGAGACGTCGGGCAACGTCATAAGCGTCGAGCGCATCGAGGTCGATTGCGATGCCGACACGCTGGTGCTGAAGGGCGACCCGGCCGGCCCCGCGTGCCACACCGGCAGGCCCACCTGCTTCTTCCAAGACTTGGACGGTCATCAGGTCGCCGTGGGCGACATCGAGTTCGACACCGGCGGCCGCGACGTCGTCGCCGAGTTGTTCGAAACGATCGAGCGGCGGAAGCGGGAGCGGCCCGAGGGCAGCTACGTCGCCAAGCTTCTGACAGAAGGCGTGGACCGCATCGGCAAGAAGGTGCTCGAAGAGGCCGGCGAGGCGGTCATCGCCGCCAAGAATGGCGTCAAGGAAGAGACGGTGCACGAGGTGGCCGACCTCTGGTTCCACAGCCTCGTCTTGCTGGCCGACGCCGGGCTGACTCCCGAAGATATCTGGGAGGAGCTCCGTTCGCGCCGTCCGGCCCCGGAGCAGGAGTAGGCGGCGGGTGCACGTTCCGAAGTCGGTGACGCTGCGCCCCGACGGCGTCCACATCGAGTGGGACGACGGCGAACACGCCGTCATCGAGCACCTTGAGTTGCGGGGGGCCTGCCCCTGCGCCGCCTGCGTCCACGAGCTGACCGGCAAGCGGATGGTCGGCCCCGGCGAGGTGCCCCAAAACGTCGAGGCGCTGGACCACATGCCCGTCGGACGCTACGCGCTCCAACTGCTCTGGAGCGACGCGCACGACACCGGCATCTACCCCTACAACCTGCTGCGCAGAATCTCCGGCCTGCCGGAGGACTAGAGCGAGGACCCCTTGAAGATCGGCATGCACACCGGGCAGCAGGACTGCTCGTTCGACGATCTGCGGCGCGCATGGCGCTTCGCCGACGAGCACGGCTATGCCTGGATCTCGGTCTGGGACCACTTCTACGAAGCGCCCTACATTGATGGTGAAAGCGTGACCTACGAGACGGTCTCTGCCTTCGCCACCCTCGCCGCCGACACGAGCCGGGCCCGCCTTGGCTGCTTGGTCTTCACCCCCGGCTACCGGCCTCCCGGTCTGCTGGCCAAGATGATCACCACCATCGACCACATCTCCCACGGACGGGCCAACCTCGGCATCGGGGCGGGCTGGCACCGCGCCGAGTACGAGGCCTACGGCTACGTCTACGGCCCGAACAAGGAACGACTCGACATGCTCGACGAGAGCATGCAGATCGTGCAGGGCTTGCTGACGCAAGAGCGCACTACGTTCGAGGGGCGCTACTTCCGCGTCGCTGGCGCGATCAACAACCCCAAGCCGGTGCAGTCAAAGTTGCCGGTGTGGGTCGGCGGCATGGGGCGGAAGCGCACACTCCGCATCGCGGCACGGCACGCCGACGGCTGGAACGCCGCCTACATTCCCGCCTCGCAGTTCGCGGAGTTGAACGGCGTCCTCGACGACTGGTGCGACAAGGAGGGCCGGGACCCGGCGTCCATCGAGCGCAGCGTCAACGTCGGCTTCTACATGGGCGTCGACGACGCCGAGGCCGAAGCGATACGGTCGCGCTTCTCCGATAGCTGGAAGGGCCACCGGCGCCCCGTCGGCGATGGGATGCTGATGGGCACCGCGAGCGAGGTCGCCGAACGGCTCGGCGTCTACGCCGCCATCGGCGCGGAGAACGTGAACATCGCGATACGTCCCCCCTTCAACTGGGATGCGCTGCAGAAGTTCACCGAAGAGGTCATGCCCCAGTTCACTGGGTAGCCGCCGGTGGCGTCCCCGTAGGGGCGACCCTTGTGGTCGCCCTCCCCTGTAGGGGCGAGTCACGACTCGCCCGCCCCCCCAGCCTCTCCCCTTCGGGGACCCTTGCGCAACTCCCGCCGATGGTTGGGAAACGGGCAGAGCAGGGCGGTTCTTCCCTCTCCCCCTCTGGGGGAGATTTGAGAGAGGGCGCGCGCCGCCAGGCGCGAGCGCCCGCGGGGCGCTGCTCCCACCTCGCCAGTTACGCAGACGTCCCCAATAATAGAATTCGTCGCCTTCACCATTGAAGGCGGAGAGGCGCGTATGGCTGCAAAAGATTTTACCCTAGAGTCGGCCTACGGCTCCGTGAAGCCCGCCGAGAATTCCGAGGGCCTCGATGAGGCCGCCCGGAACGCCAAGGATGCCAAGGCCGAGGAGACCGCACGGGAGCTTAGAGAGGCATGAAGGTCGGCGTCGGGCTTCCCGCCACTATTCCCGGTGTCTCCGGGGAGCGCATCCTTGACTGGGCGCGCAAGGTCGAGGCCGGGCCGTTCTCCAGTGTCGGCGCGCTCGACCGGCTCGTATTCGACAACTACGAGCCGCTCATTGCGCTCGCCGCGGCCGCCGCGGCGACGAAGCGGGTGCGGCTCATGACGTCAGTGCTGCTCGCGCCGCTGCGCAATGCCGGCCTACTCGCCAAGCAGGCCGCCAGCCTCGACGCGCTCTCCGGCGGGCGGCTCACCCTCGGGCTCGGTATCGGCGGACGCGCCGACGACTTCGCCGCCGCGGACACCGACCTGGCGGGCCGAGGCAGGCGCTTCGAGGCGATACTGCAAACGATGAAGGGGATCTGGGCGGGAGAACCCGCTGCCGACGGCACGGGCCCAATGGGGCCGTCGCCGGGCCGCCCCGGCGGGCCGGAGTTGCTGGTCGGCGGGACCTCGCACGGGGCGGTGCGCCGCGCCGCTCACTATGCCGACGGCTACATCTCCGGCGGCGGCGCGCCCCCGCAGATCGTCGACGCCATCTTCAAGAAGGTGGTCGAGCAGTGGGGGGAGGCGGGAAGAGCGGGCGAGCCGCGTCTTGCCGGACTCGCCTACTTCGCGCTCGGCCCCGATGCGAAGGCGCGGTCCGACGCCTACCTGACGAGCTACTACGGCTTCCTCGGCGACCGGGCGAAGATGATCGCCGACAACGTCATCGCCACGCCGGAGGCGGTCCGGGCCACGGTCCGCGGCTACGAGGGCATCGGCATGGACGAAGTCACGCTCTCCCCCGCCGTCCCCGATCTCGAACAGATCGACCGCCTCGCCGACGCCTTGCCCTAGGCGATCGCTGGCGCAGTGGCTTGACCCTGCTTCAAGGCCGCCCCTATTCTGAAGGTGCAGGTTTCGGGGCGTAGCGCAGTCCGGTTAGCGCGCCACGTTTGGGACGTGGAGGTCCTGGGTTCGAATCCCAGCGCCCCGACCATCTCGCGGAGCGGCGTGGCCTCACGAGAAGAGATCGACATCATCCTCAACAGCCTCGAGCAGATCGAGCGCTGTCCGATTTGCGCCACGCGCCTCCGCTACGGCGACTTCGAGTGTCCCCACTGCGGCGCCGACTTGGAGTCGACGCTCTCCGGCTGGGCCGAGCAGCTCGCCGACCGGCTTCGCCGCCGTTCGTAACCCCTCGCCCCTCGCCTTTGCAAAGAGATTGGCGGTGGGGGTTGACAAGCTCATAGCCCCTGTGGTTGGATACTCCGCGTTTGAAAATTCGTATGCACATAGTTAGATACTGTGTGCAGATAAGAAAGACAGAGGTATGTATGCTGAACCGTTCTCCAATCCGTCTGGGCGCCCTGGTCGCCACTGTTATCGCGGTCTTGATGGTCCTGACCGCTTGCGGGGAGACTGCCCCTACCGCGACACCTGCCCCCACAACGACGCCCGCCCCAACGGCGACGCCCGCGCCAACCGCCACGCCTCAACCGACCGCCAACCCCCTGGAAGGCGCGGAGATAATCCTGTACTCCGGCCGCAACGAGAATCTGGTCGGGGCCGCCATCGAGGCCTTTAGCGAAGCCACCGGCATCCGCGTCCGTACGCGCTACGCCAGCACCGGCGCCATCGCCGCCCAGATTCTGGAGGAGGGTGACAACACCCCCGCCGACGTCGTCCTGCTCCAAGACGCGGGTGCGCTCGGCGCGCTCTCGCTCGAAGGCGTGTTGGACACGCTGCCGGCCGAATACCTCGAACGCGTCGACCCCCGCTTCCGCTCGCCCAAAGGCGAATGGGTAGGGACCTCGGGACGCGCCCGCGTCGTGGTCTACAACACGGAGACCGTGTCCCCCGATGACCTGCCGGACTCGATCCTCGGCTTCACCGACCTCAAGTGGAAGGGACGCATCGGCTGGCCTCCGACGAACGGCTCGTTCCAGGCCTTCGTCACCGCCCTCCGCGTCCAGCTTGGTGAGGAGGGCGCGCGCGACTGGCTGCGCGGCATCGTGGCCAACGACCCCATCGCCTATGCGAAGAACACACCCACCGTGGCCGCCGTCGCCGCCGGCGAGGTCGAGGTGGGGTTCGTCAACCACTACTACCTGCACCGCTTCCTCGCGTCCGAAGGCGAAGGCTTCACCGCCCGCAACTTCTACTATGGCGAGGGCGACCCCGGCGCGCTGGTGAACGTCGCTGGCGTGGGCATCATCAAGGGCACGAACGACCTCGAAGCCGCGCGGGTATTCATCGATTGGATGCTGAGCGAAGAGGCGCAGACCTACTTCGCGACGGAAACCCACGAATTTCCTCTAGTCGAGGGCATTGCCTCTCCCGAAGGTGTGCCGCCGCTGAGCACGTTGGACCCACCTGACATCGATCTCAGCGACCTGGAGGACCTGCGGGGAACGCAGGACCTCCTACGGGAAGAAGGCATCCTCAGCTAGGCTCCTCCTCCTTCTCTCGGACGCGCTCCGGCCGTCTCCGTGTCACCCCGAGCGACCGGGGCGGCCGGGGCGCTGTCCAACAAGAGAAGGGCCCCGCGGCTACCCCAGACCGTGCGGAAACTGGTAGCTGCGCGCGGTGACCCCGATCGGCTCAAGCCGCGCGCCGACGGTCTTGGCGAAGTGCTCCCGGATGGCTTCGATTGTCCAGCCATGAAGGTTCACCGTGGGCGCGGTGGGCCTGGGGTGCGAGAAGAGGCTGAGCACGTTCCGGTCGAGCCGCACCACCTGGCCGGTAACGTGGCTCGCAGCGTCGCTGGCGAGATAGGCCACCAACGGCGCCACGTTCTCCGGCCGGCGCAGTGGCGGCGGCTCGGCGCCCGCGGGGAGCGGGTCGGACATGCGGGTCTGTGCCGTGGGCGAGACGGCGTTGACCCGGATGCCGTAAGGGGCAAGCTCCAGGGCCCAGGTGTAGGTCATCGCCGCCACCGCGGCCTTGGAAGCGGCGTAGACCGACCGCTGGGGATAGCCCGCCTGCGCCCCCGACGTGATGTTGACGATGCTGCCGCGCCGCCGCTCGATCATGCGCTTGGCGGCGTGGTGGGCGACGGCGAACGTCCCCTTGAGGTTGGCCTCGACGATGCGGTCGAGGTTGTCCTTGGTCTCGTTCTCAAAGGGTGCCGCGTGGGTGACGCCGGCGTTGTTGACCACGGCGTCAGGGCCGCCGAACCGGGAGGCGCAGAGGTCGATGAGGTCGGCGGCGACGCTCCAGTCGCCGACGTTGCCGGTGTGTGCGACGGCGTCGCCGCCCGCCTGCTCGATCTCCCGCGCCGTCTTCTCCGCCTCGGCGCCGTCGACGTCGTTGACCACGACGCGCGCGCCCTCGCGGGCCATGAAGACGGCGTAGGCGCGGCCGAGACCGCGGCCCGCGCCGGTGACGATCACGCTCTTGCCGTCGAGGACGCCCACGGCGCGCGGCCTAGAGGCCGTAGAGGTCGACGGCGTTGTCGCACACGATGCGGCGCTTCTCCGCCTCGGGCACGTTGACGAAGTGCTCCTCGATCACCTTGCGCGAGTACGGCCAGTCGTTGGGGTGATGGGGGAAATCGGTCGACCAGCACATGTTGTCGATGCCGACGTCGTAGCGGTTCTCGATCGCCATGCGGTCTTGGATGAACGTCACCGTCCAGTTGTCCTTGAAATAGCGGCTGGGGAGCTTCTTCAACGTGAGCCCCGACCAGGTGCGGTTGCGCCAGTAGCGGTCGTCGAGCTCGTACATGAAGAAGGGAATCCATCCCGCGCCGCACTCCGCCGCGACGATCTTCAGATCGGGGTAGCGGTCGAAGACGCCGCTGAAGATCATCTCCACCATGAGCTCCATGGTGTGCTTGAAGTTGGTGGCGCCGACGGCGGGCTTGACGCCCGGCGCGAAGGGACGCTGCTTGTCGAGCTGGCTGGCCAGCCAGACGTGCAGGCTCACCGGCGTTCCCGTCTCCTCGGCAGCGGCCCAGAACGGGTCGTCGGCCTCGCTCAGCGCCTCGCCGCCCGACGGCCACGCCTTCAGCATCACGCCCCGGAACCCGGCCTTCCGCAGCGCGTGCAGCTCGGCGACGGAGGCCTCGATCCCCACGTTGGGGATGGCCGCGATGGGGAAGAGCCGTTCGGGGTCTGCGGCGCAAAATCCCTCCTGGACCCAGCGGTTGTAGGCGCGGATGCCGGCAAGCTGGAGGTCGGTGTCCTCGTAGCCCATAAACGTGGCGATGGCGCGCATCGGCGGGTAGAGGAACTCGGCGTCGACGCCGTCCTCGTCGAGGGCCGCGATGCGGGCCTCGCCCTCGTAGCAGGCGGGCCGGATCTCGTGGCCGTAGCGGACGCCGTTCCAACTGAAGTCCTCGAACTTGCGCCCCATGACGGTGACGAGGCCCAGCGGCTCGGGCTTGCCCTTCGGGTCGTAGAGCCAGGCGTCGCCCCCGGCGGGGTCCTTCATCAGCTTGGGGGCGTTGGGGCGGAACTTCGATTCCAGCCAGACGTCCCAAAGATCGGGGGGCTCGACGACGTGCGAGTCGGCCGAAATCACCTGGTAGTCGCGGCCCGTCTTCGCCATGAAAGCACCCCTGGACAAGAGGAAGCGGCGCGAGTATAGCACGCGCCTCGACGCCGTCTTTGCCGCCGCATTCGGCAGGCGTATTCTAGGAGCGCGCCATGCCCGATCTCGACATAACCGACGCCCACGCCTACCCCTTCCCGACCCGCGAGCGCGCCCTCGCGGCGCTCGGCGGCGGCGCGCCTGATGACGAGGCGGAGGACCTCGGCGCCGCCTTCGATGCGCTGCTGGAGGCCCGCGGCCCGGACGTCGTCCGCGTCAACGTCGTCGTCCACGTTCCCTGGGCGCCTTATCAGTCGCGGATCGACGCCATTCCCGAGCACGACCCCAACCCCATCGCCAGGGAGGAAGAGGCCGCCGCCGACTATCTCGAGGCCATCGGCGAACGCAACGCGGCCGCCCTGGCCGGGGCGGCGGAGCGGGAGGGCCTCGCCGTCTCCTGCGGCGTCGACCCCGCCCGTATGACGGAGCGCGGGATGCTGGAGGAGGCGGAGGCCCGGCTGCGCGCCGGCGCCTCAGCGATCTTCATCTCGCCGGCCAATGCCGGAATCGATGGCAGGGACCGACGCTACCATGCCCTCTTCGACTACTGCCAGGATGTCGGCGCGCCCATTCTCTGCGCGCCTCCCGCCTACCACGACGGCGGCGACTCAGCCCTCGGCAGGCCTACGACGTTCGGATGGACGCTGCGCGATTTCCCTCGCGCGCGGGTCGTGTTCGGGGCGATGGGCTGGACTCCCGAGCTTGCCGACGACGGCGAGCGCGACCTGCTGGAAACGATCGGCCGCCTGCCCGACGTCTGCGTCGATCTCTCGTTCGCGCTGCCGCTGCTCGTTGCCGAACCTTCCGACGCCGCCCCTCCCGGAAGTGCGGAGCTCGCGGCCCGCAAGCTCGCCGCGCTGATCGGGCGCATCGGCGCGGAGCGGGTGTTGTTTGCCAGTGGGTGTCCCTTCGCCGACGCCAAGGCGTCGCTGGACGGCTTTTGGAAGCTGCCCCTGCCCGACCTCGACCTGATCCTGATCGGCAAGGAAAACTGGGCGCGGCTGACGTCGTAGCGCCGCGCGCGCTAGCCGGCGATCAGGGCGGAGCCGGGGCGGTAGATGCCCAAGGCCGCGCCTTTGACTATCTTCTTGGCGGGGTCGAGGAAATACGGTGTGACGGTCTCGCGGTGGAAGACGTCGTCGCTGTAGGCCTTGAGGCCGGCGGGACCGTCGAACTCGGTCTCCCAGCAGTGCGTCCATCCCGACCGGTTGCCCTCGGAAAGGCGCCGCGAGAGCGCCCAGTTGGGGAGGCCGTCGACGCGCCGGCCAAGCTCCTGGAGCAGTTCTTCCAGCTCGGCTGTCTGCGCTTCGGTAGCGGCGTCGTCCATCTGGAAGAACATAACGCGGCGGATGGGGTCGTCGACGCCCTCGGCGGCGGAGGCGATGGGCTCGTACCACAGGTAATCGAGCCTGCTCACGACGGCCGTCTCCGAGGCGGGGTTGTAGAGCGGCACGAGAAAGTCCATGTGGTAGGGGCTCGGCCCGTAGCGCCGGACGGTCTCGACGTCGGCGACGTCCATGTCCCACACGTGCGACCACGGTCCGGGCGCTTCGTTGCGCCCCAGCGCGATACGCGTGACACCCTCGATCTCCCCCACCGTCGCGCGAGTGAGGGCCTCGAGGTGGTCCACGTCCGCCGTGGGCGCGTCTTCGCGCACCGTGAAGAGCATCGTTCGCCGAATCATCGCCGTCTCCTTCCGCGCAGGGCCGCTTGGTGTCTGCGTGTGCCGGGCGCGTAGTATGCCACGCCGCGTTACAGCCCTCCCCGCTTGACACCGTCGCGGCCCGCGCCATACTCGGCGCCTGAGGCGAGGGCGAGACGCCCCGCCGGAGGTGCGCGATGGATGGGACCGAACACAACGGGCTGATGATCGTCATGAACTCGCCGGCGGTGCCGGACCAAGAGGACGATTGGAACCGCTGGCAGGACGAGGAGCACCGGCCCGCCATCCTCGGCTCCGGTCTCTTCACCACCGCCGACCGCTTCCACGTGTTCGGCCAGGCCCAAGCCCCCGCGGAGACGCGCTATCTCTCGCTCTACCAGACGCCGCGCGCCGACGCCGATCAGGCGCAGGTGGAGCTCGGCAAGGCCATCGCCGCCCACTCCGCCGAACCGCGCCCGTCCTCCGTCCGAGCCCTGAACGCGACCTACACCAAGCTCTCCGAGTTCGGCGACCCCGGCCGTCCCCGGGCGGGGAGTGTCGTGCTCGTGATGACCGATTGCGTCGACCCGGAGGCCGAGGCCGACTTCAACAAGTGGTACGACGAGGTGCACGTCCACGAGGTGATGGAGCACCGCCGGCACACCGGCTGCGCCCGGTACAGGGCGATCAACCCGAAGCCCTGGCAGGCCGGGTACCTGGTGGTCTACGAGAACCCCAACGACGACGCCGGCCGGTCCCGCGGCCCAATCCCGCCGACCCTGAGCAAGACACCGAAATCGCTGCGCCTCTGGTGCAACATCCCCTACCGCCGCCTGACCTAGCCGGACCGCAGGTGCTCGCTGAGGAAGCGGTCGATGAGCGCCCAGGCGCGCTCGCTGCGCTCATGGTCGTAGGCCTTGGGGATCGTGTGGTTCATGAAGCTGTGCCTCCCGCCGTCGAACACGACCCACTCGTGCGGGATGTCCCAACGCTCAAGCTCGCCGCGCATCCGGTCGCGGTCCTTGATTGAGATCAGCGGGTCGTCGTCGGCCACGATGGCGAGGACGGGGCACTTGATGTGATTGAACCGGTCGATGGGGTGCTCCGGTTTCTCCCGCGTGAGGTGGTGATAGATCGCGCCGCCGTAGACGTCGACGCAGGCCCCCAGATCGGCGGCATAGGTGGCGAAGAGCAGCGCGATGCGCCCGCCCATCGAGAAGCCGGCGACGCCGATGGCGTCCTCATCGACTGACGGCTGCCGGCGAAGGAACTCCATGCCGCCCTCCATGTCCCGTACCGCCTGCGGGTCGTCGAGCATCCAGTAGCACCACGACTGCGTCTCGCGGTCGCGCAGCTCCTCCATCGTGGCGAGGCGGGAGAAGAGGTTGATGGCGAGCGCGGCGTAGCCCATCTGGGCGAAGCGGCGGGCGACGTCGCGGGGGTACTCCGTGAAGCCGAAGACCTCATGGAGGACGACAACGCCGGGGTGCGGCCCCGGACCTTCGGGGACGGCGAGGAAGCCCTCGACGTCTCCCGCGTTCGTCGGGATGGCGACTTCGTCTGCGGTGTAGTCCATCAGGGTCTCGGGGTGGGGGCGCCGGCGGCGGGCATTGTAGCGCAGCGCCCGCCGCTAGCGGAGGCTCCGCAGCTCGCTGCGGACGGCACCGAGGTAGGTCATCATCGTAAGGAGGGCGGCGCCGGATATGGCAAGCGACCAGCGCAGGCCGATGAACTCGGCGATCGACCCCAAGAGCAGCGAGCCGACCGGCAGCGCCGAGAAGGAAAGCATCATGAAGCTCATCACGCGGCCGCGGAACTCCTCCTCCACGTAGGTCTGCGCCAGGATGTTCGCCACGATGAGCAGCCCCATGCTCAGGGCGCCCAGCCCGATGATCACGGGTATCGCGACCGCCAGGTTCGGCGCGGCCGACAGCCCGATCAGTGCCACGCCCCATACCAGCGTCGCCGCGATGAGCAACCGGCCCTTGTGTAGCCGGTTCGCCGTGGCCGTGATCGCGATGCTTCCCGCCAGCGCGCCAACGCCGAGCATCATGAGCAGCAGTCCGAAGCCTCGCGGCCCCAAGCCCATGATGTCCTCGGCGTAGGCCGGCATCAGCTCACGGAAGGGCAGGCCGACGGCGGTGCCCGTGACGAGCGCCATGAGCACCCAGAAGATCGCCTTGTCCCGTCGCACGTAGGCGAAGCCCTGCTTCATGGTCTCGAACGGCGACTCCTTCGCGCGCACCGGCGGCCGCTCCTGGCGGCGCACGAGGAACTTCACGATGAACATCGAGAGGATGTAGCCGCCCGTGGCCAGGAAATAGACGCTCTGCGGACCGGCCCCCGCGATCAGGAGTCCTGAGAGGGCCGGCGAGCTGAGGCGGATGACGCTGACCGTCGATTGGTTGATCGCCATGGCGCTGGCGATGGCCCGCTTGCCCACGATGTCGAACAGGTAGGCCTGCCGCGTGGGCATGTGCACCGCGGCGACCGCCCCGAAGAGGCCGGCGTGCACGTAGAGGTGCCACGTCTCGACGTTGCCCGTCGCCACGATGGTCCCCACCACCACGACGCCGATCATGTTGACGCCCTGCGATCCGACGATCCAGTTCTGCCGGTCCAGACGGTCGGCGACGACGCCGCCGATCGGCGCAATGACCGCCTGCACCGCGCCGAGGACGAACATCACCGCGCCGAGCTGGAACGTCGAGCCGGTCAGGTCGTACATCAGCCAGCCGGTGACGACGATGGTGGAGGTGAAGCCGAGGGCGCTCGCGCCGAAGCTGAGGTTGTAGCGGCGGAACTGCGGGTCGCCCAGCGCGTCGCGTACGGAGGCTTGGGTCCCGCCGGATCGTGGGAGGCTGCGCTGTGTCCGGGGAGGAGAAGTCTCGGACGCGCGCTGCTTGCGGCTTCGGAACAAA
>DAOUKH010000040.1:0-54179 GCA_034421515.1 Dehalococcoidia bacterium
GGGAAGAGTCCGGCCAGGGCGAAGGTCCCCACCGCGAAGAGGACGAACGTGACGGGCATGGCGCGGCGGAGGCCGCCCATCTTCCGCATGTCGAGCTCGTCATCCATGGCGTGCATCACCGACCCCGACCCAAGGAAGAGGAGCGCCTTGAAGAAGCCGTGGGTGAGCAGGTGGAATATGCCCGCCGCGAAGCCGAACGAGCCCATGGCGAGGACCATGAAGCCGAGCTGGCTCACGGTGGAGTAGGCGAGGACGCGCTTGAGGTCGTTCTGGGCGAGGGCGAGGAAGGCGCCGATAAAGGCGGTGAAGAGTCCGACCGCGGCGACGGCGTCGAGGACGCCGGGGGTGTGGACGAGCATCGGCGAGAGGCGGGCGAGGAAGTAGACGCCGGCGATGACGAGGGTCGCGGCGTGGATCAGCGCGCTGACCGGCGTCGGGCCCTCCATGGCGTCGGGGAGCCAGACGTGGAAGGGAAACTGCGCCGACTTGCCCGCCACGCCGATGAAGATGAGCGCGGCGGAGAGGTTCAGGCTCGCCGTGCCGATCTCGCCGGCCTCGGCCAGGGCGAAGATCTCGCGCATGGAGAAGGTGCCCGCCGCCTGGAAGAGGACGAGGACGCCGATGAGGAGGGCGACGTCGCCCACGCGGGTCACGATGAAGGCCTTCTTGGCGGCCTCGGCGGCGGAGCGCCGCTCGGAGTAGAAGCCGATGAGGAGGTAGGAGCAGAGGCCGATCAGCTCCCAGAGCACGTAGAAGACGAGCAGGTTGTCGACGACGATGAGGGCGAGCATCGAGGCGGCGAAGAGGGCGAGCACGGCGAAGAACCAGCCGAGCTTGGGGTCGCCGCGCATGTAGGCGAGCGAGTAGACCTGCACCGCCAGCGAGACCGCGGTCACCAGGCCGATCATGACGATGGCAAGCTCGTCGATGGTCATGCCGAGGGAGACGCCGATGTCGCCCGCCTCGAACCAGAGGCGCTCGAAGGAGCCTGCGCCGTCGGCTACGAGGTCGGCGGCGAAGAACCAGAAGAGGGCGAAGCCCGCCGCGATGGCCGCGACGGCGAGCGGCGCGCCCTTGAACGGCAGGCGCCCTCCCACGAGCAGGATCCCGGCGAAGGCGCCGGCGGAGAGCGCGGGCGGAAGCCAGGCCCACTCGATTCCCATGTCGTTCCCTTAGAGGTCTCCGGATCCGTTCCGTGCGCTACCAGCGCATGAGGTTGACCTCATCGACGTTGACGGACGAACGGCTCCGATACAGCCGCAGGACGATGGCCAGCGCGAGGCCGACCTCCGCCGCCGCGACGGTGATGACGAAGATGGCGAAGATGACGCCGACGATGAGGCCGGGGTCGAGGTAGACGGCGAAGGCGACCAGGTTGATGTTGACCGCGTTCAGCATGAGCTCGAGCGCGAGCAGGATCATGATCGCGTTGCGACGCGCCAGGACGCCGAAGACGCCGAGCGAGAAGAGGACGGCGCTGACGATCAGCACGTGGTGGAGCTCGATCACGCCTCGTCTCCGGAGTCTGCCGGCGGAACGTCGCCGCCGCTGCTTTCGGGGTCGTCGCCGGGCCGGGCGAGCACGATGGCGCCGATGAGGGCCACGAGCAGCAGGACCGAGGCGATCTCGAAGGGCACGGCCCAGCGGGTGAAGAGCTCGGCGCCGAGCTCGCGGAAGCCCACGGGCTCGGTGCTGCTCGTCTCGGGCCACGAGGTGGCGACGATCGTCGCGATGAGCGCGCCCAGCATGCCGAGTCCGGCGACGGCGGCGATTGGCTTGTGTTTGACGTCGAGGTTGCCCGCCTCGCCCGACTGGCGGGTCAGCATCAGGGAGAAGAGGACGACGACGATGATCGCGCCGCCGTAGATGAGCACCTGCACCAAGGCGAGAAAGGGAGAGAAGACCAGGATGTAGATGCCGGCGACGGCGAGGAGGCTGAGGAGGAGGAAGAGGGCGGCGTAGACGACGTTGGAGGCGATCACGACGCCGATGCCGCCGGCGATGGCGAGCGCGGAGACCGCGACGAACATGGCGAGCTCGACGCTCACGCCGGATCGGCCTCCGTCGGGGCGGCCTTGGGCGCGGGCTTGGGTTTGGGGATGCCGGGCCGCACCTTGATGCCGGCGCGGCCCTGGAAGTCGCGGCCCATTCGGAAGAGGTCGGCCTTGGAGGCGATGAGGCCGCCGCGGGAGATATCGGCCTCCTCGTGGTAGTCGGTCATGGCGATGGCCTCGAAGTTGCAGACCTCGACGCAGATGCCGCAGAGGATGCAGCGCTCCATCCGTATCTCGAAGTTGTCGACGATCTTCTTGCGGGAGCTCTTCTCCTCGGCGTGGAGCGGGTTGTCCTTCATGGAAACCGTCATGCACTCGGTGGGGCAGTACCGCTCGCAGACCTTGCAGCCGGTGCAGGAAGGCTCGTCGATGACGTCGTCCCAGAGCAGGGCGGGGAAGCCGAGGTTGCGGGGAGAGAGCGGGATGTGCTCGCCGCCCCGGGCGTTGGAGGGGCCGTCGCCCTCGGTGGGCCTGCCGGGATACTGGACGGTGACGGGCTTCCGAGCCATCGTCAGCAGGGTGACGCCGAGTCCCTTGAGGAAGCCGATCATCTAGGCGGTCTGCTCCCGTGCCGTGATCCGGCCCTTCTCGACGCGGACCCGGGTCGTCCGGGGGCGCAGGACCTGACTGGGCCGCCTGCGGTAGTAGAGGGCCGCGGCGCTGGCCAGCAGCGCCAGTGACAGAAGGACTATAGCCCAATCGGGCCAGCCGTAGAAGAGATAGAAGCCCGTCAGCACCAGGTTGGCGAAGGCCAGCGGCAGGAGCACCTTCCAGGCAAACGCCATGAGCTGATCGATGCGGAGCCGGGGGATGCTGGCGCGGATCCAGAAGATGAGGAAGGTCACCGCCGACACCTTGAGGAGCATCCACATCGCCTGCACGAAGTCCTCGAGCCATCCCCCCGCCGGCGCGGGCCCCCGCCAGCCGCCGAGGAAGAGCAGGGTGGCGAGCACGGCGATGGCCAGGGTGTTGGCGTATTCGGCGAAGAAGAACATCGACCAGCGGATGCCGCTGTACTCGATGAAGGGGCCGCCCATCACCTCGGACTCGGCGACGGGGATGTCGAACGGGGTGCGGCCGACCTCGGCAAGGCCGGCGAGCAGGAAGAGGGCGAAGGCGGCGGGCTGGAGGATGATGAACCAGAGCGGCGCCTGCCCGGTCACGATGGCGGTGAGGTCGGTGGTTCCGGCGACCATGATCACGCTGATCACGGCGACGATCAGGGGAAGCTCGTAGCTGATGAGCTGGGCGGCGGCCCTCGCCGCGCCGAGCATGGCGTACTTGTTGAACGAGGCCCATCCCGCCATGAGCAGCCCGGCGACGGAGACGCTGGAGACGGCGATGAAGTAGAAGGCGCCCAGCTCCAGGTTGCGGATCACCAGGTCTTGAGTGAAGGGGACGGTGACCCAGAGCATGAAGGCGGGGACGAAGACGATCAGCGGCGCCAGCCAGAACGAGAGCTTGTCCGACTTGCCGGGGAGCAGGTCTTCCTTGGTCAGCAGCTTCATGGCGTCGGCGACGGGCTGGAGCAGACCGAACGGCCCGGTGCGCATCGGCCCGATGCGCTGCTGGATGCGGGCCAGCGCCTTGCGCTCGGCGTAGGTGAGTGCGAGCACGGCGAACGAGATGAACGCGATGAAGATCGCGACCGAAACGGTGAGCCAGGCGGCGTCGGTCCAGGTCATCGGTCGACCTCGCCGAGGACGATGTCGAGGGAGCCGAGGATGACCACGGCGTCGGCGATGTAGGCGCCGACGGTGAGGTCGCGCAGCGCCATGAGGTTGGAGAAGGACGGCCCTCTGATCTTGCAGCGGTAGGGGGAGGTCTGGCCGCGGCTGACGAGGTAGACGCCGAAGTCGCCGCGGGGGTTCTCGCCGCGGGCGTAGGCGTCGCCGATGGGCGGCTTGACGAAGCCGAACTTGGCGACCGGGGTCTGTATTGGCCCCTCTTCGAGCATGTCGAGGGCCTGCTCGACGATGGCGGCGGACTGGCGCATCTCCTCCATGCGGACCCAGTAGCGGTCCCAGCAGTCGCCGTTCTCACCGAGTGGGATGTCGAAGGTGAAGCGGTCGTAGAGCTCGTAGGGCTCGTCGACGCGGACGTCGTGGAGGATGCCGCTGGCCCGCAGCGCCGGGCCGCTGAGGCCCCAATCGACGGCGTCGGGGCCGGAGATGGCGCCGACGTTCCGGGTGCGTTCGAGCATGATCTCGCTGAAGGTGAGGAGGCGGTCGGCCTCGTCGATGGCGCGGCGGATGCGGTCGAGCGCGCCGCGGACGCGGGGGACGAAACCGTCGGGCAGGTCTTGGGCCACGCCGCCGACGCGGATGTAGCTGTGCATCATGCGCGCGCCGCTGACGCTCTCGAAGAGCTGCTGGATCTCCTCACGCTCGCGGAAGCCGTACATGAACGCCGTGCCGAAGATGCCGACGTCGGTGCCGAAAGCCCCGTAGAAGAGCATGTGACTGGAGATGCGGTTCAACTCGCAGAGAATGATGCGGACCAGCTGCGCGCGTTCCGGCGCCTCGATGCCCATCAGCTTCTCGGCGGCCAAGCAGAAGACGAGCTCGTTGTTGAAGTTGGCCACGTAGTCGAGCCGGTCGAACAGCGTGATGATCTGCCGGTAGTTCTCTCGCTCGCAGAGCTTCTCGGAGCCCCGGTGCAGGTAGCCGATGACGGGCTCGGCGTCGACGATGCGCTCGCCTTCGACGGTGAGGATCATGCGGAAGACGCCGTGCGTGCTGGGGTGCTGCGGCCCCATGTTGAGCAGCATGTCGACGCATTCGAGGCCGTGGTCGGGGGCGGCGTCGTCGATCGCGCCGGGGGCGGGGGTGACGGTGGGCTCGGAGGTCATCGGGAGCGGTCCTCCAGGGCCTCGTCGTCGAGGGGCGTCTCCCAGCGGGGCGATTCCTCCTCGGCCCACTCGGCGGTCTCCTCGAAGGGGTAGTCCTTGCGCAGGGGGTGCTTGCCCTCGAACTCGTCGAACAGGAGAAGGAAGCCGGGGTTGGGGTGGCCGGTGAAGGTGACGCCGAAGAGCTCGGCGCCCTCGCGCTCGTGCCAGTCGGCGCCGCGCCACACAGGCGTCACCGATGGGATCGCGGGGTCGTCCTTGGGGGCGTTCGTTTTCAGGGCGAAGCCGTGGCGGAGGGTGGTAGACCACAGGACGTAGACGGCCTGGAAGGCCTCCTCGTACTCGGCGACGGAGAGGCAGCCGAGGTAGTCGATCTGGAGCCGGTCGTCGTCCTTGGCGACGCGGGCGGCGTCGGCGATGCGCTCGCGGGGGATGGTGAGCGCGACGCGGTCGACCATGTAGCCGACCTCGGCGTCGAAGCCGGCGTAGACCTCGCGGAGGCGGGCCTCCATCGCGGGGTCCTCGACGCGGTGCGCTTCGGGGGCCTTAGGAGCTCGGTCGGCCACGTCCGCCGGTCTCTTTCATGATCTTGTCTTGCAGCTTGATGAGGCCGTCCATGAGGGCCTCGGGCCGGGGCGGACAGCCCGGCACGTAGATGTCGACGGGGATGATCTTGTCGACGCCCATGACCACGGAGTAGGACTTGGTGTAGGGCCCGCCGCAGGTGGCGCAGCTCCCCATTGCGATCACCCACTTCGGCGACGGCATCTGCTCGTAGAGCAGCTTGATCGGCTCGGCCATCTTCTTGACCACGGTGCCGGCGACGATCATGACGTCGGACTGCCGGGGCGACGGCCAGGTGACGATGCCGAAGCGGTCGAGGTCGTGGTGCGCCATGTAGGTGCTGATCATCTCGATGGCGCAGCAGGCGAGGCCGAATTGCAGCGGCCACAGCGACGACTTCCGCGCCATCGAGATGAAGTGGTCGATGGTGCCGGTGACGACGCCGGGCGCGCCGCTCTTCTGCAGGTTACTGGAACCCGGCCAGAGACGCTTGGGGTTGACCTCTATCTCCAATCGAGGGCTCCCTTCTTCCAGGCGTAGGCGAGGCCGAAGAGGAGGATGCCCATGAAGATGAGCATCTCGTAGAAGACGGCTTGGACGATGCCGGGATCGAGGAAGACGACGGCCCAGGGGAAGAGGAAGACCGCCTCGATGTCGAAGATCAGGAAGAGGATGGCGAAGAGGTAGTAGCGGAAGTGCATGTGCGAGTAGCGCTCGCCGGAGGGGACGATGCCGCACTCGTAGGGGAGGTCCTTGAGGACGGACCGGGCCTTGGGGGCGATGATCAGTGAGGCGGCGAAGGAGAGGGTGACGAGGAGAGCGCCCCCCACCGTCGCGATGAGGACCGCGCTCCAGTCTTGCCAGTACTCGCCAAGCACGCGGTAACGCTCCGCCCTCTAGCGCCAGTCCCTGCGCCGCGCGGGAACCTCAGAAAGGGGCTCGACGCGGGCGCTCAACAGAAGTATAGCACCGGCGGGAAATGCGGGGCGGCGGGGGTCTTTCACTTCTCCCGCTGGGGCGCCCCTTAAGCCTCCCTCCCTCTGGGAGGGACTGAGGGAGGGCAGTCCGACGCCGACCACACTCCCACCCGCGCCCCTCCGGCGCGCCCGCGGGGCGCGTGCCCTCTTTCAGTTTCCCCCTGAGGGGGAAAGGCTTAAGGTGGCCCCTGCGCAGCTCTAGTGGGCGTCCAATTGCAACTTTATTCTGCGTCTAATTGCAAGGTTGAAGGTCGTCCAATTGCAACATTTGGCTGCGTCCAACTGAAGAACAGACCCCCTAACAGGGGGGGGCAGCCCCTAGCGCTTGGCGCGGGCCTTGCGCTTGGAGGCGGCGCCGTTGCGCGCGGCGCGGGCGGGCCGCTTGACGCGGCCGTTGGGCGAAGCCTTGGCCAGCATTGGGGCGAGCCATTGGCCGGTGATCGAGTGCTCGTCCGCGACGATGGCCTCGGGGGGGCCGATGGCGACGATCTCGCCGCCCTTGTCGCCTGCGCCGGGGCCGAGGTCGATCAGCCAGTCGGCGTTCTTGATGAGGTCGAGGTGGTGCTCGATGAGCACGACGGTGTTGCCGGCGTCGACGAGGCGGTGGAGGACGCGGAGGAGGGCGTAGGCGTCCTCGAAGGAGAGGCCGGTGGTCGGCTCGTCGAGGATGTAGAGCGTGCGCCCCGTCGAGCGCTTGGAGAGCTCGGTGGCCAGCTTGACGCGTTGGGCCTCGCCGCCGCTGAGGGTCGTCGCCGGCTGGCCGAGCCGGATGTAGCCCAGGCCGACGTCGCGCATGGTGGAGAGCTTGTTGTTGACCTTGGGGATGGCGGAGAAGAAGTCCGACGCCTCGGCGACGGTCATGTTCAGGACCTCGGCGATGGACTTGCCCTTGAACAGGATCTCAAGCGCCTCACGGTTGTAGCGCCGCCCCTCGCAGACCTCGCAGGGCACGGTGACGTCGGGGAGGAACTGCATCTCGATGCGGACGTAGCCCTCGCCCTTGCAGGACTCGCAGCGCCCGCCCTTGACGTTGAACGAGAAGCGGCCCGGCATGTAGCCGCGGGCGCGGGCCTCGGGAACGGCGGCGAAGAGCTCGCGGATGGGGGTGAAGGCGCCGGTGTAGGTGGCGGGGTTGCTGCGCGGCGTCCGGCCGATGGGCGACTGGTCGATGTCGACGACCTTGTCGATGTGATCGAGGCCGGTGATGCGGTCGAACGCGCCGGGGCGGTCCTTGGCGCGGTAGAAGACCTGTGCCAGCCGCCTGTAGAGGATGTCGTTGATCAGCGTGCTCTTGCCGCTGCCGGAGACACCGGTGACGCAGACGAAGCTGCCGAGCGGGATCGAGACGCTGACGTCCTTGAGATTGTTCTCCCGCGCCCCCTCGATCTTGATCGCCTGCCCGTTGCCCTTCCGCCGCTTCTGGGGCACGGGGATGGTGCGGCGCCCGCTGAGATAAGCGCCGGTGATCGAGGCGTCGGTCTCCTTGATGACGTCGATGGGGCCGGCAGCGACGAGATGTCCGCCGTGCTCACCTGCGCCGGGGCCGAGGTCGAGGATCCAGTCGGCGCTGCGCATGATCGCCTCGTCGTGCTCGACGACGATGACGGTGTTGCCCAGGTCGCGGAGGCGCAGAAGCGTGCCGATGAGGCGGGCGTCGTCGGCGGGGTGGAGCCCAATCGAGGGCTCGTCGCAGACGTAGAGCACGCCCATCAGCCCGCTGCCGATCTGGGTGGCGAGTCGGATGCGCTGGGCCTCGCCGCCGCTGAGGGTTCCCGCGCTCCGGTCGAGGGTGAGGTAGTCGAGGCCGATGCCGAGAAGGAACTGCAGGCGGCTGTCGATCTCCTTGACGATCTGGTTGGCGATGGTGCGGTCGCGCTCGTTGAGCGCCGGGGCCGCGCCGTCGCCGCCCATCAGCCCGCGCACCCACTCTGAGGCGCTGGTGATGGACATGGCGGTGACCTCCATGATGTGGAGGCCGGCTATCAGGATCGAGAGCGCCTCGGGCCGGAGGCGGCGGCCGTCGCACTTCTCACAGGGGAGCGCCGTCATGTACCGCTCGAGCTCGCCGCGGACGTAGTCGGACTCGGTGTCGCGGTAGCGGCGTTCGATGTTGCGGACGACGCCCTCGAAGTTCTGGGGGAAGTGGAAGACGCGGCCGTTCTTGGCGACGTGGCGCACGTCGACCTTCTCGCCGCCCGCCCCGTAGAGGACGATGTCGAGCTGCTCGGGCTTCAGGTCCCCGACGGGGGTATCGACGGAGAAGCCGTACTTCTCGGCCACCGCGGCGAGGATGCTGGAAAACCAGGGGGACATCGAGCCGGCGCGGGCCCACGGCGCGACGGCCCCCTCGCGGATGGTGAGGGCGCGGTCGGTGATGACGAGCTCGGGGTCGACCACGGGCCGCGACCCGATGCCGGTGCACTCGCTGCAGGCCCCGTGGGGGCTGTTGAAGCTGAAGGTGCGGGGCTCGATCTCGGCGAGGCCGATGGCCCCGTGCTCGGGGCAGGCGGCCAGCTCGGAGTAGACGTGGTCTTCCCCCTTGCCCTCCGATGGCACGGTGGCGATGACCACGACCCCCTCGCCGAGCTTCAGGGCCGTCTCGACGCTGTCGGCGATGCGAGTCCGCAGGTCGGGGTCGTCGTCGCGGATGGCGAGCCGGTCGACGACGGCCTCGACGTCGTGCCACTTCTGCTTGTCGAGGACGATCTCGCCGGCGAGGTCGCGCACCTCCCCGTTCACCCTGGCGCGGGCGTAGCCGCTCTTGCGGAGGGTGTCGAAGACGCCGAGGTGCTCGCCCTTCTTGTGTCGGACGATGGGGGCGAGGACCATGAAGCGCTCGCCGCCGGGGAAGCCGAGCACGGCGTCGGCGATCTGCTGCACCGTCTGGCTCTGGATGGGCCGTCCGCAGCGGGGGCAGTGGGGCTTGCCGATCCTGGCGAAGAGGAGGCGGAGGTAGTCGTAGATCTCGGTGACGGTGCCCACGATCGAGCGGGGGTTGTGGGAGACGCCCTTCTGGTCGATCGAGATCGCGGGGCTCAGCCCCTCGATGTAGTCGACGTCGGGCTTCTCCATACGCCCCAGGAACTGGCGGGCGTAGGCGGACAGCGACTCAACATAACGGCGCTGGCCCTCGGCGTAGATGGTGTCGAACGCGAGCGAGCTCTTCCCCGACCCCGACAGGCCGGTGATGACCACGAGCTTGTCGCGGGGGACCGCGACGTCGATGTTCTTGAGGTTATGCTCGCGCGCGCCTTTGACGAAGATCTCGTTCTGGGGCATCGCAGTTCCAGCGGGCGAAGGTTAGGCCGGGAAGGGGACGCCCGTCATTGTAGCGCGGACGCCGCCCCGTCAGAAGGGGTCGGCGTCTTGACCGCTTCTCCGAGGGGAGAAGATTGAGATGAGGGGCCCCCGCCAACCGCCAACGCCAATCGAAGCCCGCCCCCCTCCTCACACGGGGCGATTCGCGAATCGACCTCCGCTCCGGCCTTTCCCCCCTTTTGGGGGAAACTGAAAGAGGGCACGCGCCGTCAGGCGCGTCGGAGGGGCAGGGTGGGGGTGCGCCACCGTCCATGGAGCCGGAAGCGCCGGTCGTGCCGCGCTGCCTAGTCCGGGTCGGCCCAGTTGGGCTTGCGCTTCTCGGCGAAGGCCCTCGGCCCCTCGATCTGGTCGGGGTGGCCGGAGAGGGTGCGCCCGATGGTCGACTGCCCCTCCTGCGCCGCAGTGTAGCTGTGCTCCAGCGCGTTCCACAGGATCGCCTTGGCCGCCATCATCGCGGCCGGCGAGTTGCGGAGCATCGTCTCCGCGATCTCCTTGGCGCGGTCAAGGAGCGGCTGGTCGCGCACGACCTCCGTGACGATGCCCAGCTCGTAGGCGCGCTCCGGCCCGATGCGCTCATGGGGCCCCATGAGCGCGATCCGCATGTTGGCGTGGAAGGGGATGCTCTTGGCCCAGAGGACCTGCCCGACCATCGCCGCGATGCCGACGCCGACGCCGGGGTTGAAGAAGGCGGCATTCTCGTTGCAAATGACCACGTCGCTGTCGGCGACGAGCATCAGCCCGCCGCCGCCGACGATGCCGTTGACCGCGCAGATCACCGGCTTCCGCACCCCGTTCTGCCACGGCGACGCCTTCACGCCGGGAGCCTCCGGGTCGCGCTTTTCGCCGGCGGCGTTGCGCTCGGCGGTCTCCTTCACGTCGACGCCGGCGCAGAAGGCCTTGTCGCCGACGGCGGTGAGGATCGCCACGCGCAGGGAGCGGTCGTTCTGGAAGTCCTCCCAGATCTCGGCCATCTCATAGGTCCAGCCGGCCATCGTCAGGGCGTTCATGCGGTGGGGCCGGTTGATGGTGATGATGGCGAGCTGCCCGTCTTTTTCGTAGAGGACGTCTCCTGGGGCCATGGGGTTCGCGCTCCTGTTGCGTGGTGAGAATCGGGGCAAGTCTAGAGAGGGGCCCCTGGGGTGTCAAACGGATGACCGGGCGGCACGTTCGGCTTCGTGTAGAATCCGGCTGCCCGAAAGCGCGGCGGAGGTGCCTCCATGGCGAAGATCGAGCTCAAGTTCGGCGCCATCTCGACGGACGACCACGTCCAGGAGGCGCCCGACACCTGGACCGCCCGCATGTCGACGGCCCAGTGGGGCGACCGCATCCCGCGGCTCTTCGAGCTCGACGACGGCACCGAGACCTGGCTGATGAACGGTGAGCCGTTCGGCGGCCTCGCCGTCGTCGCCAGCCTGATGCCCGACCGCCGCACGCCGCCGAAGCGGTGGGAGGAGGTCCCCCGCGCCGCCTATGTCCCGAGTGAGCGGCTCGCGGCCATGGACGCCGACCACACCGACGTCCACACCTTCTTCCCCAACATGGCCGGCATCGCCCGCGGCGCCTTCATCCTCCGCGGCGAGCCCGAGTGGCGCCTCGCCTGCATCCAGGCGTACAACGACTGGCTGATCGAGGAGTGGGCCGACGTCAGTCCCCGGTTCGTGCCGCTCTGCATCGCGCCGATGTGGGACGCCGAGGCCGCCGCGGCCGAGGTGCGCCGCGCCGCCGCGCTCGGCCACCGGGGCGTCATCTGGCACGGCGCCACCGAGGCGCTGGGCCTGCCGCACTTCAACGAGGCGTCGTGGGACCCGCTCTGGGCGGCATGCGCCGAAACCGGGCTGCCCGTCTGCCTCCACGTCGACCGGGCCCAGTTCCGTCCTTGGGAAAAATTCGCCCCCGCCGTGTGGAAGGCGATCGAGGACTCCAACTCCATCACCGCCAACGTCCGCGTCCTGACCAACCTCCTCTTCAGCGGCGTGCTCGAACGCTTCCCCTCGGTCAAGATGATCACCGTCGAGAGCGGCCTGGGCTGGATCCCCTACCTGCTCGAAACCCTCGACCACGAGTACACCGTGATGGAGTGCTGGAAGGACGGCATGTCGCGCAAGCCGAGCGACTACTTCCGCTCCAACGTCTACGCCAACTTCTGGTACGAGCGCGTCGGCATCGAGATGCGCTGCCACATCGGCGTCGACAACATCATCTGGGAGACCGACTTCCCCCACACCACCTCGACCTACCCCAAGAGCAAGGAGACCCGCGACGCGGCCCTCGCCGACGTGCCCGAGCCCGAGCGCCGCAAGATCCTCGTCGACAACGCCGTCAAGCTCTTCCACCTCGACGCGGCCTAGGAAACCTCCCTCCCTCTGCGAGGGACTGAGGGCGGGCACGCGCCCCAAGGAGAACGCCATGAAATTCGGCCTCGGATTCCCCATCATCAAGCTCTACCCCCCGACGGTGCAGCCGTGGGAGGAGTCGGCGACGCCGGCCGACGTCGTGCGGATTGCGCGGACGGCGGAGGAGGTCGGCTTCGACTACCTCGGCGTCTCCGACCACATCTTCATGAGCGTCGAGATGGCCAAGCTCATGGGAGGCCGCTGGTGCGAGGGCGTGACCACGATCACCTTCCTCGCCGGGGCCACGAAGCGCATCCAGGTCTATAACAGCGTCCTTGTGCTGCCCTACCGCGACCCGGTCATCCTCGCCAAGCAGATGGCCACGCTCGACTTCCTCTCCGGCGGCCGCTCGATTCTCGGCATCGGCATCGGGCACCTGGAGAAGGAGTTCGAGGTGCTGAAGGTGCCGCGGGCGGAGCGCGGCCCGATCAGCGACGAGTACCTGGAGGCGATCAAGATTCTCTGGACCGAGGAGCGCCCCGAGTTCCACGGCAAGTACGTCGAGTTCGACGACATCGTCTTCGAGCCGCGGCCGGTGGCGAAGCCGCACCCGCCCATCTGGATCGGCGGCAACAGCAAGCCGGCGATGCGCCGCGCCGCGAAGTACGGCGACGGCTGGGTCCCCTGGCAGATCACGCCGGCCCAGCTCCCCGAGGCGCTGGACTACCTGAAGAGCCGCCCCGAGTTCGCCGAACGGCCCCGCCCCTTCGACGTCGTCATGCCCGCCGTCTTCATCCAGCGCGAGGAGGGCACCCAGCGCGAGCTCGGCGAGACCCGCATCCCCGACTCCGCCGACGAGTGGCTCGAAGCCGTCAACGCCAACCGCGACGCCGGCGCCACCGCCACCAGCATCTCCCTCGGCCACACCAACACCGTCGACCACTTCATCGAAAAGCTCCACTGGTTCGCCGAAGAGGTGATGGCGCCGTCGCGGGTGTGACCAGGGGCGACCCTTGTGGTCGCCTGCTCCTCCGGCCTTTCCCCCTCTGGGGGAAACTGAAAGAGGGCACGCGCCGTCAGGCGCGGCGGAGGGGCTGCGTGCAGTGGGGTGCGCCGATGTACATGGAGCCGGAAGCGCCCCTTAAGCAAAGCTCGCCACAGTGACGGGCGGTCTTCAATGCGGCGTTAACAGCGGCGGCTGCAGTCCCCGGTCATGGCGAGGGGCTTCGGGAACCGGCAGGAGCGATAACTGCAGCCCGTTACTCCAGCGGCCCGGCAGTGGCGTCAAGAGCGGCGGCTGCAGCCCGTCGCGTTGCGCGGCGGCAAGGTTCGCGGTGTCGCGCTCTTCGTCCGTCATTCTTCGGCCTCGGGCGTCGGTGTCACCGACGGCGACGGCGGCGGTCGGAAGGCGAGACAGAGCGCAACGGTCGAAAGCTTGTGCATGGTCACGGTTGTCACGGCTGCGCCATTAGCGTGACAGGTTCTCGCCAGCGTGACAAACCCCCTCGGCCACACCAACACCGTCGACCACTTCATCGAAAAGCTCCACTGGTTCGCCGAACACGTCATCGCCCCCTCGCGGGCGTAAGCCTCTCCGCCTACGGCTCGTCGGCGAGGGTGCCGTCGGGGCGGCGGCGTTGGTGGAGTTCATCTTCGAGGCGGCGGAGGGACTGCTGGGTGGCGCGGAGCTCGTTGATGAGCGCGTCGGCGGACTTGGGCTGCTGGATGGCGCGCAGCCGCTCTTCCTTGACGTTGTTCAGGTTGTTGATGACCACGGCGATGAAGAGGTTGATCACCACGAATGAGGCGAGGACGACGAAGCTCACGAAGTAGAGCCACGCCCACGGGTGGAGCTCCATCGCGGTGTACATGATGTCAGTCCAGTCCTCGAGGGTGATGACGCGGAAGAGCGACAGGAGCGAGATGCCGAGGTTGCGCCAGTGCTCGGGGTCGTGCTCGTGGAACATCTGGTAGCCGATGATGGCGTAGATGTAGGCGACGATGCTGATCAGCACCACGATGTTCAGCATGCCCGGGATGGAGCGCACCATCGTGGTCACGATGAGCCGCAGCTCGGGAAGGGCGGAGACGAGCCGCAGGATCCGCGCCAGCCGCGCGAGCCGCCCGACGATGGCGAAGGTGCCGACGGCGGGAATGAAGGCGAGGACGACGATCGTGAAGTCGAAGAGGTTCCAGCCGTCGCGGAAGTAGCGGTCGACCTTCGGGGAGACGGCGAAGATCTTCAGGGCGGCCTCGGCGACGAAGACCCAGAGGATGAAGCGCTCGCCGAAGTGGAACCAGTCGCCGGCGTGGCCGACGAGGCGGGGAGAGGTCTCCAGCCCAAGCAGCACGCCATTGGCGACGATGAGCCCGATGATGCCGAACTCGAAGGCGCGGGCCTTGGTTATCCGCTCGGCGAGTTCCCGCATGTCGGGTAAGTGTAGGGGAGTTGGGGGCTCCGTCAACATGGGTGGGCCGCCTCCCCGCCTCAGCGCTCTCGCAGTCTCTCCCATAGGGAGAATCGAGGCCAAGACGGCCAAGATGCCGTCCTGGTACTAGGTGGCCTATGGGAGTCGCCTGACCCCCGCCGACAGGCGGACGCTATCATGAAGGGAGCCGCAGGGCTGAGCCGGAAGTGTGAGGCTATGGTGAACGGGAAGGGGAGGGCCTAGCGCCCGATCGGACCCGACTCCGAGGGCGATCTGGATAGCCGCTCGGAGCCCAGGCTGGAAGCGCCGCGCGGTCGAGGTTCACCGGAGCATGGCGTCTTGAACGGTTGGCCTGCGCTCACTGCTGAGGGCCAGGACTCAGCCCTGCGGCTCTCCCCGGTCTTGACGCGCGGCGGAGGTTTAAGGTGGTCTCGCTCAGATGGAGAGAGGCTTAAGGAGGTCTTTCCCAGAGGGGATCTTTGCAAAATGAGGGTCGCAGGCTTCGTCGACGTTGGTGCACCCCTCCCGGCCCCCCGCCCTCACCCCTGCCTCTCCCAGCGCGGGAGAGGTGGCAGACCGCCCCGCTCCACCGGTTTTCCGGCCCACCGGCGGGTTACGCAAAGGTCTCCAGAGGAAGGAGAGGGTTATGGTGAAGGGGGCGGGGGTGGCCGCTGGTATAATGGCCGTCGCGCCACCCCTGTCTCCCGGAGGCTTCCGGTGCCCCTCAGCCGCGACGACGTCGCTCACATCGCCAGCTTGGTGCGCCTCGGCATGTCGGAGGACGAGATCGAGACGCTGCGCGCCGAGCTTTCCGACATCCTGGCGCAGTTCGAGGCGCTGAGCGCGGTGGACACGGCAGACGTGCCGCCGACGGCGCACCCCGGCGGTATGCGCAACATCTTCGACGACGACGAGCCCGGCTCGGGCATGGACGCGGAGGCGGTGCTCCGAAACGCTCCGCTGCGGGAGGACGACTTCTTCCGCGTCAAGGCCGTCCTGGAAGAGTAGCGCCCTGGTGGAGCTCCATTCCCTGACGGCCCATGAGGCGGCGGACCTGTTGCGCCGCCGCGAGGTCTCCTCGGTCGAGCTGACCCAGGCGCACCTCGACCGCATCGCCGCCGTCGAGCCCAACGTCGAGGCGTACGTCGCCGTCACTGCCGACCGCGCCCTCGCCGACGCCGAGGCCGCCGACGCGCGCATCGCGGCGGGCGACGCCGGACCCCTGACCGGCGCGCCCATGCAGCTCAAGGACAACATCGTGACCGAGGGCGTGGCGACGACGTGCTCGTCGCGGATGCTGGAGCGCTTCGTTCCCCCTTACGACGCGACGGTGACGCTGCGTCTGAAGGAAGCGGGCGCGGTGCTGCTCGGCAAGGGCAACATGGACGAGTTCGCCATGGGCTCGTCGACCGAAAACTCGGCCTTCCACCCCACGCGCAACCCCTGGGCGCTCGACCGCGTGCCGGGGGGCAGCTCCGGCGGCCCGGCCGCCGCCGTCGCCGCCGGTGAGGCGCTCTATTCGCTCGGCTCCGACACCGGGGGGAGCATCCGGCAGCCGGCCTCGTTCTGCGGCGTCGTCGGGGTCAAGCCGACGTATGGGCTGGTGAGCCGCTTCGGCCTCGTCGCCTTCGGCAGCTCCCTCGACCAGATCGGCCCGCTCACCAAGGACGTCCAGGACGCGGCGACGGTGCTCCAGACCATCGCGGGCCATGACCCCCACGACTCGACCTCGGTCGATAGGCCTGTCCCCGACTTTTCGGCGGGCCTGGGCAAGGAGATCAAGGGTCTGCGGCTTGGCGTGCCGCGCGAGTACGTCGACGGGATCGACGACGCCGTTGGCCAGGTGCTGGAACGGGCTATCAAGAAGCTCGAAGAGTTGGGCGCGGTGATCGACTACGACGTCTCGCTGCCGAGCACGCCGCACGCGCTGGCGGTCTACTACATCGTCGCACCGTCGGAGGCGTCGACCAACCTGGCGCGCTACGACGGGGTGCGCTTCGGCCCCGAGGTCCCAGACGCGGAGAACATGTGGGACGCGATGGAGAAGGCGCGGCAGCGGGGCTTCGGCCCCGAAGTGAAACGGCGCATCATGCTGGGGGCCTACGCGCTCTCGGCGGGCTACTACGACGCCTACTACCTGAAGGCGGCGCGGGTGCGGACGCTGATACGGCGCGAGTTCGACGCCGCGTTCGAGCGGCTCGACGCCCTGGTGACCCCAACGTCGCCGACGCCGCCGTTCAAGTTCGGGGAGCGCATGGACGACCCGGTGGCGATGTACCGCAGCGACGTGGCGACGATCCCGGTGAACATCGCCGGCGTCGCCGCTCTTTCCGTCCCCGCCGGTTTCCTCGAAGGGCTGCCCATCGGCCTGCAGATCATCGGGCCCGCCTTCAGCGAGCCGACGCTCTTCCAAATCGCTCACGCCTACGAGCAGGCGTCGGGCTGGAGCAAGCTCCGCGCCCCGGTCAACCCCGTCCCGGCGGCCTAGGGCCGCGCCGCAGGCCCCGCGCCTGTACAATGGCCCCGCCCAGCAGGGCGACGGAGCAAAGCCATGGAAGAAATCCTCAAGATTCTCGAGTCCGACGCGCGCGCCTCCTACGAGACCATCGCGACAATGACCGGCCGCGACGCCGCCGAGGTGGAGCGCCTGGTGAAGGAGGCGGAGGAATCCGGCGTCATCGTCCGCCACCGGACGATGGTGAACTGGGAGAAGTTGGGGAACCGCGACGTCTGGGCACTCATCGAGGTGCAGATCGTTCCCGAGCGCGAGGTCGGGTTCGACGCCATCGCCGAGCGCATCTACCGGTTCCCGGAGGCGCGCTCCGTCTATCTCGTCTCCGGCACGTACGATCTCGCCGTCCTGATCATCGCGCCCGACATCTACGAGGTGGCGCGCTTCGTCTCCGACAAGCTGGCCACGATCGACGGCGTCACGGATACGGTGACGCACTTCCTGCTCAAGCGCTACAAGGAAGACTACGAGATCCTGGTGGAGCAGGACGAAGACCGCCGGCAGCCGATGCAGCCGTAGCGCTACTTGCCGAAGCTGCGGTCGCCGGCGGCGGGCGGGCGGCGGGTGTGCCAGTCGGTGGCGTTCTGATAGGCGTGGCCGATGCGGACCAGCGTGGCCTCGTCGAAGTGGCGGGCGACCAACTGCATGCCGACAGGCAGCCCCGACTTCGTGAAGCCGCAGGGCACGGAGACGCCGGGAAGTCCGGTGAGCGGCAGCGAGGTAGTGCAGCGCCCCACGCTGGGGACGCCGTCGGCGGCGTACGGGCTCTCGTCCCGGTTGAACGCGGGCATCGGCGTCGTCGGATAGAGGAGCGCGTCAACCTCGGAGAGGGCTTCCAGGTACTCCTGAATGAGGAGCGTCCGCATCTGCTGCGCCTTGATGTAGGTGATCGCGGGCGTGATCGAGCCTTCCTCGAACATCTTGCGCACCGGCTCGCTGAAGTCCTCGGGCCGCCCGGTGAGGTGCTTGCGGTGGGCCGCCGCGCCCTCGGAGACCATGGTCGCCAGGGTCGCGGCGCCGGCGTCTTCGGCGTGAGGGATCTCGACCTTCTTGAAGCTGACGCCGAGGTGGTCGAGGGTGCGGCGGGCGGCGTCGACGGCCTGGCCGACCTCGCGGTCGAGCTCGTCGAAGAAGTAGTTCTCGGGGATGCCGATGCGCACGCCGTGGAGGCGGGGGCTCAGGCGCTCCGTCAAGGCGGGCGGACGGGACGCGTTGGTCGTGGGGTCGGCGGGGTCGTGGCCGATGATGGCCTGGAGCACGAGGGCGGCGTCCTCGACGGTGCGGGCCAGGGGGCCGGCGTGGTCGAGGGACCAGGAGAGGGGCATCATGCCGCGGCGGCTCACCCGCCCATAGGTGGGCTTGAAGCCCACGACGCCGCAGAATGCGGCCGGTATCCGAATGGAGCCGCCGGTGTCGCTCCCGATTGAGGCATAGACCATGCCGGCCGCGACGCCGACGCCGGAGCCGCTGCTCGATCCGCCGGCCGTCCGCTCGTGGTTCCAGGGGTTCACTGCCGCGCCGTACTCCGGCTGAACGCCGCCGAGGGCGAACTCCGTCATGTTGGCCTTGCCGGCGATGACCGCGCCCGCCGCCCGCAGCCGCTCGGCGACGGCGGAGTCCTTCGTCGCGACGTTTTCCGCGTAGATCTTCGAGCCGGCGGTGGTCTTGAAGCCGGCGACGTCATAGAGGTCCTTGAGCGAGATGGGAATGCCGTGTAAGGGGCCGTCGATGCTGCCGCGGGCGAGACGCCGGTCGGCCTTGGCGGCCTCTTCGAGGGCCGCGCCGGCCATGACCGAAATGAAGGCGTTGAGCTCCGGCTCGTCGCGTTCTATACGGCGCAGGCAGGAGTCGAGCACCTCGGCGCACGACGCCCGCCGCGACCGGAGGACGCGGGAGACGTCCGCGATGGTGAGATCGCAGAGGTCGTTCATCGGGGCTGACTCGGCGGCAGGAAGTGGATGAGGAGGGGTTCGACGCCGTCGAGGTCGATCGCATCCAGCCGCGCCATGTTGCGGGCCACGGAGCGCGCCTCGGCCTCCAGCCGCTCGATGTCGTCGTCGTCGACCTGCAGGCCCACGAAGCGGGCCATCTCGGCCACGGTCTCCTTGGAGAGCGGCGTCTCTTGGGTCATGGGATCCTCCTCACCGTGCGGCGGCCCTAGCCTCCGGCCTCCGTCTTTTCGCATTCCGTTGTACGCACGTCACGCGCCGCCGTCTTCCTCCAAGCCGTAGCAACGGACGGCGTTCTCGCCCAGGATCTTCGCCTTCGAGGTCTCCGATAGGTCGGCGCGGTCGGCGAGCTCCTTCACCACGCCGGGAAAGATCCCGTCGGGGTGGGGGTAGTCGGAGGCGAAGATGATCGTGTCGTCGCCCATGGCCTGGATGATGCCGGGGATGATCGCCTCGTCGGGGTCGGCGGAGATGAAACACTGCCGGTCCCAGTACTCGTCGGCCTTCATGGGCAGGGGGGCGCTGGCGTGGCCCCAGTATTCCAGATGGTGGTTGATTCGCTCGAGCCAGTGCGCGATCCAGCCGCAGCCTGATTCGAGTGAGCCACGCGCAGCTTGGGATGGCGCTCGAGAACGCCGCCGCAGATCAGGTTCAGCACACCCATCTGCTGCTCGTGGGGGTGCGAGACGACGTGGCGGAAGAGGAAGTTGTCGTACCGGTCGAGCCCGGATTGCGGCACGTTCTGCGTCGTGCCTTCGTGCAGGCAGAGGGTGGCCTCAAGCTCTTCGAGCAACGACCACATCGGATCGAAGTAGGGCTCGTGGAGGTTGCGCCCGCCGACCGGGTTGGGGCGCCACATGACGCCCTTGGCGCCGAGCTCGCCGACGGCGCGGCGCGTCTCCTTCATGGCCTCGTACACGTCGCCCTGCGGGATGACGGCGACGGTGATCAGCCGCCGGGGGTCGGTCTGGGCGAAGTCGTACAGCCAGTTGTTGTAGGCGCGGCAGAGCGCGGCGGCGACCTCTGGGTCTTGAATCGCGGCGAAGTGGAGTCCCGCGGTGGGGAACATGACCGAGGCGTCCATGCCCTCGCTGTCCATGTCTTCGAGGCGGGCGCGGGGATCGTACCCGCCCCTCCGCCGCCGCGCCGGGTCGGGATTGGGGTCGCGGGGGATATAGGGCTGCATGCGGCCTTCGAGGAGGCTGCGGATGCGGCCCTGGGAGTCGGTCACGAGCCGCGGCGCCATGGCATGGAAGCGCTCTTCCAAGTAATTCGGCCACATGGACTCAGGTTCGTTCACGTGGCCATCAGAATCGACGACGCCATAGCGGGACATGCCTCACCACCTCCGGCCTCCAATCTTGCGACGGAAGGAAAAGGCGTGTCAACAGGAGAGCGCGGCTTCGCCGCCTGAAGAGGCGCCCCGGCTACCCCGCGAGGAGGGTGACTTTGATGGCGCCGGTGGTCTTGTCGAGGGCGGTGTCGAAGGCCTGATGAATGGCCTTCAGGGGGTACTGGTGGGTCTGCAGCGGCGCGAGGTCGGGCTGGTAGCGGGGGAGCAAAGAGACGGCGGCCGCGAAGTCGGAGCCGCGCCGGCTGGGGCCGTAGAGGACCGAGCCGAGCAGCTCCACCTCCTTGACGACGAGGAGCAGGCCGTCGAGGGTGACCTCGCCGGTGAAGACGCCGAGGACGATGACGCGCCCCGACTTGCGCACCGCCTTGACGGCTTGGCCGATGGTGTCGGCCTCGCCGCCGACGGTCTCGATGACCACGTCGGGGCCGTTATCGCGGGCCCAGGACATCAGGTCGGCCTCGGCGACGGCCTCCAGGCCGAGATCGGCGGCGGCGCGGCGTTGGTGCTCGTAACGGGCGCTGATAGCCACGCGGGCGCAGCGGTCGCGGGCGAGCAGCGCGGCGAGCAGACCGATCGCTCCCGCCCCGATGACGAGGACGCGGCTATCGGCCTCCAGCCGCGCCATCATCAAGGCCCGCGCGCAGACGGCCAGCGGCTCAGAGAGCGAGGCTGCCAGAGACGCGACCGACGCATCGACGGGGTGGACGGTGTAGACCGGTGCGTCGACGAACTCGCTCATGCCGCCGGGGATGCGCGTCCCGATGAGCATGCCCTGGTTGCAGAGATGCCGCTTGCCCGAAAGGCACAGGTCGCAGACGCCGCAGCGGGTGTGCGGCTCGACGGCGTAGAGGACGTCGTCCATGCCGGCGGGGCCGTCCAGAATCGTGCCGACGACTTCGTGGCCCGGCGTATCCCCGGGCCGCGTTGGCAGGTCGCCGCGGAAGGAGTGCAGGTCGGAGCCGCAGATGCCGGAGGCGGCGACCTTCAGGCGGACGTGGCCGTCCTGGAGCGGCCCGGGCTCGACGTCGGCGAGCTCGATGCCGTCGGCGGTCCACCGCGACTGAAGCATGGGCGCTAGCTCGCGCCGAACTTCGGGGTTCGCTTCTCCCGGAAGGCGGCGACGGCCTCCTGCTGGTCGGGGCTGCCCGAGGTGAGGCCCTCGGTGGCGAGACTCATCTCGAGCACCAGGATCAGGTTTTGCCAGATCAGCCGGTTGATGCTCATCTTCGTCCACCGGATCGCCGCCGCGGGCCCGTTGGCCAGCTCGGTGGCGTAGGCCATCGCCTCGTCCATCAGCTTGTCCGCGGGGACGCAGTGGTTGACGAGGCCGATGCGCTCGGCCTCGGGCCCCGGCACGTACCGCCCGCTCATCAGGTATTCCTTGGCGCGGTGGGGGCCGATGAGCAGCGGCCAGATGACGCAGCCGCCGTCGCCCGCGACGAGGCCCATGTTGACGTGGGTGTCGCCGATGCGGGCGGTGTCGGCCATGAAGGTGGTGTCGCAGAGGAGGGCCACGGAGGCGCCGAATCCGGCCGCCGGGCCGTTGATGGCGGCGATGAGCGGGGCCTCGCAGTTGACCATGTTCTGCACCGCCCACTTCGCGCCGCGGAGGATGAGCATCCCCCCGCTGGGGCCGAAGTCCTTCATGTCGCCGCCGGCGCAGAAGGCGGGCCCGGCCCCGGTGAGCACGATGGCGCCGACGTCGGGGTCGGTGCCGAGGTCTCGCCAGATGGTCTCGAGCCCTCGGTGGAGGGCGTAGTTGACCGCGTTGCGCTTTTCGGGGCGGTTCATGGTGACCACGGCCACGCGGTCCTTGATCTCCACGAGGAGGTGGTGTTCGTCTGCGTAGCGTTGGTAGTCCATGCGCGCCCCCCGATTCGGCTTGCGGGATTATAGCAGCGCCGCCCGCTACGGGGCGCGAGCGTCAGGGCCGGGCATGACACGCGGGCGTTGAGGCTCGTCAACGCTTCCGGTATAGTGGTGTCACACGGGAGGGGCATGACGACCGAGCAAAGAATCAGCAGGCTCGAAGGCGCCTACGAGCAAGTCGATAAGCGGCTGGACGACTTGAACCAGTCCGTCAACGGGCTGCGCGACGAGATGAACAGCCGGTTCACCGAGATGCGCGGCGAGATGAATAGCCTGCGCAGCGAGATGAACAGCCGCTTGAACACGCTCACCATCGTCATGTTCGGCACGGGGGTGACGGTGATCGGCGCCGTCATCGGCCTCTATTTCGCCTGATTCCTACCCTGCCGCCAACCTCTCCTCTTCCCCTCCCTCCGGGGTACCCGCGCGGCGTGCTAAGGTATGCCCCCGCGATTTAGGTGCCCCCGCGCCGGAGGCCGCATGCTGCTCGGCAAGTACCGGATGCTCGACCTCTCCCGGCTCTTTCCGGGGCCGTTGGCGTCGCACCTGCTCGCCGACATGGGCATGGACGTGGTCAAGATCGAGGAGCCCCGCCCGCGCTACGGCATGGGGCGCGACATGATGACGCCGCCCGATCCCACGCCCGAAGAAGAGGTCGTCTCGTCGGCGTACAACAGCATCGCCCGGAACAAACGCAGCGTCGCCCTGGAGCTTCTTGACGAAGCGGCCCGGCCCAAGGCCCGCGAGGTCTTCTTCCGGCTCGTGGAGCGGGCCGATGTCGTGCTCGAAGGCTATCGCCCCGGCGTGGTGCAATGGCTCGGCGTCGACTACGAGGCGGTGCGGGCCCGCAACCCAAGGATCGTCTATTGCAGCATCTCGGCGTTCGGACAGTCGGGGCCGTACGCCGGCTTTCCCGGCCACGACCGGCAGATGTCGGCGGTGGCCGGGAGCGTCGGCCCCCGGCACCCGGAGACGGGCGAGCCGCTTGGCCACGGCGTCGCCTTCGCCGACGTGACCGCCGGACTCCACGCCGCGGCCGGCATCCTCGCGGCGCTGCTCGAACGGGAAGAGACCGGCGAGGGGCAGTACCTCGACGTGTCGATGGTCGGCAGCGTCATGTCGTCGAACCACGGCGCCTACGCGCAGCGGCGCCGCGACGCCGCCCTCCGGAAGAAGGCGCGGCCCACCTCGCAGTCCACCCTGACCTTCCTCAAGTGCCGCGACGGCAAGTGGCTGACCACCTCGAACGCCGAGGTGCCGTTCTGGGAGAACTTCTGCCGCCTGATCGGCCGGGAGCGCTATATCCCGCTCCACCGCGAGTCGGGGCCGGAGGTCGACGCGATGGTCGAGGACATCCGGGCCATCTTCCTCACCCGCGACCGCGACGACTGGCTCCGCGACCTGTGGGCGGCGGACACCTGCGCCGCGCCGGTCAACGACCCCGCCGAGGCCCTCGACGACCCCCAAGTCCGCCACGTGGGAATGACGTGGGACGTGGAGCACCCCTCGCAGGGTCCGGTGCGGCAGGTCGGCTTCCCTATCACCTTCTCGCGCTCCAAGGTGGACCTGCGCCGCTTCGCCCCCCTCCTCGGCGAGCACACCCGCGAGCTGCTCACCGAGGCGGGCTACCCCGCCGCCGAGATCGCGGCCCTCGAAGCTGACGGCGTCGTGAAGTCCTGGTCGCCGGCGCGGGGTTAGCGCGGCAGGCCGAGGCCGCGGACGGCGACTTGCTCGCGCATGATCTCCATGGTGCCGCCGGCGATAGTGTCGGGGCCCGACGCAAGCGCCCACCTTGGCCGAGATGAGTGAGTTCCTAGAGACCGCCGATTCGACCCAGGCAAATGGCCTTTATCTGGCTGGATCGGTCAATTCCCAAGCAACACAACGCAACGCTTGGTGTATTGGGTGCACAAGCGCGGTCCGCCGTTCCTCAAGCCTTGGGCTCAAGGGGATTTGCATCACGCACCCAGCGATGAGTTCGAAAGAAGACAGCGGGGGTTCCGAGTCGAATCTGGGGGGGTCGTGTTCATAGCAAATCGCAAAGAGGCAGCTATGGTGGTAGTCCCCATTGGCCATCAGCTTGAGGGCGTCTCCTAGGAGACTCGTGTTTCCCTCATACGGGTGGAGTAAGTTCTTGCTCCAGTTTTCGGCAACCCTTCCATCATCCCCGAACGGACGGACTATCTTGAACTCAACTGCCCACATCTCTCCTATTTCAAGATCGGGTGTCCTACGCGTTCGCGCAGGTACCCCTTGGCTCGTTAGGCGGCGAGCGACTTCCTTTATGAGTTGAGGTTCTCCAAATGGTCCGATCCCTGGCTGGTATTTCTTGAATACGGGGCGATCCGTATCGTATTCCTTGAGGGTGTCAGCTACATTGCTGACGAGTTCCGACAGTTGCACGATGGGTCTCCCATAGCTGCAAGTGCTGGGCCGTGCTGACCTGCCGTGAGGGTAACCTGCGCGCAGGCCGCGGTGTCAATGCCGAATCCTAGGGTTAGCGCGGCAGGCCGAGGCCGCGGACGGCGACCTGTTCGCGCATGATCTCCATGGTGCCGCCGGCGATGGTGGCGGAGATGCTGTGCCGCCAGTGCGACTCGAGGACGCCGTTGTAGAGGGCGGTGGGCGAGCCGGTCTGGACGCGGGCGTAGGGGCCCATGACCTCCATGGCGAGGTCGGCGTTGCGCTGGTGCGTCATGCGGGTGTGCATGCTGGTGATGGAGGAGTCGCGGGGCCCTGGGTCGTCGCCCTTGGCCACGATGGAGGCGAGGCGGTAGGTCATCACGCGGGCGGCGCGGTAACGGACGTAGGCCTCGGCGATCTTCTGCCGGAGGACGGGGTCGCTTCCCGCGGCGGGAGTGTCGCCGTCTGAGGACTTGGCGTAGTCGATGACATCGTCGAGGACGGCATGGGCGGCGTGGCCGATGCGCTCGAAGTTGAGCGCGGCGGTGATGACGCCCCAACCTTCGTTCTCGTTCCCCAGCATCGTCGATCGTGGGGCGCGGACGTCGTCGAGGAAGACCTCGTTGATGTTGCCGTAGCCGACCATGCTGCGAATCTTCCGCACGGTGAGCCCGGGGGTGTCCATGGGAATGAGAAAGACGGAGATGCCGCGGTGCTTGGGCGCGTCGGGGTCGGTGCGGGCGAGAAGGAAGCAGAACTCGGCGCTCTCCGCGTTGCTGGTCCAGATCTTCTGGCCGTTGATGATGTAGTCGTCGCCGTCGCGTACCGCCCGCGTCTGGAGCGAGGCGAGGTCGGAGCCGGAGTCGGGCTCGCTGAAACCCTGGCACCAGACGACGTCGCCGGCGGTCATGCGGGAGAGGTGGTAGTCCTTCTGCTCGTCGGTGCCGAAGAGCATGATGCTGGGCCCGATCCAGTTCAGGTTCATGTACTGCGGGCCGCGCGGCTCGCGGTGCGACTCCATGAGGTCCTTGAGCTGCATCTGCGTCCAGATCGGGGCGTCGGCGCCGCCGTACTCCTTGGGCCACGCCATGGTGAGCCAGCCGCGCTCGCCCAGCTTCTGACAGAACTCCTTGGCGAAGACCTTCTCGTCGTCGTCGCTCGATGCGAAGTGGCCCCGGAACCAGGACGGGATATTCTCGCGGCAGAAGGTGTCGACCTCCTCGCGGAAGGCCAGGTCTTGCTCGTCCCAGGTGAAGTCCATGCGGTGTCTCCCGGTTGATCGTGTCAGGCGACGGGCGCGGACTCTTCCCGCTCCCAGAGCACGGTGAGGGTGAGGTCGGCGATGCGCCATTCGCCGTCGCGGCGGACGAAGCGCTGGGTGTAGAGGTTGCCCTGCACCACCGCGTAGCGGTTGCCGTCGTCGTCGGTGGCGAAATGGTGGTTGTTGGAATAGGTCCGGGCGTCGGCCTCGTCGCCGTGCACCTCGATCAGGGACTGGCCGAAGAAGTGCTGGGTGACGTCGAAGTGGGCGACGCCGCTGACGAACGGGATGATCTTGTCGACGCCGCTGTCGTCGAACCAATCGCCGTACTTGGCGTGGGCGTCGGACGTGAAGAGCTCCCGCAGGGCATCGAACTCGCGGCCGTCGACGGCGAGGGCGTAGCGCGCGATCACGTTGGTGATGGCGGCGCGGTCGGCCAGGGCTTGGACGGCGGGGTCGGATGATTCGGGAAGGGCCATGGCTCCTCCTGGCGGCCTAGTGGTAGGAGAGACCTGCGTTCACGTCGAGCGATTGGCCGGTGATGGCGCTCGCCATGTCGGAGGCGAGGAAGATGATCGCCGCGGCGACCTCCGTGTCGAGCGCGATGCGCCGCAGCGCCATCTGCTCGGCGAAGCCCTGGTAGACCTCGTCGTAGGTGACGCCGAGCTCCCCGGCCCGCCGGTGGTAGTAGCTCTCCAGCAGCTCGCCCCAAATATGGCCGGGAACGACGCAGTTGACCCGCACTTGGTGGGGGCCGAGCTCGTCGGCGAGGCTCTGGGTCATGACCGCGATGGCGGCCTTGGCGGCGCTGTAGGCGCTCCGCGTCTGCACGCCCTTGCGCATCGAGATCGACGAGACGTTGACGATCGACCCCGACCGCTGCTCGATCATGTAGGGCGCGGCGTACTTGCATGCCTGCATGTGGGCCATCACGTTGTCGTCGATGCAGGCGCGCCACTCCTCGGTGGACGAATCGACGACGGTGGTGAAGGGCTCGTTCTTCGCGGCGTTGTTCACCAGGACGTCGATCCTGCCGAACTCGGCGGCGGCCCTATCGGCGAGCCGTTTCGCCTGCGCTTCGTCGGTGGCGTCGGTGGGAACGACGAGCGCTCGCCGCCCGGTCGCACGGACTTCGGCGGCGACCTCTTCGAGCCGCGACTCGGTGCGCGCACCCAGGACGACGTCGGCCCCGTGCTTCGCCAGCTCGACGCAGAGCGCCCGGCCCAGTCCGGGCCCGACACCGTTCACGATCGCGACCTTGTCCTGCAGGAGCATGGCTATGGGGCGCCTCCCTCGGCTCGCGGTGGTGCTACTATACCCCGCCCCGCATGTCTACGGACCGGAGACGAAGGAAGAAGCCATGGCAGATGAAGGACGCTTGATCATTGGGGACCGAACCAAGGTCGGCATCGCGATCCCCCAGACCTTCCTCGACGGCCCCGCCGACGCCGCCCTGATCGGCCGCCACGCCGCCAGGGCTGAGGCCCTGGGCTACGACAGCCTCTGGGTGCAGCACGGCGTCTTCACCAAGCCGGTCGACCCCTTCGTCCTGATGACCGCGGCGGCGATGGCGACGTCGCGGGTGAAGGTCGGCTCCTCCGTCCTCGTCCTGCCCTTCTTCCACCCGCTGCACGTGGCCAAGGCCTCCGCCAGCATCGACCAACTCTCTGGGGGCCGGCTGATTCTGGGCGTCGGTCTCGGCGGGCACGAGGCGCGCTACCCCATCTTCGGCATCGACCCGGCCCGCCGCGTCCGCCGCTTCCTCGACATGCTGGAGCTCATCAAGCGGCTCTGGACGGAGGAGAACATCACCTTCGACAACGGGGAGTGGCGCCTCGACGGGTTCACACTGGAGCCAAAGCCGGTGCAGCAGCCGCATCCGCCGGTCTGGTTCGGCGGGCGCGCCGAAGGCGCCCTCAAGCGGGCCGTCCGGCTCGGCGACGGCTTCATGGGAGCGGGCGCGTCGCGGATGGACTCCTTCCTTGAGGTGCTGGCCTCATTGAGGAAGCACTTTGCAGCCTCCGGGCGGGACCCCGCGTCGTTCGCCATCACGAAGCGGCTCTACGTCGCCATCGACGATGACAAGGAGCGCGCCGAGCGGGAGCTTCGGCGTTTCTTCCTCCACCAGTACCGGAGCGAGGAGCTAGGGCTCCAGGTCTCGGCGTGGGGCACGGAAGACGAGGTGACGGAACAGGTCGCCCGCCTCGCCCGCGAAGACCTCGACATGATCATGTTCAACCCCGTCTACAACCATGTCGAGCACGCCGAACGCATCGCGGAACGGATCGTGCCGCAGTTGTAATCGAGGCGGCGCGCGCTACGTTCAAGAGTGGAACCGAGTGAATCGCGCGTAGCCGAGCGCGACGTCGCGCTCAGGCGGAGTGGTAGCGTTGGACCCTGATGTCCGCCGTACGCGCGCGCATCTGTGCGGCGTCCCACCAAGCCTGCATTCGCAGCAGCATGTCCATGCTGATGCCGAAGGCCTTCTCTATGCGCAGCGCCATCTCCGCCGACAACGAGCTGCGACCGTTTAGCAGGTCCGAAACCGTCGCCCGGCGGACGCCCAGAATCTCGGCCGTCTTCGTCACGGTCAGGCCCAATTCCTCGACGACCTCAGTGCGGATGAAGTCCCCCGGATGCGAAGGGGTCATCTTCACCTTGACGCCGTTGGCGACCATCAGTGGTAGTCCTCCAGGTTCAGGCGGTCGCTAACGCTGTACGTCGCGCAAGGCGGACGCCGCCAGGCGGGAAGAGGAAAGAAGAGTGGCGCCCCGGAGGGGATTCGAACCCCCGATCTCCACATTGACAGTGTGGTATGTTAGGCCAGGCTACACCACCGGGACCAGGGCGCCCTTCGATTCTAGCGGCGGCCTTCTGGGGTAGTCAAGAAATCGCCCGCCGGCGCGGCCCGCGTCCGGCGGCCGCGGAGGCGGCGCGCCGCACATGGGTACGGGAGCCGCGAAGCCCTTCTCGATCCACGTCGACGACGCCGTCCTCGACGACCTGCGCGCCCGCCTAGGCCGCACTCGCTGGCCCGACGAGGTCGAGGGCTCGGGCTGGCAATACGGCTCGAACCTCGCCTACATGCGGGAGCTCGCGGCCTACTGGCGCGACGGCTACGACTGGCGCGCCCAGGAGCGGTTCCTCAACTCCCTGCCCCAGTTCAAGGCCACGGTCGACGCCTTCGAGCTGCACTTCGTCCACGTCGAGGGGAAGGGGCCCGACCCGCTGCCCATCATCATTCCCCACGGCTGGCCGGGGTCGTTCTTCGAGATGTACAAGATCGCGGGGCCGTTGACCGACCCCGCGGCCCACGGCGGCGACCCCGCCGACGCCTTCCACCTCGTCGCGCCATCACTCCCCGGCTACGGCTTCTCGCAGCGGCCGCGCGAGCCTGGGGTGAACGTCCCGCGCACCGCCGCCCTCTTCCGGGATCTGATGACCGGCGTCCTCGGCTACGACCGGTTCGTCGCCCAAGGCGGCGACTGGGGCGGTCTCGTCTGCGCGGCGCTGGGGCGCGGCCACGCCGACCGCGTGCCCGCTATCCACGTCAACATGCTCTCCGGCACGCCCAACCCCGACCCCGGGCAGATCACCGAGGCCGAGAAGGCCTACGTCGAAGAGGTCACGTCGTGGCGGCGCGAGAAGCGGGGCTACGCCGAAGTCCAGGAGACCCGGCCCCAGTCGCTGGCCTACGGCCTGAACGACTCGCCCGCCGGCCTCATGGCGTGGATCGTCGAGAAGTGGTGGGGGTGGTCGGACTGCGGCGACGACGTCGAGCGCTCGTACACCAAGGACGAGCTCCTGACCAACGTGATGATCTACTGGGTAACCGGCACGATCAACTCCTCGATGCGCTACTACTTCGAGAATCGAAAGCTGATGGCGGCGGGGCCGCTCGACCGCGTGCCGGTCCCGACGGGCGTGGCGATCTTCCCGGCCAACGATATGAACCCGCCGCGTGAGGCCGCCGAGCGCAACTACAACGTCGCCCGCTGGACCGAGATGCCCAGCGGGGGGCACTTCCCCGCCATGGAGGAGCCGGAGCTGCTCGTCGACGACATCCGCGCCTTCTTCCGCGACTACCGTACCTAGACCGCCAGGGAGCACGAACATGGCCGCCGCGCCCGAGCCGTTCGAGATTCACGTCGACGACGCCGTCCTCGACGACCTGCGGGCGCGCCTCGACGCGACGCGGTGGCCCGACGAGGTCGGCGGCGCGGGCTGGGAGATGGGGTCGAACCTCGCCTACATGAAGGAGCTCGCCGCTTACTGGCGCGATGAGTTCGACTGGCGGGAGCAGGAGCGCCGCCTCAACGCGCTGCCGCAGTTCCGCGCCGAAGTCGACGGGCTCGGCATCCACTTCGTCCACGTCGAAGGCAAGGGCCCCGACCCGTTCCCGCTCATCGTCAGCCACGGCTGGCCGGGGTCGTTCTTCGAGATGTACAAGATCGTGGGGCCGCTCACCGACCCCGCGGCGCACGGCGGCGACCCCGCCGACGCCTTCCACCTCGTCGTGCCGTCGCTGATCGGCTACGGCTTCTCCGACGCCTCCCGCGAGCCGGGGATGACCACCCACCGCATGGCCGAGCTCTTCGGCAGCCTCATGATCGACACGCTGGGCTACGGCCGGTTCGGCGCGCAGGGCGGCGACTGGGGAGCGGCGGTGACGGCGAGCCTGGCGGAGCAGTACCCCGCGAACGTGGCGAGGATCCATCTGAACCTGGTAATCGGCCGAATGGCCCGGCTCGCCGGCGAATCGACGTCGCCCGAGGTCGAGGCCTACCGCGCCGAGATGGCGCGCTGGGTGCGCGACGAGTCGGCCTACTCGATCATGCAGGGGACGCGGCCGCAGACGCTGGCCTACGGGCTCAACGACAGCCCGGTGGGGCTGGCGGGGTGGATCGTCGAGAAGTGGCGCGCCTGGAGCGACTGCGGCGGCGACGTCGAGCGCTCGTACACCAAGGATGAGCTGCTCACGAACGTGATGATCTACTGGGTGACGCAGACCATCAACTCGTCGGTGCGCCTCTACCGCGAGAACCGCGGCGAGTTCGGCCGGGCGGGGCGCATAGAAACGCCCACCGCCGTCGCCATGTTCCCCAAGGAAATCTCGCACCCGCCGCGCAGCCTCGTCGAGCAGGGCTACAACGTCCAGCGCTGGACGGAGATGCCCCGCGGCGGCCACTTCGCCGCCATGGAGCAGCCGGCCCTCCTCGCCGACGACGTCCGCGCCTTCTTCCGTGCGCTGCGCTAGGGGCCGTCGCCAGTCTTCAGCGACTTCAGGTCGGAGAGCACGCTACTCAGCCGCCTATCGAGTTCGCTGATGTTCCGCGCCGCAGCCTCATGCGGCACAGCCCATCCGATGAGAATCTGGCTTGAGGTGTCTTCGGCGAACTCGTCCGCGGCGAACTGATCTGTCCACGTTTGAAGAAGCGAAGCTAGCTCTGGGGGATACCCGTAGCTGGGGCCTCCCCAGCCGAACGTAAAGCTCTTCGCCCACCCAATCTTGTGTGGAGGGTAGAGCCATGCAACAGTGACGGGTTGATCCCACAGCGGGCAGCGCATTCGGATGCTCACGGCGGCCGAACCCCAGGAGAGGGAAGCGCCAGCCTTCGCGGCCGTGTCGAGCAGCCTTGCCGCGCCGTCCCGTGCTTCCTCGCCGGTGAACTCGGCCAAGAACGACTCGCGCGTGAGCTTGGTGCGCGGCCCGCTCTTCGCTGGGGCGGCCGCGGTCAGCCCAATGACGCGTGGGACGAGAGTCTGTGTGGTCTTCCCGGAGAACTGCTTGATCTCGACGGCGAGCACTTCGATATTGTCGCGGGTCTGCTCGTTGAGGAACGACACGATTCGGGTCAAGGAGTCCGGTATGTCGTCGGCTACGAACAGGAGGCGGATCCGCCTCGCGGCGAGGTTCGCACCCACGTCTGCCCAGAAGGCGTCGATGTCCGCCTCCTCGCCCGCTTGTAGCAGGTCGGCGATTACCTTGTCGGGATTCCTGTCCTGGGCCTTAGCGCCGTCTTCAAAGTCCTGACGGATATCGTCCACCGCCCAGCTTCCCGCGCCGCCCGTGGCGTGAGCGGCGTATTCCAACATCTGTCCGACCACCTTGCGCCGGACCTCGCTATTCGAGCCCCGCTTCACTTCGACGAGTGTGGGTGTGGCGTCTTGATCGATGAGCAGGTGATCGAGCGCCCAGCGGTCCCCTGCGTCTGCAGCCTCGGCTATGCCCTTTTCCCGCTTGATTAGAATCCAGCGCCGAGGGTCGCCCGGCCGCATCTGCTCCCCATCGAGAAGCTCGGGGTGCTCTGCGAGCAGCGCTTGCAGGTCGTCCTCTGAAGAGAACGAAGCTTCTTCAAGCGGCTCGATCCTTCCCTGCTTGTCCCTGGTGTAGATTCGCTCGCCCATGTCGCTACCCGCCGCCGCTACCGAGGTTCATGAGGCGGGCGGCGCGCTTCTTGTGGTAGGTGGCGTCGCCGAGGTAGCTCTGGAAGGTGCGGGCGCGCTTGGTGTAGTGGACGAGGCCGAAGTCGAGGTCGGTGCCGATGCCGGCGTGGACGTGGTGGGAAGCCTCGCAGGCGGCGGGGAAGCCGGCGCTGGCCACGGCCTTGGCCATGCTGACGGAGAGCGGGGCATCGTCGCGGCCTTCATCGATCTTCCACAACGCCTCGTAGGCCGTCCATTGGATTGAGTCGACGTGCGTCGTGCCCTCGATCACGTGGTCCTGGACGCGCTGGAAGGTGCCGATGGGGACGCCGAAGGCGATGCGCGTGTTGCTGTAATCGAGCGCCATTTGGGTCGCGGCGCGCGCCCCGCCCGCCATGTAGGCGCAGAGGACGGCGGCGCCGCGGTCGCGGGCGTGCTCGATGGCGGCCCAGCCGCCGTCGACGTCGCCAATGACGGCGGAGGCGTCGACGTTGTCCAGCACGACCTCGCAGACCTTGTCGCCGATCCAGCCGGTGAGGAGCCGCACCGAGACGCCGGGAGCGTCCTTCTCGACAAGGAACAGCGTGATGCCCTGCTCCGGCGCGCCCTTGTCCGACGTCCGGGCCGCGATGAGCAGGCGGTCGGCGACGTGCGCGTCGGGGACGAAGAGCTTGGTGCCGTTGAGTGTCCACGTGCCGTCGCGCTTGGCGGCGTTCAGCTTGACGCCGTCGGCCTCCCACGAGTACTCCGGCTCGGTGTAGGCGAAGGAGAAGATCTGCTCGCCGGAGGCGATGGCGGGGAGAAGCTCGTTCTTCTGCGCGGCGTCGCCGGCGTGGAGGATGGCCTGCGCGCTGAGCACCGCCGAGGAGAGGTTCGGGCTGCTGCACGCCGCCTCGCCCATGACTTCGTACAGCACGCCGAGGTCGGCGAAGGTCATGCCCAAGCCGCCGTACTCCTCGGGGATGACGATGGCGGCCCAGCCGAGCTCGGCCATCTCGCGCCAGAGGTCGGGGTCGAAGCCCGTGGGGCTTTCGTCGATCTGCCGCACCCGTTCCTTGGGCAGCTGCTGCTTGAGGAAGTCGGCGCCCATGGTCTTGAGCATCAGCTGTTGTTCGTTAAGCGATAGGTCCATCGTTCCCTCCTGGGAATGCGGCCGCGGTTACCGGCTCTTCGGTGTGCCCCGCCGCCTGCTCTTGGGCAGGTTCCTCAGTGGCGGCCTCCGGCAGACCCAAGGCCGAGGCCACCGCGGTGCGCTCGCGGAAGATGTGGCCGGTGAGCGTCCGGCGTTGGAGCGCCGCGAGCTTGGGCTCGGTGAGCGCGCGTGGCCCGAAGACCTCGCGGGCCGCCGCGGCCAGCTTCGCCGCCGCCCGCTTGGCCTGCATCGAGTGCTGCGCCGCGAGGTAGCGGGTATCCTCTCCGGCCTGCTCGGCCCACCAGAGGCGGGCCCGGAACAGACGCTCGATCTCGGCGGCGGCGTGCGCGTCGATCAGATGCTCCTGCAAGAGTTCGTCGTCGATTGGGCCGGGCCCCGACTCCGCGCCCCGCGCCCAGTCGAGCAGCTCCGCGAGCAGCGCATCCGACCCTTGCGGCGACCTCGCCCGCTCGAAGGCGAACATGGCGCCGAGCGCTATCTCCCAGCCCTCGCCGGGTTCGCCGATGGCGTAGGAGGCTGGGAGCCGCGCATCGTCGAAGTCGATGTCGATCATGTAGTCGGCGGCGTCGGTATCGACCGCCCGCACCGTCACGCCGGGCCACGGGAGCGGCGTGAGTAGCATCACGATGCCCTGCCCGGTCCGGGCGAGGAGCCAGGCGTAGCCGGAGTCCGGCTCGGCGCTCTCGAAGCGCTGGACGCCATCGACGACCCACTCGCCGCCGCGGAGCGCCGCCTCGACCGTGATTTCGCCGGGATCGAGGTCGGGGGCCGCCGCCAGCGCGGGGACGGCGATGCTGGCGCCTGCCGCCACCTCGGGCAGCCAGCGCCGCCTCTGATCCTCCGTCCCCCACCTGCGGAGGGTCTCGCCGAGCGCGCTCGACCGCCGGTCGAGGACGTGGTCGAGGCCGCGCGCGTAGATCTCGTCGAACAGAGCGATCTCGAGGTCGGGGGAGAGACCGGCGCCGCCGTATTCCTCAGGGAGCGCGGGGACGAGCCACCCGGCCTCGCCGAGCCTGCGCCGGAGGGCAAGCGCCGCGCCGGAGCCGGGGACCGGCTCAGCGCCAAGCTCGGCAAGGGCGGCGTCGAGCCAGGCGGCGGCCTCATCTCGGAAGCGCCGCTGCTCGTCGGTGTAGCGGTATTCGAAGTCCACGGGTCCGGCTCTCGCGGCCGCGAGCCTACGACGACGCCGTCTTGGACTCGAACGTCGGTAGGTTGGGGGTGGCCGTGGCCGGCGTGGGGGCGGCCTTCTCCTTCGTCTTGCTGATGCCCAGGCGGCGGGCGATGATCACCCGCTGCACCTCGGGTGTGCCGCCGGGGTGCGACGCCCAGAGCGCCGACCGCTGGAGTACCTCCGCCTCGCCCTTGAAGGGGGCCAGGGGCTCGTCGATGCCGAGCAGGCAGAAGGGGCCCATCGCCTCCCGGATGCGGTCGGAGTTGCGGAGGCGGTACTCCTTGCGGTAGAGCGCGCTCTGCGAGCCGTGATAGGTCATCTCCTCCTTGTTGTGGTACATGGAGAAGTTGCGGGCGTTGAGAAGGTGGCCGATGTGGGCGTCGATAACGCACTCGACGGTCTGCTGGGCCACGAACGGGTCGTCGGCGAGCAGGCCGCCGTTGCGTTTGCGCTCGTTCACGAACTCGACGAGCTCGTCGACGGCCTCTTCCTTCACGTAGGCCATGCCACGGCCCCCGTGCTCCATCTCGAGCGTGGTCTGGGTTACCTGCCAACCCTGGTGGTCCCCGCCGATGAGATGGTCGCCTGGCACGCGGACGTTGTCCATGGTGACGGTGTTCTGGTTCCTCCCGTTCAGGAGCTCCATGGGGGTGAGGGTCACGCCCGGCGTGTCGGCCTCGATGATGAAGTAACCGAGGTTCTTATGGCGGGGCGCGTCCGGGTCGGTCATGACGGGGCCGAAGAGGATGTCGCACTTGGCGGGCCCGCCGCCGCTGACGAAGACCTTCTGGCCGTTGATGATCCAATCGTCACCGTCGCGGACGGCGGTGCTCTTGATCGTGGCGAGATCGGAGCCGCTCTGGGGCTCGGTGAAGTTCTGGAAGGCGATGGTGCGGCCCGTCAGCAGGCCGGGGAGCCAGCGTTGTTTCTGCTCCTCCGTACCCCAAACCAAAAGCGGAGGGATGACGAGGTGGTTGCTGTAGACCGTGGGTATCTTGCGGTTCTGCAACTCCTCTTCGAGGATCACCTCGTACTCCGCCGCGAGGCCGCCGCCCCCGTACTCCTTGGGGTAGACGGCGTAGAGCCACCCCTGATCGCCGAGCTTGTGGCGCAGCTCGACGGCGAAGTCAAAGAGCTCGTCGGAGATGACCTCGGGATCTACCGGGGCGCTGATGTGCGCGGGGACGTTTTCGGCGAGCCAGTCCCGCACCTCCTGCCGAAATCGCTCCTGCTCCGCCGTGTACCGGTATTCGAAGTCCATGGGTGAACTGCCTCCCCGGGAGCGGCGCCCGCCCCCGGCATCCTCGAAACCATAGCAGCTTGCCCAAGGGAGTCAACAGCGGGCCGCGGCGCCTCCGCCGACAGCCGCCACGGCCATGGATGAAGCCCGGTGCGGAACGCAAAGAGAGGCCCGGCGTGCGCCGGGCCTCTCCGTCTAGGCGTGCTTGAAGGTCGCGGCTCGGGCTACTGGGTCACCCAGACGTACTCGATGTGCCAGCCGCCCTGGTGCAGCTGGATGCCCGCGAGGCGGAACTCGTACATGTTCCGCGTGCGCTGGCTTTCCACGTGGTACGTCGCCGGGGTAGGCAGCCCGAAGTTGCGGAAGTCGTTGATGACCTCGGCGTAGAACTCGCGGGTGATCTCCCGGATCCGGTCGGCATCCGTGGTGGTCTTCCACTCGGCGACCAGACCCTCAAGGATGGGATTGCTGCGGTCCTCCAGGTTGGCCGCGCCCGCTCCGAGGAGGTTCCCCGCCCACGCGGACGGCGAGACGCGCGGACCCTGCACGTACTGGGCCATGCTGGGGAACTCCTGATGCGGCGGCGCCAGGTAGCCGATGGCCCGGTAATAGGTGCCGATGTCGGGGGCCCGGTTCACCGTCACTTCGATGCCGAGGTTGTTCCTAAGCTCGTTGGCGAAGGCCTCGTTGTTATTGGCGTTCGTCGATGAGTAGGCGAAGTAGATGAGCTCATGCTGCTCGCCCGGGCTGTGGCCCGACTCCGCCCACAGTTGCTTCGCGACATCCGGATCGAAGACATAGGGGTTCTCGTCGTCGGGCAGGTTGTTCCCCAAGGCCCGCAGGTCGGGAATTTCGTCGAAGAAGGTATTCCAGGCGCCGAACACGGGCAGCACGACGGCCGCTCCTTCGAAGATGTTATCGATGATGCCCTGGAGGTCGACCGCCTTGGCGATGGCGAGCCGGGCCCGCTTGTCGGCGAAGGGGGCGTCCGGACCTTCGGTCCTGAAGCCGACGCTGAAGTTCCGCCACGGCTGGAAGGACTCGACGATGGTGCAGTCGGGGCACTGCCGCCCGAAGTTCACCGCCGCCGAGGGCGTGCTGAGCCCCAGGTTTTGGGCGTGCATGTCGATCTGGCCGGTGATCATCGCCGACCGCCCCAGGCTGGCCGACATGCCAAGGAGCAGGTTGTAGCCGTCGAGGTAGGGGAGCGCCGCACCGTCGGCCCCAGCCTTGAAGTAGTCGGGGTTGGCCACGTACATTGCCTCGACCTGCTGATCGTACTGGTCGACCATCATGGGGCCCGTACCGACGGACCGCTCGGTGTACTTGCCGTCCATCGCGAAGATTTCCGGCGGGAAGATGCGGGCTCTCCAGTCCGAGAGCAGCGTCGGGTAGTTGGGATCGGGCCCGTCCAGGATGAAGGAGACGGTGCTGTCGTCGAGGGCGACGACGTCCTCGATCTGCGCGGTGAAGTGCAGGTTGCCCTGCGCCGTCGCCTGGTCCGGCAGCATGCTCCTCCAGTACATGGTCGAATGGATGATGTCGTCCATGGTGAGGTCGCGGCCGTAGAGGCCGGAGAGCTCCTCGGTATAGCCGCGGGCGGACGCGGGCGGCGAATGCCACTTGACGCCTTCGGCGATGGTGAAGTTCCAGGTTGTGCCGCCGTCGGGGGTAGTCCAAGCGGAAGCGAGGTCGCCCTGGGCTTCGCAGAACCCAATGTCGCCCACCTCAAGGTAGATTGCCGGCGTGCAGCGGGCGATCGAGTTGTAGACCGGCGTGGCGGCGACGGCCACGGTGAATGACTGGTTGATGACGAGGTCGATGCCGCGGCTGGGAGCGGCGAACCCGTAGACGTAGGTGCCGCCGCGCTGCGGAGGAACGCGCCACGAGTCGAGGCCGTTGCCCTGGATGGGCCGCCAGCCCTTGATCTCCTGCGTGATGGCTCCGATGTTGGGCGTGGGCGTCGGCGTGGCCGTCTGCACGACCGTCATTGCCTCCGCCGTGGGAACGGGAGTAAACGTCGGAACGGGCGTGGCCGTCTGCACGATCACTTCGGCCGTCGGCGTCGCCTGCGCTGGCCCCGCCGGAACGGGCGTGGCCGTCTGCACGATCACTTCGACCGTCGCCGTTGGGAGCGGCGTGGGGGTTTGCACGATCACTTGCTGCGTCGGCGTCGCCGCCGGGGCCGGCGCCGACGTGGGATCGGCGTCGCCGCCGCAAGCAGCCACGACCAGTGCCGTGACCAGCGCCGCGGCGGTCAGCGGGATGATCTTAGATAGCATTCGTCCGACCATTGAGGTCCTCCTGCCGTTCCGCACGGCCTCACAGCCCCGCGCCCTTGAACGCGGGACGCAATACCTAAACATGGCGCGGTAGGTTGTGTCAACCGTTAGAAGTGCGTCGGGGCGCCTCTATCCGGCCCCGGAATGCGAAGGGGGCTCGTTCCGGCCTTCACCATTGCTGCCGGCCGGGACGTTAGCCGTGGTCTACCCAGACGTACTCGATGTGCCACCCGCCGTGGTGCAGCTGCAGCCCCGCCAGCCGGTATTCGTACATGTTCCGCGTCCGCTTGCTCTGGATGTGGTAGACCGCGGGAATCGCCGTCCCGACGCTGCGGAAGTCGTTGATGATCTCGGCGTACCACTGGCGAGCGATCTCCCGGGCCTTGGTTGAGTCGGTTTCTTGGACCCACTGCAGCGCCAACTGGATGAGGAGCGGGTTCTTCCGGTCCTCGAGATTCGGCGGGCCGAGGACGAAGCTCGCCGCCCAGGCCCCCGGGGAGACCGTCGGCAGTTGAACGAACATCGCCATGCTGTCGAACTGCTGCCGCGGCGGGCCCAGGAGGCCGATGGCGGTGTAATAGGAGCCGACGTCGGTCGCCTTCGTGGCCTCCACCTCGATTCCGAGGTTGACCGACAGGTGGGAGGCGATCACCTCGGCGAGGACCGTTATGAGCGGTACGTAAGGCCAATAGATGATCTCGTGCTTATCGCCTGGGTTGGGGTCGGCCTCCGCCCACAGGCTCCTCGCGACCTCCGGATCGAAGACGTAGGGGTTCTCGTCGTCGGGCAGGTTGTTCCCCATGGCCCGGAGGTCGGGGAACTCGTCGAAGAACGTATTCCAGGTGCCGGTCACCGGCAGCACCGCCGCCGCCCCCTCGAATACGGTGTCGATGATTCCTTGATGGTCGATTGCCTTCGCGATGGCCATTCGGGACTTTTCGTCCGCGAAGGGGGCGCCTTCACCCTCGCTCTTGAAGCCGACGGAGAAGATCCTCCACGTCTGGAACGACTCGACGATGGTGCAATCGGGGCAGAGCCGGCCGTAGTTCACCGCCGCCGACGGCGTGTTTACACCCAGGTTCTGCATGTCCATGTCGATCTTGCCGGTGATCATCGCCGAGCGCGTGAGGTTGGGCGTCACCCCCAAGATCACCTCGTAGCCGTCGAGGTAGGGCAGCGGCGCGCCGTCGGCCCCATCCTTGAAATAGTCGGGGTTGGCCGCGAAGGAAATCTCGACCTGCGGGTCGTGACTGACCTGGATCATGGGGCCGGTGCCGACGACCCTCTTGTTGTAGTGGCCGTCGAGGGCGAAGACCTCTGGAGGAACGACGCGGGCGTTCCACTCCGAAAGCATGGTGGCGTAGTTAGGGTCCGGCAGGCCCAGCTTGAGCTCGACGGTGTACCGGTCGATGGCCCGCGCGCCGGCGAGCTGCGTGGTGAACCGTTGGTTGTTCTGGGGCGTCCCTTGCGCCTCGCCGTCCGGCTTCGTTAGCTGTCCCAGCCAGTACATAACGGTATGGACGATATCGTCGGCGGTGAGCTCCCGTCCGTACAGGTCTTCGAGATCTTCGGAGTAGGAGGGGTGACTGGGCTCGATGGTGTGCCACTTCACCCCTTCGGCGAGCTTGAACCTCAACGTCGTCGAGTCGGTCATGCTCCACTCGGTCGCCAGGTCGCCTTGCGAGGTGCAGGAGCCGACGTCGCCCACCCGCAGATAGGGCGCCGGGGTGCACCGCGTGATGGAGTTGTACGACGGCGTCACCGCCACCGCCGTGGCGAACGAGTCGCTGAGCACGAGGTCGGTGCCGCGGGTGGGGAGCGGGAAGCCGTAGATGAAGGTCCCGCCGCGCTGGGGCGGCGCCCGCCAGGTGTCGAGGCCGTTCCCCTGGATGATGCGCCAGCCCACGATCTCTTCGGTGATGGCGCCCTGCTCGGGCGGCGGCGTGGGCGTGGCGGTGTGCAGGATGATGGACGGCGCGGCGGTCGGTGCCGCCACGGGAGTGGCCGCGGGGGCTGCGGTCTCTACGACGACCGCTGGAGTCGCCGTCGCTTGTGGGGTCGGCGTGTGGACGATGACCACGGCCTCCGCCGGAGGGGTCGGCGTCGGCGTCGGTTCGGCGGCGCCGCACGCGGCCACGACAAAGACGCCGGCCAGGAAGGCGATGCCAAGCGCGATGGGTCTTGAGATCCTCTTCCGGGTCATACGTCCTCCTGCGCCCACGGCCTCGACGTCGGCCCTGGTACCTCGGCTGCCGAAGTATACAAAACTCGAACAACGCCGTGTGCGGAGCGCAAACACCCCAACGAGCATGGGCGAACGGACCCCGCGGGAGGCTCTCGCCGACCGCCCCAAGCCCTTCGGAACGAAGGTCGAAGTCGGCGGTGGCGCCGGCGTCGGACGGCTGCGCTAGCCCGCGCCCGCCGCGGGGCCCGCGCTATAATGACCCCACTCGCTTCTGTTGGCCGGAGTGGCGGAATGGCAGACGCGGCGGTCTCAAAAACCGCTGGGGGCAACCCCGTGTGAGTTCGACTCTCACCTCTGGCACCAACCCTTGCCCTATCCCGCCGCGAGGGCGGCTTGGGCTTCGGCGCAGAGGGCGTCGACGTCGGTGAAGGTCGCGGCGCGCTCGGGCCGGAGGAAGAGGAGCGAGACTTCCTTGATGGGCCGCCCCGTGGCGGTCCGCGCCGCGAGGGCGTAGGCGCCGCCCTGAAGGCGGTACCGTTCAGGCGGTTCCTCTTCCGCTTCGAGCACGTCCGTCTTGTAGTCCACCACCACGAGCTCGCCGTCCTCCTCGAAGAGGAGATCGACAAAGCCTTCGAGGAGCCGGCCTTCGGCGGGCGTACTGACGTAGAGCTCGCGGTAGTACTTCCCAGACGCCACGGCCCGCTTGACCAAGTCCGATCCCACCGCCGCCTGCGCGAGCGATGCAACCTCCCGCCACCGGTCGGCGATGCCCTCGGCGGCGGCCTGGGCCCGGCTGACCGCCTCGATGCCGTCGCCGGTGGCGAGGTCGATGCTCTGCAGGACGCCGTGGACGGCGCGGCCCAGGTTTGTTCCGCCGCGGCCCCGCCGGTAGGGGGCATGCTCCTCGTCCCGCTCCTCCTTGGCCTGTTGGGCCAGGGTCGTCGCCGCCACGGCATCGGTCGCCGACGCCGCCGTCACCAGCTCCGAGCGTTCCTCGATCCACTGGTCGCGGTCGAGGGCCGGCATGTCCAACGGCGCGGCGTACGGGGCCGAGGGGCGGGCGCCGGGGAGGGCGTCGAGGTCGATCTCGCGCCAGAGCGACTCGTCTCCGGCGCAGAGCTCCTCGATCCTCGCCGCGGGCGGGGCCCCACGCTCCGGCCGAAAGAGGCTGACGACGAGGTGGTCCTCGGCACGGGTCGCGGCGACGTAGGCGAGGCGGACGCCCTCCGCGCTGTCGGCCTCCTTCTCGGTCTCCTCGGCCGCGGCCCAACCGGACGTTCGAAAGGCCCCGCCGGTTCCCAACCTCACATCGGGCGGGCCGCCGCCGCGGGGGAAGATGACGTTGCCGGCGCGCCCCGCCCGAGCAGCCCCGAGACCCACCAGCACGACGATGGGGAACTCCAGACCCTTGGAGGCGTGGACGGTCATGATACGGACCGCGTCCTCGTCGGCCTCGGGGACGGGGACTTCGACGGCGCCGGCCCCCTCCTCCGCCTGCCGTTCGATCCAGTCGAGAAAGCCGCGCAAGGAGCTGCCGCTGGACTCGACGTAGGCCCGGGCCTGATCGGCGATCCAGCGCAGCCGCCGCCAGCGCTCGCGGGGCCTGGGGCGCCCGAAGGCGGCCTCGACGACCTGCCGCTCGCGCACCAGCGATTCGATCAGGTCGTCCGGGCGGGTCCACGTCCGCTTGCGGTGGTAGTCGAGCAGCATGGCGAGGGCATCGGCGACCGGCCCCGCCGCGTCACCTGGGCTGAAGTAATTGAATCGCCCGCCCGCATCAGCGAACCGCAGCAGCTCGACGTCGCTGCATCCGAAGATTGTGGAGCGAAGCGCGGCGGCGATCGCCACCTGGTCGGCGGGGCTGTCGATGGCCCGCAGGCAGTTCAGGACCTCCCGCACGTCCTGCGTATTCAGCACCATTGTCTGACTCTCGATGCGGTAGGCGATGCGGGCGTCGTCGAGCGCGTACTCGATAGAGCGCAGGTTGGTCCGCGCCGGCATCAGGATGCAGAGGTCCCGGAGCCGCGCCGGGCGGAGGACGGCGCCGTCCTTGTCGGCCTCCCTGTCCCGCACCCGCCATGAACGTTCGATTTCCGCGATCAGGCAGGCCAACGCCGATGCCTCCGCCTCCCGGACGGCGTCGGCGTTGCCCAGGGCTGTTCCAAAGTGGTGGACGCCCAGCGGCGGGTCGGCCTCCGGCGGCGTCCACCGCGCGTCGAGGTCTTCGTATGCCGCCTGTGCGTCCCCGGTCATGTACTGGCGGAAGACGTGGTTGGCCCACCGGATGACCGGCTCCTGCGAGCGGAAGTTCTGGGTCAGGGCGACGCGCCGGTCCGCGCCGAACCGCTCCCGCACCTCGCCCAGCGCGGCGATGTCCGCCCGCCGGAACCGGTAGATCGATTGCTTGGGGTCGCCCACCACGAACAGCTTGCCGGGGACGACCGCCACGTCCCGCCAGTCGCCGGGCTCCGTGTCACCGGGAGGCTCGCCGTCCGGGTCGCCGGCGAGGAGGAAGGCGATCTCCGCCTGGATGGGGTCGGTGTCCTGGAACTCGTCGATGAGGATATGGGAGAAGCGGCGCTGGAAGTGACGCCGGCTCTCGGCGTGGTCGCGCAGGAGGTCGCGGGCCCAGACGAGCAGGTCGTGGAACTCGGCCCGCCCCTCGCGTCGCCGGCGCTCCGCGTAGTCGATGACGAAGCGCCGTACCTGTTCCGCGAGAGCGAGCAGCGCGGCCGCTCTCGCCGCGCCGAGCTCCTCCGCCCGGGTGTCCTCCAGCCCCCTGAGGAGGGCCTTGAGAGACTTGCAACCGTTCTCGCCGTCACCGCCGCTGCGCCAGTCGCTCTGCCTGCCCCTTCCGCACGAAAGTTGGCCGAAGCGGGAAAGCCGCGACCAGACCACGCCGCCGTCGCGCTCGTCCGCGAGCCCGTCGGCCAGACCGGCGACCTGACTCCCGTGCTGGTAGAGCGGGTCGTCCTCGCCGAGCACGGACAGCTTCAGCAGCGCCCCGATTTCGTGCCGTGCGCCGGTCAACTCCCCCGCGGTGCGCGGCTCCGGATAGACCGGAGCCGGAAACGGGCGATCGAGCCGGTCGTAGTTCTCGTGGAAGGTCTTGGCTATCTTGTGCAAATCGTCGGGACGCAGCCCGAGGCGGATGGCCTGCCGCATGGGTCCGGCGGCCTCGGTGGAATCGAGGGCGGTGTCGAGCCAGCCCTGCCACGCCTCGTCGAAGGCAAGATCGGATGCGATGGGGTCGGAGACCTCGAAGCCGGGGGGCAGGCCGGCCTCGAGCGGGCGCTCCCGGAGGAGCGCGCCGGCAAAGCTGTGCAGCGTCTGGACCGAGGCCGCCTCGAGGCCTTCCAGGGCCGCACGGCACCGTTCGGCCTCGCCGCCGCTCCCACCGCCGGCGGTGCGCTGCTCCAAGCCCTCTCTGACGCGCTCGCGCAGCTCGGCGGCCGCGGCCTCGGTGAAGGTTATGGCGGCGACCTCTTCGATCTTGGCGCGGCCCGACGCGACAAGCGCGACGATCCGCGAAACGAGCGCGGTCGTCTTACCCGCGCCCGCGCCCGCCTCGACGAAGAGGCTCGTGCCGAGCTCGGACTCAATGCGGCCGCGCACGGCCGTGTCGGCCGGCGCCCATTCGCCGGTCATGGCTCGTCCTCCCCGCTTTCGAGGAGCGCGATGTAGGGCGCCATGCCGGGCGCGGAGCGCTTGCGCTCCCATATGCGCTCCCGGCTGGAGGGACAGATGCGGTCGAAGTCGCAATAGGTGCAGTTCTCGGGCCGCTGTGCCCATCCCGGCTTGCCCGGATGTGCGGGGACGACGCCTTGCCGGATGCCGGAGACGATCATCGCGGCGACCTCGGTGAACCGACCCTCGACGTCGCGGAGCGCGACATCCTTCATCTCGAACTTGGCGCGGGCGCTGACGAACCAGTACCCCGCGCGGACCCGGCCGACGGCCGGGTAGCGTCCGCGGGCGGCGAGGGCATAGACGGGAAGCTGCAGGCGGCGCCCCCGGTCCAGCGGGTCGCCGCGCATCTCCCTGTACGGGTTGGCGCTGCCCGTCTTGTAGTCGATCACCCAGAGCAGCGAGCCCGTCGCGTCGACGTCGATGCGGTCGATGAAGCCGTGGAAGCGGAGTTTCGTGTTGTCCTTCAACGTGAGCTCGACGGAGTGCCAGCCTTCGCCGGGCGCCGGGGGGTCCATGGGCCGCGCCGCCGCGCGGTCGTCCATACCGAACGCCTGCTCGATACCCAAGGGCGCCAGGCCGTGATCGACCAGCCGCTTGGAGTCCGCTTCCAGGAAGGCGTCGAGGTCCGCCAGGATGTCCTCTCGCGCCGCCGCCCAGAGCAGGGGGCGGCCGGTGACACCTTGGGCCTCGGTGCGCTCAAACGCTTCTTGGGCGATCTCGTCCAGGCGCCGCTTGTGCTCCGGGCCCCAGGGCCTGCCGTGACCGGGCGGGCCGCCCCTCTTGATCTGCTCGCCAACGAACCGCTCCAAGATTTCGTGGACCAAACTCCCCCGGTCGAGCGCCGAGATGGTCAGAATCCGCTCGGGGCGCTCCAGTTTCGACAACCCGAGAATGTCGCCGAAGAAGTAGCGCAGGGGGCAGGTAGCCCAGCGCTCCAGCCGCGTGGGCGAGAAGGCGCGTTCGGCTTGCCGCCGGAGCAGCCGGCTCGATCCCGCCATCGAGTCGAGCCTTCCGTCCCATTCGGTGAAGTCGCGGCTCCGCAGTCCCGCCTCCATGCGCAGGGCTCGCCCCAGCGCCCCGTCGCCCCGTGCCAGAGGGTGGTCGTCGAGGCGCCCGCGGCCGGCGCGCCAGGCCCGCACCGAGGCAAGGTCGAAGTCGTGCAGGTCGGCGGCGGTCAACCCCGGCTCGGCCAGCGCCGATTCGGGGGACTCGACAATCGACAGCCACGGCCCGCCCTTGTACGCGACAAGGCCGGAAGAGAAGACGGGCGCACCTGCGAGAAGGCCCGCTGCTTCCAGGAACCACGGCGAGGGATGCTGCCCCCGCTGTGCCCCCGGGTCGGTGCGCGGGTAACTGAGGAACCGCTTGGCCGCCGCCGAAAGCGCCAGCAGGTAGAGGCGCCGCTCCTCGATGGAGCGCTCCGCCGCCGCCGGCGCCAGGAGCCTGCCCAGCCGCTCCCGGAGCGTGTCGGGGAGCAGGGCATCCTCCTGCTGCTTGGGAGGCAGGGACCCATCGGCCATGCCCACGATGAACACCGCGTCGAAGGTCATGCCCTGCGCCGCGGCGATGGGCGCGGCAAAGACGCCCGCTCCGGTCGCGCCGACCCGGCCCGCCGGTTGGTCGAGCAGTCCGTCGAGCAGCGTGGTGAAGCGCTCGACGTCGGCTGCAGAGTCGACACTGTCCGCGTCGGCGAGCGACTCGATGGCCTCTTTCACCCTGTCGTAGCTCTGCCCCGAGGTGGGCCAGCGGTTGGGATCATGGGCGTAGTCTTCGAGCATGCGGGCCGCCCATTTGGCGTACTCGCCCCACGATCCGGACTCCGGCGGCGCCCGCCGGGCGAGCTCCTCGACGAACGACCGCAGCCGTTCGGTCGTGCGGCGCAGGCTCTCCAGGCGGGCCACCCATCCCGGAGAGTCGCCGTCCGCCTCGGCGCGCGCTACCTTGTCGGCCTGTTCCCGCTCGTAGCGGCTCAGGCGGTCCTTCCAGTCGCCGGCGCCGCCGACCACGCCGGCCTCGGCGGAGACCTGCTCCCATCCGGGCAGCTCTTGGGAGGCGAGTTCCTGGCCCTTGCCCGTCCTGAAGGGTGTCTCGGCGATCAAGGTCATGATCGTCTCACGGCTGAGGTCCGTCTCGAAGACCCGCAAGAGCAGGGTGACGAGCTTGCCCGCCGGGGTGTCCCGCAGCCGCGCCGCATCCGGCCCCGCGATGGGGATGCAGGCTTGGTCGAGCTGCAGCCGCAGCAGCGCCGCATACGGCTCGGCCTGCCGGTAGAGGACGGCGATGCGGTGGAAGGGAGTCCCCTCGCCGGCCAGTCCGACGATCCGCCGGACGACTTGCCGCACTTCCTCGTGGGCATCGGGCGCGCTGACCAGATGATCCGCTGCGGCGAGCCCCGGCGCGCCGGCCCCTTCCTCCGGCGCGGGGTGTAGGAGTGCCGCGGTCCGCCGCGTTCGCTCGTCGACCCGCTTCTCGCCGGTCAGACCCAACACAACCGAGCTCGACCCAGCCTCGCCCAGGGCCGCAGCGAGCGCACCCTCCGCCGTCGAGAAGTCGTGCACGAGATAGAAGACTACGGCCCCGATGTCCCGCAGGGCGCCGCCCGCCTCCCCGCCAGGCACCGTCTCGGCGGCGAGCCGCGTTAGCTCCTCCGTGCCGTAGTACTTCCCCAACAACCCCTGGTAGCCCCGGTACCACGCGACGAGGTGGCGGCGCAGGTCGTCGGACGACGCGACCTCGTCAAGCCGTCCCTCGAGGCGGTCGAGCATCCGGAAGGCCTGCGCCGCGCTCTGCTGCGTCTTGGTGTGTCGAGCGGCGGCGGCGAGCGGGCCGTCGCCGATATTCCGGCCCGCGGCATTGACGGCGGCCTGCGCCACGGCGGGAGTGAGCGGCGTCTTGCCCCGGCCCGCCGCCTCCGGCGCGCCGAGATACTCCGCCAGCCGGGCCAACGTCATAAACCGCACGTTGATCAGGCCCGCCGGACGGCTGAGCCGTCGCCGCAGCGACAGCCCCGCGTAGCTCGTGGGCGTGACCACCGTCACCGGCGCCAGGTCGTCGTCGGCCTTGGCCGAGGCGATCAACGCGCGCAGCCGTTCGAACGCCGCCTCGCCGACAGGTTCGAGATAGACGCGAGCGCGTGCGTCATCCTGTCGGTTCATGGTCATGCGCTCGCGCGCCTCCGGCTTGCGTCGATATGGGGCGGCGCCATTCTACCCCGGCGGGTCGCCCGCGGCGGCTGCGATAGCGCGAAAAATGGCGGCACAGCAGGCTGACTATGGTATATTTTTATGGTATTTTTATCCATATGAAAGCTATACAAGTCACCTTTGACGAGGCGTTGCTTGAAAGGCTCGACCGGTACCCGGCGGTCCGGAGCCAAGGCCGTTCGGCGGTGCTGCGAGAGGCCGTTGCCGACTATCTGACGCGCAAGGAGGCCGAAGAGATCGAGCGCCGATACCGAGAGGGTTACAGCGCTGTCCCGCCAACTGAGTTTGCGGGATGGGCCGACGAGGGTGTATGGCCGAGCTAGGCCGCCCGCGCAGAGGGGAGATCTGGCGTTACGAATTCGCTGCGCCCGACAAAGACCGGCCGGTCGTCATCTTGACCCGTCAGGAAGTCCTTCCCCTGCTCCATACCGCAATGGTAGCGCCCGTCACGTCGACGATTCGAGGGCTCCCCAGCGAGGTCATCGTGGGGGCTGACGAAGGACTGAAGCGCGACTCCGCGGTGAACCTCGACCACGTCCAGACCGTGGAGCAGCGCCGGCTCTTCAAGTACGTCGGGTCCCTGAGCGAGGCGAAGATGCGCCAAGTCTGCCGTGCGCTCGCCATCGCGACGGGTTGTGCGTAGCGGCGGCCCCGCTCACTCCCGGCGGCTCCAGAAGCGCGGGTCGAGGATGTCGCGGGCGGCGTCGCCGATGACGGCGAAGCTGAACACCGCCAGCGTCAGCGCTGCGGCGGGAAAGAGCGTCAGCCAAGGGGCCGTCTCCAGGAAGCCGCCGGTGCCTTCCCGGAGCATGCGGCCCCACGACGGATCAGGCGGCGGCGCGCCCAAGCCCAGGAAGCTCAACGACGCCTCGGCCACGATCGCCTGCTCCAGCAGCGAGGCGGCGAGCACCGCCATCGGGCCGGCGCCGTTGGGGAGCACGTGCCGCACCAGGATACGGAGTTGCCCCGCGCCCGCCGCCTCGGCGGCGGTGACGTAGAGCTCGCCGCGGGCCTTGAGGGCCTCCGCGCGGGCCAGTCGGACCATCTGCGGCGTCGCGGCGACGGCGACGGCGGCGATCACGCTGCCCGTCGAGGGCGTCAGCGCCGCCACCAACACCAACGCCAGCACCAGAATCGGGAAGGCCAGCAGCGCGTCCACCACCCGCTGGGTGGCGAGGTCGAGCTTCCCGCCCACGTAGCCCGAGACCAGTCCGATGGCGGCCCCCGCCGCCACGGCGATGGCCACCGAGACGACGCCGACGTAGAGCGAGATCCGCGCCCCGTGCACCACCCGGCTGAAGACGTCGCGCCCCAGCGTGTCCGTGCCGAAGAAGGCCCCGCCCGACGGCCCTTCCAGGCGGGCGGCGATGTCCTGCCCCACGGGATCGTGGGTCGCGATCAGGTCGGCGAAGACGGCGCAGACAGCGAGCGCGGTCAGCACCGCCACCCCGACGGCCCCCAGCGGCTTGCGCCGGGCCAGCGACCAGACTCCGCTTAGCCAGGCCGCATTCCTAGGCACGGTATGCGACCCGTGGATCGAGCACCGCATAGGCCGTGTCGGCGATCAGGTTGATGCAGAGGACGAAGAAGACGAGCAGCATCGCCAGCGCCTGGACGACCGGGTAGTCGCGGCCCGCAGCGGCGTCGGCGATGCCCCGCCCCAGCCCCGGCAGACCGAAAACGACCTCGACCACCACCGCGCCGCTGAGCAGCGCTCCCGCCTGCAGCGCCCCCACGGTGACGATTGGGATCGCGGCGGGGCGCAGGGCGTGCCGGAACAGGATCACGCGCTCGGCCAGACCCTTGCCGCGGGCGGCGCGCACATAGTCCTGGCCCAGCGTCTCCAGCACCGACGCGCGTGTCATGCGGACGAGCGCTCCGGCGAGTCCGAACCCCAGCACCAGCGCGGGGACCACCATGATCCGCACGTGCCGCCACGGGTCTTCCCATGGGTCGGCGTAGACCAGGGGCGGCGTCCAATTGAAGACGATGAGCAGCACCAGCAGCACCACCAGGGCAAGCACGAAGGCGGGCGCCGACTGGCCCGCGATGGAGACGGCCCGCGCCGCGTAGTCGGGCCAGCGGTCCTGCGCCCGCGCCGCGAGCGCCCCGAGCGGAATCGCCACGAGCAGCGCCGCCGCCCCCGCGTACAGCGTCAGCAGCAACGTCACCGGCGCCTGCCGCCCGATGATCGACGGGATGCCCTCCCGCGACACGAACGACCGGCCCCCGAAGTCGCCGTTCACCAGACTCCACACCCAGTCGCCGTACTGGACCGCGAGTGGTTCGTCGAGGCCGAGCTCTTCCCGCACCCGCTCGATCTGCTCGATGTCGTGCGCGGTCTCGCCGGCCCCGCTCAGCACCACCTCCGCCACGTCGCCGGGCGCCACCCGCATGATGAGGAAGACGACCGCCGACGCGATCAACAGCGTCGGCACAAATAGGGCCAGCCGTATGGCGAGATAGCGGGTCACGTTGCCGGGCTCCGAGGGGCGGCCGCTTTCGGCTGCGCTCGCGGGCGCTACCTATCGAGCCACACGGTGGCGAAATTGGTGTGGGTGTGGCCGTCCTCGGGAGGGATGATAACGCCGCGCGCGTACGTGCGGTACGGGACGACCTGCACCGACCCCGCGATGGGCACCACGTACGCCTGCTCGCGGATGAAATACTGCTCGAACTCGCGCCAGACTCGCACCCGCTGGTTGAAGTCCCGCGCCGCGCGCAGCCGGCCGTAGAAGTCGTCCACCAGCCGGTCGTCGTGCTTCGCGTAGGCGTCGGGGTTCTCCTCGTAGCGGCCGAAGACCGACTCCGTGCCCTCCGGCACCGGCGTGGTGAAGTGGGCCCCGGGCTGGCTGTCGTACTCGAGGCTGACCCGCCCCCGGTTCCACTCCGCCTCGTCGACGACGCGCAGCTCCAGGTCGACGCCCAGGCCGGCGAGTTGCCCCTGCAGGAATTCGCACCGCGTCACCAGCCGCGCGCGGCAGAGGTAGTCCATCGAGAAGCCGTCGGCGAAGCCGGCCTCGGCCAGCATCCGCTTAGCCTCGGCGCGCCGCTCCTCCAGCGCCCCTGAGTTGAAGCGAGGCCACGTCACGAAATCGCTGCCGGTGAACGGGTTGGTGAGACCGAGAATCGGCGAGACGTAGCCGAACCCGCCCAGCACGCCGGGAATCGCGGCCTCGCGGTCGATCCACAGCGAGATCGCCTGCCGCACCCCCACGTCCTGCCAGGGCCCTTCCTTGAGGACGTTGAAGGCGAGCCGGAACAGACCCCCCTGCATGTGGCCGTACCAGACGTCGCTGGCAAGGTCGCGCTCGTAGCCCCGCTGGCGCTCGACGGTGAGGTAGTGCCCCTCGCCGCGCGCCCCGCCGTCGAGCCGGCCGGTGCGGAAGGCCGCGTCCATCGCTGCCGCGTCCGGCGTGATCACGAAGTCGACGCCGTCGAGGTAGGGCAGCGCCTCCCCCTGGGCGTCCCGCTCCCAGTAGCCGTCGAAGCGACGCAGCCGCAGCACCGAGCCCGGCTCGTAGCCGTCGAGCCGGAACGGCCCCGTCCCCACCAGCCCGACGTCGACCGGGCCCGCGCTCAGGTCGCCACCGTCGATCAGCGGGCGCAGCAGATGCTCGGGGTGCGCGACCTTGAGGCGGGGGTTCATCAGCACTTCGAGGTAGTGCGGGTTCGGCTCGGCGAGCCGGACGCGCACCTGCCGGAAGGGCAGCACCTCGACCGCCGCCGCCTCTCCCGAGGCGAGGCCGAGGTCGCCCCGGAAGTACGCCGGCGCCCGCACGCCGCGCTCGTCGTCGATGCCGAACGCGGCCAGCTCGAACCAGAATGCGACGTCGTCCGCGGTGAAGGGCTCGCCGTCGTGCCAGGCCGCGTCGCGGCGCAGGGTGAACGTCCACTCGGTGAAGTCGGGCGAGACCGTCCAATCGTTTGCCAAGCCGGGGCAGACCAGGTAGATGTTCTCCCGGCAACGGAAGACGAGGTTGCCCGGCCCGAAGAGCCCGCCGCCGGGATGGTGCAGCGCGATGCTGCTGGTGCGCATCGGATCGAACGCGGCGGGCGGGTCGCCCCGGTTGGCGAGGACGAGCACCCCGCCCCGTCGCGCCAGCCGTGCGTTCTCCGCCAGGTCCGCCGTCGGCGCCGGGGGCGGTGTTGCCGCGGCCGCCGTCGGCGACGGGCTCGCCTCCGACGTTGCCGTCGCCTCCGGCCCCGCCTCGCCGCACGCCGCCGCAACTATCGCCACGACGACCGCCAAGGCCACCGCCCGCCAAAAAACGAAAACCCTACTCATCGCTGCCACATCCGCGAACCTACCCGCGCTCTAGGATACGCAGCCACGGGCGGCGGCGGATGGGGAGCGGCTCCCCAGGTCTATAATCGCGGCGTGTTCGACCCCCTGCGCCCCATCCGGCGAAGGGCCGGACAGGAGGAACTCCATGGACACTCCCGAGCGCCACCCCGAGAGCGAAGGCCCCGCCCTGGCGGCGGTCCAAGCCTACATGGACGCGGTCAACGAGGGCGACTCAGCAGCCTTCCACGCCACGCTGCATTACCCGCACACGCGCCTCGCAGGCGGCGGCATCCGCCACTGGGAGGTCCCGCCCGAGCCGCGCGACATCCGCGCCGGCCTCCGCAAGACCACGCCCGGCTGGGCTCGCACCGAGCTCGACGAAGCCCGCGTCGTCCAGAGCTCGCCCGACAAGGTCCACGTCGCCGTCAAGTTCACCCGCCGCGCCGCCGACGGCAACCCCCTCGAGGTCCACCGCTCCTTCTACGTCGTCACCAAGATCGACGGCCGCTGGGCCATCCAGCTCCGCTCCAGCTTCGTCCCCAACCGCCAGCTCTAGCTAGACCATGACCGAGCGTGAAGCCCGCGAGCGCCGTCATCCGCCCTATTGCACCTGCGTCGATTGCACGAACGACAGAATGTCGAGGTGGCGCAGCTCCGGGGAAACCGCTACGGCCGGCGAGTCCGGAAGGCCCCCCAGCGGTGCCGGATCCCCGCCCGGCGGCGGCCGACCCCCGCGAGGGTCGGCCAAGGGAGGCTGTGGGCTTCTCCCCATCTTCGGCCTACTTATCGCGGCCCTCCTAGTCGCTGGCGCCGTCGCCTACCAACAAGGCCTCTTCGACCAATTCCTTGGCTCAGACGACGAGCCGATGCCCGGAGCGGCCATCGTAACGGCGACGCCCACACCTGCTCCCACGCCGGCGACCGCAACCCCCGTGCCCACGCCGCCGCCCGTGCCGACTCCGACACCCACACCGGAGCCTTTAATCACGCCCACGGCCTCGCCGCAGGAGATTTGGCGGGCCGCGGACAAGGCCGTACATGAGGCCCTCGCGGCGTACGAGGCGGCGAAGGGCGAGGAGCGGACCGCTGCGCTTGCTGCCTACGAGGATGCCCAAGCCGTGGAGGCGCACGCGTTCGCGGTGTGGCAGGGGCTCGACACGCCAACACCGCTGCCCCCCACGGCCACGCCAACACCGCTGCCCCCCACGGCCACACCAACACCGGAGCCGCCGACCGCCACGCCTACCCTCACACCGACCCCGAGGCCGACTGCCACGCCCACACCGCGCCCTCCGGACACACCCACACCACGGCCAACTGCCACACCGACACCGCGGCCGACCGCCACGCCGACGCCCCCGCCGTCGCTGCTTAGCCACAAGGAATACATGGTCGAACTTATCAACGAGGAGCGCGCGAAGGCGGGCGTCCCAGCCGTCACCCTGGGCGATAACCGCGCTCCGCAGGTGCAGGCGGAATCATCGCTGGCGCACTGTTTCATCGGGCATTGGGGCCTCGATGGATTAACGCCTGGCATGCGCTACAGCCTCGCCGGCGGCTACCAGGCGAACGTGGAGAACGCCAGGGGCTTCAGCCACTGCTCCTCCTCTGCCCGCTCCCTGCCGAGCATCAGGCAGGTCGTTCGGGATGCCATGGAGTCATGGATGGAGAGCCCGGGGCATCGGCGGAACATCCTTGCCCCATGGCCCCGGAAGGTCAGCATCGGCCTCGCATGGAACCGGACCCACTACGCCGTCCATCAGGTTTTCGAGGGGGACTACGTCGAATACGACCAACTCCCGACGATCAGCGAGGGCGGCAAGCTCAGCCTGTCGGGGTGCGTCAAGAACGGGGTGCGGCTCGCGGGCGAGAGAGACCTTGCAGTTGAAATCCACTACGCTCCTCCGCCGCGAAGGCTTGCGCCTGGGGAAGCCTCGCGGGCGGTCTGCATCGGGAACGGGTACCGCGTAGCCAAGCTGCGGTACCCGCTAACCGGCAACCGGTTCTGGCCGAACGACTCCTTTACGGACCGGTCGCTTGCTTGCACCGACCCTGAGGGCGCACGCCCCAGGAATGCGGTCGTCCCCTACGTTACGGCTCGCACGTGGACGGTCGCGGCGGGATCCTTCTCCGTCACCGCCGACCTGCGTGACGTGGTCGCCGAACACGGTCCGGGCGTCTATTCGATTGTGGTCCTTGCGCCCGTCGCCGGCGAGCGCGGGGCCATCTCGCAGTATTCGATCTTCCACCAGGTCACGCCTCCGGACACGTACGGCCCCGCAGCCTAGCTCGCATCCCGCCCCGAAGGGCGTAGACTTGCGGGGCAGGGCCCCCGCCCTCCTACCACGACGCGGATGAAGGCGGCGTCATTCAGGCACCCCCTGCGCCCGCCCTCGCGCCCCGCCGTTAGCCACCATGGCCAAGCGAGACTACTACCAAGTCCTCGGCGTAAGCCCGACGGCGAATCAGCGGGAGATTCGGCGGGCCTACCGGCGGAAGGCGTTCGAGAACCACCCCGACCGCAACAAGGCGCCCGGCGCCGAGGACAGACTTAAGGAGATCAACGAGGCCTACGAGGTCCTCAGCGACGCCTCGAAGCGCGCCCAGTACGACCTCGACCGCCGGCTCGGTCCGTCACGGCCGCCGCCACCGCCGCGCTCCGGCCCGACC
>DAOUKH010000041.1:0-10462 GCA_034421515.1 Dehalococcoidia bacterium
TCTTGTAGTTGGGCTTGCGCTTTTCGAGGAAGGCGCGGCGGCCCTCCATGTGGTCTTCAGTGAAGGTGTTCCGCTGGGCGAGCAGGAGGCCGTGGTCCATGGCGGCCTTGCGGTCCATCTCCAACCCGGACCAGAGCGCCTCGACGGTGCCCGCTAGGGCGAGCGGGGGAAGCTCGGCGAGGGCGCCGGCCATCTCCATGGCGGCGTCGAGCAGGTCGGCGCGCGGCACGACTTCCTGGGCTAGGCCGACCTGGTAGGCCCGCTCCGCGGTCATGCGCCAGGCGCTGCCCATGAGCGCCATGCGCATCACCTCGCCGAAGGGCATCCGGCGGGTGAGGGCGATGGGCTCGACGGCGGCGACCCGGCCATAGGTGACGTGGGGGTCGAAGAAGGTCGCGTTCTCCGCCGCGATGACGAGGTCGCTGTCGGCGACGAAGTAGAGCCCCCCGCCGCCGCACATGCCGTTGACCGCCGTGATCACCGGCTTGAAGCAGCCGTTCTGGCGCGCCGTCACCGTCGAGCCGGGCACCTTCTTCCACCGCTCAAACTGGCTCATACCCTGCACCTCGGCGGTGCTCTCCTTGGTGTCGACACCGACGCAGAACGCCCGGTCGCCGGCGGCGGTCAGGACGGCGACCCACACGTCGTCGTCGTCCCGCATCTCGGTCCACATGTCAGAGAGCTCCGCCTCCATGCGGCGGTTGAAGGCGTTGAGCGCATCGGGCCGGTCGAGCGTGACGACGCCGACGTGGTCCTGCTTCTCATAGCGGATGGTGTCGTAGGGCATGGAGGGTCCGGGATGGAGGCCGGGCTAGTGTTCGGGGCCGTGCTCGTGAAGCGCCTCGTGCTCGGTCTGGGAGCTGGGGCGGGTGTCCTTGCCCAGCGCGGCGCTCAGCTTGATGCGGCCGAGGTGCTTGACGTTGGCACAGCGGTCGGCCTCGCCGGCGCCGAGCGAGCAGGACTCGATGTCCTTGATGAAGAAGCGGACGGGGCCGCCCTTGGACTCGGGGAGCGCGCCGCCGCCGGCGCTGTAGACGAGGATCCCCTGGGCGCGGATCGGGGCCAGCGGGATGCTGGCGCTGAAGGAGCCGTCGCCGGTGGCGAGGGTGATGAAGCGGGCATCGTCTCGAGCGCCGCAGGCCTCGAGCACGGCGTCGAGGCGCACCCCACCGCCCGCACGCCCGGGTAGCTCCGACCCGATGTCGGGAATCTGACCCGGCAATGCCGCGAGGTCGTCGAAGCTCAGCGCCAACGGCCGCTCGACGAGGCCCTCGGTGCGCAGGAGGTCGTCCATGGTCGAATTGTCGAAGAGGGCGCGGCGCGGGTCAAGGCGCACGGCAAGGGGGTCCGGCGCGCATTGGGGAACACCGGCTGCACCGAATCCGGGTGCCGCCGCGCGATCACGGCTACATTCCGTCAGGACGGAGAGGGTGCTGCCACCGCAGCTCTGGAAATCGGCTGAAATCGGCGTCCGTGGACACCATGGTGCAGCCATGCTCGATAGCGATCGCCGCATGCTGGGCGTCGGCCACCAGCTTTCCGGCGGCGCCGGACTCGCGGCAGAGCCGTTCGAATATCTCCAGGTGGTCCGGGCCGGGACCTACGATGCGCGCAGTCGGGCGTTCCACGAGCGCGTTCACGAAGGCGAACGTCCGCTCGAGGGTGGACGGAGGATCGAAGACTCGGGGGTTTGTCGCGACACGGACAAAGCCGGACAGGGCAAGTACGGAGAGGGCGAACGGCTCCGGCCCCGTCGCCAACCGGGTGATCCAATTCGCGTACTCGACGTGATCGGGGACCGAGTCCTCGACGTGCGCATAGATCAGGACATTTACGTCAGGAATCAGCACATCAATGCCCCCGGCTGAACCGGGCCTCGTCATCTTGTGCATCGAGCGCCCTCGGTCGGTCGAGGTCGACTCCGTGGCGGGGATGGACGCCCCGGGCGGTGATCAACCGGAACGGCGGCGGCGGCGATGCCTCATGGCGCTTAAGCGCATCGTTCAGCGTGCGGGAAATAAAGGCGCTGACGCTGACGCCTCGGGCCGCCGCTGCCTGGCGCACCTGCTTCGCGAGCCGGTCATCAAGGGAGATTGTCGTTCTCATGATGCAATAGCATACTATCGATGCATCAGTACATCAAACGCGGCAAAACACGACATTCCGACGCCACGGCGCTCCTCGCGCTCGTTGCCGGACCCGTCTCCTCGCCGCGCCACCGGTCAAGGCAGGGGCGCATCAGGTGAAGAGCAGCGTGGCGCCGCAGGTGACCCAGGCCAGGACGAAGATCGTCCACTTGATGACCTTCTGGCTCACGTTCAGGGCGAACCTGACACAGAGCAGCGCTCCCACCGTCATGCCGGCGGCGAGAATGAGGCCGGGGGCCCACTCCACGTGGCCGGTGACGGCGAACACCACCAGGGACGCGACGCTGAAGAGCGCCGTGCAGACGAGCTTCAGTGCGTTGGTGCGCACCAAGTCGTGGCGGAGCCCCACCGCCAGGGCGGCGATCAGCAAGAAGCCGACACCGGCCTGGACGAACCCGCCGTAGAGGCCCGCGGCAAAGAGCAGCAGCAGCCCGGCGGGGCTTTCCGTCAATTTACGCGGCGGCGTGCCCTCCGGCGGCGCCATGACGTCGGGAAAGACCACAATCGCCAAGGCGACGGCGATGATCGTCGCCAGCAGGGTGGGCTTGAGGACGCCCGGGGGCACCCAGGTCGCCGCGAGCGCGCCAATCACGGCGCCCACCACCGTCGGCGCGAGGATCGCGGGAATGGCGCTCTTCTCGAGCTTGTCGTACCGGTGGAAGCCCCTGACGCCGACGAGCGACTGCTGCAGAATGCCCACCCTATTGGTGCCGTTGGCAACGTCGGCGGGCATCCCCATCAGTATCAGCAGGGGCACGGTGATCAACGAGGCGCCGGCGGCGACAACGTTCATGAACCCGCCGAGCACCCCGGCCGCCAGCAGCGCGGCGGCCTTCCACCACGTCAGGTCGATCTCCGTAGGGGTGAGCAGATCTACCAGGGAATCCATCGCGGGTTCCAGCGCCGCTGGGGCGCGGGTTGGGATGCCCGCACGGTATCCGTGCGCGCCCTCGGAGGCAACCTCGGACGTGGACCAGCGCGCCGATCTGCTATGCTGGCGCCCGCCGCGACGTCTGGCGGCCTGGGAGGTCGGCATGGCGCCCTATGTTCCTTCTGAAGAGCAAGTCCTTGGCTACATGGACTCGTGCAGCAACTGGGGGCGCTGGGGCGACGACGACGAGCTCGGCACGGTCAACCTCATCACCCCGGAGGCGCGGCGCGCCGCCGCGGCGTTGGTCAAGGAGGGCATCACCGTCTCCTGCGCCCGCCTGATCCCGCGGACGGCGGAGGCCGACTTCGACATGCCGCCGCTGCACTTCATGACCGGCGCCGGCGAGCGGTTCGAGGGAAAGAAGACGAAGCCCGACGAGCTTCAATCGACCGGCGACTTCTTCGGCATCGCCTATCACGGCTTCACCGTCACCCACGTGGACAGCCTGTCGCACGTGCTCCGCGACGGCGTCCTCTACAACGGCCGCCCCGCCAACCTCATCTCGACGACCCAAGCGTCGCAGACGTTGGCCATCGAGGCGCTGAAGGACGGGGTCGTGACCCGGGGCGTGCTTCTCGACTTCCCCAAGCTGCGGGGCGTCGATTACCTGGAGCGGACCGACGGCATCTACCGCGAGGACCTCGACGCGGCGGAGCGCGAGCTAGGCGTCACCGTCGGGGAGGGCGACGTCCTGCTGGCGCGCTTCGGGGCGGTGCGCCGCCGGAACGAGGAGGGCCCCTCGCGGAAGGTCTACGAGCAGCGACCGGGATTCCACGCGGTCTGCGCTCCCTGGTTCCACGAGCGCGGCGTGGCCGCCGTCGGCTCCGACAGCGCCCAAGACCTCTTCCCCAGCGGCTACCCCCTCATGCGGGCGCCGGTGCACCAGATCGGGATCGTCGCCATGGGCCTCTGGCTGATCGACAACTGCGACCTCGAGGGCCTGGCCGCGACCTGCGACCGGCTGGGACGCTACGAGTTCCTGTTCAGCATGGGGCCGCTCCGCATCACCGGCGGCACCGGGTCGCCGGTCAACCCCATCGCCGTCTTCTAGCCCTCGCGAGCCGCGCCGCCCCACACGTCAGGAGGAGAGCCGCCATGCCGCCGCGCAAGCCCATCCGGTTCAGCGTCGGAGGGACGATGTCCCTGGGCACGTTCGAGCAGGTCGTCGAGATTGCGCAGACCTTGGAGGAGCTCGGCTTCGACGGCTTCTACAGCTCGGACCACATGTACGGCGTCGGCGGGGGCGGTCCCATGCGCGCCAAGTACACGCAACTCTTGGAGGCCTGGACGGTGATGGCGGGCCTCGCGCCGGTCACCAAGACCCTGAAGCTCGGCTGCATGGTCACCGGGGTCACCTACCGGCACCCCGCCATGCTCGCGAAGATCTGCTCGACGATCGACGTGATGAGCAACGGCCGGCTCATCTTGGGCATCGGCGCCGCGTGGTCGAAGGGGGACCACGACGCCTACGGCATCCCCTTCCCGGGGCTGAAGGTGCGCCAGGAGATGCTCGGCGAGGCCCTCGACGTGGTCCACGGCCTGTGGACGGAGCGCTCGTTCTCCTACGAGGGCAAGCACTACCGGCTCGAGGACGCACCCATGGAGCCGAAGCCGGTGCAACAGCCGCGTCCGCCGGTGCTCATCGCCGCCGTAGGCGAGACCGGCCTCGCGCTGACCGCGAAGCACGCCCAGTACTGGGCGAGTCTGAGCACCCCGGCCTATGCGGCGGAGAAGATCGCGCGCATCGAGGAGCTCTGCGCCGAGCGGGGCCGCGACCCCAACGAGATCGAGTACATGCGTTACTGCGACATGGTGCTCACCGACGACGCCGGACGTGCGCGGGAGGTCATCGAGAAGCGGGGGCGCGGGCTGCAAGAGCGGGGCGCGGCCGCTCAGGCGCGCAACAGCGTCGAAGGGGAGTCGCTGGAGGCGCGGGTGCGGGCCGGCGCCCTGATCGGAAGCCCCGCCGAGATGCGCGAGGAGATCGCGCGCTACGCCGAGGTCGGCGTCACCCACATCGTGATCATGACGCCACGCCCTTGGGACCGGCGCATCGCCGAGCGCTTCTCCAACGAGGTGATCAGCGCCTTCGCCTAGCCGCCGTTCTCGCCGGCCATGAGCCGGATGTAGGCGCCGAGAAACGGATCGAGGTCGCCGTCGAGGACGGCGTCGGGGTCGGTGGAGCCGTACTCGGTCCGGTGGTCCTTCACCATCTTGTAGGGGTGAAGAACGTAGCTGCGGATCTTGTTCCCCCACTCCGCCGGCACGTACTCGCCCTTGAGCCGCGCCTTCTCCTTCGCCTGCTTCTCCATTTCGAGGCGCATGAGGCGGGAGGCGAGAATCGTCATCGCGGCCTCGCGGTTCTGGCGCTGGGAGCGCTCGTTCTGGACGGAGACGGTGATGCCCGTCGGCCCGTGGACGACGCGCACCGCCGTCGAGTTCTTCTGCACGTTCTGGCCGCCCTTGCCGCTGGCGCGGAAGTAGTCCAGGCGGAGATCGTCGGGGTCGATGGTCACCTCGACCGGGTCGGCCTCGGGCATCACCTCGACCAAGGCGAAGGAGGTATGCCGCGCGTGGTCGGCGTCGAAGGGGGAGAGGCGGATGAGGCGGTGGGAGCCCTTCTCCGACTTGGCGTAGCCGTAGGCGTACTTGCCCTTCAAGTCGATGTGGGCGCTCTTGATGCCAGCCTCTTCCCCGTGGGAGATATCGAGGACGGCGGCCGCGAAGCCGCGGCGCTCCGCCCAGCGAAGGTACATGCGGAGGAGCATCTCCGCCCAGTCCTGCGACTCGGTGCCCCCGGCGCCGGCGTGGATCGAGAGCAGCGCGTTGCGGGCGTCGTGGGGACCGCTCAGGGCGAGGTCGAACTCGAGGCGGTCGAGACGAGCGGCGAGGGCGGCCGCGTCGCGGGCGACCTCGTCTTGGACGGCGCGGTCATCCTCGCTGTCGGCGAGGTCGAGCAACTCGGCGAGTTGGCCGGCGTCGCGCTCGAGGCCGCGCCACTCCGAGACAGTGTCGCGCAACTCGGCGATGCGCCGCATGCCGTCGCGGGCCTCCTCCTGGTTGTTCCAGAAGTCGGACGCGGCGGAGCGGCGCTCCAGTGCGGCTAGCTCACGCTCTTTGCCGGCGAGGTCAAAGACGCACCACGAGATCGGCGATACGCCCTCTCGAATCGTCCAACTGATCGCGGAGTTCGCTCATGGCTAGTCGGGCCGTATCGGCTCGTCGTCGTCGGGCTCGTAGTGGCGTGGCTCGGGGTCCGGTTCCGGCTCGAAGATGCGGGTCGGGACCGGATCGGGCTCCGGCTCGAAGATGCGCTGCTCCTCCGGAATGCCGCCGGCGGGGGCCGCTTCGGGCACACCCTCGCCGGGAGCCGCTTCGAGCATCGCCGCCAACTCCTCCTCGGAGCGGTCGCCCAGCACGATCTCGAACCCTTCGCCGTCGCCAAGCGGTTCGAGCAGGGTGAGCGGGGGCTCCTTCGGCGCCGCGAGCTCCGCCATGACTTCCTTGGACTGCGCGGGGATGAGACGCCCGATAATGACGTTCTCCTTCGGCCCCTGCAGCCGGTCCACCGTGCCGCTGACCGCGGCCTCGGTGAGCACCCTGGTAGTCTCTTGGAACGACGCCGCCGCCAGGAAGCTCTCCGTATTCAGCGACGCCTTGGTGACGCCCAGGAGCACGGCTACCGCGGTGGCGGGCTCGCCGCCCTCGGCCATCACCTTGTCGTTGACTTCCTGATAAGCGAACCGGTCGAGAATCTGCTCCGGCAGCAACTCGGTGTCGCCGGGCGTCTCGACCCGCACCTTGCGCAGCATCTGCCGCACCACGATCTCAATGTGCTTGTCGTTGATGGTCACACCCTGCGCGCGGTAGACCTTCTGGACCTCCTCGACGAGGTACTTCTCGACCTCTTCGCGCCCCAGGACGCGCAGGATGTCCTGCGGATTCAGCGGCCCGGAGGTCAACGGGTCGCCGGCCCGGACCTCGTCGCCGTCCTGCACGATGATGCGCGCCGCGGCGGGTATGGAGTAGGAGCGCTCCTCGCGCTCTTCGTAAGAGATGGTGATGACGTCTTTGGCCACCTCGGCGCGGCCCGCGATCCGGGCCGTTACCGTGCCCTCGGCATCCTCCTCGTCCTCGTCCTTCGCCCCCTTCGGCCGGGCCAGCTTGGAGCCGACCTCGACGATGGAGTCGTTCTCGATCAAGACCTCGTACTTCTTCGGGACCTCATGGTCGTCGCTATAGACCTCGGTATGCACCACCGTGATGCGGCGTCCTTCGTCGGTCTGCGCGACTTCGAGGCGGCCGTCGATCTCCGCGATGATGGCCTGGCCCTTCGGAGCACGGGCCTCGAAGAGCTCCTCGACGCGCGGCAGGCCGCTGGTGATGTCGATACCGGCGATGCCGCCGGTATGGAACGTCCGCATGGTGAGCTGCGTGCCCGGCTCGCCGATGCTTTGGGCGGCGATGATGCCCATCGCCTCGCCCTCTTGCGCGACCTCGCCCTTCGCCAGGCTCCGGCCGTAGCAGAGCTGGCAGACGCCGCGGCGCTCCTCGCAGGTCAGCGGCGAGCGCACGTGCACGCGGTGATGCTCGATGCCGATCGCGGCCTCGGCCTCTGCCGTCGTCATCTCCTTGCGCTCGGTGAGGTACCGCACCGCCTCGATCCAGGTGTCGGCGGCACTGAGGTCATCCTCAGGAACGCCGAGCTGCTTCAGGGCCTCGACGCGGAAGTCCTGAAGCTGGCTCGTGAAGAGCTCGGCGAGACCCTCGTCGATCTCTTCGTTGCGGTCGACCAACACCTCGCCCGTGATGGGATCGGCAACCGGGGTCGCCGCATAGCGCCCGACGATGCGCTCCTCGAATTTGCCCATGAGCGGCTTGTCGGGGCGGTCCATGATCCAGATGCCTTCGTCCGTCTCGCAGTCCTCGCTCTTGATGATCACGTCCTGCGACACGTCGATGAGCCGCCGCGTCAGGTAGCCGGAGTCGGCGGTCCTCAGCGCAGTGTCGGCGAGGCCCTTCCGCGCGCCGTGCGTCGAGATGAAGTATTCGAGGACGGTCAGGCCCTCGCGGAAGCTCGAACGAATCGGCAGCTCGATGATGCGGCCGCGGGGGTCGGTCATCAGGCCGCGCATGCCGGCCATCTGCTTGATCTGGGCGATGTTACCCTTCGCGCCCGAGCTCGACATGAGGTCGAGCGAGCCGTAGTCGGGGAGGTGCGCCTGAATCGCCTCCTCCATCGACTCCGAGGCCTTCGTCCAGGTGTCCACTGTCTGGCGGTAGCGCTCGTCGTCCGTGATCAGGCCGCGCTGGTATTGCTTGTCCAGGTCCTGGACCTCGTTGTCGGCGCCTTCCAGAATCTCCGACTTCACGCCGGGCACCTGGATGTCGTTGATGGCGATGGTGGCGCCGGACTGGGTGGCGTAACGGAAGCCGAGCGCCTTGATGTTGTCGAGCACCGCGGCGGTGCCCTCGTTGCCGAGCCGCTGATAGGCCTCGGCGACGAGCTCCTTGAGCTCCCGCTTGTCCATGATCTCGTTGCGGAAGCGGATGCCCGAGTCTTCGGGCGCGACCTCGTTCATGATGATGCGGCCGACGGTCGTCTCCGTGTAGTCGCTCTTGCCGCGGACACCGCGCACTTGGATCACGGCCTGTAGGTCGATCTCGCCGAGGTCATGCAGAAGCTTCGCGTCCCAGGGCGAGTTGATTTTGCGGCCCTCGCCCTTCGCGCCGGGGCGGGTCTGGGTGAGGTAGTAGCAGCCCATGACGATGTCGAGGGTCGGTGCCGCGAGCGGCTCGCCCGAGCTGGGGGAGAGCATGTTCCGCGTGCTCAGCATCAGGCGCTTGGCCTCGAGCACGGCCGCCTGGGAGAGCGGGACGTGGACGGCCATCTGGTCGCCGTCGAAGTCGGCGTTGAACGCCGCACAGACGAGCGGATGAATCTGGATGGCGCTGCCTTCGATCAGAATCGGCTGGAAGGCCTGAATGCCGAGCCGGTGCAGGGTCGGGGCGCGGTTGAGGAAGACCGGGCGGTTGCGGATTACGTCTTCGAGCACGTCCCAGACCTCGGGACGCACCCGCTCGACCATGCGCTTGGCGCTCTTGATGTTGTGGGCGAGACCCAGGGCCACCAGGCGGTGCATAACGAGGGGCTTGAACAGCTCGAGGGCCATCTTCTTTGGCAGGCCGCACTGGTTGAGCGCGAGCTCCGGCCCCACGACGATCACCGAGCGTCCGCTGTAGTCCACCCTCTTGCCGAGCAGGTTCTGGCGGAACCGGCCCTGCTTGCCGCGGAGCATGTCGGAGAGCGACTTCAGACGGTGGTTGTGGCTGCCCTCGATGGCGCGGCCCCGCCGCCCGTTGTCGATCAGCGCGTCGACCGCTTCCTGCAGCATGCGCTTCTCATTGCGAATGATGATCTCGGGCGCGCCGAGCTCAAGGAGGCGGCGCAGCCGATTGTTCCGATTGATGGTGCGGCGGTAGAGGTCGTTGAGGTCGCTGGTGGCGAAGCGGCCACCGTCGAGTTGCACCATGGGACGCAGGTCGGGGGGCAGCACGGGCAGCACCCGCATGATCATCCACTCGGGGCTGTTGCCGCTCTTGCGGAAGGCCTCGACTACGCGGATCGTCTTCGTCGCCTTCTTCCGGCGCTGGCCCGAGGTAGAGCGAATCTCTCCCTGTAGTTTGTCGCGGAAGGCATCGAGGTCGAGCTTCTGCATGAGATCGAGAATCGCCTCGGCGCCCATGCCGGCGGTGAAGAACTCGCCGTACTCGTCCCGCAGCTCGCGGAAGCGGGACTCCGTCAAGAGCTCACGTTCCTTGACGCTCTCAAGGGCGCTGAGCTTCTCCTGAAGCTCCTCGTCGAGACCCTTGCTGTGCTCATCGCCCGGCCGCCGCACGTCGTTGACCTGCCGGTCGGTCTCTTCCTTTCGGGCCTCGATCTGGTTGTCAATCGCTTCGGTCTCGTTGAGCTGCCGCTCGGCGGCCTCCTCTTTGATCTGTTCGAGGCGCGCTTCCAGCCTGCCGTCTAGGCCGGCGATGAACTCGTCGTCGATCGGCGTCCCCTTCTTGGCGATCGCCTCCCCGAAGAGCTCGATCTTCCGGACGGCCTTCTTGCCCGCAAGCTCCTGTACGATACCGCGGACCCTCTCGAGATCTTCGCGCGCCTCTGCCTCGGCGGCTTCGCGATCCTCGACCACCACCCCCTCAATGCGGGCGCGCTGCTCGGCGAGCTCCTTCAGATCGGACTCGGCGTTGCGCTCGATCTCCGCCACGGAGGCCTCGATGGCTTCCACCAGGGACTCCCGGCGGGAGGCCACGTCGGCTTCGATCTCCTCGACGATCTCCTGTCGACGCTCTTCGTCGACGGAGGTCACGATGTACT
>DAOUKH010000042.1:0-3806 GCA_034421515.1 Dehalococcoidia bacterium
CCGCCGCAGATCAGCGTCATGCAGGCCATCTGCTGCTCGTGCGGGTGAGAGACCATGTGCCGGTAGAGGTAGTTGTCGAAGCGGTCGAGCCCCGCTTGGGGCAGATTCTGCGACGTGCCCTCGTGGATGGCAAGTGCCGCCCCCAGCTCTTCCATCAGCGAGAGGAACGGCGCCAGGGCCGGGTGGTCGAGGTCGCGCCCCGCGATCGGGTTGGGCCGCCACATGACGGCCTTGAAGCCGAGGTCGCCGACGGCCCGCTCCGCCTCCTCCATCGCGAGGCCGACGTCGAGTTGAGGCACCATCGCCACGCCGGCGAGCCGGTCGGGCGCTGCCTGCGTGTAGTCGTAGAGCCAGTCGTTGTAGGCCCGGCAGAGGGCGGCGTTGAGGTCGGCGTCGGCGACGCCCCCGAAGTAGAGCCCGATGGAGGTGAAGCACACCGCCACGTCCAGCCCCTCGGCGTCCATGTCGACCAGCCGCGCGTTGGGGTCGACGCCGCCGGGCCGCTGCGCCTGCTCCATGGTGAGACTGGGCAGGAAGGGCTGCAGCTCCTCCGCGATGAAGAGGCGGACGCGCCCCTGCGAGTCCAACACCCGGCGCGGCGCCATGCGGTGGTACCGCGACGGAAGGCGCTCCGCCCACAGGTCCTCGGGCTCGTTCACGTGGCCGTCGGCGTCGATAACGCGGAGCGCGGTCATGGCATCCCTCCCGCGGCGATAATCGCCACCGCCGCGCGGGGTGTCAACGCCGCGCTACTTGCGGCCCGACCTCGACGCCTTGTACAGCTCGACGAACTCGTCGATGGGCGTCCTGGCCACGGCCTCGCCGACCAAGTCCAGCGGCAGGTCGTCGAGCTTCCTGAAGCGGACGCACGACTTCCCCATGTCGAGCCGCTTGCCCGTCGCGAGGTAGCGCTCGCGGAACCAGCTCTCGACCGATCCGTCGGCGTAGACGTTGGTGAGGTAGACGGCCATGTGCCGCTTCTGCGATGCGAGGGCGGCGTACATGAGCGGCTGGCCGTTGTAGGTGTCGGCGAGCACGCTGAACGGCACGACGTAGGTGATCATCCCGAACTGGATCGTCTCTTCGTAGCCGTCGGGCAGGTTGTCGAGGATGACGCCGCGCACGGCGGCGATGGCCTCCCGCCGGCCGGCGTCGAGTTCGGCCAGGTACTCGGCTACGGTCTTGGCGTCGCTCTGCATGGGCGAGTCCCGCCAGCTAGCCGACGACGATGTTGACCAGCTTGCCGGGGACGTAGATGACCTTGCGCACCGTCTTGTCGGCGACGTGTGAGGCGGCGCGCTCGCTGGCGAAGGCAAGCTCCTTCGCCGCCTCCTCGCCGATGCCGGCCTCGACGGTGAGCTTGTCGCGCATCTTCCCGTTCACCTGCACCACGAGCGTGATCTCGGTATCGGCGGCGATGGCGTCGTCCCACGTCGGCCACGCCTGGCCGTGGACGCTGTACTCGCGGCCCGACTGCTCCCACAGCTCCTCGGCGACGTGGGGGCACATCGGCGCGAGCAGCGCGATCAGCGTCTCGATGGCGCGCCGCCAGGTCTCCGCGTCCACAGCGCCCGAGTCCCAGACGCGCTGCAGCTCGTTGGAGTACTCCATCAGGGCCGCCAGCGCCGTGTTGAACTGGAAGCGGTCCAGGTCGTTGGTCGCCTTGCGGATCGTCTTGTGGCGCAGCCGCTCCAGCCCGCCGCCGTTGGCGGAGCCGGAAAGCTCGGCGGGGTCGCGGGCGGCCAGCGCCCAGACCCGGTTCAGCCACCGCGACATCCCCTGGATGCCCGTCGGACTCCACGCGCCGCCCTGGTCCCACGGGCCGATGAACATGAGGAAGGCCCGCACCGCGTCGGCGCCGTAGGCCGCGACCACGTCGTCCGGGTTGACCACGTTGCCTCGGCTCTTGCTCATCTTCTCGTGGTCCTCGCCCAGGATGATCCCTTGGTTGAAGAGGCGGAGGAACGGCTCGCCGAAGTCGAGGATCCCCAGGTCGCGCAGGGCCTTGGTGAAGAAGCGGGCGTAGAGCAGGTGCATCACGGCGTGCTCGGCGCCGCCGGTGTACTGGTCGACGGGCGCCCACTGCTTGGCGAGGGCGGGGTCGAAGGGGCCGTCGGCGTAGTCCGGGCTCGCGTAGCGCATGAAGTACCAGGACGAGTCGACGAAGGTGTCCATCGTGTCCGTCTCGCGCCTCGCCCGCCCCCCGCAGCGCGGACAGTCGGCGTGGAGGAACCCCTCGTGCCGCGTCAGCGGCGACTCGCCCGTGGGGCGGAACTCGGCGTCGCCGGGCAGCAGCACCGGTAGTTGGTCCTCGGGAACGGGGACCGTGCCGCACCCGTCGCAGTAGACGATCGGGATCGGCGTGCCCCAGTAGCGTTGCCGCGAGATGAGCCAGTCGCGCATCCGATAGGTGACGGCCCGCTCCCCGAAGCCCTTGGCCTCGGCGAAGCCGGTCACGGCGTCGATGGCGTCGGCGCCGGGGGTGCCGTCGAAGTGGTCCGAGTTCACCATCACGCCCTCTTCGAGGTAGGCCTCGTCGAGCGGCGACCCGTCCCAGTCGGGCGGCGAGATGACGACCTGGATCGGCAGGCCGTACTTGGTAGCGAACTCGAAGTCGCGCTGGTCGTGGGCGGGGACGCCCATCACCGCGCCCGTCCCATAGCCGAGCAGGACGTAGTCGGAGGCGTAGATGGGAACCCGCTCGCCGTTGAACGGGTTGATGCAGTCGGCGCCGATGGGGACGCCGGTCTTCTCCCGCTCGGTGGACATGCGCTCGATCTCAGTCTCGGCGCGGGCTTGGCGGGCGTAGGCCTCGACCTCGGCGCGCCGCTCGGGGGCGGTCAGCTGCTCGACGAGCGGGTGCTCTGGAGCCAGGGCCATGAAGGTGACGCCGTAGACGGTGTCGGGGCGAGTCGTGAAAACCTCGATCTCCTTCGTCTCGATCTCGTGGTGGGAGAGGTCGAAGGTGAGCCGCGCGCCCTCGCTGCGGCCGATCCAGTTGCGCTGCATCGTCTTGATCTTGTCGGGCCAGTCGATGAGCCCGCCGAAGTCGAGCAGCTCCTCGGCGTAGTCGGTGATGCGGAAGAACCACTGCTCGAGATTGCGCCGCTCGACCACGTCGTCGGAGCGCTCGCAGCGGCCGTCCTTGACCTGCTCGTTGGCCAGCACCGTCTGGCAGCCGGGGCACCAGTTCGCCGGAGCATGGGCCCGGTAGGCGAGCCCTTTCTCGTAGAACTTCAGGAAGAACCACTGGTTCCAGCGGTAGTACTCCGGCAGGCAGCAGACGATCTCGCGGTCCCAGTCGAAGGTGGTGCCCATCGTGCGGAGCTGGCCGCGCATCCGCTCAATGTTCGCCATCGTCCATTGGAGGGGGTGCGCGCCGTGCTTGATCGCCGCATTCTCGGCGGGCAGCCCGAATGCGTCGAAGCCGATCGGCGACATAACGTTGTTGCCCCGCATCCGCATGAACCGGGTATAGGCGTCGTGGGGCGCGTAGCCGTACCAGTGGCCGATGTGCAGATCGCCCGAGGGATACGGGTACATCGTGAGCGCGTACCACTTGGGACGCGCGTCGTCGTCGGGGGCGTGGTAGAGGCGGTCTTCGTCCCAGCGGCGGCGCCACTTCTCTTCAATGGCGCGCGGTTCGTACGTCGGCGGCATGGGGACGATGTGCGCTCGAAAAGGGGGGACGCCGATGGCTTCGGCGTTCCAGGTTTGCAAGCCATTGTATCAGAAAGGGCCGCTTTCGCTCCTGAGAGGCCCGTGGGGGAGCGCCTTAAGCCTCTCCCCCTCTGGGGGAGATTGAG
>DAOUKH010000043.1:0-4314 GCA_034421515.1 Dehalococcoidia bacterium
TAGTGCACGCGAAACCGATTGACGAACGCGGGCCCGCGGCCTATCGTCAGCCGCGGCCCGCCGGATGCGGGCCAAGGAGCGCCGCCATGGACGCCGTCATCGTCTCCGCCGACGACCATCTCGACATGCACACCCTCCCGCCCGACCTCTGGACGGAGCGCCTGCCCTCCCGCTATCGCGACCACGCCCCGTGCGTTGTCGAGGTCAACGGCGGCAAGCAGTGGCAGATCGACGGCGCGGCGCTCGGGCCGAGCGGCAGCCTCGGCTGGCTCGACGGCAAGGCCGCCGGCCCCGACGACGACGGACGCCGCCCCTCGACGCCGTCCCTGCGCCTCGAGGACATGGACCTGGACGGCGTCCACACCCACGTCATGTACGGCCCCCTCCGCTGGCCCATCCCCGACCCCGAGCTCAAGTTCGCCGTCCTCGCCGCCTACAACGACTGGGCCGCCGAGTTCAACGCCGCGGCGCCGGAGCGCCTCTGCGCCCTCGGCTACCTCCCCTCGCACGACGGCGAGGCCGCCGCCAACGAGCTCCGCCGGTTGGCCTCCATGGGCATGCGCGGCGCCCTCCTCAACTTCTTCGACTGGGTGCGCACCGACCCCTTCGACCACGCCTACGTCCAGAGCTGGGCGCCGCTCTGGCGGGCCGCCGGCGAGACCGGCCTCCCCGTCAGCGTCCACCTTGGCGGCGGCACCGAGCGCCTCCGCGTCGAGCTCGGGTCGTGGGTCACCTCGGCCTACACCTCGATCTGCCAGATGCAGATGGACGAGGCCCTCACCATCATGGTCTTCAGCGGCGCGCTGGCCGAAAACCCCGGCTTCAACCTCGTCCTCGGCGAGTCCGGCATCGGCTGGCTCCCCTACGTCGTGCAGCGCATGGACCAGGTGCAGGAGAAGCACGGCTTCCGCGTCAACGACTTCAAGCTACAGGAGAAGCCCAGCGACCTCTTCCGCCGCCAGGTCTACGCCACCTTCGAGGACGACTGGGTCGGTGTGAAGATGCTCGACGATATCGGCGCCGGCAACGTCATGTGGGCCAGCGACTATCCCCACGGCGACGGCGTCTTCCCCCACTCCCGCGAGGCTGTGAAGGAGTTGGAGGCCATCGTAGGGCCGGAGATTGCCCGCAAGGTCACCCGCGACAACGCCGCGCGGCTCTACAAGATCGACGTGCCCGGCGTCTAGCCGCGCCGCAGCGTCCGTCCGGCCCGTGCCCCGGTGTACTCGCCGTGGTCCAGCGTGACCTCGCCGTTTACGATGGTGTACGCGATTCCCGTGCCGCGTTGCACCAGACGCCGCCCGCCGGCGGGCAGGTCGTCGGCGAACTCGGGGTCGCCAGCGGCGATGGTGTCGGGGTCGAAGACCACGACGTCCGCCGCCATCCCGGGCGCGAGCACGCCCCGGTCGGTCACCCCGAACTGTCCCGCGGGCACCGACGTCATGCGCTGCACCGCCTCCTGGAGGCTCAGCGCTCCCCGCTCGCGTACCCAGTAGCCGAGCAGGTGGCTGGGGAAGCCGGTGTTGTTCTCCGTGATGACGTGCGCCCCCGCGTCCGACTGCTCCGGGATCATGTCCGGGGCGCGGAGGATCTCCATCTGCGCCGCTTCGTCCGGGTTCCGGTTCCCCGTCTGGCAGAACTGCGTGTCGAGGTTCTCGCTGACCGAGGCATCGAAGAGCGCTTCGGTCGGGTGGACGCCGAGGGCCTCGCCAATCGCCTGCAGGCTCATCCCCTCGAACCGCTTCCAGCGCTCCGTCTGCGCCTTGACCAGCGTCACCAGATCCCACTTGATCGGGTTTTGCAGGAAGAAGGTGTCCGTGACGTTCTCCGTGTCCTCCCGCAGCCGTGCCCGGTAATCCGGGTCGGCGAGCAGCCGCATCTTGTCCTCAAACGTCTCCATCGAGAGCTTCAGCCATTGCGGGTAGCGGTCGAAGAAGTCCGTGTAGCGCATGTTGAATTCGCGGCGGTTCGGCACGACGTTGCCGAGCCCGATGATCTTGCCGCCCTCGGCGCGCATCGACGCCATCCAGTCCAGCACCTCTCGCCAGCCTTCCACGTTGGTGGTGGTCTGCGCCACCGAGTTGATGATGACCGGCCGCCCGCTCACCCGCATCAGCTTGGCGAGCCGCTCCCGTCCCTCATCGGTATACTTGTTGAAGTCCGACCCCACCGCGAGCTGCACGATGCCTTGGTCCATCTCCCCGAGCGCCGCGGCAAGCTCGTAGACCTCAGAGAGGTCGGCCACTCGGCTCGGGACGGGATTTCCGTCGCCGTCCCAGTGCGTCGCCACCCGCGCCGTCGAGAAGCCGAGCGCACCGGCCTCGACCGATTCCCGCAGCAGCTGCTTCATGCGCGCGACCTCGTCGTCCGTCGCGGCGCGCTCGGCGCACTCCGGCCCCATCGCGTTCCGCCGCAGCGTCGAGTGCCCCACGAACGTCGCCGCGTTGAGTCCGAGCCGCGGCTCCAGGGCGCGCAGAAAGGCGGCGTAGTCGCCCCATTCCCAGGGCAGCGTCGTCGACACCACCCTTTCGTCCATCGCCTCCACGTGCGCCAGCATGCGGATGAGGTAGTCCTGGTCCTCCGCCTTGCACGGAGCGAGCGTGATGCCGCAGTTGCCCATGATCACGCTGGTAACGCCGTGCCACGAGGACGACGTAGCGATGGGGTCCCACAGGAACTGCGCGTCGTAGTGGGTATGCACGTCCCAGAAGCCGGGGGCCACGGCCAGGCCGTCGGCGTCGATGACCCTAGACGCGCTCCCTTTGGAGTCGCCCGCCTCTACGATCCGCCCGCCGCGGACCGCCACGTCGCCGTGGCGCGGCTTGCTTCCGGTCCCGTCGACGATGAGGCCGTTCTTGATCAGTAGATCGTTCGCCATGGCATCCTCCCCGCAGCGCCTATGGAAAGAGGCCGCTATTGTAGCGAAACTCGGAGAAGCGGGGGCGGTTTGACTTGCCGCACGGCGCGTCCTAGATTCACCGGGCGCCCATTCCTTTCCACGGGAGCCCCACATGGCGGCCGCCGACATCGCGAAGCTCTTCGATCTCTCCGGGCAGGTCGCTTGCATCACCGGCGCTGCCAGCGGCATGGGCCGAAGCACCGGCATCGTCCTCGCCCAGGCCGGCGCAACCGTGATCCTCGCCGATGTCAACGAGCCCGGCCTCGAAGAGACAGCCCGCCTCGTCGAAGAGGCCGGCGGGAGTGCCTCCACCATGCGCTGCGACGTCGCCAACGAGGCCGAAGTCGAAGCCCTCGTCGCCAAAGCCGTCGCCGAGCACGGGCGCATCGACGTCATGGGCAACATCGCCGGCGTCTTCCAGCAGAGCCGCATCATGGACACCTCCGAGGCAATGATGGACGACCACTTCGCCGTCAACCCCGAGGGCGTCTTCTTCGGCGTCAAGCACGTCCTCAAAGCCATGATTCCCCAGAAGTCCGGGAACATCGTCAACGTCTCCTCGGGCATCCCCGGCGCCCCGGGATCGGCCCCCTACGCCATGTCGAAAGCCGCCGTCGACATGCTCGGCAAAACCGCCGCCGCCGAAGCCGCGCCCCACGGCGCTCTGATGTAGGGGCGCTCCCGGCAGCGCAGACGGCGGCTCAGACCGTGGGACTGGCAGTACCGCTGCGGCGTGGCCGCCTCGTACCGGTAGATCTTTCCGTTGCGCCGGTTCCTTGAATCCCAGGCGGCCTTCGCCCTGAACCGCAGCCTTCGGTACACCTCAAGAGGTGCTGGAGCAAGTACGAGACCTTGGTGCTCCGCTTGGAGGCAGCTCTCTGCACTTCAGCAGAGCTCGGCGTTTAGTCGAGACTGATAACCAGGTCTTCATGCTTTGGCGTCGTGTTCTTCCGCCTCCATATCAGAATGAAGGACACGATGGGCCGCGCCAACAGCGCTGCCAATATCAGCCATGGCAGCGGTATCAGCCATGAGAGCGAGAACCCCGGCGATTCTACGAGGGCACTTGTCGTGTCCCACGGGGGCGTGAATCCAGAGCCCGGCGGGGGTGCGGGGCTCGGTGTCGGCGTGGAGTCCGGCGCCGGGGTAGGGCCTGACGGCGGAGTGGGGCTCGGTGTCGGCGTGGAGTCCGGCGCCGGGGTAGGGCCCGGCGGTGGAGTGGGGCTCGGTGTCGGCGTGGGGCCCGGCGTCGGGGTGGGGCGTGACGGCGGGGTGGGGCTCGGTGTCGGCGTCGAGCCCGGCGTCGATGCGGACGTCGCCTCCGACGGCGGTACGTGCGGCCCCGGTGCGTGCGGCACCGGCGGCGTCGGTGAGGGCGGCGCCAGTGGCTCGGACGTGGGCGTCCCCGGCGGCTC
>DAOUKH010000044.1:0-21367 GCA_034421515.1 Dehalococcoidia bacterium
AGCCCAGGGCGTTGCTGCCGGTGGTAAAGGCCTGGGCCACCGTCCGGTCGCTGCCCAGCCGGGCGTTCTCGGTGGCCACGGTCTCGCCGGCGTTGCTCACCAGGGAGACCGGCGTCTGGACCTGGGCCGAGGCGGTCGGCGCGTCGCCCATGACGAGCACCGCCAGGGCCGTCAGCATGGCGGCCAGGAGCAGGAGGGGGGAGCGTTGGAGGAGGGTGGAGGCCCGCGTCATCGTGGGCCTCCGGGGTTGTTCAGAGGCTGAAAGTCGGGGGGGGGGGGGCTTCAAGATTGAAACGGGCGTGACCACCCCAATCAGGCGGCGCACCCGGCTGCCGTTGTTTCCTGTGTCGGACATGGCTATCGTGCCTCCTATCGCCAACGGTCTGCTTCATCGGTCGGGATGAACCCGCCAATCCCGGCGGCGGAGCGATCGCTTCCATCTCTCCCCTGGGTTCAGGCGGCGGTCAGCGCCGTCCCCTCGTAACGGGGACGCACAGAGCCAACAGAAACTATACCTGACGGTCTATCGCCTCCACGTGGATTGTACCCCTTCTTTTGTGGCAAATGTTGTGGACAATGGGGTATGAGTACGCCGTGCTGTACGAGCTTACGGTCCACGCCCCCCGGACGCTGACCCACGCCGTGCTGCTCCAGCGGGTCTGGGGCCCTGAGAAGGTCGGCGAGCCCTGGCTGGTGCGGGACATGGTGAGGAGGCTCCGCGGCAAGCTGGGCGACGATGCCGACAACCCCAAGTACATCTTCACCGAACCCCGCGTCGGCTACCGGATGCGCAAGGGGGGAGTTGGGGGGAGAGGTCGCAGACTGAAGAGGGGTGAGGGAAGTTATCCCTCACCCCTCCCTGGCAGGCTTCTCGTCCGACGGGACGGGAATCAGGCTCGCCCTACAAGGCAAGCGCGAACCGAATCTGAAAGGTTCTTGATTTTATCAAGTCTGGTGGAGATAGGGGGATTCGAACCCCCGGCCTCCGCATTGCGAACGCGGCGCTCTCCCAACTGAGCTATATCCCCGGGTGCGCCCGAAACGGGCGCTCCAGAAGTATAGCAAATCGCACTCAGGTGGCATTGACAGAGACACCGCCCTCACAGATGGTGTGAAGGCGACGCGTCCCCGGAGCTCCGACGGCCCCCGGCGACCTGCGCCACCACTCCCTTCGGTAGGACGGCGCCTTCGCATGACGATTCTCCGCTGGATAGCCTTCATTCTCGTGGGCGTCCTCCTCGTGGGAGCCCTCTTCTTGGCGCTGACCTACGTCAGGCTCAACGGCGGCCTCCTCAACCCGGGCTACTACCCGGAACTCCTGAAGAAGGCCGACGTCTACCGCTTCGCCACCGTCGACGTCCTTTCCTCGGCCCTCGACGAAACACGCGCCCTGTCCCCGGACGAATTCGGCGCTGACTTCCGCACCAACCCGCTGGCCGCTTCCGGCCTCACCACGCCGCAACTCACCGGCGCCGTGGGCCGGGCCCTCTCCCCAGAGGAGCTCGAGGCGCTCGTCGCCCCCTTGGTGCTGCAGGTCGGCGAGTACGTGGCCGGACAGCGCGACGCGCTCGCGCTGCGGGTCGACGCGGCCCCACACATCAGGGCCCTGGTGGACGAGCTCGAAGTGCTCATGCGGGACTCCGGGGCCTACGACGGCCTGCTCGAGAAAGAGGTCTATCCCAGGATCCGCGAAGCGGTACACGAGGCGAGGGCCGACGCCGGGGAGCCGTCGGGGTGGATGCTCCTCATCTTCGGCACTGGCGACAAGGCCGAGGAGCGGATCGTCCGGGCGATCCAGACCGCCGTGACCCCGGACTGGTCGGCGGCCCAAGTCGAACGAGGTCTCGACCAAGTGACGCCCTACCTGCTTGGAGAGTCGAACAGCTTCGAGGTACGCGTCACCTTCACCGATCTTCTGGAGTCGGCGGCCTCGGAGGTGGCGGCCATTCTGCGCGAGGCCGACGCGCATGACGTCGCCTTCACCGGCGTCGTCGAACCCGAGTTGGAGAAGCGTCTGCCGGACACGGTCGGCCTCTCTCATGGCCTAGAGGTCTCGCGGCAAGAGATCGCCGACGCCCTGCGCCGAGGCGTGTCGCCCGCGAACGCCCAGCAGCAGGTCGAGCCCGTCATCAATGAAGTCAGCGACTACCTAACGGGGCGGTCGGATGGCTTTTCGACCCGGCTCTACTTGGCGCAAAGCAAGCGGGAAGCGGCAACCGCCTTGACCAACTTGGCCGTCGGCAAGCTGGACGAAGCGCTACGGAGCCTGCCCACCTGCGCCGCCGAAGCGGACGCGCAGGCCGCGAGAAGCGCTCTGGTGCAAACACTCCCGCCTTGTCTCCCTTCGAACTTGACCGCGAGCGAAATCGCGCTTCAAGAGAGGCCAGGCATTGCCGTCGCGGTGGAACGCATCGCGCTGGGGCCCGTGCCCGATACGATTTCCTTTACCGAGGAAGACCTCCGCTCGGCGGTGGAACGGAGCGGCGGCGAATCGGCGCTCGCATCCTTCGACGACCTGCGCGGGATTCTCGACGAGGACTGGACGTACAGCCAGGACGACCTGCGCGGTGACCTCTCCGGCGACGACGTCATCGACGAAGCGCGGGCCTTCCTCGCCGACGGCTACGCGTACCCCAAAGACGACCCGGACGATTTCGGAGAAGCCCTCGACGAAGCTCGCCAATCGCTCGGCGACTTCATGCGGTTCGGCTGGGCGGCCTATATCATCGCCCCGCTTCTGCTCGTCATCCTCGGCGCCCTCGGCGGGGGCCGCTGGTCGGGCCGAGTCGGATGGGCGGCATTCGTTCTCTGCATCGCGGCCGTCCTCGTCTGCATCCTCTCGTGGCCGGTCTATGGCGCGCTCGCCGACCCGGCCTTCGAGGAGGCGCGCGCCGAAATCATGGAAGAGGCTACGGGGGACTTCGCCGGAACGTCCGGTCTCGTCGGAAACAAGGTCGTCGACCTCGCGGAGACCGCCGGTAACGACTTTGCCTCGGGCGTCAGGTGGTACAGCCTGTTCGCGGCGATTGGAGCCTTTGGTGCTTTCCTGACGGCCCTCTTCTGGCCCCGGATCGTGGCCGCGGTCCGAGGCCCTCAGAAGCAGCGTTCCGAGCCGCGCGACCCGCCGGCCATCGAGGGCTAGCCGGCGCCGTGGGCGTCCCCAGCGGCTACCACATCACCATGCCGCCGCAGACGTTGATCGACTGCCCGTTGATGTAGGCCCCCTTTGGGGTGCACAGGAAGGAGATCACGTCGGCGACCTCGTCGTCGCTGGCGGCGCGCTTCAGCGGGACCGCGTTCTGCAGGCGGTCCCACCGCTCGTCCCTCGGATAGCCCAGATCGTCCATGCGCGAGGTGTCGGTCACGCCGGGGCAGATGGCGTTGCAGCTGATCTGGTGAGGGCCGAGCCACTGGGCGAGCACCTGGGTAAAGCCCTGCAGTCCGAAGTTCGCGGAGGCGTAGGCCGCCGTCACCGCCGACCCGCGCTTGCCGCCCACCGACGAGATGTTGACGATGCGCCCGCCCTCGCCCTGCTCAATGAGGTGCTTGGCCACCGCCTTGGAAAGGAGGAACGCGCCCACGAGCTTGATGTCGAGCACCCTGCGGAAGATCTCTTCGGAGAGCTGATCGGGTGTCACCCGGTCCTCGCCGCGGCGGAAGGCGGCGTTGTTGATCAGGATGTCGACGCGGCCGAACTCCGCCACCGTCGCCGCGACCATGCGGTCCACGTCCTCCGCCTTGGTCACGTCGCCGACGAGCGGCAGCGCGCGGCGTCCCTGCTCCCGCACCTGCTCCGCCGTGCTCTCGATGTCGCGCCAGCCCGCCGCTTGCTCATCGGGCGGGTAGGTCTCCGGAGCCCGCCCCGTCCCTGTGGGGACGATGTCGCAGCCGAGCTTCGCCAGCGAGACGGCGCAGGCCCGCCCGATGCCGCGCAGCCGCCCCGCGCCGGTGATGATCGCTACCTTGCCGTCGAGTTCTCCCACGTTCCGGCCTCCCTGCGTCTCTCGATGATTCGGGCCGGCGGCATTGTCGCAACCGCCCGTCCGTCCGTCTAGCGCCGCCGCTTCGCCTTGGGGCATCCGTCCTCTACAATTGCCCCCGCCTACCGCCGGGAGGAAGCATGGACGAAACGAAAGTCCTCTACGAGAGCCGCGATCACGTCGCCCGGATCACCCTGAACCGGCCCGCCGTCCTCAACGCCTTCGACGAAGAAATGGCGGTGCAGCTCGACGACGCCGTCGAGCGCGCCCGCGACGACGACGAGGTCTGGGCCGTCGTGCTCACCGGCGCGGGGCGGAGTTTCTGCGCCGGCCAGGACCTGCGCTTCTCCGAGAGCAAGCCGCCCGAGGAGCGGGCCTCGGCGACGGCCGCGATCACGCGCCGGGGACACCTAGGCTGGAGCGCCTACAACCTCTACCTGCTCGACAAGCCCCTCATCGGCGCGCTGCGCGGCAACGCCGTCGGCGGCGGTCTCGGCCTCGCCCTCGCCTGCGACGTCCGCATTGCGGCGCACGACGCCCGCTTCGCCGCCATCTTCGCCAAGCGCGGCTACTCCGTCGACTCCGGCGTCAGCCTCCTCCTCCCCCTCGTCGTCGGCTATCCGCGGGCCGCCGAGATGACCTTTACCTCCCGCTTCGTCGACGCCGCGGAAGCCCTTGAAATTGGCTTGGTGAACCGCGTCGTCCCTTCGGACGAGCTCGAAGAGGCCGTTGACGATCTCGCCGCCGAGATGGCCCAGCAGGCCCCGGTCGCGGCACGGCTCTCCAAGCGCGCCCTGCGCCGCACGATGGACCGCGAGGCGCTCGCCGCCCACGAGCTCGAGCTCTACGAGGTCGCGGTCAACCTCAAGACCCAGGACATGGAGGAGGGCCGCCGCGCCTTCCTCGAAAAACGTGCCCCCGACTGGAAGGGCATATGACGTCTGAAGACGGCGGGCCGCCCGTCCTCTACCGCGTCGCCGATGGTGTCGCCACCATCACCTTGAACCGGCCCCGGCGGCTCAACGCCGTCGACCGCGACACCGCCCTCCTCTTCGACCGCATCTGCCGCGAGGCCGCCGCCCCCGAGGCGCATGTCGTCGTGCTCGCCGGTGCGGGCTCGAGCTTCTGCGCGGGCGCCGACCTGCACGCCACCTCCGGCATCGCCGCCAACAACAACAACACGCCCGCGGCCAACCTGAGGCGCTCCGGCCACCTCGGCTGGTGTGCCTACAACCTCTTTCAAGTCGACAAGCCCACCATTGCCGCGGTCCAGGGGAACGCCGTCGGCGGCGGACTCGGCCTCGCCCTCGCCTGCGACATCCGCATCGCCGCCGAAGACGCCCGCTTTTCGGCCATGTTCGCCAAGCGCGCCCTGACCCCCGACTCCGGCGTCAGTCTGCTCCTTCCCTCCGCCGTCCGCTACCCCAAGGCCGCCGAGATGCTGCTCACCTCGCGCTTCGTCCACGCCCGCGAGGCGCTGAAGATCGGCCTGGTGAACCGCGTCGTCCCCAACGACGACCTGGAGGGAGCCGCCTACGACATGGCCCGGCTTATCACCGAGTCCGCCCCCGTCGCCGTGCGCCTGAGCAAGCGCGCCCTGCGCCGGCCCCTCGACCGCGAAGCCGCCGCTGCGTTCGAGTACGAGTCCTACGGCGGCCTCGTCACCGCCAAGACCGAAGACCGCGCCGAGGGCCGCCACGCCTTCCTCGACAAACGTCCGCCCCGTTGGACCGGCCGCTGACGGCGCCATCCGGCTGAAGACCCAAGCCGCGGGGGCGGGTACAATGGAGGCAACTCCAAGCCGGGGGCTCCCCTCCATGCACGAGCCGCGACCGGAGATCAAGGCCCGCCTCGACGCGCTTTGGAACGACTTCGAAGAGCTTGCCCCGCGCTCGGTCGGCTATCCCTGCAACCTCGACTTCGACTATGCGGCGCTGCTGCCCATCATGCGGTTTGCCGCCAACAACGTCGGCGACCCCTTCCACGAGAGCAACTTCCAGAGCAATACTCACGCCATCGAGCGTGAGGTCGTCGCCCAGTTCGCCGACTTGATGAATCTCGGCCCCGAGGAAATGTGGGGCTACGTCACCACCGGCGGCACCGAGGGCAACATGTACGGCCTCTACCTGGCGCGCGAGCTCTTCCCCGACGGCGTGGTCTACTTCTCGCAGGACACGCACTACAGCGTGCTCAAGATTCTGCGCGTGCTGAACATGCGCCAAATCATGATTCGGAGCCAGGACAACGGGGAAATCGACTACGAGGACCTCTACGAGACGATCCGTATCTACCGCGACGCGCCGGTCATTTTCATGGCGAACATCGGCACCACGGTCAGGGGCGCCGTCGACGACCTCGACAAGGTGCGCGGCATCCTGAAGGACCTGGCGATCACGAAGTCCTACATCCACGCCGACGCCGCCCTCAGCGGCATGATCCTCCCCTTCGTCGACGATCCGCAGCCCTACGGCTTCGACGCCGGCGCCGACAGCGTCGCCATCAGCGGGCACAAACTCATCGGCTCCCCCATACCCTGCGGCGTCGTGCTGACCAAGCAGAGCTACGTGGCGCGCATCGCCCGGGGCGTCGAGTACGTGGGCGTCCTCGACACCACCCTGCCGGGCTCGCGCAACGCGTTGACGCCGCTCATCCTCTGGTACGCCTTCCAGCGCCACGGCCTGGAGGGCTTCAAGAGCATCGTGACCGAGATGCTCGCCGTCGCGCAGTACGCGGTCGACCGCTTCAACGGCCGGGGCGTTCCCGCATGGCGGCACAAGAACTCGGTGACGGTCGTCTTCCCCAGGCCGCCGAAGCAAATCGAGCACAAGTGGCAGATGGCCGCCGAAGGCGACGTCGCCCACATCATCACCATGCCCCACGTGACGCGCGCCACCGTCGACGCCATCGTCGACGACTGCGTCAAAGCGCGGGCCGCCTGACCCGGATGGGCCTGAGGAGACGCCGATGAGCCGCATCATCGTCACGGTGAAGAACGAGGTCGGAGTCATCGCCGACATCAGCTCGGCTCTGGCCGATGCGGGCATCAACATCGAGACCATCGACGCCGAGGGCGGCGTTGGCGAACGGGGTGTCGTCGTCCTCTCCACAAACGACAACGACCGCGCCCTTCACGTGCTCAAAGACGCGGGATTCCGCTCAATCACCGACGAAACCCTCGTCCTTCGGCTCCCCGACGAGCCCGGCGCACTGGCGAAAGTGGCGGAACGCTTCAAGCAGGCCGGCGTCAACATCCGCAGCCTGCACATCCTGAGCCGCCACGACGGCTACTCCATGATCGCCCTCACCGCCGACGACCGCGCCAAGGCCGAGGCCCTCGCCGGCGAGGACGCCGTTCTCTAAGCAGGCCCCGCCCCTCCGCGTTCACTCCTTGGCAGCCTCCGCGCCTTGGCCTATAGTCGCCCTGCGGCCGCGCCGAAGGCGGCAGGCCGCGGGAGGCGCAGCATGACCAAGCGGCGGGCGATTTCCAGCGATTCTCACACCATGGAGCCGGGCGACCTGTGGGCCGAGCGGCTCGACGAACGGTTCCGCGACCAAGCGCCCCGCGTCATAGACAACGAGAACGGCGTCGGCTGCTCCTTCGCGATTCCCGGCCTCGGCAGGCAACAGATCTCGGGAGCCTGGGCCCTAGGCAAGAACGATAAGGACCTCACCGAACACCTCCTGAAGTCGACGATGAAGGACGCCCGGCCCGGCGGCTGGGACCCCAAGGCGCGGCTCGAAGACCAGGACGCCGACGGCGTCGAGGCCGAGGTGCTTTACAGCACCCTTGGGCTCCGCCTCTACCCCATGGACTACCCCGAGCTGCAGCACGCCTGCTTCCAGGCCTATAACGACTGGCTCAGCGAGTTCTGCTCCTACGCACCGGACCGCCTTCACGGCATCGCCATGGTCTCGCTCTGGGATATCGAGCGGGGCGCCCAAGAGTTGCGCCGCGCCGCCGACCTGGGCCTCAAGGGCGGCATGATCTGGGCATCGCCGCCGCTCAGCCGCCCTTACTACCACCAAATGTACGACCCGCTGTGGGAGACGGCCCAAGAACTCTCCATGCCCCTCTCGCTGCACATCGTCTCCGGCATGGGCCCCGAGAGCAGCATCCCTCCGCTCGGCGTCGACGCGGCGCAGGGCGGCCCTTCGAAGTACGTGAACCTGATCCAGGAGATACAGCGTTCCCTCGCCGACATCGTGCTCGGCGGCGTGCTCGAACGCTTCCCCCGGCTCAAGATCATCGGCGCCGAGTGCGAGACGGGCTGGCTCCCCCACTTCCTGCAGCGGCTGGACCACGCCAACCACAAGTTCGCCGCCAAGATCGGCAACCCCCTGACCATGGACCCCTCCGAGTACATGAAGCGCCAGGTGTGGGTGACCTTCCTCGACGACGCCGTGGGGGCGGCCAACGCCGGCGAGTACGGCGAGCACAACTACATGTGGGGGAACGACTACCCGCACTCCGACTCCACGTGGCCTAACTCCCGTGAGGTGATCGACCGGTGCTTCGGCGGCCTCCCCGATCGTGTCTCGCAGAAAATCCTCTTCGACAACGCCGCCGAGCTCTACCACATCGAACTGTAGGCCGGACCGACGCATGAGCATCCAGCGCGTCTCCCACCTCTGCTTCCGCGTCTCCGACCTCGAACGCTCGCGCCGCTTCTACGAAGACGTCCTCGGCTTCAGTCCGCTCTACGAGATCGACACCGTGGGCAGCCCCTCGACGCGCCTCCTGGGGCGGACCGACATCCGCCTCACAGGCGTCTGGCTCGAGCGCGACGGCTTTACCCTGCAGTTACAGCAGTTGCATGTGGACGGCCTAGCCAAGCCGAAGCGCGACGCCGTCGAGATCGGCTACAGCCACATAGGAATCCGCGTCTCCGACCTGGACGCGGTCGTCGAGCGGCTCGTAGCCGCGGGCGCCGACGTCCTCACCGCCTCACGCACCGAGAACCCCAGGCCCGACGGTCTCCAATCAGGCGCGGTCTTCGTCAACGACCCCGACGGCATCCGCCTCGAGCTCATCCAAATCCCCGGCGACCCCAAAGGGCCGATCACCGCGCCGGACAGAGGCTAGGAGTCGGAGTTAGCTGCCTTACCAATCCTCATTGCCCACAGGCGGACCCGTGTCTTGCTCGGGGTGGAGGTTCTCCGGCGTGATCTGGCCGAGCATTGCGGCCGGCGTGCGTGTTCTCTTTCGCGGCACGAGTTGGCCGTCGAGCGGGGCCGGAAGGCTGCCTTCTTCGGAGCGAAGCTCGTCCGCCGTCATTCCGCCGCTGGCAGCTTGACCGCCACGTCCCCGGCGCGAATCGTCCCGGACTGCACGACCCTGGTGTTGACGCCGCGGAGCCGCCGCGCCCTCCCCTCGGGGGTGCTGATGAACCGGAGGGCATCCTGACCGAAGCGCCCCGCGAACTTCGCGCAGCCGGTGTGCGGCTTCTCCGAGATTTCAATCACCGCTGCTGAGCCGATGCGAAGCCGCGTCCCCGGCGGCAGGTTCTCAGTGCTCATGTCTAGGTCCAAGAGAAGCTGATCGCCCGCCAACTGCCACCGATCTTCGGACCCTGCCATGAGCGCCAGAATGCGCGCGTTGATGATCGTGATCTGCGCGACCGGATCGGCCTTGCCGTCGGAAGTGGTCGGGTTCGGCCGGACCTTCCAGTTGTCGCCGACGAGGCCGAGGTCTACGTCAAGCTCGCCCTCCGCGATCACCTCACGTTGGTCCACGTCAGGCCGCCGGACGATCCTTACCAGGGTGCCGTTGTCTTTCGGAGAGTCGAGGACGTGCCCAAAGCCAGCCTCAAGCTGCTCCTTCGTCAGGTGAACGTCGTTTGCTGCCTGGCCCATTGCTACCCCAAGAACTCCCGCAGTGCCGCGACAAACCCATCGGACTGCTCCAGCATCGGGTAGTGCCCGGCGTCGGGGATGGTGACCAGCCGGGACCCGGCGATCAGGTCCTGGAAGAGGCCCCCGTACGACGGCGGCACGATCTTGTCCGAATCGCCCCAGATGAGCAGCGTCGGCGCGGCGATACGGTGGATGCGTTTTCGAAGCCCCTTATCCGGTATCGGCCACAGGAACTTGCCCGCCGTCGACAGCGACTTGGCGCGGTCGATTACCGCGACCTTCTTCTCTTCCACTTCATCCGGGATCTTGTACAGCCCCCGTTTCAGCGCGGCCTCCGGGTCGGCCCACGAAAGCTGCGCCGTGTCCTTCTCCGTCGTCGCGAAGATGTCGGCGGCGGGGTTCTCGTCGTCCCACAAGCCGAACGGCGACGCCAGTACGAGCTTCGACACCGACGTGTTGGCGATCGCCGCGATCTCCGCCGCGATAGCACCGCCGAGCGAGTGGCCGACGATGACCGGCTGCTCGATGCCAAGCGTGTCGAACAGGTCAAGGTGGTAGAGCGTGAGGTCGAGGAAGTCGGTCAGGTCGTCGAGACCGGTGGACTCGCCGAAGCCCGGAAGCACCGGGGCGACAACACGGTGGTCGGCGGCGAAGCCGTCGAGCCAATCGGGCCACGACGGCAGCCCAGCGACGCCGTGCAGGAAGACCAACGGCGGGCCGTCGCCCGCGGTCCACACGTCGACATCAAACGTTCCTCGAGGGGATACCCGCTGCCGATCGGCCATTGCTTGATTCCCTGCCTTCTCGCTTTGCCTAACCGCCGTTCGCCAGCGCCGCCGGAGTACGGAGCTCTTCTTGCGAGAGCCCTTGCGGATACCAGCGGTCCTCCCACTCCGACCACATCGGCCGCAGGTGCGGGAGTATCTCCTTGGCGATCATCTCGGTGTTGTACATCGTCTTCTCGCGCGGCATGTCGCCGAAGTGCGCCAGGAACATCAGATGCCCGACGTTGAGCCGTTTGATCACGTCGCCCAGCATGTCGCGCACCGTCGATGGGCCGCCGGCGATGACGAACCCGCCGTCGATAAGGTCCTTCCACGTGAGCTCCTTGCGCTTGTCCCTGGCCGGGGCGGCGAACTGCGATTCGAGGCCGGCCTCGATGGTCGCCACGGTCCGGTAGCCGGGGGCCTCGGCGAACTTCGGCGCGATGTGCAGGCACTTGTCGTAGAAGTACTTGGCGTGCGGCCAGTACAACTCCTCGGCCTCGGCGTCGGAGTTGGCCACGGCGACCAGTTGCAGGAAGCCGGCCCGGTACGGGTTCCGTTCGACCCCCAACTCATCCACCGTCTTCCAAAACCCGCTCAGGACCTGCTCGCCGCGCTTGTAGCCGGAGTAGCTCAGGTAGGAGTACATGTAGTCCCGTTCGGTGACCCACTTCCACGTCTCGATGCTGCCCCCGCCGGGCACCCACACCGGCGGGTGCGGCTTCTGGATCGGCTTGGGCCAGGTGTTGACGTAGCGCAGCTGCGTGTACTTACCGTTGAAGTGAAAGGGCTCGGACTCCGTCCACGCCTTGACGATCAGGTTGTGGGCCTCGTCGTACTTGTCGCGCAGCGTCGCCGGCGTCGCCCCGTAGCAGTAGTTCGTGTCCATCGAGCTGCCGACGGGAAAGCCCGCCACCAGCCGCCCGCCGCTGATGACGTCGAGCATGGCGAACTCCTCCGCCACCCGGATCGGCGGGTTGTAGAGCGCGATGCTGTTCCCCAGCACCACCACGGCGCAGTTGGCCGTGCTGCGTGCCAGCGACGCGGCGATGATGTTCGGCGAGGGCATCAGGCCGTAGGCGTTCTGATGATGCTCGTTAACGCACACCCCGTCGAAGCCCATCTCCGCGGCGAACTCAAGCTCGTCCATGTACTCGTTGTACATGCGGTGCCCCGCCGCCGGATCGAAGAGGTCGCTCGGAGGATCGACCCACACGCTGGGGTACTTCGTGGAGAAGTCGGGGGGAAGGTCCTGATAGGGCATCAGGTGGAACCAATAGAAGCGCATCGCGGCCTCCGGCACAGACCCGGAACAGAATGGAAAGTTAGTGTAGCCCGGCCCCGTTAGAAGTCAACGAAACGGGCCCGGCCTCAAACAACGCCTTTGGCCCGCAGCACCTCGATGGCGGCCTCGTCGAGCCCGAGGCCGCCGAGGACTTCGCCGTTGTGCTCGCCCAGATGCGGCGCCCGCGGGCCCACCGTCCACGGGCAGTGCTCCGCCATCCACGGCGCGCCGTTATAGGTGAAGGTCTGTCCCAGGTCCTCGTGCTCGACCTCGGTGAAGGTCTTGCGGGCGCGCCAGTGCTCGTCCTCCAGGTTCTCCTCGGGACGGCGGATCGGCACCCAGTGCAGCTTGTAGCTCTGGCCGACCTTCCATAGGTCCTCATCGAACTTGTAGGTGCCGATCCAGCGCTTGATCAGGTCGTTGACGTGCCGCATCGCGGCGGGGTCGCGCAGCGCCTCCGGGTCGTCGTACTTTGGATCGGCCATGTCGTCGGCGACGCCGTGCTCGCGCAGCATGTCGACCTGCGCCTTCGCCCCCACCCCGATGCCCATGCTCGCGTTGACGTAGCGCCCGTCTTTGGTGAGCGCCTGCGAGTTCGTCGATTGCGACGTGGAGGCGTGGCGCCCCGTCTGGCGGCGCAGCGGCATCCGGTTGTAGACGAAGAACGGGATGTCCATCTCCGTGCTCACGTTGACGGCGTGGTGGATCGAGGAGTCGATGTGCTGGCCCTGCCCCGAACGCTCGCGGTACATGAGCGCGCCGAGGATGGCGATGTAGGTCTGGTTGCAGGTGATGTGGCCGGCGTGCCACATCTGCGGCGCGATGGGCGGCGTGTCGTACGCGCCGTCGGGGCGGGAGTCGTAGCCGCAGTTCATCATCACCCCGCCAAGCGCGAGGTGCACCAGATCGGAGCCCTGCCAGTCCCGCCGCGGCCCGTCCTGGCCGAAGTCGGTGATGGAGGCGTAGACCAGCCTGGGGTTCTCCGCCTTCAGGTCGTCGTAGCCCAGGCCGAGCGACGCCAGGTAGCCCGCCGGATGGGTCTCGACGACGACGTCGACTTCCGCAGCGAGCTGCTTGAAGATGCGCCGCCCCTCCTCTTGCTCCAAGTCGAGGGTGACCGCCCGCTTGCCGACGTTGTAATGCCAGAAGTGCAGGCTCTGCTCGGGGTCGCCGCTGTCCTCGTAGAAGGGGCCGATCTCGCGTGTCGCGGCGCCCGCGGGCGGCTCGACCTTGACCACGTCGGCGCCGGCCCCGGCGAGCAGCTTCCCCAGGAACTCGCCCCGGTGGTCGGCGACCTCGAGGACGCGGATGTCGAACAGGAAGCCTTTGGGCTTGCTCGGCTTGGTCACGGGGGCCTCCGCGGCGGCGCGCCGCGCGCCCATTCTCGAAAGGCCCCGCCCCGGTGTCAAGGCGTTCATTTCAGCGGGCCGCGGCCCGCTGAAATCTGCCGCTCCCCGGCACCAGTGCCGGTAAGGGCCTGTCTCCTGCGCGTCCGCAGGGCAATTCAGGCCACTCCCGGCACCCGCCCCGGCAAGGGCCTTAGTCTCCTGCGCGTCCGCAGGGCATTGGGCCGCGTCCGGCGCCCGGCCCGGCAGGGGCCTTAGTCTCCTGCGCGTCCGCAGGGCACTGGCCGCTCCCGGCGCCCGCCGGGACAGTGGGCGCATCTCCTACGCGTCCGCAGGTGACGCTTTCCGTATCCCGGCCAAGAACGTACGTTCTTCCATGATGATAGGCCCGCGTGGAGGGCGTGTCAAGCGGGCGGTGGCGGGTTGGACTGCCCTCCCTCAGTCCCTCCCAGAGGGAGGGAGGTGTGAGGGGCGGCCCTACGGAGACATTGCAAACCTTGAGCCGAGAAAGAGCAGCACCCTGCGGGCGCCGGCGCGCCTGACGGCGCGCGCCCTCTCTCAAGTCTCCCCCAGAGGGGGAGAGGCCGGGAGGGGAGAAGACCCCACGCGCACCCCTGGGCAACCACGAGGGTTGCCCCTACATGGACGGTCGGGGGTTGCGCGAAAGATCTCCTAGGGGATGGAGCGCCGGAGCTAGCCGGCGGCGGGCTTGTACAGGTTGAGGTCGCGCTTCTTCAGCCGGTCGCCGAGGCGTTCCTTGATCTGCTCGAAGTTCTCGAAGTCCCACTCGCCGACAAAGGTGACGGCGACGCCGCCGCGGCCCATGCGGGCGGTGCGCCCGATCCGGTGCAGGTACTCTTCGATGTTCTCGGGCATGTCGTAGTTGATGACGTTCGACACCGCGGGCACGTCGATGCCGCGTGAGGCCAGATTCGTGGCCACCAGCAGCTTGATGCGGCCCTCGCGGAAGCCGCGCATGGCGGCGTCGCGCTTCGCCTGCGGCATCGCTCCGTGGATCGCCTCGATGGCGTGCCCTCGGCGCTTCATCCCAGAGACCAGCTTGTCGACGCCGATCTGGGTGCGCCGGAAGATGAGCGCCTGGTCGTACTCGTCCTCCGCGAAGAGCTCGAGAAGGCCGTCGAACTTGTCGCGGTCGGCGACCTCGCAGTAGTACTGGTCGACCTGCTGGACGGGCTCCGCTTCGGGGCCGACGGTGATGAAGTCGGGGTCCTCGAAGTAGGAGTAGATCAGGCGCTTGATCATCGTGGGGACGGTGGCGCTGAAGAGGGTGCGCTGGGCATTGCGGGGCGTGTAGCGCAGGATGCGGCGGATGTCGGGGAAGAAGCCGATGTCCAGCATCTGGTCGGCCTCGTCGAGCACCACGATGCGGATCTTGTCGAGATGCAGCGTCCCCCGCTCCATGTGGTCCTGGATGCGGCCCGGCGTGCCGACGACGACGTGCACGCCCGCTTCGAGCGCGTCGAGCTGGCGCTTGATCGGCTGGCCGCCGTAGATGCTGACCGCCCGAACGCCGCGGTACTTCGCGACCTTCCCGACCTCGCTCGTCACCTGCTGAGCAAGCTCCCGCGTCGGCGTCAGGACGATGGCCTGGACCTCGTTGCGCGCGCCGTCGACGGTCTCCGCGATCGGTATCGCGAAGGCGGCGGTCTTTCCGGTGCCTGTCTGGGCCTGCCCGACGAGGTGCTTGCCGCTGAGCATGACGGGGACGACGTTCGTCTGGATGGGCGTGGGCTCGGTGTAGCCCATGTCGCCGAGCGCCTTGGCCACCGGCTCGGAGACGTCGAGGCCGCCGAACTTACGGTCTCGCGGCAGCTTGCCGGTCTGGGCCGGAACGGTGGGCCTATCGGCGCGCGGCCGTCGCGGCTTCGGAGCCGCGTCACGCGATGGCGCCTCATCCCGTTGGGACCGCGGCTCCGGCCGGCGTTCAGGCTGTCGCTGCTCGGAGCGCTCCTGCTCCGGCCGGTTCCCTCCCGACCGGCGGCGTCCGCCGCGTCGGCGCGGCCTGGAGCGCTTCGGAGCGTCGCCTTCGCCCGTAGACTTCGGCGGCGAGGGACGGGCGGCGGGCGAAGCGGCGGACTCGGCCTTCGGTGCAGCGGCGGCCGGGCCTTCGCTGTTTCCCGACTTACGCCAGGGGAGGAATCGGGAGAGGCCTTTCGGCGAGGGAGTGTCTGCTTCTGTGGTCGACATGCGGGTAGCCGGCATTGGGAAAGTTCAACATCCAGTGTGCGCCGTGGAGCGGCGGAGAGTTATAGCGGCCCTAGTAAAGATTCACGGAGAAAAGAAAGAGGGGCGAACGCTCGCAGCGCCGCCCCTCGTGCAAGACACAGTGAAAAAGTGGAGGACCATCTACCCAACAGTGTAGCACCCCCTTCGGCGGCCGGTCAACGAAGCGGGGGCGGACAGCATCCTCAATCGGAAGTAAGTTCAAACATGAGACGGCGTGAGCGAGGGCTAGTAACCAGAGAAGCCTTAGCTAGAGCGCCATGGTGTGATCTGCGCTCAAGACCTCGAAGTGCAGTTCCTGTGTCGAAGGCGTGGACTTCATCTGCCAATGTCGAAGAATATCGCGCCCCAAGAGTGAAGGGGGTGACGCATTCACATCCTTGAATAGTTCCGTGGGAACAATCCCGAGGTTGATGCGGTACCCGTAAAGCGCGACTCCGGGTTCAGCGAACGCAACCACTGCGTCGTGTTCGTAGATTTCTGTAAGGCCACCGAGCCCAACTCTGCTGGCTGGATTCTCCAACTGCTCGTACGGGAGATTCATGCGCATCCCATCAGCTGGCATAAGAGTTGTCTCATCTGCTCCCGTGTCGACAAGAAACGAGATGTTGCCGCCGATGCCTAGCCGAGGAATGTAGAGGCGTCCTTCCAAATAGGGCGCCCCGGAGGTATCGCCGAATCTCCCGATGAGCATCTAGAGGATCATTGTCCTCGGTTTGCTCTGAATGAACCGGACGATAGCGCCCTCACGGGCGATGCCCTCCGAGTCGATCTTCTGCAGGACTTCGTCCAGTGATGGGCCGTGCGCGCAGACCTCTCCGTCAAACAGGGCAACCCACTCGTCAGGGTAAAGATCGATCATCCGAGGGAACTTTTGCGAAAGAACCTGGGCGCTCTCACGGAACGACTGCAGGTCGGCATCAACCTTCCTAGGGTCGTCCCAAAGGGCGGCGATCACCTTATCGGAAGACATGTTTCTCCCTCCCCATTAGGGTTGCGGCGCTAAAGTACGGCAAGGTGCACCGTAGGTACGCCGGTGCAAGGAACGGGGGAATTGCGGGGTGGTGAACCTATGACCCGACGCACTACCCGAGACAACTAGCCACTGCGAATCACTCGGCTTGTCTACTTAGCGCCGCCATGTCCAACCCCCCGTGGTTAACTCAGTTTAAGTGTACCACGACGGCTCTTTACCATAGTTCAGAATCGCTTGTCAAGGCTTGACCGCACCCGGCAGTGTCAAACCTAACACGCCCCCGCGTTGACAGTGGAAACGGCGCATGCCTACCATTGGAAGGCTTGCAACGGAAGCGCCCCGGGCTCCCGCCCGATACATCACGCAACTGGAAAGGCAACGACTCTCCGTGAGCGTTGACCGCCCCCACCTCCGGCTCCTCCATACGTCCGATGTGCACATCGGCGACGACATCAACCCCGCCAAGAGGCTCCTCGGGCTGACTACCGTCGTCGACGCTGCCATCAAGCAGCGCGTCGACGCGCTCTTGATCGTCGGCGACCTTTTCGACAGCGCGCGGGTGCGCCCGCCGTTCGTCGACGAGGCGATGGCTGAGCTCGGCCGCATCGAGATGCCGATCCTCGTGACCGTGGGCAACCACGACTGCCTCAGCAAGCCGTCCATCTACGACCGGGTCGACATGCTCGCCGCCGGCGGCCACGTCCGCTTCATGGACGACCCCGACGGCGAGAGCGTCCGCTTCGACGACCTCCGGCTCAACGTCTGGGCCCGCGCCATGATCGAGCACCACCCCGCCCACAAGCCGCTCGAAGGCTTCCAACGGGGCGGCGACGGCTACTGGAACATCGCCATGGCCCACGGCCACTACGTCCCCGACGACGAGTCGAACTACCGCTCCTCGCCGATCTGGGAACGGGAGATCGCGGGCCTGGGCTGCGACTACTTGGCGTTGGGCCACTGGCACCGCTTCCTCGACGTCAGCTCCCAGGGCGTCCCCGCCTTCTACTGCGGCTCGCCCTCGGAGGCCGGGGGCTCCTTCGCCAGCGCGAACCTGGTCTCCCTGCACCCACGGGACGGCGTCAGCGTCGAGCGTATCCGCCTCCCCATCGAAGACTAGCGAGACTCAGCCCCGCTCCCCGCGTCCTCCGCCTCGGCAGCGACGCGCGTCCGGCTCAGCGCGACCCCCACCGCGATCCCGGCCAGCGCCACGAACGCCGAGAGCAGATAGGTCAGCGTGATGGCGTCCGAAAGGGCCAGCGTCATGTTGTCCAGCATGCTCTGAAAGAGGCCGGGGCCGTCGGCGCCCAGCGCGCCGAATGCCGCCTCGATTTCGGCCAGCGCCCCATCGTCGAGGAGCGTCTGGGGATCCTGGAACCGGTCGAGCGTCTCGGCGGGGACGGCGGCGGCGACCTCGGGCGGGGTGAGGCCTTCGATCCGGGAGGCGAGGCGGGCGTTGAGCGCCGTGCCCACGACGGCCACGCCGATGGCCCCGCCAATGTTGCGGCAGAAACCGGTCATGGCCGTGACCGCGCCGAGCACCGCCACCGGCATGACGTTCTGCGCGAAGATCATGTAGACCGGCATCACCACGCCGGTCCCCACGCCGGCGAGGACCATGAGCCAGACGAGCGTGATCAAGCCGGATTCCGGCCCCAGCGTGGCGAGCAGGAAGTACGAGCCCGCGAGCACGACCGAGCCACCGAGCCCGATGGTGTGGTAGCGGCCCGTGCGGGCGACGATCTGCCCGCCCGCGAAGCCGCCGACGACCACGCCCATGATCATGGGCAGCATCAGCGTTCCCGAGGCGCTGGCGGAGTGTCCCAACACCACCTGCACGAAGAGCGGGGTGAAGAGCATCCCCGCCCAGATCGGGAAGCCGTGGACCAGCGCGATGAGCGCCGAGCCGCGAAAGCCCCGATTGCCGAAGAGCTCCAGCTCGACGAGGGGCTCGGGTGCGCGCCGCTCCTGAATGAAGAAGGCCGCGGCGACCACGACCGCGGCCCCGAAGAGTCCCAACACCGTGGGCGATCCCCAGGGGTGCTGCGACCCGCCCCACGAAATAGCAAGCAGGAACGGCACCAGCGCGCCCGTCAGCAACGCGATCCCGCCAAAGTCGATACGCGGCGTGACCTGCAGCCTCCTCGAGGGGACACGCCCCAGAAGCAGGCCGATGGTGAGGAGTCCCAGCGGCACGTTGGCGAAGAAGACCCAACGCCACGAGAGGTTGTCGGTAAGCACGCCGCCGAGCAGCGGGCCGACGGCGCCGGCCACCGCGATCGCCGCCGAGTTCAGTCCGATCCACTTCCCCCGCTCCGCCGGTGGGAAAAGGTCGGCAATGATGGCGAACGCCGTCGCCGCGGTGGCGCCCTGCCCGATGCCGGCGATGCCTCGTGAGACGATGAGCTGCGTCATGTCCTGCGCAGCCCCGGAGAATAGCGCCGCCGCGACGTAGATGACGATCCCGCCGATGAGGAACGGCCCGCGTCCGTAGACGTCGGAGAGCCGCCCCACGACGGGGATGGCGATGATCGACGTGAGCATCGGCGCGGTGAAGATCCAACTGAACAGCTCCAGGCCGTCGAGGTCGCCGAGCATGTCGGGAATCGCCGGCGTGATCAGCGTGAAGTTCATCGTGTTGAACAACATGCCGAGGGTCACGCCCGCGAGGACGTACGCCTTCGTCTTTTCGGGCAAGTCGTACATCATGACGCGTGCATTGTAAGAGCGGCGGACGGCCCCCCTGGGTCGGCCCATACCCCTGGTCCAGCCCCGCCGCGTTTGACGCATCCGTGTCAATGGGTCTATAGTCTCTTCACGCTGCGGGAGCTTGGCTTGCCAGGCTGAGAGGGTGGGACAGCCCACCGACCGCCAAAACCTGATCTGGGTAATGCCAGCGCAGGGATTTGCGAAGCCTCGAAAGCACCGCTCCCAAGGCGGTGCTTTTCTTGTGCGCGGGAAGAAGCGGGACGGGACGGGGTCTCGACGAGGGCGCGCACGTGGAGGTGGGAGCATGAGCGACGACCTGGTAATCGCGGGCAAGTCCTTCGCGTCGAGGCTGATCGTCGGCACCGGCAAGTACCGCACCGACGACGAGATGACCGAGGCCATCGCCGCCTCGGGCGCCGACATGGTCACCGTCGCCCTGAAGCGGATCGACTTCGAGAGCGACGAGAAGACCATCCTCGACCACATCGACTGGGGCGAGTACCACATCCTGCCCAACACCGCCGGCTGCCAGACCGTAGAAGAGGCCCTCTACACCGCCCGCCTAGCGAAGACCATGGGCATCTCCAACTGGCTTAAGCTCGAGGTCATCCCCGACCCCAAGTACCTCCTGCCCGACCCCATCGGCACCCTCGAGGCCGCCAAGATTCTGATCGCCGAGGGCTTCGTCGTCCTCCCCTACATCAACGACGACCCCATCCTCGCCAAGCAGCTCGAAGAGGCCGGCTGCGCCACCGTCATGCCCCTCGCCTCCCCCATCGGCTCGGGCAAGGGCATGGTCAACTTCGACCAGATCAAGATCATCATCGAGCAGGCCAACGTGCCCGTCGTCGTCGACGCCGGCCTCGGCGCGCCCTCCGACGCCTCGTTGGCCATGGAGCTCGGCGCCGACGCCGTCCTCATCAACTCCGCCATCGCCCTCGCCCAAGACCCCGTCACGATGGCCGACGCAATGAAGCAGGGCGTCGAGGCGGGCCGCAAGGCCTTCCGCGCCGGCCGCATCCCCAAGAAGGCCTACGCCTCCGCCTCCAGCCCCCAGGAAGACATCCCCGCATGGTCCGTACGGAGCTGACCCTACCCAGTCCCTGCATCTGCCTCGTCGCCGCCCGGAGCGCAGCGCCGCCCGGCGAGCTTGTCGAGCGCGTCCGCGACGCCGTCGAGGCCGGCGTGGACATGGTGCAGCTGCGCGAGAAGGAGCTGTCCGGCGGCGAATTGCTCGCCTTGGCCGAGCGCCTGCAGTCGGTGATTCGCGGCAAGGCGCTCTTCGTGGTGAACGAGCGCGTCGACGTCGCCCTGGCCTGCGGCGCGGACGGCGTCCACCTCGGCGAACGCGCCCTCCCGCTGCAGGCCGCCCGCCGCGTCTCCGGCGGCGCGCTCCTCATCGGACGTTCCGTCCACAGTCTTGATTCGGCCATGGCCGCCGACGCCGAGGGCGCGGACTATCTGATCGCCGGCACGATGTTCGAGACGGCGTCGAAGCCGGGCAAGACGCCGGAAGGGCCCGGCCTCCTGCGCCGGATCGCGAGCGTGACCTACAAGCCGGTGCTCGGCATCGGCGGCGTGACCCCGGCCAACGCGCCGCAACTGATGGAGGCGGGCGCGGCGGGGGTCGCCGTGATGACGGGCATCCTCGCCGCCCCCGATCCCGCCGAGGCCGTGGAGTCTCTGCGCGACGCGCTGCGCCGCCCCGCCGCGCTGGGAGCCGAACGGTCATGAGCGTCGCCCTCACCGTCAACGGCAAGCCGCGGGAGCTGGAGGCGCCGACGCCGCTGCCCGACTTCCTCGCGGGCCTGCAGCTCGGCCCCCGCCCCATCGCCGTCGGCTACAACGGCGAGGTGGTGCACAAGGAGGCCTGGCCCACGATCACGCTTCGGGGCGGCGACACCTTGGATATCGTGCACATGGTTGGAGGCGGCTAAGCAATGAAGAAATCAGCCGACGCGGTCGTGGTTGGCGGGGGCATTATCGGCGCCGCCGTTACCTATGAGCTTTCCAAACGCGGGCTCAGCGTGGTCCTGATCGAGCGGAACACGCTCGCCTCCTGCGCCACCTACGCCTCGGCGGGCATGCTCGCCCCCGCATCGGACAGCCTCGCCCGCGAGCCGGCCATCGACCTCTGCTTCGAGAGCTACGGCATGTGGCAGTCCTTCAGGGAGGAGGTCGAGGAGGCGGGCGGCTTCGCCATCGACTTTCGC
>DAOUKH010000045.1:0-4561 GCA_034421515.1 Dehalococcoidia bacterium
TGGCGCTATGGCAATCGAGCGGAGTCTGGAAGGCAAGGTCGCGATCGTCACCGGGGCGAGCCGCGGTACGGGACGCGCCTACGCGCAGGCCCTGGCCATGGCGGGAGCGAGCGTCGTCGTAGCGGCTCGCACCGACAAACCCGCCGCCCTCACCGACGCGCCGATGCACCTCCCCGGCGAGATGCACGCGGGCAAGGGCGCGCGCCAGTTGGCCGGCCTCCTCCCCGGCAGCCTGCAGGAGACCGTGGAGTCGATCGAAGAGGCGGGTGGGACCGCGATTGCCGTCCGCTGCGACGTGGGGAACGAGGACGACGTGCGCGCCATGGCGCAGGCCGCCCTCGACCATTTCGGCCGCATCGACGTCATGGTGAGCAACGCCGGCATCTTCCCCCGCTTCAACACGCTGGAGGTCACGCCGGAGATGTACGAGGCGGTCTTCCGCGTCAACATGCTCGGCCCCTACCTCTGCGCCAAGCACACCCTGCCCCACATGATCGAGCGTGGCTCCGGCTCGGTGATCAACATAACGACCGGCTCGCCGGACCCCACCGCGAGCGGCAGGCTCAAGTCGGCGCAGGGAATCATCTGCTACACCACGACCAAGCATGGGCTGAACCGCCTGACCCAGATTCTGGCCCGCGAGATGGCCGAGCACGGGATTGCCGTCAACGCCCTCGCCCCCGGCATGATCCTCACCGAGGGCGGCATCGAGACCAACGCCGACGACTACGATTTCGTGGGCGAGTTTCCCCGCGACCCGTGCACCCCGGAGCGCGTCGGCCCGTCGCTGCTCTACCTCGCCAACGTCACCCCGGACGTGATGACCGGCCAGATTCTCTACGCCGTGCAGTTCGGCGAGACGTGGGGGATGGGATAGCCGCCGCTAGCTTAGCGGCGAGTAGTCGGTGGGGCGCAGCAGCGCCGAGCCGATCGTCTCGACCAGCGGGCCGTCGGCCTCGGTCTTCTCGCGGACCGCTTTCCAATCGGGGTCGGCGATGAACGACGCCCACGCGGCCTTGTAGTGCTCCTCGCTCTCGAACGCCAGAAGGTAGGTAAGGCGGTTGCTGCTGGCGTCGTTGGCGTCCGTCCAGTAACCCACCGACTTGATGCCGTGCCGCTCGAAGAGCGCGAGGGTGTGGTCGGCGAACCGCCGGCTCAGCGCGTCGAGCTTGCCGGGATGGGCGTCGTAGGTCCGCAGCTCGTAGATCATCAATCGTCCCTTCTCGCGGGGCGGTACTGCTTCATAATCTGCTCGTGGGCGGCGATTATGTGCCCGCCGTCGACGTAGAGCGTGACCCCCGTGATGAAGTCGGCGTCGTCGGAGGCGAGAAAGACCGCCGCCTTCCCGATGTCGGCGGGCTGCCCGACCCGGCCCCAGGGTATCTTGACTGGGATTCCTTCCTCCCAGAGCGGGCTCTCGGTCAGGTGGCGGGTCAGCTCCGTCTCGCAGATGCCGGGGCCGATGCAGTTGACGCGGATGCGGTGCTCCGCCAGCGCCAAGGCGTTCGACTGTGTGAGCATCTTCAGGCCGGCCTTCGACGCGTTGTAGTGGGCGTTGTGCGGGTAGGGCATCGTGTCGTCGACCGAGCTGATGTTGAGCACCACGCCGCCGCGTCCCTGCTCCACCCAGTACCGCGCCGCTTCCTGCGTCCCCATGAACGCCGACTTGAGGTTGGTGTCCATGACGAAGTCCCACGCCTCGTCGGTGAGGTCGAGGAAGTCCATGCCCCGCGACACGCCGGCGTTGTTGACCAGGATGTCGAGGCCGCCGAGCTCGCCAACCGTATCGCGGACCATGCGGGCGACGTCGGCGCGTCGCGACACGTCGGCTTCGATGGCAGCGGCCTTCGCGCCGGTCTCCCGCACCGCCGCCGCCCCCGCTCGGGCGCGGGCGGGGTCGATGTCCACGACCGCGACGCCGGCGCCTTCGCGCGCCATCTCAAGCGCGATGCCCCGTCCGATCCCCACGCCGCCGCCGGTGACAAGCGCCACCCGGCCTTCCAGTTTCATACCCTAGCCCTCCAGCTCTGGCCCCTTCCCCCTCAGGAGACCTTTACACAACCCGCGACGCCGCCGGTGATCATCCATGTAGGGGCGACCCTTGTGGTCGCCCAGGGGTGCGGGCGGGGTCTTCCCCCTCCCCTGTAGGGGCGACTCGCGAATCGCCCGTCCCTCCGGCCTCTCCCCCTCTGGGGGAGATGAGAGAGAGAGGGCGCGCGCCGCAGGCGCGCGGGCGCCTGAAAGGCGCCCCTCCCTCAACGTAGCGGTCTTCTAGTCGTACAACTTGTAGAAGCGGACGGGATTGTCCCACAGGACCTTCCGGCGGAACTCGGGCGTGATCTGCTCATTCTCGAACAGGCCGCCCACCGTGTTGGGGAAGTGCTCCATGTCGTCGGGGTGGGGGTAGTCCGACGCCCACATGAGGCAGTCCTCGCCGACCAGGCGGGCCAGCATCGGGATCGTCTCCTCCCGCGACTCGCAGGAGAGGTAACAGCGGCCCATGTGGAAGTAGTCCGAGGGGCGCTCCTTGCCCTCGTAGCCGTCGCGGAAGATGGGGTTGTCGTACATCACGTCGAGCCGTTCCAGCCAGTAGGGGAGCCAGCCGCTGCCCGATTCGAGGAAGGCGGCGCGGAACTTGGGGAAGCGGTCGAAGACGCCGTCCGAGGCCAGAGCGAGGAAGGACCCCATCTGTTCCATGGGATGGCTCGTGGCGTGCCGGGTGAACTGGTTGCCGTTGCGCTTGCGGGCGAAGTAGGGCAGGAGCTCCTGCTGTCCCTCGTGGGAGCACATGGGCACGTCGAGCTCCTCGCAGAGGGCGAAGAGCGGGTCGTAGTCGGTGTGCGAGACGCGCCGCCCCAGGACGGGGTTGGGCCGCCAGAAAATGCCCACCATGTCGAGGTCCTTGACCGCGCGGGTGAGCTCTTGGAGCGTCAGGTCGACGTCCTGGAACGGCAGGAGGCACACGCCCTTCATCCGCGCCGGGTCTTCGGCACAGTAGTCGTGCAGCCAATTGTTGTACGCCCGGCACATCGCGGCGGCGAGGCCGGGGTCGATGTCGTCGCGGTAGGTGGCGTAGAGGCCGATGCTGGTGAACAGCACCGCCATGTCCACGTCCTCGCGTTCCATGTCCTCGATGTAGGCGACGCTGTCGAACTTGCGGAAGAGGGAATGCTTGAACTTGCTGCGCCACATGGGGTTGCGGTCCATGCCCACGTGGGGCGTCTGCGGGCCGCCGCTGTCGGGCGGCGTGATGCCCGCCGTGCCCACGTGGCTGGACCGGACGGAGTCGATCGTGGTGCCGAAGGTGAACCATCCCGGCATCTTGACGTTGTGGTGCCGGTAGGCGGGCTCCAGGTAGTTGTCCCAGAGGTCCCCCGGCTCCATGACATGGCGGTCGCAGTCGAGAATCCTGACGCCGTCCCTCATCGCTCCGCCTCCTGCGCGGGCGCCGGCTGTTCGCGGCTCCCCCGGCTGCGATGCTACGGACGCCCCCTCTCCCGTGTCAACCCGAGCCTCCCTCCCTCCGGGAGGGACTGAGGGCGGGCCCGTCCCCTCCCGCCTCCTCTCCCCCGGAAACCCCTAGGCAACCCGCCACGCCGGCAAACGATCACCCCCGTAGGGGCGACCCTTGTGGTCGCCCACTCCCCAACAACCACCAACCGCCACCGAAACCCGCCGGCCTCACTAGCAAACGCGAGCCGCGACGCGCCCACCCTGAGGCGGGGCATCACCTAACCCTCCCCGCTGGAGCAGCACGTTAAAACCTCTCCCCCTCTGGGGGAGACTGAGAGAGGGCTGGCGGGGAGGTCTCCTCCCTCTCTCGCTGGGGGGCCTCAAACCTCCCTCCCTCTGGGAGGGACTGAGGGCGGGCCCGTCCCCTCCCGCCCCCTCTCCCGCGGGCGTCTGCAAAGCACCCCAGGTGACAACCCGGAAGCGCCGCTGCTAGAATCCCCGGCGCCGCCGTTCGCGGCCGGGAACCCCGATGACCTCCGAATCGACCTACATCATCCCAGAGGCCCGCGCCTACATCGGCAGGACCGGCCCCACGCGGTCGGTCGAGGTGACGAAGCGCGATATCCGCCGCTTCGCCCTCGCCATCGGCGACGACAATCCCCTCTACTACGACGAGGAGTACGCCAAGGGCACGCGCTATGGCGGCATCGTCGCCCCACCCTCCTTCTACTGCGCCCTCCAGCTCGAAGAAGAGCCGCTGGAAGACCTCGAGCACAGCGGCCTCGGCAAGAAGATGGGCGTACGCATGGAGGTGCCCGTCCCCGGCTTTCCCGGCGCCGTCGCCGCGGGACGCCGCATCGAGTGGGGCGAGCCCATCCGCCCCGGCGACACGATCTCCCTCAACGAGACCGTCACCGATATCTACGAGAAGCAGGGAAGCCGCGGCCCGATGGTCTTCATCATCACCGAGTGGCGCTTCGTCAACCAGCGCGGCGACCTCTGCGTCTCCGAGAGGCAGACCCTCATTCGCCTCCAGTAGTATCGAGGTCGCCACGCCGGCCTCTCCCCCACTGCGGCTCCCTTAAGCCTCCCTCCCTCTGGGAGGGAC
>DAOUKH010000046.1:0-94162 GCA_034421515.1 Dehalococcoidia bacterium
CGAACTCGTGCATGTGGCGCCGGGTGAGCATGGCCACCTGCTGCACCGGCGAGACCATGCCGAACGGGATGTGGTACTGCTGGTGGCCGCCGACGAGCATCGACTGCTTCTCCCAGGGCCTGCCGGCCTGGGCGCTGCTCGCGGAGAGCTTGCCGCGGTTCCGCGAGCGGAAGCAGAGGACGTGGTTCGCCTGGCCGGTGGCGACGGCCTGGGCCGCGAGGGCGATGGTCGCCGCGCCGCCGCCGCCGCCGTAACCCGTCTCGGCGAAGAAGGTGAGGTCGTTCGTCCCGACGACGGAGTGGAGGGCCTCCTCGGTGGTGGCCTCCATGTCGAAACGGACGATGCCGTCGATGTCCTTGGGAGTGAGGCCGGCGTCCTCGATGGCCTTGCGGGAGGCCTCGACGGCGGTGCTGAGCTCGGGTCGGCCCAGGCCTTTCGAGAATTCGGTCTGGCCGATGCCGGTAATCGCGGTCTTGTTCTTGAGACTCACGCCGCACCCCGCTTTCGGACGCGCCCGCCGCCCAGGAGGCAGCGATTTCGGAGGAGGTCGCGGCGGATTATAGCGCGTTCCGCCTCTGTCCGTCCGACGGCGCTAGAATGGCCGCATGGAGCACAGTCACCATCACGGGCGGCGACGGGAGTACTACCTCGAAGACGTTCCCATCGAGGAGGCGTACCGCCGGTTCTATGAGCGTCTCGACGCCGCCGGCATCGGCGCGCTGGAGGCCGAGGCCGCGGCGCTCGATGAAGCCCTGGGCCGGGTGACCGCGGAGGCGGTCTGGGCGCGCCGCTCGTCGCCGCACTACCACGCCGCGGCCATGGACGGGGCCGCCGTCCGGGCCGCCGACACTGCCCGCGCCACCGAGACCGCGCCAATCCGGCTGCGGGTCGAGTCGCAGGCGGTGTGGGTCGATACCGGCGACCCCATGCCCGACGGCTTCGACGCGGTCATCATGCGCGAGTTCATCCACGAGACGGACGGCGGCATCGAGATCATGGCGCCCGCCGCGCCGTGGCAGCACGTCCGGCCTATGGGCGAAGACATCGTGGCCACGGAGCTTGTCCTGCCCGAGAACCACACCATTCGTCCCGAGGACATCGGCGCCGCCGCGGCGGCGGGGGCGACCTCGATACCGGTGCGGCGGCGGCCACGCGTCGCGATTATTCCCACCGGTAGCGAGCTCGTGCCGCCCACGGCCACTCCCAAGAAGGGGGATATCGTCGAGTACAACTCGCTGATGCTGGCGGCGCAGGTGGCCGAATGGGGCGGCGAGGCGGACCGCAGGCCCATCGTCCCCGACGACCCCAACCTGATCGCCGACGCGGTGGCGACGGCGGCCCGCGACTACGACGTTGTGGTGGTCAACGCCGGCTCCTCGGCGGGGACGGAGGACTTCACCGCCTCCGTCGTCCGCGACCTGGGCGAGCTGCTCGTGCACGGCGTCGCAGTCCGGCCAGGGCATCCCGTCGTCCTTGGCGTGGTCGAGGGGACGCCGGTGCTGGGCATACCCGGTTATCCCGCATCGGCTGTGGTGACTTCGGAGCTCTTTCTGAAGCCGCTGCTCGACCGGATGCTGGGGCGAGAGAGCGCGCCGCCGCAGGAAGTCGAGGCCGTGTTGAGCCGCAAGGTGCTCTCGCCGATGGGCGAGGATGAGTGGCTGCGGGTGAAGCTGGGGCGCGTCGGCGGCAAGCTGATCGCCGCGCCGCTGCAGCGCGGGGCCGGCGTGATTATGTCATTGGTGCGCGCCGACGGCCTAGCGCTGATCCCCCGCTTCTCGGAGGGCGTCGACGCCGGCGGCCCGATCACCGTGCACCTCAGGCGGCCCCTGGCCGAGGTCGAGAACACCGTGGTGGTCATCGGCAGCCACGACGTGACACTCGACCTGCTCGCGTCGCACTTGCGGCGACGCCAACCGCCGCGCTCGCTCGCCTCATCGAACGTCGGCAGCTTGGGCGGGCTCGTGGCGCTGCGGCGGGGTCAGGCGCACGTGGCCGGCAGCCATCTGCTCGACGAGGAGACCGGCGAGTACAACCTCGCCTACGTCGAGCGCTACCGCGATGGCCGCCCGATGGTCATGATCACCCTGGCCCACCGCGTGCAAGGACTGATGACCCTCCCCGGCAACCCCAAGGGTGTCACGTCGCTGGAAGACCTCGCCGGCGGCGACGTTTCGTTCGTCAACCGGCAGCGCGGGTCGGGGACGCGAGTGTTGCTCGACTACAAACTGGGGCAACTGGGTATCGATCCTGACAGCGTCCACGGCTACGAGCGCGAGGAGTACACCCACCTGGCTGTAGCGGCGCAGGTGGCGGGCGGGGCCGCCGACGCCGGGCTCGGCGTCATGGCGGCGGCGCGGGCGCTCGACCTCGGCTTCACGCCGCTGCTCGAAGAGCGCTACGACCTCGTCATACCGCGCGAGTTCTGCGAAACCGACCTGCTCGCGCCGGTGCTCGACCTGCTTGACGGCGGGTCGGCGCGCGGTAAGGCATTTCGCGCCGAGGTCGAGGCGCTAGGCGGCTACGACACCCGCGAGATGGGCCACGTTGCCGCGGAGATCGGCTGAAGGGATCGTCCCGTGCGCGGAACAGCCCCATGACCGAGTTCGCCTATTGTCCCCACTGCGGAAGCCGGCTCGGACGCCGCCTCCGTGGCGGCAAGGAGCGCCCTGCCTGCGACTCGTGCGGCTACGTGCAGTTCCGCAACCCCGTCGTTGGGGTCGCCGTGGTCGTCGTCGAGGATGGGCGCGTGCTGCTGGGACGGCGCGCGCCGGGCCGGGACCGGGCCGGCCTCTGGTGCATTCCCTGCGGCTACGTCGAGTGGGGTGAGGAGATCAGGGATGCGGCGCGGCGCGAGTTCCTCGAAGAGACGGGGCTCGAGGTGGAAATCGGCGAGGTCTACGCTGTCCAGTCGAACTTCCACAACCCCGATTCGCTGACCGTGGGCGTTTGGTTCCGCGGCCGGGCCGTCGGCGGACGCCTCCGAGCCGGCGACGACCTCGACGAGGCCGACTTCTTCGACCCCTCGGCGCTCCCCGGCCCGCTCGCCTTCCCCACCGACGAGCTTGTCATCGAGCAGCTGCGCGGGGAGCTTGGGGGCTAGGGCGCCGTCCGTTTCTTTACAGTTGTCGGGGGTTGGTGGTATCCTGCAAGTAGTTCTTGACCACTTTGGTCAAGAATTGGCACACCTGATACGTACCGACCGAACGCGAGGGGCTCTTGACAACCTCATCGACCAAGCCGGAGGCGCTTGTCCCGCAGGAGTACCGTTTCGGCTTCACCGTCGACGTCGAAGCCGACGTGATTCCGAAGGGGTTGAGCGAAGAGATCGTCCGCACCATCTCCGAGAAGAAGGGCGAGCCGGAGTGGCTGCTGGAGTGGCGGCTCAAGGCCTACCGGCACTGGCTCACCCTGGCCGGCGAGGAGCCCTCGTGGGCCAACGTGCGGCACCAGCCCATCGACTACCAGGACATCATCTACTACGCCGCGCCGAAGTCCCCCGACGAGGGCCCTAAGAGCCTGGATGAGGTCGACCCCGAAATCCTGGCGGCGTACGAGAAGCTGGGCATCCCGCTCGAGGTGCAGAAGCGGTTGCAAGGCGTGGCCGTGGACGCGGTCTTCGACAGCGTCTCCGTGGCGACGACGTACAAGGAGAGCCTGGAGAAGGCCGGGGTCATCTTCTGCTCCATGTCCGAGGCGGTGCGGGAGCACCCCGAGCTGGTCCGCAAATACCTCGGATCGGTCGTCCCCTACAGCGACAACTTCTACGCAGCCCTGAACTCGGCGGTCTTCAGCGACGGCTCCTTCGCCTACATCCCCAAGGGCGTGCGGTGCCCCGTCGAGCTGATGACCTACTTCCGCATCAACCAGGCGGGGTCGGGCCAGTTCGAGCGCACCCTGCTCGTGGCCGACGACGACAGCTACGTCAGCTATCTGGAGGGCTGCACCGCGCCGTCGCGGAAGGAGCACCAGCTCCATGCCGCGGTCGTCGAGCTCGTGGCCCTCAACCGCGCCGAGATCAAGTACTCGACGCTGCAGAACTGGTTCCCCGGCGACGTCGACGGCAACGGCGGCGTCTACAACTTCGTCACCAAGCGCGGCGCGGCCCGCGGCAAGGACTCCAAGATTTCGTGGACACAGGTGGAGACCGGCTCGGCCATTACTTGGAAGTACCCGAGCGTCATCCTGCAGGGCGACGACTCCACCGGCGAGTTCTACTCCGTGGCGCTGGTCAACAACCGACAGCAGGCGGACACGGGGACGAAGATGGTCCACGTCGGTCGCCGTACCAAGAGCAACATCGTCTCGAAAGGCATCTCGGCGGGACGGGGCAACAACACCTACCGCGGCCTGGTGAAGGTCAACGCCGGGGCCGACGGCGCGCGCAACTATACGCAGTGCGACTCGCTGCTCATCGGCGGTGCCTGCGGCGCGCATACGGTGCCCTACATCGAGGTGAAGAACCCCAACGCGCAAGTGGAGCATGAGGCCTCGACCTCGAAGGTCAGCGACGACCAACTCTTCTATCTGATGCAGCGCGGGGTATCGTCGGAGGACGCGCATTTCATGATCATCAACGGCTTCTGCCGCGACATCTTCAAGGAGCTTCCCTGGGAGTTCGCCGTCGAGGCCTCCCAACTCTTGAAGGTCAGTCTCGAAGGCTCGGTAGGGTAGCGACAAGATGAGCGAGCCGCTACTCGTCGTCGAAGGACTCCGCGCCGCCGCCAACGGCGTCGAGATTCTCAAGGGGGTCGACCTCACGGTGAACGCGGGCGAGGTTCACGCCGTCATGGGGCCGAACGGCTCCGGCAAGAGCACGCTCGCCAACGTGCTCGCGGGGCATCCCTCGTTCGAGGCGACGGCGGGCAGCGTCCGCTACGACGGCGCCGACCTGCTGGCGATGAGTCCCGACCTGCGCGCCCGCGAGGGGCTGTTCCTGGCATTCCAGTACCCCGTCGAGGTGCCCGGCGTGCGACTCTCGCAGTTCCTCCGCTCCGCCTACAACGCGGTGCGGGTGCATAGGGGACTGCCCGAGTGCGAGCTGCGCGAGTTCAACAAGCTGATCAAGGAGAAGATGAAGCTGGTGGGGATGAACCCCAAGCTCACCAGCCGCGCCCTCAACGAGGGTTTCTCCGGCGGGGAGAAGAAGCGCAACGAGGTGCTGCAGATGGCCGTCCTCGAACCGCGCCTCGCCTTTCTCGACGAGACCGACTCCGGCCTCGACGTCGACGCCCTGCGCACCGTGGCCTCCGGCGTCAACGGCCTGCGCCGCCCCGACAACGCAATGGTCGTGGTCACCCACTACCAGCGTCTGCTCGACTACATCGTCCCCGACCGCGTCCACGTGCTGATCGACGGGCGTATCGTGCACTCCGGCGGCAAGGAGCTTGGTCTCAAGCTCGAAGCGGAGGGCTACGACTGGGTGCGGCAACAGATGCCCGCGGGAGCGGAGGCGTAGCGATGGCCGCCACGGCGGACGCCGCCGAACGCTACCGCGCCGACTTCCAAGCGGCGGGCGAGTCCGCCCCGGCCTGGCTCGCCGACCTGCGCAAGCGGGCGATGGAACGCTTCGCGGAGACCGGCTTCCCCACGGCACGGCGCGGCAACGAGGCGTGGAAGTACACCAACGTCTCGCCGATCGCCAACGCCGACCTCGGACTCGCCCCGGCGGCGGATATCTCACTCGCCAAGGCGCTGCGCGGCGCACCTTCGCTGCGCGCCGCGCCGGACGGGCCGTGGACCACGCTGGTCTTTGTCAACGGACGCTTTTCCGGCAGCGTTGCAGGCGACCTCGCCATGCCGCTCGCGACGGCACTTGAGCGCGACGCCTCCTGGGTGAAGCAACACCTCGCCCAGACGGCCTCCTTCGAGTCCGGAGGGTTCGCCGCGCTGAACGCCGCCTTCCTCACCGACGGGGCCGTGGTGCGTATCCCCGCAGGCGAGACGGCTGCGGGGGTCCACCTCGTCTTCGCCGCCACCGGCGAGTCCAGCATCTCGCACCCGCGCGCGCTCCTCGTGGTTGAGCCGAACGCGCGCGCCGCCATCGTCGAGAGCCATCTGCATAACGCGTCCGGCCGGCAGGTGGCCAACGCGGTCACCGAAATCGAGGCGGGCGACGGCGTCGACGTCGTCCACGCCAAGCTAGTGCTCGGCGCGCGCGGCGCGTCGCACGTCGGGGCGACGACGGCCCGTCTCGGACGGGACGCGCGGCTGACCTCGACGGTCTACGCGGGGGGCGCCGACCTTGTCCGGAACGCGCTCGACGTGCGGCTCGAAGGCGAGGGGGCGTCCTGCCGTCTCGACGGCCTCACGTTGACCCACGGGTCGCAGCACGTCGACAACCAGACGTCCATCGAACACCTTGGTCCGCGGACGACGAGCGCGCAGCGCTACCGCGCCGTGCTCGACGGGCAATCGCGCAGCGTCTTTTCGGGGCGGGTGCACGTCGCGGCCGACGCGGTCAAGGCCGACGCCGATCAGTCGAGCCGCAGTCTGCTCCTCTCAGAGAAAGCCGAGGCCGACAGCAAGCCGAGCCTCGAAATCTGGACCGACGACGTCCAGTGCCGGCACGGCGCGACCGTGGGGCAAATCGACGAGGCGGCCCTGTTCTATCTGAGGAGCCGCGGTCTCGACGAAGAGACGGCGCGGCGGATGTTGATCGAGGCGTTCGCCACCGAGATCGTGGCGACGGCGGAGCCCCGCGAAATTCGCGCCTATCTGACCCGCCGCCTCCGTCGCGAGTTCGCCCAGGGAGCCAAGACGGGAGCGGCCGCATGACCACGTCGAACCACTCGACCGCGAAGGCCGCCCTCGACGTCGCGCGCGTCCGCGCCGACTTCCCCATCTTGCAGCAGCAGGTAAACGGTCGGCCGCTCGTCTATCTCGACAACGCGGCGACGGCGCAGAAGCCACAGGCGGTCATCGACACGCTGACCCGCTACTACACGACGCTGAACGCCAACATCCACCGCGGCGTCCACGCCCTGAGCCAGGCGGCGACGGAGGAGTACGAGGGAGCGCGGGCCAAGATCCGACACTTCATCGGCGCGCGCGAGGAGCACGAGATCATCTTCGTGCGGGGCTCCACCGAGGGGATCAACCTGGTGGCGCAGAGCTTCGCCCGCCCCCGGCTCGCCCCCGGCGACGAGGTGCTGATCACGGCGATGGAGCATCACTCCAACATCGTGCCGTGGCAGATCGTGTGCGAGCAGACCGGCGCAATGCTCCGGGTCGTCCCCTTCAACGACGACGGCGAGCTGGAGATGGACGCCTTCGCGGAACTGATCGGCCCGAAAACCAAGATGGTATCCGTCGTCCACGTTTCGAACGCGCTGGGGACGATCAACCCGGCGAGCGAGATCGCCGCCATCGCCCGCGCCAACGGCGTCCCCGTACTCTTCGACGGCGCGCAGGCCGCCCCCCACCTTCGGGTCGACGTGGCCGACCTCGACTGCGACTTCTATGTCTTCTCAGGTCACAAGCTCTACGGGCCGACCGGGGTCGGCGCGCTGTACGGGAAGGCGGAGCACCTCGAAGCGATGCCTCCCTACCAGGGCGGTGGCGAGCAGATCAAGTCGGTCACCTTCGAGAAGACGATCTATAACGACCTGCCCTACAAGTTCGAGGCGGGCACCCCGCACATCGCCGGCGGGATCGGGCTCGGCGCGGCCATCGACTACGTCGAGTCCATCGGCCACGACGCCATTGAGGCGTACGAGGCGGAGCTGCTCGCCTACGGAACGGAGCGGCTGGCGGGGGTCGAGCGCCTGCGCCCGATCGGGACGGCGCGGCACAAGGCCGGCGTGCTCAGCTTCACGCTGGAGGGCATCCACCCCCACGACGTGGGCACCATTCTCGATACGGAAGGAATCGCCATCCGCACCGGCCATCACTGCGCGCAGCCGGTCATGGATCGGTTCGGCGTGCCGGCGACGGCCCGCGCCTCCCTCGCCTTCTACAACACCAAGGAAGAGATCGACGCCCTGGTCGAGGGGATCGACAAGGTCTTCGAAGTCCTGGGCTAGACGGAACAGAGGAGAACGCGCCGGACGTGTCGGAGCTACGGGAGCTGTACCAGGAGCTGGTCTTGGACCACAACAGCAGGCCGCGCAACTTCCGCGAGTTGGAGAACGCCACCACCCGCATGGAGGGGTACAATCCCCTCTGCGGCGACCGGGTGACGGTCTACGTCAAGCTCGACGGCGGGTGCATCGAGGACGTGAGCTTCCAGGGGTCGGGATGCGCCATCTCCCGGGCCTCGGCATCGATGATGACCACCACCATCAAAGGGAAGACGATCGACGAGGCGGAGCGCCTTTTCGGGGCCTTCCATGAGATGGTCACCGGCGAGGGGGACCCAGAGGATGACGACGACCTGGGCGACCTGGAAGTGCTCGCGGGTGTGGCGGAGTTCCCCTCGCGGGTGAAGTGCGCCACGCTGTCGTGGCACTCGATGCTATCGGCGTTGAAGGGGCAGAAGGAGCCGGTGAGCACCGAGTAGGGGGCTCGCCGGCGGGCGGAAGCGGAGGAGGAGAGCGATGCATGTGCCGATCAAAGTCGACTACGCGGTGCGGGCCCTCGTCGACCTTGCCCAACACGTCGACACGGGGCCGGAGCGTGCCGCCGCCGTTGCCCAGCGCCAGGCCATCCCCGAGGCCTACCTCGAACGGCTGCTCAGCACCCTTAACAAGCAGGGGCTCGTCTCCAGCCAGCGCGGCCCGCAGGGCGGCCACGTCTTGGGCCGCGACGCCGCCGACATCGACCTGCGCTCCGTCATGGAGGCCCTTGGCGACACCGTCTCCACCGTCTCCTGCATCGACGACCCCGGCTGCTGCTCCCATTCCGGCGCCTGCGGTCAGCGCGACATCTGGCGCGACGTCGAGGATGCGGTGAACGAAATCCTCGCCAGGACGTCCATCGCCGACCTCGCCGAACGCACGCCCGTTATAGATGCGGCGCCGGCACCGGCCGCGCCGACCTCGCCCCAAGCCGCGCCGGTCAAACTCCTAATCTAAACGGCAAGAGAGGGCGCGTGTGCCCACGTTCGACATCGTCTCCCGCGCCAATCTGACAGAAGTGGAGAACGCCGTGCAGGGCGTGCTCCGCGAGATCAAGCAGCGCTACGACTTCAAGGGCAGCAAGGCCCGCGTCGACCGCGATGGCGCCGTCCTGACCCTGCTCGCCGACGACGATTTGCGTCTGCGGCAAATGCACGACCTGCTCCGCACCTATCTCGTTCGGCGCAAGGTCGATCCCGCCGCCGTGGAGTACAAGGACCCGGAACGCGCCTCGGGCGGCGCGCTGCGCCAGACGGCCGTCGTGCGCCAGGGCATCCCCGCCGATGAGGCCAAGCGCATCACCAAGGCGATCAAGGACTCCAAGCTCAAGGTCCAGACCGCCGTGCAGGGCGACGAGCTGCGGGTCAGCGGGAAGAAGCGCGACGACCTCCAGCAGGTGATCGCGCTGGTGAAGGACCTCGACTTCGACCGCCCGCTGCAATACGTCAACATGCGCGACTAGCGCGGGCACCCCAAGCCTCTCCCCCTCTGGGGGAGACTGAGAGAGGGTACGCGCCGTCAGGCGCGTGAGGAGGGAGCGATGCGCGACTACCGACTGGTATCAGGCGACGGCCACGTCAACGAGCCGCCGGAGGTGTGGAAGGACGGGCTACCCGCGGAGTACGGCGACCGCGCCCCGCGCCTGGAATCCTTCGAGGAGGGCGACGCCTGGATCTTTGAGGGCGCGCCGGCTCCGATCAACTTCGGCAACAACATCAACGGCGGCCTGCCGCCCGAGCAGTGCGTCCCCTGGAAGCGGTGGGAGGACGTCCCCCGCGCCGGCTACGACCCCGCCGCGCGCCTCGAAGCGCAGGACCTCGACGGCGTCGACGCGGAGGTGCTCTACCCGACGCCGAGGCAGTCGATGGCGGTGTGGGCTATGGCGCCGAAGGACCCCGGCTTCCACCTCGCCTTGCTGCGGGCCTACAACGACTGGCTCGCCGCCTACTGCGGCCACGACCCCGGCCGGCTCGTCGGCGCGGCGATGATCCCCACCCTGGGCATCGACGCCGCTCTGGCGGAAGTGGAGCGCGCTCTGGCGACTCCGGGGCTCCAGACGCCGATGCTGGCGCAGTGGCCGTCCTCCGGGGCGACGGTCACACCTGACGACGACCGCTTCTGGGCGGCCATGGCGGAGATGGGCCAGCCGGTGAGCATCCACATCAGCGTCTCGCCCGGCGTCACCGGCGACAACGACCCCAACCGGACCGGCCTCACCGCCCGCGGCGAGCTGCGCCACACCGCCACGCCCAACAACTGCCTCGAGCTGATCAACGACGGCGTCTTCGACCGCTTCCCCGACCTGAACGTGGTCTTCGCCGAGTGCGACTCGTCGTGGGTGCCCTACGTCAAGGAGCAGCTCGACAACCGGTTCCAGCGCATCAGCCCGGCGCTGCGCCCCAAGATCAAGGAGCTGCCCAGCTACTATTTCGACCGCAACATCTTCACCACCTACATCACCGACTACTACGGCGTGGTGAACCGCCACTTCATCGGCGTGAGCCAGATGATGTGGTCGAGCGACTACCCGCACCTCGGCGCCGACTTCCCCAACTCGTGGCGCGTCATCGACGAGCACTTCGCCGACGTCCCCGACGACGAGAAGCACGCCATACTCGCCGGCAACTGCGTCCGCGTCTACCGGATCGGGGAGGGGGGCTAGGGCGGCGGGCGGCGCGCCTGCGTCAGATTACACCGGGATGACACACAGGGAGGCGCGTTCGCCTTCCGGGACCAGCCCTTCCATGCCCTTGTCCAGCGTGGCCAACTGTCCATCTCGTTGCATAGCGGTAGCCAGCAATACGGCGTCCGTGATCTGACGGTACCCCTGAAGCCGGACGCCTATAGAATCCGGCAAATCCGCGATGGGCCGGTCCAGCGGCCAAAACACGTGGTGCCCCAACTGGGTGAGTTCCTGCAAGACCGCGATCGCATCCAGGGGGGTAATGCGCCGGTTCACCACCGGCGGACTACAAGAGACACGCACGAAACCTGCCTCCGTCAGGGGACAGGTCGCCCAGCCATCCTCCCGGCGCCTCTCGAACCACGTCCGTGCGGCGGTGTGATGTACGTGGTTGGGCCAGGCGAGGGCTACCAGGACGTTGACGTCCAGCAGCGCGGTCATGGCCAGTCGCTCAGAGACCGGTAGACATCCTCACTGGTGATGGGCTTCGCATTTGCAGGGACGGCAAACATGGACCCGTCCCCATCGCTAGCGGCCGAGCTCTTGAACCCTCGGCGCGCCAACTCTGACACGGCGCTCCCTAGGCTGCTTCCATTCCGCTCCGCCAGCGCCCGGGCGACCGCTATGACATCGTCGTCAATTGTGAGAGTGGTCCGCATAGCAGCATCATTACATCACCGCATCGACATGTCAAGGCGCTGGCATCCTTGACACGCGCTCCGTGGCGGGCGTATCGTTTTTCTTGATAGGCAAAGGCTGCGAACGAGAGGAGTAGCCCGCGAGCGGGGCCGCAGAGAGCCGGGGGTTGGTGGAATCCCGGTGCCGGCGCGGTGGGTGAATGGACTCGGGAGCTGCGCACCGAACCCTCATGGGGGCGTAGGCTGCGACGGAAAGGGCACCGTTACCAGAGCCCGGGGCATCGCCTTTACGTCGAGAGACGCGGGGGCCGCGCCCGGCAGAGTGTCCCCGGTCCGCCGGGGGAACGAGGGTGGCAGTCGCGGGCAAGACCCGTCCCTTGAGGGATGGGTCTTTTGTTGTTAAGGACGGAAAGCGAACGGAGAGCGATGGAACGCAAGCGCATCTTGACCGGCATCCGCCCCACGGGGGCGCTCCACCTTGGGCACTACGTGGGGGCCCTGGAGAGCTGGCTGCGCCTCCAGCGCGAGTACGAGTGCTTTTTCCTGATCGCCGACTACCAGGCGCTGGGCGACCACGCCGACGACGTCGACGGCATCCGCGAGTCGGTGATCGACGTGGCGATGGACTGGCTCGCCGTCGGGCTCGACCCCAAGGACAGCGCCTTCGTCATCCAGAGCTACGTGCCGGAGCACGCCGAGCTGACCATGCTGCTGAGCATGATCACCCCGCTGGCGCGCCTCCAGCGCAACCCGACGCTGAAGTCGGAGTCGGAGCGCGTCGAGCAGGAGACGTCGGGGCTCTCGGTCGGCTTCTACACCTACCCGGTCAGCCAGATCGCCGACATCCTGCTGCCGAAGGCGCACCTCGTCCCGGTGGGCGAGGACCAGATGCCGCACATCGAGATGACGCGCGAGATCGCCCGCAAGTTCAACCGGCAGTACGCAGAGGTCTTCCCCGAGCCCCGGGGCCTGACCGGCCGCGTCCCCCGGCTCGTAGGCACCGACAACCGGGGCAAGATGAGCAAGAGCCTGAACAACTGCATCTTCCTCAAAGACGACGCCGACACCGTCACCAAGATGGTGCGGAGCATGTACACCGACCCCACGCGCCTGCGGGCCACCGACCCCGGCCACGTCGAGGGGAACCCCGTCTTCATTTACCACGACGCCTTCAACCCGGACACGGAGGAGGTCGACGATCTGAAGGACCGTTACCGCCGGGGCGCGGTGGGCGACGTCGAGGTCAAGCAGAAGCTGACCGCCGCGCTGAACGCGTTCCTGGAGCCGATCCGGGAGCGGCGCGCCCACTACGAGCGGCACCCCGACGAGGTCCATGATGCGCTGCTTGATGGCACGCGCCGGGCCAAGGCCGTCGCCGAGCGGACGATGGACGACGTGCGCTCCGCAATGGGGATCAGTGCCTACACCGGCGGGGGAGCGTCGTGATGCACTACCCGACGCTGGAGCAAGTCCGCGCCATGCGGGGCGAGGGCAACCTCGTTCCCGTCTACCGCGAGATCCTCGCCGACATGGAGACGCCGGTCTCGGCCTTCCTCAAGGTCGCGCGGGGGCGCTACTCATTTCTGTTGGAAAGCGTCGAGGGGGGCGAGCACGTCGCCCGCTACAGCTTCATCGGCACCGAGCCACGCAAGGTGCTGCGCACCGGCCCCGACCTGCCGCCGGCCAACGGCGGGGTTCTCACGGAAGACCACGGCGCCGTCGACCCGCTGAAGGTGATCGAGCGCGAGCTTGCCGGCTACCGTCCCGTGGCCGTCGAGGGCGTCCCCCGCTTCCACGGTGGGGCGGTCGGCTACCTGGCCTACGACACCGCCGCCTACTTCGAGCGCCTGCCGCAGCCCTCGCCCGACCCCAACGGCCTCCCCGAGGCGGTGCTGATGCTCGCCGACACCCTCGTGGTCTTCGACCACCTCAAGCACCGCATCCTCGTTCTGTCGCACGTCCACCTCGGCGACGACCCCTCCAAGGACGCCGCCCGTTACGCCGAGACCACGGCCCGCATCGACGAGATTGTCGACCGCCTCGCTCAGCCGCGCGGCCGGCCCGAGGTCGTCGACGCCGGCGCGCCGCCGTCGGAGATGGGCTCGAACATGACGCGCGAGGAGTACCACCGCGCCGTCGAGAAGGGCCGCGAGTACATCATCGCCGGCGACGTGATCCAAGTCCTGCCGTCGCAGCGCCTCCACCGGCGCACCGACGCCCATCCCTTCGACATCTACCGCGCGCTACGGGGCATCAACCCGTCGCCGTACATGTTCTACGTCGATCTCGACGGCTTTCAGCTCGTTGGAGCCTCGCCGGAGACGCAGGTGCGGCTCGAGGACGGCGTCATGACCGTCGGCTGCATCGCGGGGACGCGTCCCCGCGGCGCGACGCCGGAAGAAGACCTCGCCCTGGAGCGGGAGCTGCTGGCCGACCCCAAAGAGCGCGCGGAGCACGTGATGCTCGTCGACCTGGCCCGCAACGACCTGGGGCGGGTGAGTCACGTCGGCGGCGTGTCGGTGAACGCGCTGATGACGATCGAGCGCTACTCCCACGTCATGCACATCGAGTCGAACGTGACGGGACGGATACGCGACGACCGCACCTGCTACGACGCCTTCCGGGCCTGCTCGCCGCTGGGCACGGTCTCCGGCGCGCCGAAGATCCGCGCCATGGAGATCATCGCCGAGCTCGAACCGCACCGCCGCGGGCCGTACTCCGGCGCCGTCGGCTACTTCGGCTTCGCGGGAAACATGGACACCTGCGTCGCCCTCCGCACCCTGGTGATGAAGGACGGCGTGGCCTACGCGCAGGCGGGCGGCGGCGTCGTCTTCGACAGCGACCCCGAGGGAGAGTACCAGGAGACGCTGCACAAGGCGGGCGCGCTCATCCGGGCCATCGACGCGGCCGAGGCGATGGACCTGCGCTACGGCCCGCTCCAGAAGCGAGGAGCGGCTATCGCGGAGGGGGTCACGCCGTGATACTCCTCATCGACAATTACGACAGCTTCACTTACAACCTCTACCAGTACCTGCGCGAGCTTGGGGCGGAGGTCGAGGTGCGGCGCAACGACGAGACGACGCTGGTAGACATCGAGGCGATGGGGCCAGACCGCATCGTCATTTCGCCGGGGCCGGGCACGCCCGACGACGCGGGCATCTCCAACGACGTCATCCGTCACTTCGAGGGGCGACTGCCCATCCTGGGCGTCTGCCTGGGACATCAGTGCATCGGCGCGGTCTACGGCGGGAGCATCGTCGGGGCCGGCGAGATCATGCACGGCAAGACGTCGGAGGTGCGGCACGACGGGCTGGGCGTCTTCGCCGGCCTGCCCCAGGACTTCGAGGCGATCCGCTACCATTCACTCGCCATCGACCCGGCGACGGTCGCCGACTGCCTCGAGGTCACCGCCCGCACCAGCCGGGGCGTTATCATGGGCGTCCGCCACAAGGAGCACGCCATCGAAGGCGTGCAGTTCCACCCCGAATCGATCCTGACCGGTGTGGGCAAGGACCTTCTCACCAATTTCTTGAACATGCAAGAGCCCGCCGGGAGCGGCTGACGTGGTCACCGAGGCGCTGAACAAGATCGTCGAGGGCGGATCGCTCGACGCCGCCGAGGCGGAGCGCGTCATGGCGTCGGTCATGGCGGGCGAGGTCTCCCCGGCGCGGCTCGCGGCGCTGCTCACCGCACTCCGCATGAAGGGCGAGAGCGACGACGAGATTCTCGGCTTCGCCCGCGCCATGCGCGCCGCCGCCGTGCCCGTTGCCGCGCCCCCGCACGCCATCGACACCTGCGGCACGGGCGGCGACGCCTCGAACAGCTTCAACATTTCGACGGGCTCGGCCATCGTGGCCGCGGCGGCAGGGGTCACGGTGGCCAAGCACGGCAACCGGAGCGCGTCGAGCAAGTGCGGCAGCGCGGACGTCCTCGAAGCCCTGGGGGTGAAAATCGCGGTCACCGCCGAGCAGGCCGAGCAGTGCCTGGAACGGGTGGGCATCGCCTTTCTGTTCGCCCCCGCCTTCCATCCCGCGATGCGGCACGCCGGTCCCACACGGGGCGAGATCGGCATCCGCACCGTCTTCAACATCCTGGGGCCGCTCTCCAGTCCCGCCCGCGTGAAGCGTCAGGCCCTCGGCGTGGCAAGCCCCGAACTTGCCCCACGGATGGCGGCGATTCTCGGCGGGCTCGGCTGCGAGCGCGCCCTCGTCTTCCACGGCAGCGACGGCCTCGACGAGATCACCCTCGGCGGCCCCACCACGGTCCACGACCTGAAGGACGGCACGGTGACCTCCTACGAGGTCAGGCCGGAAGACCTCGGCCTCGCCGGAGCGCCCAGCGACGCCCTCGTAGGCGGCGGGCCGGAGGAGAACGCGGCGATCCTGCGCTCCCTGTTCTCCGGCGAGACCGGCCCGAGGCGCGATGCCCTGCTCGCGAACGCCGCCGCGGGGCTCGTGGTCGCGGGTAAGGCCGACGACCTGCCCGCAGGCGTCAGGCTGGCGGCGGAGGTCATTGACAGTGGCGCGGCGGCAGCCAAGGTCGACGAGTTCGCCGCCTTCACCCAGACGTTCGAGGACTAGCCGTGGCCACCTACCTCGACGCCATCGTCGAACGCAAGCGCGCCGATCTTGCTCAGGCCAAGGCCGCAACGCCGCTCGCCGACCTCAAGGCGCGGGCCAAGGACATGCCGCCCCCGCTCGACTTTCGCGGCGCGCTCGACGCTCCCGGCATCCAGGTCATCGCCGAGGTGAAGAAAGCGTCGCCGTCGCGGGGCGACATCGCGCCCGACGCCGACCACGTCGCGACCGCCCGCGCCTATGCCGCCGCCGGTGCCGCGGCCATCTCCGTGCTCACCGAGGAGCCACACTTCAAGGGCCGTCTCTCCTACCTTTCCGACATCAAGGACGGCCTCGGTGAGTCCTGCCCACCACTTCTCCGCAAGGACTTCATCGTCGACCCCTACCAGGTCTACGAGGCGCGTGCCTATGGGGCAGACGCGCTGCTCCTGATTGTGGCGTCGTTGACCGATACCGAGCTCGCCGACCTGATGGGCACCGCCGGCGACGTCGGCCTGGGGTGCTTGGTCGAGGTCCACGACGCCGAGGAGGCGGAACGCGCCGCAGCAGCGGGCGCGGCGGTAGTCGGCATCAACAACCGCGACCTGCGCTCCTTCGTCACCGACCTGGAGACGACGCGGCGGGTGCGGCCCCACGTCGGCGACGGGGCGACGGTGGTGAGCGAGAGCGGCATCAAGACCCGCGAAGACGCGGCGCACATCGAGGCCTGGGGCATCGATGCTTTCCTGATCGGCGAGGCTTTGATGACCGCTCCCAACCCTGGCGCGCTTCTGAAGACATTTCTCGTGCGCGACTAGGGACGGCGGTGATGACCTACGTAAAGATCTGCGGTATTGCGCGCGAAGTAGACGCCGAAGCCGCCGCCGGCGCCGACTTCATCGGCCTTATGTTCGCCGAGAGTCCCCGCCGCGTAACCCTGGAACAGGCACTGGCGCTCGTCGAGGCCGTCCGGTCACGCCCCACACCGCCCAAGGCCGTGGGCGTCTTTGCCAACAACCCGCTCGACGAGGTCAACGAGACCGCGCGCGCCCTTGCGTTGGACTATGTCCAGATCAGCGGTGACGAACCCGACGACTACGTCCGGCGCGTGGAGGCGCCGGTGATCCGGTCGGTCCACGTCGAAGCCGGCGCGGGGCAACGGCCCGACCCAGTGGCGCTCGCCGCCCGCCTTGACGTCCTGCGCGCCCTGGGCGCGACGCCGCTCCTCGACGCCAAGGTTGATGCGCGCTACGGGGGAACGGGACGCCGCTTCGACCACGCTGCGGCGCGCGCCGCTGCCCGCGAGCACGACTTCCTGCTCGCCGGCGGCCTCACACCGGAGAACGTCGCCGAATCCGTGGCCGGCGTCCGGCCCTGGGGCGTCGACGTCTCCAGCGGCGTCGAGACCGGCGGCGTCAAGGATGCGGCCAAGATCCGCGCCTTCATCGAGGCGGTGCGGAACGCGGACGCGCGCTCCGGCTAACACCCTTCGCCAGCAGCGGGCGGAGCCGCTATAGTACGCGCGACGTTATGTCCGGTTTGCTCGATAGACGCGCTATTCTCAAACGGATCGCCGGCGATCCGCCTTTGATCGAAGGGTTGGTCAACCCAGAGGTCCAGGTGCAGCCGAACGGCGCCGACCTCACCCTGCGGAGCGTGGCGTCGTATACCGGCGCGGGCGCCGCCGACTTCTCCAACGAGCGGCGCGCGCTGCCCGAGGAGTCGTTGCTGCCGTTCGACGGCGACGACGCCGTCATGCTGCCGCCGGGCTCCTACCTCGTGCGGTTCAACGAGACCGTAAACCTGCCCCTCGACCTTGCCGCGCTGGGGCGCACCCGGTCGAGCCTGCTACGGGGCGGCGCGGCGCTGCACACCGCGGTCTGGGACGCCGGCTACTCCGGCCGTTCGCAGAGTCTGTTGACCGTCTACAACCCCAGCGGCTTCCGGCTCTACCGGAACGCCCGCATCATGCAGCTCGTCTTCGTGACGTTGGAAAAGCCCGCCGACGCGGGGTACAGCGGCGTCTACCTCGGCGAGCATACCGGGACGCCGTGATCTATCACCTCATGCCGGCCGCCGACGTCGAGGCCGCCCTCGCCGCGGCGGAGATCGCGCCCCCTAGCCTGACCGCCGAGGGGTTCATCCATGCCTCCGAGGACGAGGCACAGGTCCTCGGCGTCGCGAACCGGCTCTACGCCAACGCTGGCGACCTCGCGGCCTTGGTGATCGACGAGGGCCGCGTCCGCGCCGAGATCAAGCGCGAGGCGGCGTCGAACGGCGAGCGCTATCCACACATCTACGGGCCGTTGGAGCGAAGCGCGGTGGTGGGCGTCCGTACGTTGCAGCGCGGCACGGACGGGCGCTTCACCGGTTTCGAGGCCGACTAGCCGCCCGACGAGCCGAAGGTGCGCCGGTGGCGTTCTTCGAACTCGGCGGACGTGAAGTCGTAGCTCTGCGTCCCCTGCACCTCGACGGCGAACGAGGCCATCACTGTCCCTAGCTTGGCCGAGTCGACCAAGTTGAGCCCGCCGAGCATCCCCTTGATCAGCCCGCCGCGGTAGGCGTCGCCGGCGCCGGTCGGGTCAGAGGGCGGGGCGGCGAGGGCCACGGCGGGCAGATCCGTCTCGCCGTCCCGCGTCGTAACCGTCGAGCCGTACTCGCCCCGTGTCGTGATTACCGCGCCGCACCGGTCGAGGAGCCGGCCCCGATCCATGCCGGTGCGCGACATGATCAACTCGACCTCATAGTCGTTGGCAATGAGCACCTCGGCGCCCTCGATCATGGCCGCGAGGGCGTCGTCGCTCCACAAAGGGAGCGATTGGCCGGGGTCGAAGACGTACCGCATGCCGTGTTCCAGGAAAGCGGCGCGGCCCCGCTCCATGTCGTCGAGGTTGCTCGCGCCGGCGATGCCGATCGCTCCGGCGGATGCGTCGGGGTCGATCTCAATGCGGCAGGGGTGCTTCAACGCGCCGGGGTTGAACGCCGTGATCTGGTTGTCGGCCAAATCGGTGGTGATGTAGGCCGAGGCGGTGAACTCGTCGTCGGAGACGGTGATGCTCTCCGTATCGATGCCGTGCTCCGCCAGCCACTGGAAGTAGCGGTCGCGGTCGCGGCCGATGGTGGCGAGGATGACGGGCCGCTCGCCGAGGTTAGCGAGGGCGTAGGCGATGTTGCCCGCCGTGCCGCCGATGTACTCGACCAGGCCGTCCACGGTGAACGAAAGGTTCAGCATGTGGACCTTATCCGGCAGGATGTGGTCGCCAAACCGGCCGGGGAAGTCCATGATCCGGTCGTAGGCGATGGAGCCGACGATGTAGACGGGCGTGCTCACAGCCTTCTCTCAGTCTCCCCCAAAGGGGGAGCGGTGTGCGGCGCGGGCTCCTACGACTTGGTGAGCGGGCCTTCCTTGGTGGGGTCGGTGCGGCCTGCGGTGACCTCACGAAAGGTGTCGGAGGAGCGTTCGATGCTCATCAGGCCGGGGACGGTCTGCGCGTAGCGAAGGGCGGAGTGTTTCTCCATCTCGGCCTGGTTCTCCAGGAAGCCGAGGGTCAGGCGCACACCCTCGGCCCGCATCGCCACCATCTCGGCGGCGAAGGCGAGCGCCCCTTCCATGAGTTCCTCCGAAGGAAAGACGCGGTTCACCAGGCCGATGGCCTTGGCCTCGACGCCGTTCACCTGCATGCCGGTCAGCAGCATCTCCTTGGCCTTCGAGTGGCCGACCAAACGGGTGAGACGCACCGCCGAGCCCCACGCGCCGATGCCCGCGCCGGTGTTCTTGAGGTGCCAGTCGGAGATCATCGCCGTCTCGGAGGCGACGCGGAAGTCGAACGGGAGGATGAGCTCGAGGGCACCCGTCGTGCAGAAGCCGTCGATCACCGCGATGGATGGCTTCAGCATGTCGTCGATGCGGTTCATCACCGAGTTGGCCAGCCACTCGGGTGTGCGCCCAACTTCGGCGTAGGCCTTCAGGTCGGCCCCGGCGGAGAACCAGGGACGGCCGTCCTTGCGCGGCCCTCCGGTGAGCATGTACACGCGGACGCCGTCGTCGGCCTCGATGCGTTCGAGCGCGTCGCCGAGCTCCTCGAAGACGGTGCGGTTCAGGGCGTTGAGCCGTTGGGGACGGTTGAGCGTGATCAGAGCGACCCGATCGCCCGCCATCTCGAGCCTGATCGTCTCGTAGGTGGCGATGGTCTCGCCGGCCATGGGCGCCTCCTCCGTTCCCTCGGCAGGCCTACCGGCCTTGGGTGATCTGGAGGTACTTGCCCTCGGTGCGGACCGACGGCGCAATGACGACCTCGCATTGCTGCAAGTCCTGCACCGTGTAGGCGCCGCAGTAGCCCATGCAAGTGCGGAGCGCGCCGATGTAGTTCTCGGTGCCGTCGGAGGTCGTCGAGGGCCCGAAGAGGATCTTTTCGAGGGAGCCCTTCGAGCCAACGTGGACACGGGTGCCTCGCGGCAGGTCCATATGCGGGCTGGCCATGCCCCAACTGTAGCCTCGACCCGGCGCCTCGTCGCAGGCGGCAAGCTGGGAACCGAGCATGACGCCGTCGGCGCCGCTGGCGATCGCCTTGCAGAGGTCGCCGCCGGTGCGGATGCCGCCGTCGGTGATGATGGGGACGTACTTGCCGGTTCGGCGGAGGAACTCCTGCCGCGCCGCGGCGACGTCGAGGGTCGCCGTCACCTGCGGGACGCCGACGCCGATCACCTCGCGGGTGGTGCAGATGGCGCCGGGGCCAACACCCACGAGGAGGCCGTCGATGCCCGTCTCCATCAGTTCGAGGGCGGCGCTGAAGCTGACCGCGTTGCCCACCACGACGGGAACGCGAAGCTGACTTATGAGCTCCGAGATAATGAGGCCGCGGGGGCTCTTGGAGACGTGGCGGGCCGTGGTCACGGTGGACTGCACGACGACGATGTCGGCGCCCGCCTCAACCGCCGCCGGGGCGAAACGCTTCGTGTTCGCCGGGGTTACAGAAACGGCGGCGAGTCCGCCGCCGTTCTTAGTTTCCTCGACCCTCTGGCCGATGAAGCGCTCCTCAATGGGGCGCGCGTATGTTTCTTGAAGTATCGCGGTCGCTTCCTCCTGGGGCGCCGAGGCAATCGCTTCGAGCACCTCATTCGGGTTTTCGTACCGCGTCTGCAGGCCCTCCAAGTTCATGACCGCCATGCCGCCGAGCTTGGTCATCGCCATCGCCGTCTCCGGTGAGGAGAGGGCATCCAAGGCCGCCGCGACGACGGGGATCTTCAGCCGGTGCTTCCCGATGACAAGCTCGGGGTTCGCCTGCTCGGGGTTGATCGTGACGTCGCCGGGCACGATCGAGACTTCGTCGAAACCGTACGCTCTGCGAAGGGGCTTGAACTGCGGCCGCTCCATCATTCCTCCTGGAAGAATTGGCGCGCAGGCTCAGGGCGGCGTCCGGGGGAAGTCGGGTCGGCCAAAGACCGGCCCGGCGGCCCGCGTCCGGGGCCAAGAGTCCGGCTTTTGACGGTTGATTATACGCCTATGATTTTCAGGGCGTCAACGAATTTCGTCACCAATTTTGGACGAGTTATGTTGACCCCGCGTAAGCCTGCGTCTGCCCCGCCTACAGGGTCATCAAAGTTAGATGTCGCCCACGTTTTGCAACTACGCAAAGGTCCCGTGCTCCAGGAAGTCGCCCACCAGCATCCCCGCCTCCTCAACGTGGCCGTCGTTCGTTGCATCGACCCAGCGGATGCGCTCGTCGGCAGGCTTGAACCACGTGTACTGACGCCGCGCGAAGCGGTGCGTGAGGAGTTGGATGCGACGCGCGGCCTCGTCCAGAGCCAGATCGCCCTGCACATGCTCGACCATTACCGGATAGCCGAGGCTCGACATGGAGGGAAGCGATGCGTCGAGGCCGCGCTCCAGCAGTCCGCGCACCTCGTCGGCCCAACCTGCCGCGATCATCGCTTCCACCCGTGCGTCGATGCGGCGGTACAGCTCGGGGCGCGGCGCGGTGACGCCGATGACGAGTGTGCGATACGGCGACGGCCCTCGCCCGCCGACCTCTGAGAAGGGTCGTCCTGTGGCGCGGCTGACCTCGATGGCGCGCACCAGCCGCCGCATGTTGCGGGGGTCGATGCGCGCCGCCGATACCGGGTCCAGCGACTCCAGCTCGCGCAGGAGGCTGTCAGGGCCCTCCGACGCCGCCCGGGCGCTCAAGTCGCGGCGCAGTTCGGGGTTGGGCGGCACCCTGGGCAGCCGATAGCCATCAAGCAGCGCCCGGACGTAGTGCCCTGAGCCGCCAACCAGCAACGGAACGCGGCCACGCTCGTCGATGCCGGCGATGGCGGCGGCGGCCTGCTCCTGGTAATGGGCAACGCTGAAGTCGGCGTCGGGATCGACGACGTCGATCAGGTGGTGCGGGATGCGGGCACGGTCGGCGGCCGTCGGCTTGCCGGTGCCGATGTCGAGGCCGCGGTAGACGTGGCGGCTATCGGCGCCGACGATCTCGCCGTCGAAGCGGGCCGCGAGCGCCATCGCCAGCGCCGACTTGCCGGCGGCGGTCGGCCCAACGATCGCGACGAGGGGAATCAGGCGCGCCACGCCGGCATTGTACGCGGTGCCTACTCCGAGGCGGCCGACGCCATCGGCATGACGCCCTGCTTTTCGAGGGCGGTCTGCATGACCTCGTAGTAGTGGTAGCCGGGGATCATGGTGCGGCCGAGGATCATGGTCGGCGTTTTGTGGATGCCGGCGCGCTGGGCGGCCTTGACGTACTCGAAGGTGCGCTGGCGGTGCTCGCCCTCGGCGAGCGCGCGGTGGAGGTCTTCGGGGTCGAGGCCCGCGCCTTCCGCCGCCGCCTTCAGCGTCTCCACGTTGGCGATGTCCTTGCCTTCGACCCACAGCGCTTCGAAGACGCCTGCCTTGAACGGCAGGGCCTTGTCGTACTGCTCGGCGTAGGTAAGGGCCTCGAAGGCGAGGAAGCTGAACTGCAGCTTCTCCGGCGAGCGCATCTTCGCTGCCCGCTCGGGGGATAACTCCTTCATCCACTCGCGCATCGCGTCGCGGCGCTCCGAGCTCGACCCGTGGGCCGGCTGGCCCTCAGGCGGGACCTCGGGATGCAGCCAGTGCGGCTTCCACTGCGGCTTGACGCCATACTCCACCGCCAGCCGGTCGATGTTGTCCTGGACGATGTACGACCAGGGGCAGACGAAGTCCGCGAAGACGACGACGGGGACCTCGGCGTTGCTCTTGTAGCCCTTCTCTTCCACTGCCTCGCTCATGACCCCTCCTTCGCTCGCGGTCCCGTTCGTCTTCAAATAGCTTGCGCCATCGCCTCGGCGGCTGCAAGGGCGATGCCCTCTCCCGTCAGTCCGCCCTCCATCGCGTTAGCGTCGAAGGTCAGAAAGATTAGCGTCGCACCGTCGGGGCCGGCCTGTACCGGCGTGGGGCGCTCTGCGCCGAGCGTGTAACGGAAGCCGGGCGGGGCGAGCTCCCGTCCGTCGGCGATCATCGACCCCGAGAGCACGACCTCGTAACGGCCGTAGGGCGCCGCCTCGACGGGCACTTCCAGTCCCGGCGCGCATTCCAGCATCACCACTTCCGGGCCGTCGACGTATGGGATGAGCACCTTGTAGCGCACCTCCGGCGCGCCTTCGACCGACGTCCACTCCATCTCGCCCGCCAGACCTTGCAGCACGCGTCCCGCCAGGTTGATCTCCCGCCGCGCGGTGAGGTTGCCCATCGTCATCAACCCGCCCTGCTTGGGATGCAGCACGAGGACGTCGTGCCCCTCGCCCACGGAGAACGGCCCGTAGGGCGTGTTGTGGTCGGTGTAGTGGACGCCGACGGGACGCAGGTTGAGCGCGTCCCGCGAGAAGTTCATCGACCCGCCGATCAGCAGTTGGAACTGCGCCGTCAGGTGCATGTGGGCGTAGACGGAGAGCGTGGGGTCGAAGCGGAAGCGGATCGCCTCCGGGCCGCCCTCCTCGCCGTCGAGGAGCACCTGGCAGTTGAAGGTGATCCCCTCCGTCGCGCCGCGCCGCCACGGGGTCGTGGCGGGGTCGGCGAGGTAGGTGACCAGCGCTCCGCTTTCCGCGGTCCGTTCCAACGGCCTCTCCTTCAGCCGATTCTACGGCGTACCCAGAAACGGCGTCAAACCAGACGGGACGGCTCAGGCGCGCGCGGCTGCGGCCTCGCGGGACAGGGTGAGGAAGGAATCGGCCTTGAGGCAGGCGCCGCCGACGAGGCCGCCGTCGATCTCCGGCATCGCCATCAGGCCGGCCACGTTCTCCGTGTTGACGCTGCCGCCGTACAGGATGCGTACTGCCCCGGCGAAGTCGTCTCCGTAGAGGTCGCCCAGGATAGTGCGGGCGAAGGCGATGGTCTCGCTGGCCGTCCCCGGCGTTGCCGCCCGGCCTGTGCCAATAGCCCACACCGGCTCATAGGCGACGATGAGGTCGCCGGGCTCTTCTACCCCGTCTAGTCCCCCGCGAAGCTGCCGCTCGATGACGGCCTCGGTCATCCCCGCCTCGCGCTCGTCGAGCCGCTCACCGATGGCGAGGATGGGCACGAGGCCGACGTCGAGGGCGGCGCGGACCTTCTTGTTGATGAGCTCGTCGGTCTCACCGAAGAGCCAGCGGCGCTCCGAGTGGCCCAGGATGACGTGGGAGGCAAGCTCTTTCACCATCGCCGGGGCGATCTCGCCGGTGAAGGCGCCGGCCGCCTCGTGGTGCATGTTCTGCGCCCCGGTCTGTACCGGCTCCCCGCGCACGATCTCCGAGACCCTAGCGAGCCAGATCGAAGGAGGACAGACGATCAGCTCGACGCCGGTAACGGCGCCGGCGCCCTCGGCAATGCCGGACGCCAACGCGACGGCCTCGTCGAGCGAGGTGTGCATCTTCCAGTTGCCCGCCATCACCGGCGTCCGCATGGGGAAACCTCTCCTTATGGTGATGGGCCGCTACGCCCCGAACTTCGCCAGCTTCCCGGCGTTGGCCAACGCCAGAGGCAGGGCGTCCTTGGCGGGGAAGCGGCCGAGCAGGCCGCGTGCACAGGACCGCTCGGAGAAGCCCCCGGCCTCCGGGCCTTCCATGCCCGAGTACCGCGAGTGCAGCAGGAAGGGCACCGGATGCCAGCTATGCGCCGCGAGGGTGGACGGCGTCGAGTGGTCCCCGCCTATCATGAGCACGTCGGGCCCCAGCGCCAGGATGCGCGGCAGGCAGCGGTCGAGCGCCTCGATGGTCACCACCTTCTTGGCGAAGTCGCCGTCCTCGCCGGCGGCGTCGGTGGCCTTGTAGTGGATGAAGAAGTAGTCGTGCCGGTCCCAGAGCCCGGCCATCGTATCGATCTCAGCGTCGAAGGTGGCCCCCGTGTCCACGACGTTCATTCCCACGATGCGCGCCAGACCGCGGTACATCGGGTACGTCGCGATGGCGACGGGGTCGAGGCGGTAGAGCTCGCTCATCGAAGGGACCGTGGGGAACTGGGAGAAGCCGCGCAGCATCACCATATTGGCGATCTCTCGTCCGCCCAGGAGCGACCCCGCCTTTTCGACAAACTCCATGGCGGCCGCCGCCATCTTCGCCGACCCCGGACTCAACGCCTCGAAGGGAAGCGGCGGCACACCGAGCTTCTGTGGGTCGGACTCGGAGACGTCGTCTTCCAAGCCCTCGCCCTCGAAGACGGCCACGAACCGGTACTCCCGCACTGGATAGACGCGGACCGCGCAGCCGTCGAGTTCAATGGTGTCGAGTTTGGCCGCGAGGGGGGTGGATAGCTCGGTCGCGATGCGCCCCGCGCGCCGGTCGGTGAGGTTGCCGTCGCCGTCGACGGTGCAGAAGTTGCCCCGCGCCGCGATCTGTCCTGGGCCCACGTCGAGGCCGATCCCCAGCGCTTCCATGATGCCGCGCTTGATGAGATAAGTTTCGGGGTCGTAGCCGAAGAGGCCCAGATGCCCCGGTCCGCTCCCCGGTGTGATGCCGGCCCGCACCGGTTCGGTCAGGCCGAGCGCGCTCCGCGCCGCCAGAGCGTCGAGGTTCGGGGTGTGCGCCGTCTCAAGCTCCGACTTGCCCGTCTCCGCGTCGGGCAGACCGCCCAAGCCGTCGGCGACGAGTAGCACGATCTTGCTTGGCGTCCTTTCGGCCGCCTCCGAGATGATGTCGGGCGTCATGCAGACCTCCCGTTACGTCTATCGATCGGGTAGCGCCGCCACGCCGGGCAGCATCTTTCCTTCAAGCAGTTCCAGCGACGCGCCCCCGCCCGTCGAGACGTGCGTGACCCGGTCGGCGAGGCCGAGCTCGTACACCGCCTGCGCCGTCGAGCCGCCGCCGAGCACGGTCGTCGCGTCGAGGCCGGCGACGATCTCAGCCATGCCCTTGGTGCCCGCGGCGAAGGCCGGCATCTCGAAGACCCCCATTGGCCCGTTCCACACCACCGTCTTACAAGGACGCAGCGCCGCGCCAAACGACGCCAACGCTTGCGGCCCGATATCGAGCACCATCCAGCCGGGCTCGATATCCGTCGCGGCGACCGTCTTCGCGCAGGCGTCGGCGGCGAACCGGTCGGCCACCACGACATCCTCGGGCAGTAGCAGCGATATCCCACGCTCCGCGGCCCGCCGCTCGATGCCGGCCGCGGCCTCGATCATCTCCGTCTCGACCAGCGACTCGCCGATCTCGTAGCCGCGCGCCTTGAAGAACGTGGCGCACATGCCGCCGCCGACGATCATCACGTCCACCTTCTCAACCATGTGCTCCAGCAGCGCCAGCTTGTCGCTGACCTTGGCCCCGCCCGAGACGGCGGCGAGGGGACGCTCCGGCGACTCCACGATGCCGCCCAGCGCATCCAACTCCTGTTCCATCAGGAAGCCCGCCGACGAAGGCAGGTAGCGCGTCACCCCCTCCGTCGAGGCGTGGGCGCGGTGCGCCGCTCCGAAGGCGTCGTCGACGTACACGTCGGCGAGCGACGCCAGCGCCTTCGAGAAGGCGGGGTCGTCGGCCTCCTCCTCAGCGTGGAAGCGGAGGTTCTCCAAGAGCAGCACACCGCCAGGTGGCAACGCGGCAGCCTCTGCCTCGGCCGCCGCGCCAACGCAGTCCGAGGCGAAGGGCACCGGTGACCCGAGTAACTCCCCCAGCCGCGCCGCCACGGGCGCCAGACTCAACTTGGGGTCGGGCTTGCCTTTCGGCCTGCCCAGGTGCGAGCACAGCACCACCGTCGCCCCGCGCTCGGTCAGATAGCGGATCGTGGGGAGCGCGGCGCGGATGCGGCTGTCGTCGGTGATTGCGCCGGAATCGCGGTCGAGCGGCACGTTGAAGTCCACGCGGACGAGGACGCGCTTGCCGGCGGCGTCGACGTCGCGCAGGCTCCGCTTCCTCATCCGGCGCCCTCGGGGGCGGCTTCGATCTCGAAGTCGTAGCGTTCGATCACGGGGTTGGCGAGCAGCCGTTCGCACATCTCGTCCACCTCGCGCCGCGCCGCCTCCTCCCCCGCCGCTTCGACCACGATCTCGATCAGCTTGCCGACCCGCACGTTCCGCACCGACGAGAACCCCAGCTTTTCCAGGCCGCCCATCACGGTGAGGCCCTGCGGATCGTTGACCATCGGCTTCAGGGTCACGAAGACGCGGGCGGCGTAGGCCGTCAAGACGGAAGCTCCTCCCCGGTGAGCCGTTGGTAGACCTCGCGGTAGCGGGCCGCCGTCCGATCGACGATGTGGTCGGGCAGCTCGGGGCCGGGCGGCTCCTTGTCCCAATCGGTCGACGCCGTCCAATCGCGGGCGATCTGCTTGTCGAACGAGTCCTGGCCGCGCCCCACGGCGTACTCGTCGGCGGGCCAGAAGCGGCTGGAGTCCGGCGTCAGGACTTCGTCGATCAGGACTACCTCGCCGTCGAGCATGCCGAACTCGAACTTCGTATCGGCGATGATGATGCCCCGCTCCGCCGCGTAGTCGCGCCCCCAGCCGTACACGTCCAGGGTGTACTGGTGGAGGCGGTCGGTCAGCTCCTGGCCGATGAGGTCGGCCATCTGGGCCAGCGAGATCAGCTCGTCGTGGCCCTCCTGCGCCTTGGTCGTCGGGGTGAAGAGGGGCGTGTCGAGGCGTTGGCTCTCGCCGAGCCCCTCCGGGGCGGGATTGCCGCCGATCGTGCCGCTGCGCTTGTACTCGGCCCAGCCGGAGCCCGCGAGGTAGCCCCGTACCACGCATTCGACGGGGAGCGGATCGACCTTCTTCACGATCATCGCCCGGCGCGCGATGTCCTCGGGAAGATCGGGGTAGTAGGCGCTTGCCTTTTCGGTGTCGCGCCCCATCGCCAGCATGTGATTGGAGACGATGTGCCCGGTGCGCTCGAACCAGAACCGCGACAGCTCGGTGAGGACGACGCCCTTCTCGGGGATCCCCGTCGGCAGCACCACGTCGAAGACCGAAATGCGGTCGGTGGCGACGAAGAGCAGCGTGTCGCCAAGGTCGTAGATGTCGCGCACCTTCCCCTGCTTGCGGGGTTCGGGAAGCTGCGTCGAAGTGAGCGTGCTCGGCATGCGGCCGTCCTCCTGCGTTGGGCGGGTCAGAGCCCGAAACGGGCGTAGACCTCGTCCACGTGTTTCAGATAGTAGTCGTAGTCGAACACCTCGGCGATCTCCGGCGCGGGGAGGACGGCGGTCACGTCCTCGTCGCCTTGCAGCAGATCGCGCAGGTGCTCTCCGGTCTCCCACGCCTCCATAGCGTTTCGCTGCACCAGCTTGTAGGCCGCCTGGCGGCTCATCCCCTTGCCGATCAGGGCGAGGAGGACGCGCTGCGAGCAGACCAGCCCACGGCTCCCTTCCAGGTTTGAAAGCATACGCTCCGGGAAGACACGCAGCCCGCGCATCACGAAAGTGAAGGTGTCGAGCATGTAGTCGAGGCCGAGGCAGGAGTCGGGGAGGATGACCCGCTCCGCCGAGGAGTGGCTGATGTCCCGCTCGTGCCACAGCGCTACGTTCTCCAGCGCGGCGGTGGCATTCCCTCGTAAGACACGGGCCAGGCCGCAGACGCGCTCGCAGAGCTCGGGATTGCGCTTGTGCGGCATCGCCGACGAACCGGTCTGCCCCTCGCCGAATGGCTCCTCGACCTCCCGCACCTCGGTCTTCTGCAGGCCGCGAATCTCAGTGGCGAACTTGTCCAGCGACGCGCCGATGAGGGCGATCGTCTGGACGAACTGGGCGTGCCGGTCGCGCTGGGTGATCTGCGTGGAGGCCTTGGCGACCTCGAGGCCGAGCCGGCGGCAGGTCTCCTCCTCCACCGAGGGAGGGACCGTCGCGTGGCTCCCCACCGCGCCCGAAATCTTGCCGACCGCAACGTTGCGCCGCGCATCCGCCAGCCGCTCTTCGTGCCTCGCCATCTCATCGACCCAGACCAGCAGCTTCAGGCCAAAGCTCGTCGGCTCGCCGTGGACGCCGTGGGTGCGCCCCATGATCAGCGTGCGGCGGTGCTCCGCGGCCCGCTCGATGAAGACCTGCTTGAGCTCGGCGACGCCGACGGCCAACAGGTCGGCGGCGGCGCGCATCTGCAGCGCGAGGGCGGTGTCCTTGACGTCGTTCGACGTCAGCCCGAGGTGGACGAAGCGGCTCTCCGGCCCCAACGATTCGGCGACCGAGTGCAGGAACGAGTTGATGTCGTGGCGCGTCTCCGCCAGGGCGCGGTTGATGCCGTCGATGTCATACCGCGCGCCGCGGATCTTCTCCATCGAGTTCGCGTCGATCTCGCCCTCGGCGGCCCACGCCTCGCAGACGGCGATTTCGACCTCAAGCCAGGTGTCATAGAGGGTGGTCTCGCTCCAGACGTGCGCCATTTCGGGTCTGGAGTACTTATCGATCATCGGTGGACCTCGACCGGAGGGGCTTCCATTTTATACCCGGCCGCCCGGCGCCTCGAGCGTTAGCCCGACCGCAGGCCGGCACGGTAGTCGTCGTATTTCTTGCGGATCTCCGGGTGGCTCGCCCCCAGAATCTGCGCCGCGAGAAAGGCCGCGTTCCGTGCCCCCCACGACCCAACAGCGACGGTCGCTACGGGAATACCCGGCGGCATCTGCGCGATGGCGTAGAGCGAGTCGACGCCCTTGAGCTCGCTGGTGGGCAGGGGCACACCGATGACGGGGCGCGTCGTCCACGCCGCCGTCGCGCCGGGGAGCGCCGCGGCCCCGCCGGCGGCGCAGATGAAGACCTCCACACCCGCCGCCTCGGCGGCCAGGATATGGTCGCGCAGCTTCTCCGGCGTGCGGTGCGCCGAGATCACGTTTACCTCATGCGCGACGCCCATCTGGTCGAGCACCGCCGCGGTCTCGTCGACGTACGGCTGGTCCGTCTTGCTGCCCATCAATACCGAAACTAACGCCATCAGACTCCCCTTCGTTTGTCCCGTCGTTCCATCGTCAAATCCGTCCGCCGCTCGAAGCGGCCCTGCCTATGACTTCCCTTCCTTGTGCGCCCGGCTGCGCCTCGACGGCGCGGGCGGCGATGTCGGTGCGGTAGTGCGCGCCGTCGAAGCCGATGCGCCGGACGCTGTCGTAGGCGCGGGCCCGCGCCTCGGCAATGCCGTCGCCCAGCGCCGCCACCAGCAGGACGCGGCCGCCATCGGTGAGCGTCTGAGCGCCCTCACGCCGCGCCCCCGCATAGAAGACCGCCGCCGACCCGTCCACGCGGTCGAGGCCGTCGATGGCCTTGCCCGTCTCATACGAGCCGGGGTAGCCGCCGGAGGCCATCACCACGCCGACGCAGGGGCGCTCGTCCCACTCAAGCGTTATGTCGTCGAGCCGGCCTTCCAACGCCGCCTCGATGACGTCCAGCAGGTCCGTCCGAAGGCGCGGCAGGATCACCTGCGTCTCCGGGTCGCCGAGGCGGCAGTTGAACTCCAGCACCGCCGCCCTCCCCTCGTGGAACATCAGGCCGGCGTAGAGCACGCCGGTGTAGGGGCGGCCCATCGCGGCCATCTGCCGCACCACCGGCGCGATCACCGTGCGCTCGACCTCGGCCACGGCAGCCTCGTCGAGGAATTCCGGAGGGCTGTAGCTGCCCATGCCGCCGGTGTTCGGGCCGGCGTCGCCGTCGAACACCCTCTTGTAGTCGCAGGCGGGAACAGTCATCAGGACGTGCTCACCGTCGCAGAAGGCGAAGACGCTTGCCTCGACACCGGGCAGGCGCTCCTCGATCACCACTCGCGACCCAGCCTCGCCGAAGACGCGGTCGACCATCATCGCGTCGACGGCGGCGAGCGCCTCCTCGGTGGTGTCGGCGACAACCACGCCCTTGCCCGCCGCGAGGCCGTCGGCCTTCACCACCGGAGGTTCGTCGAGGCCGCGGATGTAGGCCGCCGCCTCGTCGCGGTCGTCGAAGGCCCGCCCTTCGGCGCACTGCACCCCCGCCGCCTCCATGACGGAGCGGGCGAACGACTTGCTTGACTCGATCTCAGCCGCCTTCCGGTTCGGGCCGAACGCCCGCACCCCGGCGGCGGTCAGAGCGTCGACGGCGCCCGCGGCCAGCGGCGCCTCCGGCCCCACCACGGCGAGGTCGATTGCGTGCGCCTTGGCTGCGGCCACCAGCGCCGAGACGTCGCTCGCGTCGATGGGCAGGTTCGTGCCAAGCTCAGAGGTGCCCGCGTTCCCCGGCGCGGCGAAGAGCGCGCCGACGCGCGGGCTCTGGCTCAACTTCCAGGCAAGGGCATGCTCGCGGCCCCCGTTGCCGATGATGAGGACGTTCAGTTCGCTCATTTCCGGGGCGCGGACAGGCGCGGCGCTACTCCCACTCGATCGTGCCCGGCGGCTTGCTCGTAATGTCGTAGACGACCCGGTTCACGCCGGGCACATCGTTGACGATGCGGTTCGATATCTTGGCGAGGAGATCGTAGGGCAGGCGGGCCCAGTCCGCCGTCATCGCGTCCTCGCTGGTCACCGCCCGGATGGCGACGACGTGGCCGTAGGTGCGGTGGTCGCCCATGACGCCGACGCTCGAGCTGCCCGTCAGCACGGCGAAGGTCTGCCACAGGTCGCGGTAGAGCTTCGCCTTCTTGATCTCGTTCATCACCACCCAGTCCGCGCCGCGCAGCGTTTCGAGCTTCTCATGGGTCACCTCGCCGATGATGCGGATGGCGAGCCCCGGCCCGGGAAACGGCTGGCGGTAGACCATGTCTTCGGACAGCCCCAGCGCCAAGCCGACCTCGCGCACCTCGTCCTTGAACAGGTTCCGCAGCGGCTCGATCAGGCTCAGCTTCATCTCCTCCGGCAGGCCGCCGACGTTGTGGTGCGTCTTGATGGTGACGGCATTCTTCGACGACGCCGCGCTCTCGATCACGTCGGGGTACAGCGTGCCCTGAGCCAGGAAGTCGGCGTCCTTGATCTTCGCCGCCTCCTCCTCGAACACCGCGATGAACTCCCTGCCGATCCTTTTGCGTTTTTCCTCTGGGTCGATCACGCCGGCGAGGCACGTCAGGAACCGTTCCCCCGCCTTGCTGTGGATGATGTTCATACGGAGGTTGTGGTCGAACTGCCGGAAGACGCGCTCCGACTCCTCCAACCGCAGTAGGCCGTTGTCGACGAAGATGCACGTCAGTTGGTCGCCGACGGCGCGGTGGACGATCGCCGCCACGACGGTGGAGTCCACGCCGCCGGACAGCGCGCAGACCACGCGCCCTGTTCCGACCTGGGCCCGGATCTTCTCGACCTGCTCCTCGATGAAGTTGGCCGGGGTCCAGTCGCCAGAGCAGCCGCAGAGGTTGTAGAGGAAGTTGTGGATGACCTCCTTCCCCTGCTGGGTGTGGACGACCTCGGGGTGGAACTGCAGGCCGATCAGGCCCGCGTCGTTGCCCATGACCGCGACGGGGCTGTTGTCGGTGAAGGCGAGGCTCCGAAAGCCCTGCGGCATCTCGGCGACCTTGTCGCCGTGGCTCATCCACACCGGCACCGACGAGGGCACGTTCTCGAACAGCGGGAAGTCCTCGTCGTTCTGGTGGAGGACAGCGTGCCCGTATTCCCGGCGCTGGCTGGGCTCGACGCGCCCTCCGAGCTGGTGCGCCATGAGCTGCATCCCGTAGCAGATGCCGAGCACCGGCACGCGCTGGTCGAAGACGCCGGCCGGGGCGATCGGCGCGTCCTCCTCGTAGACGCTCGCCGGGCCGCCGGAGAGGATGAACCCCTTGGGGTTCAGCTCCTCGATCTTCTCCCACGGCGTATCGTGAGGGAGGAGCTCGCAGTAGACGTTCATCTCGCGCACGCGGCGCGCGATCAGCATGCTGTACTGGGAGCCGAAGTCCAGGACAACGACGGTCTCCTGGCGCTTCGTGGGGGGAGGGGGAGCGGAGACGGCCTCGCGGCGCTCCTTCTCCTTGGCAATTCCCAGATAGGTCGATACTTCGACGTCCCCGCTGACGGAGACACGCGGGCCCTGGTCTTCGACCGCTCGCTCCACCGAGCCCTCCTGGGAAAATGGGGGCCTAGCGTAGCACCTGTGCTATACTCAGTCAAGGAGTCGCAGGCGTGCGCCAACAGATTGAGACCGCTCTTTTGGTCCTCCAGCGGGGCGGCCTCGTCGCCTACCCAACCGACACCGTCTACGGCCTCGGCGCCGACGCCGCAAACCCCGACGCAGTCCGCCGCGTCTTCGCCGCGAAACGGCGCTCCGCCGACCTTCCCTTGCCCCTCCTCGCCGCCGACCTCGACATGCTCCGCCGCGCCGCACCCGGCGCCCCCGGGGACATCCTTGCGCGGCTCTCCGCCTTCATCCCCGGCGCGTTGACCATCGTGGCCGAAGCTGCGCCGTGGGTGCCCCCGGAGGTCACCGCCGGCGGGCCGTCGGTCGCCGTGCGCGTCCCCGGCCACGACCTGTGCCGCGCGCTCTGCACCGCCTTCGGCGGCCCCATCGTCGGCACCAGCGCCAATATCTCCGGCGGGCCGACTCCGCGCACCACTGAAGAGGTCGTCCGCCAGCTCGGCGATAGCGTAGACTACGTGATCGAGGGCGAGTGCTCGGGCGGCGTGGAATCGACGGTCCTCGACCTAACCGTCGACCCTCCCAACGTGCTGCGCCACGGCGCCATAGCCGAGGAAACCCTGCGGAAGGCCCTGGGCACGTCGCCCGCGGCGAAGTAGCCGTCCCAGCGTTGCCGCTCAGGAGCATAGGGCGATGAGTACAATCCGGCCCGCCGCGCTCGACCGCTACGGCCCCCTCATCGAAGCGCGCCTCAGGCGGGCCGTCGGGGAGCGCGGGGCGCTGCTCTCCCAGATGTTGAACTACCAACTCGGCTGGACCGACCGCGCCGGCCTCCCCGCCGACGCCGGCGCCGCCGACCGCCCTCACGGCGTCCTGTGCCTCCTCGTTGCGGAGGCCGCCGGCGGCTCGCGCGACGCCGCGATGCCCGCCGCCGCGGCCATCGAGCTCGCGCGGGGCTTCTATCGCGTCCACCGCGACCTCCGCGAGGGCGACCCCGGCCCTCCCGACCGGCCCGCCCTCTGGTGGACGTGGGGCCACGCGCAGGGGATCAACGCCGGCGACGCCCTCTACGCCCAGGCCCGCCTTGCCCTCATGGACGCTGCGGAGTCCGGGCTTTCCCCCGAAGCCGTCCTCGACGCCTGCCACATCCTCGACCGGGGCTGCCTCGATGTGGCCCTAGCGCAACACACGCTCATCGAGCTCGAAGACCAGGACTCGCCCGACCCTGTCGACTACGTCCGCGTCGTCGAGGGGACCGACGGGCGTTTGGCCGCAACCGCCGCGGCGCTCGGGGCAGCCGTCGCCGGCACCGGGGATGAGGACCGCGAGTCGGCGGCCCGTTCCGGGGCCTGTTTCGGCGCGGCTTGGAGGCTGCGGGTGGAGATCGACGGCCTCACCGCCGGCGGGCGCAGCGCCGCCATCGAGAGCATCGGCAAGGGTCGCACCCTTCCCGTCATCTACGCCCTCGCCAACGCCTCCGGCGCCGACCTCGACGCCATCGAGCGCGTCCGCGACCACGCCGGCCCGCTCAGCGACGAAGACGTCGACGCCGCCGTTGCGGCCATCGAACGCTGCGGCGCCCGCGCCCACGTCGAGGACCTGATCGACGGGCTGACGCGCGACGCCGAGGCCGCGCTCGCGCAGTCCGGCTTCTCCTCCGAGGGCGCCGAAGCCATCACGGCACTCGGCCGCTACTACGCCGAGCCCCGAAGCACCGGTACGCGGCCATGACCCTGGACCCCCGCCCGCACGCGAACAGCATCCTGGGCCGGGTGGGCCAACACCTGCGGCGCACCTTCATCGCGGGCCTGCTCGCGCTCATCCCGCTGGCGGTGACGTTCATCGTCCTCCGCTTCGTCTTCACCACGCTCGACGACGCCGTACAGCCCCTCGTGGAACGCGCCTTCAACCAAGAGATCCCTGGCGTCGGCATCGGCCTCATGATCGTCACCATCTACCTAGCCGGCCTGGTCATGGCCAACTTCATCGGGCGCCGTCTCGTCGGCTACGCCGAGAACGTCATCCTGCGGGTGCCCATCGTCCGCTGGCTCTACAACCTCACCAAGCAGGTAATCGACTCGCTCTCCGTCTCCGGCAGCGCCAAGCTGCGGGTCGTCCTCGCCGAGTGGCCCAAGAAGGGCACCTACACCATTGGCTTCCACACCAGCACCGTCCAAGGCGAGGACGGGCGCATGTACCACTCCGTGCTCATCCCCACCACGCCCACCCCCCAAACGGGCCTCATGGCCTATCTCCCCGAAGACGAGGTCATCGCCACCCAGCTCACCGTCGCCGAGGGCATCAAGCTCGTCGTCTCCAGCGGCGTCCTCTCTCCAAGCGACCTCATGCAGCACATCCGGGATGCTCCCGAACCGCCCCTAACCCAGGACGTAGAAGAGCTCGAAGCCGTCCTATCCGACGACCTCGCGGAGGGCTGGACGAAGCACTAGCCGACGCTCGGAAGGCTCGTCAAGCCTCTCCCCTTCCGAGAAATCGCCCTGCACCTCTCGCTCCGGAGACGTTCGCGTAACCTCCGACGACGCCGGCGGATCATCCACGTAGGGGCAACCCTCGTGGTTGCCCAGGGGTGCGGGCAGGGTCTTCTCCCCTCCCCGCCGGCCTCTCCCCTATGGAGACCTTTGCACAACTCCCGCCGATGGTTGGGAATCGGGTGGAGTGGGGTGGTCTTCCCTCTCCCCCTCTGGGGGAGATTTGAGAGAGGGCGCGCGCCGTCAGGCGCGCGAGCGCCCGCAGGGCGCTGCTCCCCAACTCGGTTCATGGTTACGCAAAGGTCTCCTCTGGGAGAGAGCTCCCCAAACCTCTCTCCCTCTGGGAGAGACTGAGAGAGGGCCGGCGCGGGGCGCGGCGGTCCCCTCCGGACCTCTTCTCCCCACGGGAGAAGATTGAGATGAGGGGCCCCCTCCAAACCACCAGCAGCCATCGAAGCCGCCGCCTTCGCGCCCCCAGTCCATTCTTGCTGGAAGATTGAGAGAGGGCAGCCGGGCCTACGACTCAATGACGCCCTTGGTGCTCGGCACCGCGCCGCCGACGCGCGGGTCGATGCGGGTCGCCGCGTCGAGCGCCCGCGCCAGCGCCTTGAACAGGCATTCGACCTTATGGTGGTCGTTGGTGCCGCGGATGACGTCGGCGTGCAGGTTCAGCCGCGCCTCGCGGGCGAACGTCTCCAGGAAGTGACGCACCAGGTCGGTGAGCAGGTCGCCCACGACCTCGATGCTGAAATCGGCGTTGATCACCGCGTAGCCCCGGCCGCTTATGTCGACCGTGACCGTCGCCAGCGCCTCGTCCAACGGCGCCGACGCCGTCGCCATGCGGACGATGCCGCGCTTGTCGCCGAGCGCCTCGTTGAACGCCTGGCCCAGCGCGATGGCGACGTCCTCGACGGTGTGGTGGCCGTCGGGGTCCATCGTCGCCTTCGACTCGACGCGCAGGTCGTTCACCCCATGCCGCGCGAGCTGCGCTAGCATGTGGTCGAGCATGGTCAGGCCGGTGGAGACTTCGGACTTCCCCGACCCGTCGACGTCGATCTCGACGGTGACGGCGGTCTCGCCGGTCTCGCGGCGAACGGTGGCGGAACGCATAGCGGGCTAGTAGAGGTCCTCGTAGGCTCGGAGCGCCCAGATCACCGCGTCGGTGTCCTCGGGGCGGCCAACACTTATTCTAACGCAGTCGCGAATCCGGGGAGCGTCGAAGTGACGGATGAAGATGCCTTGGCCCCGTAGCTCCTGCTGGATCTTGACTGCGTCGCGGTCCACCAGCGGACAGAGCAGGAAGTTGGCCCGCGAGGGATAGACGTCGACGAAGTCCAGGTTCAGCAGCAGGATTTCGAGCCGGTCGCGTTCGTCCACGATCTTCGCCACGTTATCCATCAGATAGTCCACGTCGTTCAGGGAGGCCACGGCGGCGGCCTCCGCCGCGGCGTTGATGTTGTACGGAGACTTCGTGCTCATCAGCGCATCCACCACCTGCAACGGGAAGAGGCCGTAGCCGATCCGGAGCCCGGCGAGTCCGGCCCACTTGCTGAACGTGCGCAGCACCGCCAGGTTGTCCCGTTGCGGCACGAGGTCCGCGACGGTCACGCCGGAGAACTCGAAGTAGGCCTCGTCCACCACGACCAGGGGGCCCACGTCGAGCAGGCGTTTGAGGTCTTCCCGCGGCGTCAGGGTGCCGGTGGGATTGTTCGGGTTGGCGACGTAGACCACCTTCGTCGCCGGCCCCACCGCGGCGAGCACCGCGTCGACGTCGATTGAGAAGTCGTCGCGCCGCGGCACGTCGATCACCTTTGCGCCGACCAGCCTCGCGCTCGCTCCGAAGAAGCCGAAAGTGGGCCCCGCCGTCACCACGTTGTCGCCGGGCCCCGCGATGAGCCGGAGCAGCAGCTCGATAAGCTCGTCCGAGCCCGCGCCGGCCAGCACGTGCCCCGCGTCCACGCCGGTGTACTCCGCCAGGGCGTCGCGGAGCCGGCGCTGCTCGGGGTCGGGATAGATGTGGTGGCTCGTGAGTGAGGCGACGGCCTCCGCCGCCTTCGGCGAGCAGCCGTAGACGTTCTCGTTTCCGTCGAGCTTGACGATCGAGCCATCGGGACGCGTCCCGTCACTCTCCTGTCCACCGGGGACCATGATGGGAACATAGCCCGTCATCCCGCGAAGATGGGGCCGGAGCAGCCGGTCGAACCCGCCGGAGGTCATCGCCGCTCGGCCCCTTCGCGGCGGCGCAGCTCGGCGGCGCGGGCGTGCGCGGTGAACCCCTCGGCGCGGGCGATCCTCGCCGCGGCCTCAGCCAGGCCGCCGCTGCCGCCATCGATGCCGGCCACGCTCACAGTCCGCAGGAAGTCGTGGACGCCCAACGACGAGGCGAAGCGCGCGGTTCCGCCCGTCGGCATCACGTGGCTCGGCCCCGCGACGTAGTCCCCCAGCGCCTCGGCCGAGTCGGCGCCGGCGAAGACCCCGCCGGCGTTGCGCACCCGGTCGAGCACCGCCAGCGGATCAGCGACGAGCAGGCACAGGTGCTCCGGCGCGAACTCGTTGGCTAAGTCGATGGCCTCGTCGATCGAATCGACGACGCCGATGAGTCCTTGCCCCTCCAGGGCAGCGCCGGCGGTCTCGGCGCGCTCCAAGTCCTCAAGTTGCTCGGCAACGGAACGGGAAACCGCCCCAGCGAGATCCTCCGAATCTGTGAGCAGCACCGGCGTGGCCAGCACGTCGTGCTCCGCCTGCGCCAGCAGGTCGGCGGCTGCAACCTCGGGGCTGGCCGAGGCGTCGGCCAGAATCAGCGTCTCCGTCGGCCCGTGCAGGCCGTCCAGCCCCACCGCGCCGTACACGCGGCGCTTCGCTTCGGTCACAAATGTATTCCCCGGCCCGCAGATCACGTCGACGCGCGGCACCGACTCCGTCCCATAGGCCAGCGCGGCAATCGCCTGCGCTCCGCCGACCCGGTAGACCTCGTCCACACCGGCGATGTAACACGCAGCGAGCACGCTCCCCGCCACCTCGCCGCCGCGGGGCGGCGTCGCCACCACCACGCGCTCGACACCGGCAGTTTTAGCCGGCACCGCGGTGTGCAGCACCGTCGAGGCGTACGACGCCGTCCCCCCCGGCACGTAGACGCCGGCCGAGGCCACCGGGATGAACCGTTGCCCCAGCCCCGTCTCGTCGTCGTACCACGGTGTCGGCATGGCCCGCTCCTGGAAGGCGCGCACCCGCTCGGCCGCGAGCGTCAGCGCGTCGATGAGGTCTTGCGGCGTCTCCTCGTAGGCGCGCTCGATCTCCTCAGGCGGCACGCGCCAAGAGGACGGCACTTCGCCGTCGATGCGCCGCGCGTAGTCGGCGAGGCCGGCGTCGGCGTCGCGCCGGACGTCGGCGATGATGCGCTCCACCGCCTCGCCGACGGTGAGCGGCTCGCCGAAGATGCGACGGATGCCCTCGGCTAGGTGCTGCGGAGGCGGCCCTTCGTCCTGTGGCGCCCGCGTCAGCAGACGGCGGACCTCGGAAGCGCCGCGCACGATCCTCACGGCGCCACCCCTCCGTTCAGATAGGCGTGGGCGTTGCCCAGGAACGCCTGGATGGCCTCCTCGCGGAAGCGGCGCTCCTCCTCCTCGGTGATGTGCTCCCGCACCCGTTCGATGAGCCCGGGCAGACCCTTCACGATGCGGTCCGCCTCCTCTTCAGTCGATTCAGGCCGGACGCGGTGCACGAATCCCCGGAACCGCTCCCACGGCAGGTCGCGCCCCGACCGTTCGATCACGATCGACTGCCACTCCCGCAGGTGCGCCTTGTCGATGAAGCCGACGTCCACCGACTCGTACGACCCCTTGATGCTCTCCAGGGCCCCTTCAAGGTCTTCAATGTTCCGCCGCTCCCGGCGGTCCATGTCGAATTGAAAAGCGCGGTCCATGACGTTCACCAGCGGCTCGTTGCTCAACGGCGCCCCTTTGCCGAAGTAGCCCCGGTACATCTGGCAGATCCACGACTCGTCCACGTTGAGGTGCGTCATGTAGCCGAGCATGAAGGCAACCGTCTCTCGCGTCAGCGCCTCCGAGGGCGACAAGCCGGGGTGCTCCTCGAACAGCTTGCGTATCCCGGCGCCCTCGACGTCGCGCGTCAGCTCGAAGAAGTGCGTGGTGTCGCGCCGCCAGCCGAAGAAGAGGCGCATGTCGGGCGACGTCGCGCCAAGGAGAAAGCTTCCGCGGTAGTCGTCCACCGCGGGATGCCCCAGGCGCTTCGCGCATTCGAGGGCGAAGCCGATGTGCAGTCCCAAATTTGGCATGGCCTCGGCAGGGTAGGCAGGCGGCCTACTCGCCGGACCCCCCGGCGAAGGGCAACACGACGGAAGCCGCCAACGCGGCCGCCAACAGGAAGGCCATGATCGCCACCGCCACGCGAAAGATGCGGCGCTGTCCGAGCGGCGTGTAAGGCGCCGGACCCGCGCGTCTTCGCCGGGCTCGCCGCCGGCTCATCGGCCCGTCCCCGGCGCGTTCATGCCGCCGTCCCCGCCGCGTCCACCGCCTCCCGGAGCCGTTCGTACGCCTTGCACTCCTGGTCGAAGACGTAGTAGGCCGGCGTGACCACAACCCCGCTCGCGCCGATCTCGCGGAGGTAGTCCACGCCCGCGGTCAACTGTGATATCTCGACAACCACCGACACCGCGAACCAGCTCCCGCCGTCCTTGCTGAACACGTTGGCTGCCGTCGGGCCCTGCATCCCCGATACCGCCGGGTTCCGGGTCACGAGGGCCGCCACCGACTCCATCGAGTCGCCTTGAATGTTGGCGATGATGTTGTAGAAGCCCTCGGCCCGCAACCGCGCCTCGATGAGCTCGAGCACCGTCTTCGCCGCGGCCAGCTTCTCCGGCGACCCCCCCAGCGCGCGCCGGTTCGCGATCATGCACGCCGACGACCTGGTGATCACGCCGTCGTTAAGGGGACGCAGATTGTTCTCGCGCAGCGTCGCCCCGCTCGACGCAAGGTCGCTCACCACGTCGGCCGTGCCGATCATCGGCGCCGCTTCAATGGCCCCGTTGATGTGCACCAACCGGTGCCGCACCGCGTGCTTGTCCAGAAAACGCCCCACCTGCCGGTGGTACTTCGTCGCCACGCGAAGCGGCGCGCCGGTGGCGGTGCGCTCGGCGCGGGCGGCAAGGTCGGCCATCGTCCGCACGTCCTCCCAGGAGTTGGGCGCCGCGACCACGAGGTCGGTGTGGCTGTACCCCAGCGTCTCCAGGGCCACGACCGAGTCACCGTCCTCGTCGCGGTCCTCCAAATAGCGCTCGTAGCCGATGATCGCCATGTCGACGTCGCCGGCATCCAGCTCACGGGGAATGTCGACCGAGCGCTGGAACAGCGCCTCGACGCCGGGGACGCTCGCGATCTTGCCGACGTACTGCCGCGAGCTCGCCCGCCGCACCGCCAGGCCGCACTTCTCCATGAAGGCGAGCGTGTCGCCCTCCATCATGCGGTCGCTGGGCAGCGCGAGGCGCAGCGCGCCGCCTCTGCGGTTCATGGCGCACACCTGTTGTTCATCGAATCGGGACCATCCAGCCCAAACACCTTCCCAAACCCCATCTATCTTACCCCCTCACCCAAGAGGCACACGCTCGGCCTCCCCCGTTACCGCACTCTGTTACAATGAACGGAGTTTGAAAGGGAGCTTGCTCCCTCGGCCCTTCCATACCAACGGCTCATCATCTCTCTTCTCTTTCACCTCTGGCCCCGCGCTGACGTACCCGGGCCATCCCTACTTTAGGAGTTTTACTTCCGCATGCCTCTGAATGCTGTTTCCTCCCGTCCACGCTCGTCCGGCCCGAGACGCCGGCGCCAGGTCGTCTGCACTGAGTGCGGCGCCTCCGCCACCCTCCCCTTCCGGCCAAGCCGAGACCGCCCGGTCTACTGTTCCCCGTGCTACAAGGCCCGGCGCAACGGCGCTTCCTCCCCGGCGCGCGAGTCGTCCGCGCCAGGGGACCCCCCCGCCGCCGCTTCCATCTTTCCGGGAATGACCCTGCGGGCCGTCACCAGAGCAGCCCTCTCCCGGATGGAGATAACGGAGCCCACGCCCATTCAGGAGAAGACCATCCCCCTGCTCCAGGCGGGGCGGGACGTAATCGGGCAGGCCCGTACCGGGTCGGGCAAGACCTTGGCGTTCGCCGTCCCCTTGGCCGAACAGTGCGACCCCTCCATCAGAAAGGTGCAGGCGCTAGTGCTGGTCCCCACCCGCGAGCTGGCCATCCAGGTGGCCGGTGTTACCGAGGCCATCGCCTCGCCGCAACGGTTGCACTGCACGCTGCTGTACGGCGGCCGGTCGTTGAACCCCGAATACACGGCGCTGAAGAACGGCGCACAGATCGTCATCGGCACCCCCGGCCGGACCCTCGACCACCTCCGTCAGGGCACCCTCGACCTGCGCTCGGTGCGCTTCCTCGTGTTGGACGAGGCGGACGAAATGCTCGACAGAGGGTTCGCCCGCGACGTCGAGGCCATCCTCAGCCGGACGCCTTCCAACCGGCAGACGGCGCTCCTCTCGGCGACGATGCCCGAGTGGGTTGCGAAGACGGCGGCAAAGCACCTGCGGAACCCCGCGCTCGTCGAGGTGGATGCGGACCTGCAAGCGCTGCCCGCCGTGAAGCACCTTGTCTACACGATCCGGAAAAGCGACAAGATGGACGCGCTCCAGGCCCTGCTCGACCGTCGGGACGGCGCGGCCGCCCTCGTCTTTGGCAGGACCAAGCACGGCGTCAAAAGACTCACCAAGCAGTTGGTGGCCCTGGGGTATCCCGTAGCCGCTCTCCAGGGGAATCTGAGCCAAAACGCCCGCGAGCGCGTGATGGCCGACTTCCGTTCCGGCGCAAACCCTATCCTGGTGGCCACCAACGTGGCCGCCCGGGGCTTGGACATCGATGGCATCGCCCAGGTCATCAACTACGACCTGCCCGACTCCGAGCAGCTCTTCACCCACAGAGTCGGACGCACCGGCCGCATGGGCCGTTCCGGTGAGGCCGTGACCTTCATCACCCCGGATGAAGAGAAGAAGTGGCGGGAAATCGACCGGAGCCTGGGCAGCCGCTTCACCCGCAAGCCGTGGAATCCCACCCATGATCAGGCGCAAGGCCGGGAAAAGGCCCCGCGGCGGGGTGCGGTGGCCTTGGCTCCCCTTCCAAGGCGGCATAGGCCGGACAGACGCTCCAGCTAAGCCGGCCCGTTCGCTTCTGGGCGCGCCGCCGGCACCAAACCTCTGTCCCTATCGCGGATTCGGGATGATCAACACGGGGTCGCCCGAGGCGCGGATCATGGCCTCGCCGACACTGCCCATCAGCCACCGGGATAGACCCGACCGCCCGTGCGTCGTCATCACGATGAGGTCGTTCGGCGTTTCCTGGGCGAAGGTTAGCAGTGCCTGCGGAGCCGACCCCTGCAAGACCTTGAACCGGGCGCGCACTCCTTGGCGCTTCAGGCGCTCGGCTACGGCGTCGAGGTACTCCGTGGCCGCGGGCACCAGCTGCGCGTGGACGTCGGCAAGGCCCACGTAGCCGCCGTAGGCATACGATGGGGAGTCCAGACTAACCGCCCGGACGAGCAGGAGATCCGTAGCGAGCGCCCCCGCCAACTGCGCGGCAAAGGGCAGAGCGCGCTCGCTCAGGTCCGAACCGTCGAGCGGCACCATGACGGTGCTCAGCGAGTCTCCCTGAGGCCCCACGTACTTCTTGGCCCGCTCCGGCGTCACCGTCAGCACCGGCAAGGTCGACGCGTGCACGACCTTGTCGGTGACGCTCCCCAAGATGCCGCGGGCGATGGCATTCCGCCCATGCGTCGACATGGCAATGATGCCGCACCCCTCCTCATCGGCTACCCGCAGGATTTCCTCCGCCGGGTTTCCGATACTGGAGCGGACGCCAACCGTGATCCCCTGTTCCCTCAACCCGGCGGCAACCCCTTCGAGTTCATCCGCTGCGTTACCTTTGGCGGCGCTTTCGATTTGGTCCCTGTAGAGGACTCCGGTCTCGCCGGACTCCGAGCCCGTCCCACCCGGGCGCTCCAGCGTTCCGGGCGGGTAGTGGACGGCCGCCGGATCGACGACGCCGAGCAGCAGAAGCGGCGCGTTGCCCCTTCTCGCCACCTCGCCCACGTAGGGAAGAATGCCCGCGGCCACGTCGGTCCCATCGAGGGGCACCAGCATGGGCCGGGACAACAAACCCTGGGCGCCCTCTTGCGCGTTCTCACCGTTCCCCATGGTGGCACCTCGACTCCATCCGGCGGCGTTCCCGTCCTACATTCCCTCTATCTCTATCCTACTCAACATCCCGCTCCCGCGCCTTGCCTGCGCCGTGTCCCAGGCCTAAAGTTCGGCCAAGAGGGTTCGGGCCTGTCCTTCTCGCCCGGACGGGAGGTTGGAGTGAACCGGCGAGCCCTCTTCCTCTTCGGATGCATCCTCGCCATCGTCGGCGGCGGCGCCGTCCCCGGCCCCGCGGGAATAACCATGCTGGTCTTCGGCATCCTGGTCGCCTTGGGCGTTGCCGCCTCCGCCTTCTTCAAGGCCGCCGACTGTTGGTCGGAGGGAACCGAGAAAGGAACACCCCGGAGCGGTCCGCCGAAATCCGGTCGGCTCGGGTCATTCTCGCGGCGCAGGAGCACGTCAAGCAGGCCTTCGCTGCGCGGAGGCGCCTCGCGCCCCGGCGAACTGCCGCGGTCGAAACCCGGCAAGCCCCCGATCCCGGAAAGGAAGCCCGAGCCGCCCAGCCGCCAACTGCCGGGCTAGGGAGCGCCGGCCCTCGCCACGGACGCATCCGCTCTCCCGGTTTAGCCCTTCTGTTACAATGGTGGCAGGCGCTCGATGCCGCACCAAGGCCTTCTACAGCAGCGGACCCCCACCTCTCCTGTTTTTCGTCTTTCTGCCCCGCGCTGAATTACTTGTGCCGCCCCTGGGTTAGGAGTTCTGTTTCCACATGCCTCTTGCATCCGTATCCACCCGTCCACGCTTGTCCGGCCGTAGACGCCGGCACCAGGCCGTCTGCACCGAGTGCGGCGCCTCCACCACCGTCCCCTTCCAGCCTAGCCAAGACCGTCCGGTGTACTGTCCCCCCTGCTTCAAGGACCGGCGCCGCGGCGCTTCCTCCTCCGCAGGCGAGTCTCTTCCTCCAGGCAAGTCCTCCGCCGGCACCGCTCCCGCCGCTTCCTCAGCGTTTCCCGCGATGGCCTTGCGTGCCGCCACCAGAGCGGCGCTCTCCCGCATGGACATAGCGGAGCCCACACCGATTCAAGAGAAGTCCATCCCCCTCCTCCTAGAAGGACGGGACGTGATCGGCCAGGCGCGCACGGGGTCTGGGAAGACCCTGGCGTTCGCGGTCCCCATGGCGGAGCAATGCGACCCGTCGCTCAAGAAGGTACAGGCGTTAGTGCTGGTCCCCACCCGCGAGCTGGCGATCCAGGTGGCCGGAGTCACGGAGGCCATGGCCTCTCCACAGGGGCTGCGCTGCACGCTGCTCTACGGCGGCCGGTCGTTGAAGCCGGAGTACACGGCGTTGAAGAGCGGCGTCCAGATCGTCATCGGCACCCCCGGCCGAACGCTGGACCACCTCCGGCAGGGCACGCTCGACCTGCGTTCGGTTCGGTTCCTGGTGTTGGACGAGGCGGACGAAATGCTGGACCGGGGTTTCGCCCACGATGTCGAGGCCATCCTCGGCGGGACACCTTCAGAACGGCAGACGGCGCTCCTGTCGGCGACGATGCCGGAGTGGGTGGCGAAGACCGCAGCAAAGCACCTGCGGAACCCCGTGCTCGTAGAGGTGGACGCGGACCTGCAAGCGCTACCCGCCGTGAAGCATCTCGTCTACACCATTCAGAAGAGCGACAAGATCGGCGCGCTCCAAACCCTGTTGGACGGGCGGGATGGCGCGGCGGTCCTCGTCTTTGGCAGGACCAAGCACGGCGTAAAGAAACTCACCAAGCAGTTGGACGCGCTGGGCTATCCGGTGGGGGCGCTTCAGGGGAACCTGAGTCAAGGCGCACGTGAGCGAGTGATGACGGAATTCCGTTCCGGCGCAACGCCCATCTTGGTAGCCACCAACGTGGCCGCCCGGGGGTTGGACATCGATGGCATAGGCCAGGTCATCAACTTTGACCTGCCCGACTCCGAGCAGCTGTTCACCCACAGGGTCGGACGCACCGGCCGCATGGGCCGCTCCGGCGAAGCCGTGACCTTCATCACCCCGGACGAGGAGAAGAAGTGGCGGGAAATCGACCGGAGCCTGGGCAGCCGCTTCACCCGGAAACCGTGGAATCCCACCCGGAGCGCCGTGCAACGCCAAGAGGACCCGCCACGGCAACCGCGGGTGAGGTCCTTCAGCCCCGCTTCCCGGCGGTGCAGGCCCGCCGCCAAGGCGGACAGACGCGCCGGATAGTCCCCTTGACCCCCGTCCGGCTCTCGTAAGCAGAGCCGTAGCTCTGGGGCGTGGCGCGGACGCGCCGAGCCACCCGCCGCGCCGTTCTTGACACCGTTCCGGCCCATTCCTATCCTCAACCCCGGCGCCGCTCCGAGAGCGGCCCCTGCCGGAGGAGCCCCGTGACCCAACAACAGCAAGTCCCCGAGGTTAGCGACGAGCTCAACGCCTTCGTCGGCAAGACCATGCGCCGCCAGGTGTCGCACCCGGTCACCGAGTCCGACATCCGTCGCTGGGCGATCGCCATCTACTGGCCGGAGAAGCCGCCGCGCCTCTTCTGGGACGAGGATTACGCCAAGAGCACCCGCTTCGGCGGCATCGTCGCCCCCGACGAGTTCAACCCCTTCGCCTGGCCCATCGACCCCGGCGAGACCCTCCTGACCGACGACGACCTCGCGCCCGCCATCAAGCGCATGGGCATCGGCATGAACATCCTCAACGGCGGCGGCGGCAACACCTACTTCGAACGCATCCGCCCCGGCGACGTCATCACCGCCGAGACCGTCCTCGACCAAGCCTACACCCGGCCCGGCCGCCTCGGCGTCATGCTCTTCCTCATCCGCAAGACCACCTGGACCAACCAGGACGGCAAGAAGGTCCGCGAATCACGCGGCATCGGCATCAAGTACTAGCCGCGAACCATCCCCAAGGAGCCAACCGTGGGCATCGAAGACAGCCTCTACTTCGAAGACGTGACCGAAGGGCAGCAGGTCCCCTCCTTCACCCGCGCGCCGAACCTGATGGAGTGGAACCGCTACGCCGCGGTCAACGACGAGTTCGTCTACATCCACATGGACGTCGACAAGGCCCAGGCCGCCGGCATGAAGGACGTCTTCGGGATGGGCAACCTCCGCCTCGCCTACCTCCACAACATGCTGCGCGACTGGATCGGCGTCACCGGCGACATCCGCCGCGTCGACGTGCAGCACCGCTCGCTCAACTACAAGGACGAGAAGCTCATCTGCAAGGCCACCGTCACCAAGAAGTACACCGAGAACGGCGAGAACCTCGTCGACCTCGATCTCGAAGTCGAGAATCCCGAGGGCAAGAACGCGACGCCGGGCACCGCGACTGTGGTGCTGCCTTCGCGGGGCTAGACCCACCGCAAGCCAATCCCCCTCTGGGGGAGCACCGCACGCCTCTCCCCTTTTTGGGAGCACCTTAAGCCTCTCTCCCTCTGGGAGAGACTGAGAGAGGACAGGCATGGACTACCGCGAAGCCGTCGCCTGGAGCCTGGGCCGCACCCTGACGATCATCAAGAACGCCGCCGCCGACCTCACCGAGGAGGAGGCGGGCTACCGTCCCTGCGCCACCTGCAACTCCATCGCTTCTACGATCATCCACTGCGGCCGGGCGGTCGACACCTGGACCACCTCGGCACTGGGTGAAAAAGACGACATCTGGATAACCCAGGGCTGGGCCAAGAAGTTCGGCCTCCCCGACGACGACCGCGGTTGGACCTATGACACGCAGCCGCCCGCCGAACGGGCGCGGATCGCCGAGCTTCCCGCCTACTTCGAGGCGACCAACCGCCGCTTCCTCGACCTCGTCGCCAACGTCCCCGACGAACGCCTCACCGAGCCCGTCCAAGGACGCCGCTTCAGCCTCCCTCTCGAGAAGCTCTTCTCGCACATCGTCACCGAGCTCGCCCAGCACGCCGGCCAGATCGACTACCTCCGCGGCATGCTGGGCAAGGACTCGGCCATCACCGGCACGCCCCCTCCCAAGCCGATTGGGTAAAAGGGACGGCGCCGCACCTTGCGGGCCGCTCCGCTCCGGTATCCTGTGCTACGCAGACAGCGTGAACCTGTGGCCATGAAAAACATCACCGTGTCCATCGACGAGGAGACTTACCGTCGCGCCCGTATTCGGGCGGCGGAGCTCGGCACGTCCCTATCGGATCTCGTGCGGAGCTACCTCAGCGCCCTCGTCGCCCGCCCGACCTCGGAAGCGGAGGTTGATCCCCAGGACGTCGAGACGCCCGACGAGCGCCGTCGCAGGCTGCTTCGAGAGGTGCTCGCGGATTTGGACGCAAAGGGCGCAGGGTTAATCATGTCCGAGAATCTACCCCGCGACGCCCTGTACCGACCGCGATGCGATGTCCGCTGACGAGGCCCGCGCGCTTCGAGGAACAAGCTGGGAAGGCGACCTCGATTCGCTGCGTTCCGGCCGCTAGCCGCCCGGGCAGCATCATCCTTGCTGATCGCACAAATATGTGTTGGAATAGCTGGTGAACGACAGGGAGTTCTTGAGAAGACTCAGACGATACGCCCGTAGGCATCGTTTTGACGTCACCTTCGAACCCACTCGCGGGAAAGGGAGCCATGGTTCGGTCTGGCTCGGCGCTTTCCGGACAACTGTCCCGCATGGCGAGATTCCGACCGGCACGCTGGCCTCGATGCTGAAGGACTTGCACATCGATAGAAGAGAGTTCTAGCTCATGCGCTACGCCTATCCCTGCAATATCGTCCCCGACGAAGAGGAGCAACGGGCGACCGGAAGGGAAGCCTACGTGGTGAACTTTCCGGATGTATACGGAGCCAACACCGGCGGGTGGTCATGGGAAGAGGCCCTGGAAATGGCCCAGGACTGCTTGGGCGTCGCTCTGGCCATGTACGTCGATGACCGCCAGGAGATTCCCTCCCCCAGTCCCCTGGCTGAGGGCCAGGTGCTGATCTCCGTGGCGCCCATTGTCGCGGCGAAGTTGGCCCTCTATGCCGCCATGCGGGAGCAGGGCTTGACCAACGTCGCGCTCGCCGCCCGGTTGGGGCTGCAAGAAACCGCGGTCAGGCGACTTGTCGACCCCGGACATCGTTCACACATTACGTCGGTCGAGAAGGCCCTGCGAGCCGTTGGGCGCGACCTTGTACTGGAGGATAGAGCCGCGGTCCAAGAGCCTAAGGGGTCCGCCGCTTAACCTCGACCTAACGGGTAGCCGTACGGCTACCCGCCCGCCGCCTTACTCTGGTAGCGCGCCCTCGTCTCCGCGGCGTGGCCGGGGGACATGAACTGGATGAGGATGCCGTCGGGGTCGACGAAGAAGCCGGGGCGCGGCGACTCCACCCCCATCCCCACCAGCCGCTCCGTCAGGGCCGCCAGGTCGGAGACGCCGACCGCGAAGTGCGTCACGCCGAGATCGTCGAGCAGAATGCCCTCGCCGTGGGGGTCCTGGTACTCCGTCAGGGAGACCGTGATGCCGCCGCCGGTGTCGAGCGTCACCATGCGGTGGCCTTCCCGCGGGGTGCGGTGCGCCAGGTTCATGACCTCGCGGTCGTGGGGGGCGACGACGTCAAGCGTGACGCCGAAGCCAAGCTGGTCGCGGTAGAACCGGAGCGACCGCTCCATGTCGGAAACGGTCACCGTGATGTGGTCGACGCCTGAGAATTCGTAGCCGTGCGGCATCGTGTTCGCTCCTAATATGCTCGTTCGTTATGTGCTCGCTATGCGTTTCATCTGGAGTGAAGAAGCGGTGACTTGCTCATGTCCACGTTGTGCAGCCCGATGGCGTTGTCCATGAGCATTTTCCGGGCGGGATGATACACCGCCGGTGAGGAACCGGGCGGCGTATACTGGGGTCGGACCGAGAGGGCCGGGTGGCCGCCCGCTCGCGAGAGCGGGAGGAAAGTCCGAGCTCCACCGGGCAAGGATGCTGGGTAACTCCCAGGAGGGGCGACCCTACGGATAGCGCCACAGAAACATACCGCCCTTCTTCGGAAGGGTAAGGGTGCAATGGTGAGGTAAGAGCTCACCGGGGTTTCGGGTGACCGCGGCCCCGGGCAAGCCCCATCCGGAGCAAGGCCAAGTAGGAGGACCATGAGCGCCCGGCTCGTCCTCGGGTTGGCCGCTCGACCCCGCCGGCAACGGCGGGGCTAGATAGATGGCCACCGCTCTCGGCCGCGGGAGGAAGGCCCTTCGGGCCGTAAACCGCCGCCGCGGGCACAGAACTCGGCTTACAGGCCCTCTCGGCCCGGACCCCGGCCTCCCCCGGGGTCCTCTCTTTATGTCTAGCCGTTGACCCTCTCCCAAGCGCCGCCGTATCATGATTGCGCGCCGGCACGGCCCGCCGGCGAGCCGCCGCAAAGGAGCCCGCTTCACCGCCCCCGCCCGCCCCCAGGCCGCCGCGCCGGGGGGCAGGGCGCTACCCAGGGAAGCAGACGCCATGCACGACGCGGGACGCGATCAGCTGTGCATCGACACGATGCGCGCCCTCCCTATGGAGCAGGTCGAACGGGCCATTTCGGGCCGACCCGCCGTCATTGCCGCCGTCGAACGCTCCTACTGGTTGACAGAGGCTATGCGAAACAGCGAAGGAGCATGATGACCAACGCGATCCAAGAGACCGGACGCCTCGGCCAATCGATCTGGTACGACAACGTACGGCGCGGCCTCATCGTCTCCGGCGACTTGGAACGCCTCATCGACTCCGGGGTCTCCGGCCTCACCTCCAACCCCTCCATTTTCGAGAAGGCCATCGCCGGCAGCGCCGACTACGACGACGCCCTCCGCGCCCTCGCCGACCAGGGCGCAACGGTAGACGAGACCTACGAGGCGCTGACCATCGACGACATCCGCATGGTCGCCGATCTGCTCCGCCCGCTCTACGACCGCACCGGCGGCGCCGACGGCTACGCCTCCCTCGAGGTCAGTCCAGACTTGGCCCACGACACCGAGGCTTCCATCGAGGAGGCCCGCCGCCTCTTCAAGATGCTCGAGCGCCCCAACGCCATGATCAAGATTCCGGCGACCCCCGAGGGGATGCCCGCCGTCCGGCAGCTCATCAGCGAGGGGATCAACGTCAACGTCACCCTCATCTTCTCGCTGGCCGCCTACCGGCAGGTCATCGAGTCGTACCTTGCCGGGCTGGAGCAGTTGGCCGAGTCGGGCGGCGACGTCAGCCGCGTCGCCTCCGTCGCCTCCTTCTTCCTCAGCCGCGTCGACACCGCCGTCGACGCCCAGCTCCAGGAGCGCATCGACGCAGGGGCGGACGACCTGGAACCGCTGCTGGGCCGGGCCGCCATCGCCAACGCCCAGAAGGCCTACGGCATCTTCAAGGACATCTTCGAAAGCGAACGCTTCGCTCACCTCAAAGAGAAGCAGGCCCGCGTGCAGCGCCCCCTCTGGGCCAGCACCAGCGCCAAGAACCCCGCCTACGACGAGCTCCATTACGTCGAGCCCCTCATCGGGCTGCACACCGTGAACACCCTGCCGCCGAACACCATCGCCTCCCTGCTCGAAAAGGGGCAACCGGAGGCGCGCCTCACCGGCGACGTCTCCGAGGCCGACGAGGTCCTCGACGGCGTCGCCAAGGCCGGCGTGGACATGGACGCCGTCACCGACAAGCTGCTCGCCGACGGCGTCGACGCCTTCATAGACGCCTTCGACTCCCTGAAACGGAACATTGCCGACAAGCTTGCTCTGCTCCAATCAGGAAGCCCAGATGGCTTCCTCGCCGGCCTGGGAGCGCACCGGCCCGCCGTCGACGACGCCCTCGGCAAGCTTGACGCCGGCAAGGTCATGGAGCGCATCCTGGCCAAGGACCACACCGTCTGGCGCGACGACCCCACCGAGATAGCCGACCGCCTCGGCTGGCTCGACGCCCCCGAGACGATGGCGAAGCACGCCGGCGAGCTCGCCGCCTTCGCCGACGAGATACGCGGCGAGGGCATCGGGCACGCCGTCCTGCTCGGCATGGGCGGCAGCAGCCTCGGCCCCGAGGTCCTGCGCCGCTCCTTCGGCCCCCAGGACGGCTACCCCGGCCTCATCGTCCTCGACTCAACCGCGCCCGCCTGGGTGCGAAGCGTGACCGACGCCATCGACCCAGCGCGCACCCTCTTCATCGTCTCGTCCAAATCGGGCTCGACCGCCGAGGTCCACGCCTTCTACCGCTACTTCCGCGGTCTCGTCGAGGAGGCCGTCGGCTCCGACGAGGCCGGATCGCATTTCGTCGCCGTCACCGACGCCGGCACGCCGCTGGAACGGCTGGCGAAAGAGGAAGGCTTCCGCCGCATCTTCATCAACCCCGCCGACATCGGGGGGCGCTACTCCGTGCTCTCCTACTTCGGCCTCGCCCCGGCGGCGCTCATGGGCCTCGATCCCGGCGAGTTGCTCGGGCGCGCCGCCCGCATGCGGGACACCGCCGGCACGCCCCCCGCCGAGAATCCGGCGGCGCTGCTCGGCGCGGCCATGGGCGCGCTCGCCCGCCAGGGCCGCGACAAGCTGACCCTCCTCACCGGCCCCGGGCTCGAAGGCTACGGCCTCTGGGTCGAGCAGCTGCTCGCGGAGAGCACCGGCAAGGACGGCGCCGGCATCATCCCCGTCGACGGCGAGCCCCTTCTCGACCCCGCCGCCTACGGCGACGACCGCCTCTTCGTCTACCCGCGCCTGCAAGGCAAGGACAACCGCGACCTCGACGAGGCCGCGAACGCGCTCGCCAAGGCGGGCCACCCCGTTCTGCGCCTCCACCTCAACGACGCCTACGACCTCGGAGCGGAGTTCTTCCGTTGGGAGCTGGCCGCCGCGGTGGCCGGCCACATCCTGAACATCCAGCCCTTCGACCAGCCAAACGTGCAGCAGGCCAAGGACATGACCAAGCGGCTCCTCGATGCCTACCTCGACACCGGCGCGCTGCCCGAGCCGCCGCAAACGCCGACGCCCGACGCACTGCTCGCCGGAGCCAAGCCCGGCGACTACGCCGCCATCCAGGTCTACGGCCCTCAGACGGCCGAGACCGACGAGGCCGTCGCCGCGCTCCGCCGCCGAATCGCCGAGCGGCACAAGATCGCCACCACCGCCGGCTACGGCCCCCGCTACCTCCACTCGACGGGGCAGCTGCACAAGGGCGGTCCGGCGAGCGGGATCTTTCTGCAATACGAACCCCCGCAGGGGGACGACCTCGACATCCCCGGCGAGGGCTACAGCTTTGGCGTGCTCGTCAGGGCCCAGGCCGTGGGCGACCTGCAGGCGCTCCTCGACCTGGGGCGCCGCGCCGCCCGAGTCGAGGACGCACCGGCCGCGGTCTAACCGGCGGGACTCCACCCGCCGAAGAAAGGCGGACGACATGGAACTCGGAATGGTCGGCCTTGGACGCATGGGCGGGGCCATGACGGCGCGCCTCCTGAATGGCGGCCACCGCGTCACCGTCTTCGACCTCGATCCCAAGGCCGTCGACGCCGCCCGCGAGCGCGGCGCAAGCGCCGCCGACTCCTTAGAAGACCTCGTCTCCAAGCTTGCCGCGCCGCGCGCCGTCTGGGTCATGGCGCCAGCCGGCGACGTCACCGAGCGCATCATCGCCACGCTCGCGGACGCGCTCTCCCCCGGCGACGCCGTCATCGACGGCGGCAACGCCGACTACCGCGACAGCATGCGCCGCGCCGCCGAGCTGGCCGAGCGGGGCATCGACTTCCTCGATTCGGGCACTAGCGGCGGCATCTGGGGGCTCGAAGGCGGCTATTCCCTTATGGTCGGCGGCCCCGCCGAGACCTTCGCCCGCCTCGAACCGATCTTCCAGACCCTGGCCCCGTCGCCGACCACCGGCTACGGGCGGGTCGGCCCCGCCGGCTCGGGCCATTTCACCAAGATGGTGCACAACGGCGTCGAGTACGGCCTGATGCAAGCCTACGCCGAAGGCTTCCAGATGCTCAAGGCCAAAGAGGAGTTCGGCCTGGAAGTCGACCGCATCGCCCAGATTTGGCGCTTCGGCAGCGTCGTGCGCTCCTGGCTCCTCGACCTCACCGCCGAGGCCCTCGCCGAAGACCCGGAGCTTGCCGACATCGCCGCCTACGTCGAGGACTCCGGCGAGGGCCGCTGGACGGTACGCGAAGCCGCCGAGCTTGGCGTCCCCGCGCCCGTCCTCACGCAGTCGCTCTACGAGCGCTTCCGGTCGCGTCAGGAGAACTCCTACGCCGACCGTGTGCTCGCGGCGATGCGGAACAAGTTCGGCGGCCACGCCGTGAAGGCGGCCGAGCAGGGCTAGCATGGCCTCGGAGAAGACCAGCGTCGTCATCTTCGGCGCGAGCGGCGACCTCGCCAGGCGCAAGCTCATACCGGCGCTGTTCGAACTCTACCGCAAGGGGCGCTTGCCCGCCGACACGCGGGTTGTCGGCTTCGCCCGCTCCGATTTCTCCGACGACGCCTTCCGCGACTACGTCTCGGAACAGGCACGCGACCTCGCCGGCGTCGACGACGCCTCATCCGACTGGCGGACCTTCCTCCGGCACGTGCATTACCAGCATGGCAGCCTCTCCGCGCGCGGGGACCTCATAAAGCTCCGCCACAAGCTCGTCGAGGTCGAGGGCGGTGACCCCAACGCCAACCGTCTCTTCTATCTCTCCATTGCGCCGAAGCTGTTCGAAGACACCGTCATGGGACTCGCCACATCGGGACTCGCCGCGGAGACCGGGGGCTGGCGGCGGCTCGTCGTCGAGAAGCCCTTCGGCCGCGACCTGAAATCAGCCCAAGAGCTCAATGCCAGCCTGCTTCGGGTCTTCAGGGAAGACCAGGTCTACCGGATCGACCACTACCTGGGCAAAGAGACGGTGCAGAACCTCCTCGTCTTCCGGTTCGGCAACGCCATCTTCGAGCCGGTATGGAACCGCAACTACGTCGACAACGTCCAGATCACCGTGGCCGAGAGCGTCGACCTTGCCGGCCGCGCCGGCTACTACGACAACACCGGTGCTACCCGTGACATGCTGCAGAACCACCTCCTCCAGCTCGTCGCGCTCGTGGCAATGGAGCCGCCCCCGAACTCGGAGCCGGAGACGCTGCGGAACATGCGCGTCGAGACCCTGAAGGCGATCCGGCGTTGGTCGCCCGACGGGGTGCGGCAACACGCCGTCCGTGGACGCTACCGCGGCTACGCCGGCGAGCCCGGCGTCGCTGCCGACTCCGCCACCGCCACCTACGTCGCGGTGCGCCTCTTTATCGACAACTGGCGGTGGGAGGGCGTACCGTTCTATGTGCGCACCGGCAAGGCCATGGCGCGCAAGGAGTCCGAGATCGTCGTCCAGTTCAAGCGTCCGCCCCAGCACATCTTCGAGGGCTCCGGCGCGCAGCCCAACGTCCTCTCCTTCTGCCTCCAGCCCGACGAGGGCGCGCTGCTCCGCTTCTCCGCCAAGGTCCCCGATCAGGGCATGGCCACCCGGCCCGTGGACATGGCCTTCCATTACGGCGCCGCCTTCCCCGGCGAGCCCATCCCCGACGCCTACGAGCGCCTCTTGCAAGATGCCATCGAGGGCGACCCCAGCCTCTTCATCCGCTCCGACCAGATCGAGGAGTCGTGGCGCATCGTCGAGCCGCTGCTGGAGGGCGCGTCGCCGGCGCCGCTGCGGGCGTACGAACGCGGCTCCTGGGGCCCCGACGCCGCCGACGCCCTGCTCGCCCAGCGCAACCACGCCTGGCTGCGCGTCTGCGGCCACGGTGAAGCCAGTGACTGACATCCACCTCTTCCCCGACGCCGAGGAGCTGGCGCAGGGCGCAGCCGCCTTCGTCGCCTCCGCCGCCGAGCAGTCCATTCGCAAGCGGGGGCGCTTCGTCATCGCCCTCTCCGGCGGGTCGAGCCCGCGCCGCCTCTACGAGCTGCTCGCCGAGAGCGAACAGGACTGGCCCAACTGGCACGTTTTCTGGAGCGACGAACGGGCCGTCCGGCCCGATCACGCCGACAGCAACTTCGGGATGGTCAAGTCGGCGCTGCTCAACCACATCGCCATCCCCATCGGAAACGTCCGCCGGATCGAAACGGAGCGGCCCGCCCCCGTCGCGGCCCGCCGCTACGAGGAGGCCATCCAGGCCCTGCTCGGCAAGAAACCGGCCTTCGACCTCGTGCTGCTCGGCGTCGGCGAGGACGGGCATACGGCGTCGCTCTTCCCCGGCGATGCCGCCGTCCGCGAGCGCGCCAAGCTGGTGACCGCGTGCCGCATGGAAGGCTCGGGGCCGGCGCGGGTCACCTTCACCCTGCCGCTGATCAACGCGTCGCGCCGGGCCGCCATCCTCGCCACCGGCGAGGCCAAGGCGGCGATGGTGCAGCGGGCCATCGAGCCGGCTCTTCGCGGCCCCGACATCCCCGCGGGGTTGGTCGCGCCCAGCAAGGGCTCCCTGCACTGGTTCCTCAGCCAGGATGCCGCCGCCGACCTGCGCAATATCCCGATATGAGCGGCGCCTACCCCGACATCCGCGAGTACGCCCTCATCGGCGATACGCATTCCTGCGCGCTTGTTTCGCGCATGGGCTCCGTCGATTGGGCCTGCTTCCCTCGCTTCGACAGCGGCTCGGTCTTCGGACGCCTCCTCGACGCCGGGAAGGGCGGCTACTTCTCCATCGCGCCAACGTCGGAGTACACCGCGTCGCGGCGCTACCTGCCCGAGACGATGTTGTTGGAGACGACGTTCGAGACCGCCTCCGGGACGGTCGTGCTCCATGACTTCATGCCGGTCAATCCCATGACCGAGGGGCACCCCAACGAGGTCTTCGAGAACCAGGGCATCTGCCGCGTCGTGACGTGCGAGCGCGGCGCGGTCGAGATCGAAGTCGTCTGCCAGCCGCGCTTCCAGTACGGCGCGGTCGTGCCGCACACGTCGCTGGTGGAGCCCAACGTCGGCTACGCCCACGGCGGCATCGACGCCCTGGCCTTCCTCAGCGCGACGCCGGTGAAGCTCGACGACAACACCTTCCGCACCACGTGCCGCCTGAAAGAAGGCGAGAGCGCGGAGTACGCCGCGCATTACTCTTGGCGCCAGGAGTATTCCAGCGAGCACTTCATGTACGACGGTCTGGAGGGGCTGCTGGAGGCGGCGAAGGCCTATTGGAGCGATTGGAGCAAGGCCTTCAACTACCAGGGCCTCTACCAGAAACAGGTGCTTCGGAGCGCGCTGACGCTGAAGGCGCTGACGTACGCCCCCACCGGCGGGATCGTCGCCGCGGCGACGACGTCCCTGCCCGAGGAGGTGGGCGGCGAGCGCAACTGGGACTACCGCTACACCTGGATCCGCGACGCCACCTTCGCGCTCTACGCGCTCAACCTTGTGGGGTTCGTCGACGAGGCCGACGCTTTCAAGCGCTGGCTCAAGCGCGCCACGGCGGGCCGCGCCCAGGACCTCCAGATCATGTACGGACTGGCGGGCGAGCGCCGCCTCGCCGAGTTCTCTCTCGACCACCTCGACGGCTATCGCGGCTCGCGTCCCGTCCGCATCGGCAACGGCGCGCACACCCAGCTCCAGCTCGACATCTACGGCGAAGTGCTCGACTCCGCCCACCTCTACCGCAAGTACTGCGGCGAGTTCGACGACGAGTACTGGCAGTTCTGCCGCGACCTCGTCGAGTTCGTGATGAAGTCCTGGCGCGAGCCGGACGAGGGCATTTGGGAGACGCGCGGCGGCCGCAAGCACTTCGTCTTCTCCAAGGTCATGTGCTGGGTCGCCCTCGACCGCGCCATCCGCGCCGCCGACGCAATCGCGTGGGACGACCCAGCCGAAATCGAACGGTGGAAGGCGGTGCGCGAGGAGATCAAAGAGGACGTGCTGCGCCACGGCTACGACGAAGGCGCCGGCGCGTTCGTGCAGTCCTACGGCAGCGCCAACCTGGACGCTTCGGTGCTCATGTTGCCCCTCGCCGGTTTCATCAAGGCGTCCGACCCGCGCATGCGCTCGACAATCGAGCAGATTGAGCGGGGCCTGACGTCGCCGGAGGGCTTGGTCTACCGCTACAGGGACTTCGATGACGGCCTCTCCGGCCACGAGGGCACCTTCACCCTCTGCTCGTTCTGGCTCGTCGACAACCTGATCTATCTGGGCGAGCTCGACCGCGCCGAGACCATGATGAACAACCTGTTCGGCTACGCCAACGACGTCGGCCTGTTCAGCGAGGAGATCGGTCCCGTGGACGGCGAAGCACTGGGCAACTTCCCCCAGGCCTTCACTCACATGGCGGTCATCAATACCGCCGTGCAGCTCTACCGCGCCAAGCAGCGGCGCATCGCGCGAGAGGCGAAACTGTCCTAGCGCGGCGGCGCGTGGATGCGCTCCAGGATGCGGGCGACCGCCGGCGGCACCAGATTTTCCCACGAGTCGTCGCCCGCCGCCATCCGCCGCCGTATCTCCGTCGCCTCGATACCCTTCTCCGCACCAGGGTCGAGCACCTCGACCTCGTACCCCTCGGCGCGCAGCCGGTCGACCTTGGACTGCTCCCAGGGCGAGAAGATCCGCACAAAGTGGCGCAGCTTGCCGGCGGGCGGCAGGTAGTAGCGCCACTTGGCCGGCTCGCTGATGTGGAACGGAATCACCCGCACCCGGTCGAGGTCGGCGCCGGTCTCCGCCAGCGCCGCCAGCACCATCTCCATGCGCTCGAAGTAGGTGTAGGGGTTGTTCTCCGCGAGGTGACGGTGACCGCTGGCGGCCTCCTCCTTGATCTCGCCGGGGTCGGGGTTGGTGATGCCGACGATGAGCCGCTCCGACCGCGCCAGTCCCTCCAGCGCGTAGTGCCGGTGCTCGTTGTGGAACGGCTGAAAGCGCCCGTGCACCATCCCGTACTCGGCGCGCCGGTAGCCGTCGGGGAGAGAGTCGGCGGCCACGCTCAGCCTCCGCGCCCATGCGCCACCAGCGCCGCCGCGCCGATGAGACCGACGTCGTCGCCGAACTCGGACAGCACGATGTCGAACGGTTCGAGGAAGGAAGGGAAAGCATGCTTCCGCACCCGCGCCTCGACGATGGGGCCGAGCAGCTCCCAGTTGTGGAGCGCGACGCTGCCCCCCAGCACAATGCGCCGGGGATTGAAGGCGTGCACCAGGCTCACCAGCCCGAACCCGAGGTCGCGCGCCGCCGTCTCCATCACCTCCGTGGCGAAGGCGTCGCCCGCCGCGGCGGCGCGGAAGACGTGCTCCGCCTCGATGGCTTCCGGCTTGCCCAGCGCCATCGCCCGCAGCGAGCTCTGCGTCCCGCCTTCAAGCCCCGCTCGCGCCCGCATGGCGATCGCCGTCCCCGAGGTCATCATCTCCAGGCAGCCCGCATGCCCGCAGGGACCGGTCTCGACCCCAGGCTCGCCGATGGAGTCCTCCACCTCGCGGTCGACGATGAGGTGGCCCAGCTCGGGGCCCAGACCGCGGTAGCCCGATAGCAGCGTGCCGTGCGAGATGACGCCGCCACCAACTCCCGTGCTCACCGTCAGATAGATCAGGTCGCTCATCCCCCGGCCCTGGCCGAAGACGTACTCGCCCAGGCAGGCGACCGTGGCGTCGTTGCCGATGAGCACCGGCCCGTCGAAGCGCTCCGCCAGCAGGTCGCGGAAGGGGACGACTCCCCAACTCTGGAGGTTCGGCGGGTTGTAGAGGACTCCGTCCTTGTCCAGCGGCGACGCCACGGCGGCGCCGAGGCCCATCGCCTCGGCAAAACCGTGCTTCGCCAGCAGCCCGCGTCCCGCCTCGACAATGCGGTCGGCCACCCGCTCCGGGCCGTCCTCTTCACGGTTTGGCTCGCGGACCCGTTCGATGATCGCTCCGGTCGGCTCGACCAGCCCCACACGGAGGTTGGTGCCGCCGAGATCGACGACGATGATGGGAGCCCCTGCGTCCATGACCCTTCCCGCGGCGCCGCTAGGCTCCCACGCCGAGCCCGAAGCCCATGCCGTGCATCCAGCAGCACCCGCCGGTGTGCTCGGTGACGTACTCGTAGGCCGTCGTCGCTGCCAGCGCGCCCTGCGCCGCCGCCGTGATCGCCTGCTTCAGCTCGCCGGAGGCATCGGTGATGTCGCCGGCGGCGAACGCTCCCTCCACGTTGGTGCCCATGTACTTGTCGACGACGATCTCGTCCTTGTCGTTCGTGTTGATGCCCAACTGCCGGGCCAGCTCCACGTTCGGATTGGCCCCGATCTCGATCAGCAGCCCGTCCACGCGCAGCTCACGGGCCCCCTCGACCTCCCGGTCGAGCACGATCGACTCCAGGTAGTCGCCGCCTTTCAGCTCCACCACGTTCGCGCTCGTGACGGGCACGATGTTCGCCTGCTCCTGCATCTTGGAGAGGTTCACCGGTTCCGGCCGCGAGAACTCGTGTCCGCGATGGATGACGTAGACACGGTCGGCGTACTGCGCCACCAGTGTCGCGCCCTTCACCGCGGCGTCGCCCCCGCCGACCACGGCGGCGGTGCGGCGGCGGTAGAGCGGCGCGTCGCACGTCGAGCAGTAGGAGACGCCCTGTCCGACCCACTGCTGCTCATGCTCGAGCCCCAGCGTACGGCGCTCCCGTCCCATCGCCAGCACCACCGACTTGGCGAGGTACGCATCCCCCTCGTCGTCGCGGGCCGTGAAGCAGTCGTCGCGCCGCTCGATCTCAGTCACCTTGGCGTCGATCACCGGCACGTCGTACTTCTGCACCTGCTCCTTCATGCCGAGCATCAGGTCGAAGCCCTGGACCTCGACGTGCCCCGGATAGTTCTCGATGAGGCCGCCGGTGGCCGTCTCGCCGCCGAACGTCTGCCCCACCACGATCGTCTTGACCTGATAGCGGGCGGCGTAGAGCCCCGCGCTGAACGCGGCCGCCCCCTGCCCGATCACCATGATGTCGTACTCGGATTCCGCCACACGCGACCTCCTACCCAGTGCTACGCGGGCCTTGGCCCCTCCGGTTCCGCCAGCGGGGCCCGGCCTCTTCATCATAAAAAAGCGGGGCGCCGCCGCGCTACCTCGAAAGTCCGGCGCGGCCTACGTTACAGGTCGGACAGCGACAGCCAGCGGTCGCGGACGCCGCGGTCGCGCAGCGCCTCCGACGCCGCCGTGTAGGGGTCGCGCTCGCCCGCCTCGACCTGCTGCAGCAGGTCTTGGAGCACCGGCGCGTCCTCGATCATCGCGTGGAAGGCGCCCGCGAGCTTCTCCTCCACGCTCTTGACGAACTGCGCCCGCCAGCGGCGCCTCCGGCGACGGTCCTGCTCGCCCGCCTCCACCGACGCCGCGCGGTGCCGCTCGATGGCGTCGCGCACCTCGGCGACCCCCGTTCCCCGGTGCGCCTCCGTCAGCAGCACCGGCGCCCGCCAGTACGTCTCCTCGTAGATAAGCGTCAGGCTCTGCTCGATGTCGGTGGCCAGCTTCTCCGCGCCGCCGCGGTCGGCCTTATTCACCACGAAGATGTCGGCGATCTCCATGAGGCCCGCCTTCATCGTCTGAATCGTGTCCCCCGCCTCCGGCACCAGCACCACGACCACCGTGTCGGCGGTCTCCATGACGTCGAGCTCCGTCTGCCCCACGCCGACGGTCTCGACGATGACGTAGTCCTTGCCCGCCGCCGCCAACAGCGACGCCACCCGCTGCGCCACGCTCGGCACCCCGCCGCGGCTCCCCCGCGTCCCCATGCTGCGGATGTAGACGCCGGGGTCCTTGTAGTGCCCCTCCATCCGAATCCGGTCGCCGAGCAGCGCCCCGCCGGTGAACGGGCTGCTGGGATCGACCGCCACGATACCCACGGTGGCGTCGTTTTCGCCGCCGCGTATATTCGCCGTGAGCGCGTCGACGAGCGTGCTCTTCCCCGACCCCGGCGGGCCGGTGAAGCCGATGCAGTAGGAATCGCGCCCCCGCTCATCTGCGCCGGACAGGGTCAGGCTGAGCGCGCGCGAGGCGTCGGGGCTTTCCCGTTCAATCAGGGTGATGAGCCGGGCGAGGGCGAGCTTCTCGCCCCGCAGAAGCCCCTCGACGAGGGTCTCGATTGGAGGCAACGAGGTCTCCGGTCAGATGACGGCTTCAGGAACCGAATCCCAGAATACGGGCCGCCTTTTCCGGGTGTCAACGGCCACCCATCGCGGCGCGTGGCAATTACCGCTTGGCGGGAGCTATGCGAAAGCGAGCAACCTGGCCGGGTTGTCCACGGTTATCGCTCGAATCGCATCTTCCGAGAAACCCTTGCGCCGCATCTTGGGAACGATGTTCTGAAGAATGTGGCCGTAACCGTGCCCGCCGTAGCGAACAAGCCGGTGCTTCGTGAAGATGTCGTGGCCCATGACGATCTTGTCGGAGTAGCCGGCGTCGACGGCGCGCCTTATGAAGTCCAGCCGCTGGGCGTCGCTGGGCATGTCGATCTCGGCGTTGGGATAGTGAGACCCCTCATTGCCGAACAGGTCCCATTCGAGGTAGCAGCCCGACGCCGCAATCCGCTCGAGCGCGTCGAACTCGAACACGGTCCGGTCGAGGTGCGCCACGACCACGCGCGATATGTCCGCGCCGCCGTCCGCAAGGACTTCGAGGATCTCCAGCGGCGCATCGGGATGCCGTCCGGGATGGATCGATATCGCCGCGCCCGTTTCTCTTTGGGCGATTGCCGCCGCCGTTAGAGCCTTGCGCTCGTTCGGCGCGAGGGGCCACGTGCAGCCCATCTCCCCGATGACGCCCACCTTGACGCCGCCGTCTCCGACACCTTCGACGATGTCGCCGACGATCTCCCGCGCTAGGTCCTCCACGCCCCGCTCATCCATGTCGTCGGGATGGGCCGCTCCCACGTAGAAGCCCGCGCCCATGACGACGTGCACGCCCGATTCACGGGATATCCGGGCCAGCGCGTCGGGCGAGCGTCCGATTCCCGGCGTGGTCGCCTCCACGATCGCCCCGCCGCCGGCTTCCCGGTACCTCCCGACCTCTTCTATGGCCGTGTCCAAGTCCGTCAACCGGAGATTGGGGCGGTTGCTGTAGTAGTTGCGCCGTATCCATCCCAGGTTTTGAAGGGTCAAGGGCACGTCGGCCAGCTCCGGCGACGGCGAGTCCTGGGCCGGGCGATACATCCGGGAGAAGTCGGCGTAGAGGTGTTCGTGGGTCGTCGTTGCGCCGAGTTCCGATGGACGCACGGGGCCCAGCACGGTCTGGACCAGACCCCGGTTCCGTCCTGACGGCATGACGCGGCTCCTCGTAGTATGGTGGCGAGCAAGCGTACCACGGCCCATTTCGAGGACGGACCGGCCCCTCCCAAGGGGTCCGGACAAGGGGGAGCTTCCGGCATGAAGTTCGCGGCGTTCACCACCGTGGCGGGTTCCGCCGGAGAAGCCGCCACGGCCGACGCACATATCGACAACCTCCGGCAGCAGACCGTCCTGGCCGAGGAGCTCGGCTTCGAGGCAATCTGGCTCGGAGAGCACCACTTCGGACCCTATGGGCTGGGCGACTTGCCGAATCCAATCCTCCTCGGCGCCGACCTCGCGGCGCGGACGTCAAAGATCCGCATCGGCCAGATGGCGAACATCGCCCCTTGGTGGCATCCCATCCGGCTCGCCGAGGACCTCGCGATGCTCGACAACATGACCGGCGGCCGTGTGGAGATCGGCTTCGGCAGGGGCATCTGGCCCTACGAGGGGCCGCAGTTCCATCCCAACGCCGACCCCCGCAAGGACAAGGAGAACCGGGAGCTGTTCAACGAGATGGTGGAGATCGTGCGGGAGATCTGGACGAACGAGTATTTCTCCTACCATGGGACCAACTACACCTTCCCCGCCGAGGGCACCGTCTTCTCTCATCCCCGGTATCCGTCGAATCCCACCTGGCAGGACGGGGAAAGGGTCACCAAGCTGCGGGTGACGCCGAGACCCTACCAGAAGCCGCACCCGCCGCTGTGGATGACCGTCTCCACCGACCGCTCCGTGACGACCGCGGCCGAACTCGGGCTGAAGGCCTGCTACTGGCAGCCTCCGCCGCTCAGAATCAGGCAGCGGATGGAGATCTACGCCCGGGCCAGAACGCAGCGTGAGGGGCGGACGTTCGCTCTGGGTGAAGACCAGGCGGTGATGCGCTCCACCTACGTCGCCGCTTCGATGGAGGAGGCGCGGCGGGATGCGGAGGAAGGCATCATGTCCTCCTTCATCTTCAACGATCCCTTTCGCGGCAGGCAGGTTTTCACCAATCCGGACGAGGTCCTGGCCGATGAGGTGAAGCTGGACTGGGACTTCCTGGAGCCGCGCACGCTGCTCGTAGGTTCACCGGAGAACGTGATCGAGAGAATCCACGAGTTGCAGGAGGTCTGCCATCTGGACTACCTACTCGTCGAGTTCTCCCACATGGGCATTCCGTTGAACAAGACCTTGAAGAACCTGGAGACCTTCGCCACCAAGGTGATGCCGCGGTTCGTAGGGGACGGATAAGGCATGGACAGCCCCCGCACCATGAGGGCCGTCGTCCTGACGGCGCACGGCGGGCTCGACAAGCTCGAGTACCGCGAGGACTGGCCCACGCCGACGCCCGGCCCCGGCGAGGTCCTGATCGCCGTGGGCGCGTGCGGCCTGAACAACACCGACGTCAACACGCGGACCGCCTGGTATTCCCGGCACGCCGAAGAGGGCACCGAGGACGTGCAAGGCGGCTGGGGCGGCGCAATTGCCTTTCCCCGCATTCAGGGGGCCGACGTCTGCGGACGGGTGGCGGCCCTCGGCGCCGGCGCGCCCGAGGCCCTGCTCGGCAGGCGCGTGCTCGTGGACACCTGGCTCCGCGACTGGGACCGGCCCACAGACATGGAGCGCTGCGGCTACTTCGGCGCGGAGCGCGACGGCGGCTTCGCGGAGTACACCGTCATCGACGCGCGGAACGTTCACCCTATCGAGAGCGACCTCACCGACGCCGAGCTCGCCACCTTCGCCACCTCCTGGATAACCGCGGAAGCCATGTTGGAGCGGGCGGGGGTAACCGCCGGCGACGTCGTCCTGATCACCGGCGCGTCGGGCGGCGTGGGGACCGCGCTGGTCCAGCTTGCCGCCCGGCGCGGCGCGAAGACCGTCGCGCTCTGCGGCGAATCGAAGGCCGCCGCCGTACGCGCGCTCGGCGCCGGCGCCGTCTTGCCTCGTTCCCCGGAAGACCTCGCCGCGGCGCTCCGTGCCGCCATCGGGCGGGACAGCGTCGACGTCGTCGCGGACGTTGTGGGAGGGCCGCTGTGGCCGCGGCTCATCGGCGCCCTGCGGCGCGGGGGGCGGTACACCTGCTCCGGCGCAATCGCGGGCCCGAAAGTCGCGTTCGACCTGCGCACCTTTTACCTCAGCGACCTCACCTTCACGGGCGTTACGATCGCCCCGCCGGATACCTTTCCCCGGCTGGTGGGCTACATCGAGCGCGGCGAGGTGCGCCCCGTGCTGGCCGCCGTCTACCCGCTGCGAGAACTCGTGCGCGCCCAGGAAGCATTCCTGGCCAAGGAGCACGTCGGCAACATCGTCGTATCCGTGGCCGGCTGAGGGCGCGGGATGATCCCCCTGCCTCTTCTCCCCACGGAGACCTTTGCATAACCGCGCCGCGTAACGTCCCCTCCCGCAGGGGCACCTCGCGAATCGCCCGTCCCCTCCGGCCTTTCCCCCTCTATGGGGGAAACTGAAAGAGGGTGCGCGCCGTCAGGCGCGTCGGAGGGGTAGGGCGGCGGGGGCCGCGCGACCTTGCCGGAGCCCGCGCCCCCGGTTACGCAAAGGTCTCGCCACGGGAGAAGATTGAGATGAGGGGCCCCCTCACAACCGCCAACGGCCATCGAAGCCCGTGCACAGTCGGTGCCGCGCCTCCCCTGTAGGGGCGAGTCGCGACTCGCCCGTTCCCCCACAACCGGAGCCGTTACGCAAGCCTCTCCCCCTGCTGGGGGAGATTGAGAGAGGGCACGCGCCCCCACGGGCGCGCCGGAGGGGCGCGGCGCGGCTACGCCTGATAGGCCCGAGCGGCTACTCCGATCGCCGGATTGCGCGCACCGTGTTCCAGAGGTAGACCAGCCAGATCGGAAGCGCCGTGATCGACAGGGCCAGCTTCTCGCCCGGTTCGTAGTGGTCGCTTGCGGGGTCGAGGACCGCGTAGCGCAGCGTCTCGAAGACCGCCTGGGGCAGGCTCACGATGGTGATGATGCCGAAGATCGCCGTCAGCAGCACCAGGTAGATGCGGTTCAGGGGGCCCGCCCTGTCCTCCGGCGTCTCAATCTTGCGGCGGCCGAACATGTGGGCAACCCATACAAGGGCCCCGATGATGGTAAAGCTGATGCCCTCGATCAGGCCCTCGTCGAGCGCGCGGTCCAGCCCGAGGCGGTCCCGCTCTTCGTTGAGCCGGGTGTTCTCCTCCTGCCGCTCCGCGAGGATTTGGCTCAACTCCTCCAACTCCTCATCGGTGAGGTCCCCCCGGTCGGCCAGTTCCAGCGGATGCTGCGGCTTCGTTTCTTTGTCTTCCGGTAGCTCGACCCAGACGGGGGAGTAGCTGAACTCTTTGCTCGAAAGGCCGGCGGCCCCCGCCTTGATGAGCTCCGACGCCCCCTGCGTGAAGACCAGCAAGCCGGCGATGATGCCAACGTACAGGTAGATCCGCACCAGGGCGCGGACGTCAATGTTCAGCGGCGCGCCGGTGCGCAGGCGCGTGATGAGGTGGAAGGCCCCGCCGACCAGCACGGCAAGGCCAACCAAGATTCCAAACGAGATGAGCACGACCCAGACGATGTCCATGCCCTACAGGGTACCGCACCGCGAAAAGGGCGGCGCGGCGCCATCGTTATGGTAGGATGACGCCCTGGAAGCCATGCGACGCGACCCCCATTCCAGCCCCATCTCCGCCGCGTCCGACGGCGCTTCCGGCGGCGGATCGTGCCGGTAACCCAAGAGATGCTCGACGAGGTGGCCCTCAGCGCCGCCGAGTACGAGATGATCGTCGACCGGCTCGACCGCGAGCCCAACCCCCTCGAGCTCGGCATGTTCGGCTCCCTGTGGAGCGAGCACTGCGGCTACAAGCACTCCAAGGCGCTGCTGCGCCGCTTCCCTAACACCGGGCCCCGCGTCATGGTCAAGCCGGGCGAGGAGAACGCCGGTGTCGTCGACATCGGCGGCGGACTCGCCGTGACCATGAAGATCGAGTCCCACAACCACCCCTCCGCCATCGAGCCCTACCAGGGAGCGGCGACAGGGGTCGGCGGCATCGTCCGCGACATCTTCACCATGGGCGCGCGGCCCATCGCCCTCCTGAACTCGCTCCGCTTCGGCGCGCCCGACCTGCCCCAGAACCGCCACCTCCTCCAGGGCGTCGTCGCCGGCATCGGCGGCTACGGCAACTGCCTCGGCATCCCCAACATCGGCGGCGAGGTCTTCTTCGACGACGCCTACGGTGAGAACCCGCTCGTCAACGCCATGTGCGTCGGCCTCCTGCGCCACGACGACCTGATCTCCTCGACCGCCAAGGGCGCGGGCAACTCGATCGTCCTCGTCGGTGCGGAGACGGGCCGCGACGGCATCCACGGCGCATCCGGGCTCGCCTCCCGGTCCTTTGAGGAGACGAAGGAGCTCCGCTCCGCGGTGCAGGTGGGTAACCCCTTCCTCGAAAAGTGCCTCATTGAGGCCTGCCTTGAGGCCGCAGCCCTGCCCGAAGTGTTGACCATGCAGGACCTTGGGGCGGCCGGCCTCACCAGCGCCGCCATCGAGTCGGTCGCCAAGGGCGGGCTCGGCCTCAAGATCGACGTCGCCAAGGTGCCGCGCCGCGAGTCGGGCATGACCCCCTACGAGGTCATGCTCTCCGAGTCGCAGGAGCGCATGCTCGTCATCGTCGAGCGGGGCCGCGAGGGCCGCGTCCGCGGCATCTTCGACCGCTGGGGCCTCACCTCCACCATCATCGGCGAGACCACCGGCGACGGCCGCGCCAGGATCTACGACGGCGCGGACCTCGTCTGCGACGCCCCCATCGCCCACTTGGCCAAGGCCCCCGAGTACACGCCGCCCGCCGCCGAGCCCCCCTGGCTCGCCGCCCTCCAGCAGGCCGACCTGTCGCAGCTGCCCGCGCCGGGTATCCCCATGAACGACGTCCTGCTGCGGCTCCTTCGCAGCCCCAACGTCGCCAGCAAACGCCCCGTCTTCCGCCAGTACGACCACCAGGTCATCGACAACACCGTCATCCCGCCGGGCGCCGACGCCGCCCTCCTCCGCGTCAAGGGCACCGGCAAGGGCCTCGCCCTCACCACCGACGGCAACGGGCGCCTCTGCCACCTCGACCCCTACGCCGGCGGCGCCATCGCCGTCATGGAGGCCGCCCGCAACCTCGCCTGCGTCGGCGCCCAGATCGTCGCCGTCACCGATGGCCTCAACTTCGGCAACCCGGAGAAGCCCGAGGTCTACTACCAGATGGAGGGCTGCATCGAGGGCATGGCCGACGCCTGCCGCGCCCTCAACGTGCCGGTCATCAGCGGCAACGTTAGCCTCTACAACGAGACCCGCGGCGAGCCCATCTACCCCACCCCCATCGTCGGCGCGCTCGGCCTCATCGACGACATCGACCGCCGCTGCTCCCCCGGCTTCCAGGACGCCGGCGACCTCGTCTACGTCATCGGCGGCGTCCAGGGCGAGTCCGCCAACCTCGCCGGCTCCGAGTACCTCGCCGCCGTGCACGAACGCGTCGAGGGCCGACCCGCCATCGACCTCGAACGCGAGCTCGCCGTCCAGCGCCTCTGCCTCGACGCCATCCGCGAGGGCAAACTCCGCTCGGCCCACGACTGCTCGCTAGGCGGCCTCGGCGTCGCCGTCGCCGTCTGCTGCATCGCCGGCAACATCGGCCTCGGAGGCGGCGCGCTGGACGCGGGAGCCACGCCGCAAGCAGAGGCCGCCGCCCTGTTCGGCGAAGCGCAGTCCCGCATCGTCGTCTCCGTAGACCCGGCCGATGCCCCCTGGCTGGAGGCGGCGGCGAGCAAGACCGGCATTCCGCTGGAGCGCATCGGCGAGGTCGGCGGCGACCGCCTCCGACTCGGCTCCGTCGACGCGCCGGTGGCGTCCTTAGCCGAAGCGTGGAACAATGGACTCATGCCGGCGATGCAAGACTAGCCGGCGCACGGCACGACCGAAGCGCGAGGGATGCACATGAGCCAGACCAGCGGAGCCACCACCAAGAAGGCCACCTTCGGCGCGGGCTGCTTCTGGGGCGTCGAGGCCGCCTTCCGCGAGATCGACGGCGTCACCCACACCGCGGTCGGCTACATGGGCGGCCACAAGCTCGACCCCACCTACCGCGAGGTCTGCTCCGACCGCACCGGCCACGCCGAGGTCGTCCAAGTCGACTACGACCCCGGCAAGGTCTCCTACGAACAGCTCGTCGACACCTTCTGGAACGTCCACGACCCCACCCAGCTCAACCGCCAGGGCCCCGACTTCGGCTCGCAGTACCGCACCGTCATCTTCTACCACGACGACGAGCAGCAGCGCGTCGCCACCACCACTCGCGACGCCCTCCAGGCCGCCAACCGCTACGCCGGCCGCCCCGTCGTCACCCAGATCGAGCCCGCCGGCAACTTCTGGATGGGCGAGGACTACCACCAGCAATACCTCGAAAAACGCGGCCTCGCCTCCTGCCACGTCTCGCTTCAGTAACCGCCAAATCCCGATTGGCGTTCTGCGTGCATTTACCAGCGGGGTTGAGCAACCCCAACTCACGCATCACCAGGCCAGCTTTCGGCTGCTGTTCTTCTGATATTGGCGAACTCGCCACCCCTTTCTTGTGCCGCCTCGCGCCCCACCCCTATAATGAAACGCGTGCATTTTTCGGGCCCCGGCCCGCGCTCTCTACAGGACGGCTCTCCATGCAAGTGCTCTTTGTCGAAGACGTTCCCGGCACCGCTTACGCCGGCGACATCAAGAACGTCAAGAACGGTTTCGCCCGCAACTATCTGCTCCCCAAGAAGCTCGCCGTGCTCGCCACGCCCGACCAGATGAACCGTGTGGCCCGGCTCCAGGCTGCGGCCTCCCAACGCCGCGACATCGCCGAGAAGAACATGTCCGCCGTCGCCGAGAAGATCGAAGGCGCGGCGATCACCATCGAGGTCCGCGCCGGCCGCAACAACCGGCTCTACGGCTCGATCACGAATACGATGATCGCCGAGGAGCTCACCGAGATCGCCGGCCAGGAAATCGACCGCCGGCTCATCCTCACCGAGCCCATCCGCCAGCTCGGCTCCTACGACGTCCCCGTCAAGCTCGGCTTCGGCTTCGAACCGACGGTGAAGGTGCGCGTCGCCCCCATCGGCGGCGCCCTCGACGAGGAGGCCACCGCCGAGGAGGTCGTCGCCGAGCTCGAAGCCGAGGCCACGGACGAAGCCGCCTCCGAGGACGCCCCCGCCGAGGAAGGCGAAGCGCCCACGGCGGACGCTGAAGAGGCCGCCGAAGAGGCTGCCGAGGAAGAGGAAGCGCCTGCTGAAGAGGCGCCTGCCGAAGAGGCAGCTGCCGAGGCGGAGCAGGACGAGACGGAGTCCGAAGAGACCGAGGACGAAGAACCTCAGACCTCGTAGGGAGCGCCATGGTTAACACGGATCGTCTGCCGCCCCAGGACGTGGAGGCGGAGGAGGCGGTCGTTGGCTCCCTGCTCATCGACGGCGACGCGCTCCTCAAGATCGCGAACGTCCTCGACGCCGGCGATTTTTCCGTGCCCCGCACCAAGGCGTGCTACGACGCCTGCCTCGCCCTCTTCAACCGCAGCGAGGCGATCAATCAGATAACCATCGCCTCCGAGCTCGACCAGCGGGGCGTGCTCGAAGAGATCGGCGGGGCGATGTACTTGAGCCACCTCGTGGCCAAGACCCCCACCTCGGCCCACGTCGAGCACTACGCCCGCATCGTGCACCGTGTCGCCATGATGCGCCGCCTCATCGAGGCATCCGAGGCCATCGCCGCCGTCGGCTACGAGGGCGGCCCCGACGTCGACGCCGCCCTCACTCAGGCCGAGGACCACCTCTTCAAACTCCGCACCGGGGAAGGCGGCCGCGACTTCGTCGCCCTCAGCGACATCCTCGACCAGTACCTCGTCGACCGGCGCCAGGAGTCGGAGCTCCGCCCTGACGCCCCCGAGATCATCCCCACGGGCTTCCTCGACCTCGACAAGCTCCTCGGCGGCCTGCAACGCTCCGACCTCGTGATCGTCGCCGCCCGGCCCAGCCTCGGCAAGAGCAGCCTTGCCCTGAACGTCGCCTACAACGCCGCCAATGCCAGCGGTGCGCACGTCGCCGTCTTCAGCCTCGAGATGGGCAAGGAGCAGCTCGCCGACCGGCTGCTCTCCAGCGTCTCTCAGATCGACGCCTACCGCCTCCGCGAGTACCGCCAAGGCCGCCAGTTCGACACTGAGGAGGGCAGCCTGATGCAGGCCATCGGCGAGCTTGCCGAGCTGCCGATCTGGGTCGACGACACCCCCCTGCTCAACGTCGTCGAGATGCGCAGCAAGGCTCGCCGCCTGCACCTGGAACGCGGCCTCGACCTCATCATCGTCGACTATCTGCAACTGATGCGCGGCGACAGCCGCAGCAGCGGCGGCAACCGCGTCCAGGAGGTCAGCGAGATCTCCCGCTCGCTGAAGGGGCTCGCCCGCGACCTCGACGTGCCCGTTGTCGCCCTCTCCCAGCTCCGCCGCGGCGTCGAGATGCGCCCCGAGCAGCGTCCCATGCTCTCCGACCTCCGAGAAAGCGGCAGCATTGAGCAGGACGCCGACGTCGTGATGTTCATCTACCGCGAGGACATGATCCACAACGCCGAGCAGTGGGAGAAGCTCCACCCCGACCGGCCCTACCCCAAGGGCATCTCCGAGATCATCGTCGCCAAGCACCGCCACGGCCCCATCGGCATGATCAAGCTGTGGTTCGACGAGCGGATTACCACCTTCCGCAACACCCAGAAGGGCGTCTGAGCCGATGGACGGCTTCTCCGGCTTCCCCGCCCGCTCCGACAAGACGGCGATCCCCAACGCCTTCTTCAGCGACGTCCTCCCCCTCATCGACGACGACGACGAGCTGCGCGTCAGCCTCCACCTCTTCCGGCGGCTCGCCCTCAAGAAAGGCTACGTCCGCTTTGTGACGCAGGCCGAGCTCGCCGCCGATCTCGACCTCATGTCGGGCCTCACCCGGGCCGGCGCCGACCCCGCCAAGGCGCTCGCCAACGGGTTGGAGAAGGCCGTCACCCGCGGCGTCTTCCTTCATCTGGCGCTGGACGAGTCCGGCTCGACACACCACCTATACTGGCTGAACACCGACGCTGACCGCAGGGCTGTCGAGCGGGTCCGGCGCGGCGAGATCGACCTCGGCGCAATGCCCAAGGCCGACCCCCCGCCGCGGACGCCCGAGCGCCGCGACATCTTCTCGCTCTACGAGGCCGGCGTCGGCGTCGTGTCCCCGCTGATCGCCGACGAGCTCAAGGACGCCGAGGATGCCTATCCCCACGAGTGGATCGTCGAGGCGTTCCGCGAGGCCCAACGGCTGAACAAACGTAGCTGGCGCTACGTCCAACGAATTCTGGAGAACTGGGAGCGCCAAGGCGGACCGGATGGAGAGCATCGGAGACGTCCTCGGAAACTATCGCCGGAGACCGGGACAGAACGGAAAGAGCCGGCCCGCCGGTTCGAAGACGTCGTCAGGCGAAAATGAACCCGCGCCGGTCGGCCCCCCGCCGGCCTGCGATATCTGCGGCGACATCGGTTGGGTGCGCCGCGACGTCCCCGTGGGCCATCCTGATTTCGGCGAGATCTTCCCCTGTTCCTGCACCCTGGCGCGCTTCGAGTCGGAGCGCCGCGACCGCCTGACCAAGCTCAGCAACTTGGGCGCCCTCGGCGGCGTGACCTTCGACTCGCTCGCAGCCCTGGGGATTGAAGGAGCGGCCGTCGACCAAGCAAGCGCCTTCGCGGCCTCGCCCGCGGGCTGGCTCGTCCTCCTCGGCCCCACGGGGAGCGGCAAGACGCGCATCGCCGCCGCGATCGCCAACCAGCGTATCGATGCCGGGGAGCCTGTCTTCTTCGTCACCGCCGCCGACTTGCTCGACCACCTCCGCTCCACCTACGCCCCCGATAGCGACCTCGCCTACGACGAGATGTTCGAGCAGGTGCGCTCCGTCCCGCTCCTCGTGCTCGACGACCTCGGCGACGAAAGCGCCACCCCCTGGGCGAAGGAGAAGCTGGCGCAGGTCCTCACCCACCGCTACAACGAGCGACTGCCGACCGTGATCACCACGCCCGGGCCGGTCGACAAGCTCGACGAGCGGGTCGCGGGTCGGCTCGCCGACTCCACCGTCTCGAACATCGTGCGGCTCCGCGGCCATGGGCCGTCGGAGGACACCGTCGACGTCCTCGACTTTCAGCCCCAGGGGATGACGTTCGAGAGCTTCGACTCCAACGGCGGGGGGCTGGGGAAGTCGGCCAGGGAGAACCTCCAAGCCGCCCTGGCGACCGCCCGCGGCTTTGCGAAGCATCCCGAAGGGTGGCTCGTGTTCACGGGCACCCACGGCTGCGGCAAGACACACCTGGCGGCGGCGATCGCGGCCCACCGTCGCGAGCAGGGCGACAACGTCACCATGGTCTTGGTGCCCAAACTCCTGGACTACCTGCGCTCGACATTCGGGCAGCCAAGCCGCGAGGCGTTCCAGACCATCGACCGGCTGGCCCGCACCGACCTGCTGGTGCTTGACGACTTCGATGCGTCGGTCATCACCGAATGGGCCTCGGACACGCTCTATCTGATCTTGAACCAACGCAAGCTCGCCGGACTTCCCACGATCGTGACGTCGACCATGGACACGGAAGAAGACGTTGACCCACGGCTATGGTCGCACTTCAGCGACATGCGGTTGACTATCCTGTTCAAGATCGATGCCCCCGACTACCGGACGGGGCGGGCCTACGCGGCCAAGCCTCCGGCGGCCTCGACGCGCCGCCGCACCTCCAAACCCCGTAGAAGCTGAGGATCCCGCCGTTGCAGTACTACTGCGTCTTCTGTGAAATCATCGCGGGCCGCGAGCCCGGCACCATCCGTTACCAAGACGACGAGGTCATCATCTTCGACAACATCCTCCGGTGGGCCCCGGTGATGATGATGGCCATGCCCAAGGAGCACATGGCCCAGCAGGAGCTCTGGAAGAGCGGCATGATGCAGAAGGTCAGCACCGCCGCCGTCAACCTCGCCGAAGAGCTCTGCCCCAACGGCTTCCGCCTCCTCTCCAACTTCGGCCCCGACGCCCTCCAGACCCAGCACCACGCTCACCTCCACGTCCTCGGCGGCTTCCACCTCGGCCCCTACCTCTAACTTTCCCCTTTTTCTGTCAAATAGCTGTACGAAACGCAAATATAAACCATCCGACCTAAAGCAGGCCCCTTAAGCCTCCCTCCCTCTGGGAGGGACTGAGGGCGGGCAGTCCGACGCCGACCTCCCACCACCCCGGCCCTCTCTCTCATCTCCCCCAGAGGGGAGATGCCAAACGTCCCGCGTCTTAAGCCTCCCTCCCTCCCTCCCTCCAAGCCGCCTTTGACACCGCCCCGCCGCTCCCCCTACCCTGACGCCCACCGAACCTGACTCCTATCGGAGGACTCCCATGGCGGGCGACGCCCTGACCTCCCGGCGGCACGACGTCGACGGCCTCGACGACGCCATTGAGCTCTTCTTCGAGCGCGGCTGGACCGACGGCCTCCCCATCGTCCCGCCCACCGAAGAGAAGGTCGCCGCCTTCGTCGACGCCTCGGGGCACGACCCCTCCGCCATCGTCGGCGAGTACCCATCGCGGCGGCGAGTCATTACGGTAGAGAAGGCCGCCATCAACGCCGTCATGGCCGGCTGCAAGCCGGACTACTTCCCCGTCGTCCTCGCTTTGCTCGAAGCGCTCTGCGACGAGCGCAGCAGCATGCACGTCCCCAACGCCACCACCGGCGGGGCGGCCCTCGGCTTCATCGTCAACGGCCCTGTGATCGAGCGCCTAGGCATGAACTTCCGCGGCAACGTCCTCGGCCCCGGGAACCGCGCCAACTCCACGATCGGCCGCGCCCTGCGCCTCGTCCAGATCAACGTGCTCGGCTCCGTGCCCGGCGCGGGCAACGAGGAGGAGCACCGGCCCATCCTCGACCGCGCCACCATCGGCCAGCCCGCCCGCTACGCCGGCTACCACATCATCGAGAACGAGGTCGACTACCCCTCGCTCAACCCGCTCCACGTCGACCGCGGTTACGAGCGCGAGCAGAGCGTCGTGACCCTCTTCCCCACCAACGGCCACGTCCAGTACGGCCTCTCCGCCGCCCAGGACGCCGATGAGACCATCGCCATGCTTTGCCAGTATCTTCGCGGCTCGGGGAAGATGAGCGCCGCCGGCTTCACCGTCGTCGTCTTGCCGCCGGAGTGCGCCGATCACTTCGTGCGAGCCGGCTGGTCCAAGGCCGACATCCGCCAGGCCATCTTCGAGAGCACGCGCCGCACCGTCCGCTGGGCCAAGGAGAACGGCTGGGGCGTGAGCGGCGGTCTTGGCGAGCGCATCGGCTCCCCTGTGGTCGAGGGTGACGATGAGCGTTATGTCGCCGCCGGCGCCACCCCCGACGACATCTACGTCGCCGTCTCCGGCGCCTACGCCGGGGCCTTCGTCCACTGCCTCTTCCCCTACGGCGGCGCGCCCGTCTCGCGCGTCATCGAGGGCTCCTAGGCTATAATCGCAACCAAAGGCCGCAGGGGAGGAACGCCATGGTCGTAGCGCAGCGTCTCACCGTCCTGGAGCCCACGGCGGAGTCGATCGCCGAGATGGAAGGGCTGACCCCGCGGCTGCCCACCCTCGACGGCAAGAGGGTCGGCCTCTACAGCAACCGGAAGCTCAACGCCGACCGCCTCCTCGACATGGTGGAGGAGGAGCTGCGCTCCCGCTACGAACTCGGCGGCGTCGTCCGCGGCGTCTACCAGGGCATGCGGGTGATGAAGCGCGACGAGTGGCGCGACGTCGAGGACTGCGACGCCATCATCCTCACCCACGGCGACTGAGGCTCCTGCAGTTCGAGCGGTCTGCTCAACAGCATCGAACTCGAGAAGATGGGCGTCCCCTCCATGCTCATCGGCACCGACCGGTTCCGCGACGTCTGCAAAGCCATGGCCAAGATCGGCGGCATCCCCGACATCGAATGGGCCGAGGTCGCCCACCCGCTCGGCAGCCTCACCGAAGAGCCCCTCCGCGAGCGCGCCAAGCTCGCCGTCGACCAGTTCGAGCGCATCGTCCTGAAGTAGCGCACTGGGCGGGGCATCACCCTAACCCTCCCCCGCAAGGGGGAGCACATTAAACCTCCCTCCCTCTGGGAGGGACTGAGGGCGGGCCGGGGGTGGAGCGGGGTGCGCCAACGTCCACAGAGTCGTCGGCGAATGTCACGCAAACCGCTCCCTCTCGGAAACACTGAGAGGGCGCGCCGTCCCCTACTTCGCGTTCAGCGCGTTGAGCGCCGACCCCGCCTTGAACCACCCGATCTGCTCTTCGTTGAGCGTGTGGTCCAGCTCGATAGCCTGCGATGTGCCGTCGCTGTGATGGACCGTCGCCGCCACCGGCTTGCCGGGGGCGAGGTCGCTCAAGCCCGTGATGCTGATCTCGTCGTCCTCGCGGACGGCGTCGTAATCGTCGGCGTTGGCGAAGGTGAAGGGCAGGACGCCCTGCTTCTTCAGGTTCGACTCGTGGATGCGGGCGAAGGCCCGCGTGATGATCGCCGCCGCGCCGAGATAGCGCGGGCTCATCGCGGCGTGCTCGCGGGAGCTGCCCTCGCCGTAATTCCAGTCGCCGACGGCGACCCAGCGCCGTCCCGCCGCGCCCAGACCGCGGGCGATCTTGGGGAAGGCGACACCGGTCTCGCCGGTGAGCGGATCGCGCCCCTCGCCCGTCTCCCCGGTGAAGGCGTTAACCGCGCCGAGGAAGGCGTTGTCGCTGATCTTATCGAGGTGGCCGCGGTAGGCGAGCCACGGGCCCGCCGGCGAGATGTGGTCCGTGGTGCACTTGCCCTTGGCCTTCAGCAGCACCGGCAGGCGCTCGAAGTCGGCGCCGTCCCACGCGGGGAAGGGCGTCAGGATCTGCAGGCGCTTGCTGTCGGGCGCCACGCGCACCTCGACGGCCGCGCCGCTCGCCGACGGCGCAACGAACCCCTGCGCGTCGCTGAGGAACCCGTCTGGCGGCACCTCAGGGGCCGGCGCCGGCGCCTCCAGCATGAACGGCCCGTCCTCGCCCTCCAGGCTGTCCGTGAGCGGGTTAAAGGAAAGGCTGCCCGCCAGGGCGTACGCCATGACGATCTCCGGGCTTGCGATGAACGACAGCGTCTCGGCGTTGCCGTCGTTGCGCTTCGGGAAGTTGCGGTTGAACGACGAGATGATGCTGTTGCGCTCGCCGGGCTCGATGTCGCTGCGCTTCCATTGGCCAATGCACGGCCCGCAGGCGTTGGCCAGCACCGTCGCGTCGACCGACTGCAGGACCTCCATCTGCCGGTCCCGCTCGATCGTCGCCCGGACCTGCTCAGACCCCGGCGTCACCAGGAACGACGTCTTGACCTTGGCGCCCTGGTCCCGCGCCTGCGCCGCGATGTCGGCGGTGCGTGCGATGTCCTCGTAGGAGGAGTTGGTGCAGCTGCCCACCAGCGCCGCCGAGATGTTGTCGGCGTACCCTTCCGACGCCACGTCGGCGGCGAGCTTGGAGACCGGCCGCGCCAGGTCGGGCGTGTGCGGCCCCACGACGTGCGGCTCCAGCGTCGAGAGGTCGATCTCGACCACCATCTCGTAGTACCGCTCGGGATCAGCCTCGACCTCGGCATCCGCGCGGAGCAAGTCTGCGTGCTCATCAGCCAGGGCGGAGAGCGCCGAGCGCTCCGTCGCCTCCAAATAGGTCGCCATGCGGCGGTCGTAGGGAAAGATCGAGCACGTCGCCCCAAGCTCGGCGCCCATGTTGCAAATCGTCGCCTTGCCGGTGCAGCTGATCTCCTCCGCACCGGGGCCGAAATACTCGATGACGCGGTTGGTGCCGCCCGCAACCGTCAGCAGTCCGCAGAGGTAGAGGATTACGTCCTTGGGCGCCGTCCAGCCGCTGGGCGCGCCGGTCAGCTTCACGCCCACGACGTTGGGATGCAGCACCTCCCAGGGGAAGTCGGCCAGCACATCCACGGCGTCCGCGCCGCCCACGCCCGAAGCGAACATGCCGAGCCCGCCCGCGTTCGGCGTATGGGAGTCCGTCCCAATCATCATGCCGCCGGGGAACGCGTAGTTCTCCAGCACCACCTGATGGATGATGCCCGAGCCCGGCTTCCAGAAGCCCGCGCCGTAGCGCTGCGCCACCGACTTCAGGAAGGCGTAGACCTCGTTGTTCTCCTCCTCCGCCGCCGCCAGGTCCTGGCTGGCGCCGGTGCGGGCCTGGATGAGATGGTCGCAGTGGACGGTCGTCGGAACGGCGACACTGTCCTTGCCCGCGAGCATGAACTGCAGCAGCGCCATCTGCGCCGTCGCGTCCTGCATCGCAATCCGGTCCGGCTTCAGTTGCAGATAGCTCTGCCCGGCGACCAGGTCCTCCCCATGGGGGTCGTCGAGATGGCCGTAGAGGATCTTCTCCGTCAGGTTGAGCGGCCGGCCCAGCCGGCCCCGGACGATATCCAGGTTCGCGCGCGTCCTCGCATACGATTCCGCCACAAACTCGGGGGTGGACTCAATCGCGACCATCTGCTCCTCCAATCGATTCGACCCAAGGCCGACCGTCGTCCGCTCTAGCGCGGGCGGTTCCAAGAAAACGGGCGCCACTTCGCGGACATGGCGCCCGTTGCATTCAATCGCTCCGCCGCGCGGCGCCGGAGGCGCTCCGCGCTACTCGAAGTAGTTCTTATTGATTTCGATGTAGTTCTTCCACTGGTCCGGCGTCGCGTCCTCTTCGAAGATCGCGTTCACCGGGCACACCGGCTCGCACGCGGCGCAGTCGATGCACTCGTCAGGGTTGATGTAGAGCATTTCGACGTCGTCGAACTCGGGGTCGCCTTGGCGCGGGTGAATGCAATCGACCGGGCAGACCTCGACGCACGCGTGGTCCTTAACCCCGATGCACGGTTCGGTAATGATGTACGCCATCCGATGAGAGCCCCTTCTGTCTGGAAAGTGATGTGTCCACCCACCAGTGTATATGCTCGCATCGCCGGGCAGCAAGAGCCGCCGGCTTCGCGCCCACGCCGCCAAAATGGTAGCATCCCGTCGAACGCTGACCGCGGCTCTAGGTGGCTTCAGTAGAAGCGACCATGTTCCCGAAGGAGTCGGTGCGCCGACGTGGACTTCGACAGCTACGACCTCGAACCGGCCTTCTACGACGAGATGTTCCTGCCCGACGGCAGTCCGCGGGAGCATTGGCGGCCCGTGCATGAGCTTCTGACGCGGCTCCCCGCCGACCGGTTGGCCACGATTCAGGACCGGTTCTCGCGCTCGTTCGAGAACGAGGGGATCACCTTCGCCGTCTACGGCGACGAGGAGGCCCAGGAACGGACCCTCCCCGTCGACTGCGTCCCCCGTGTCCTCTCAGCCGCCGAGTGGAGCCATCTGGAGGCAGGGCTGACGCAGCGCCTGAAAGCCCTCAACCTGTTCCTGGAAGACATCTACGGGCTGTCCGGCCCCAACGGCGCTCATGGCGAGCCCCGCATCGTCCGCGACGGCGTAGTCCCCGCCGACATGATTCGCGGGTGCCCGCAGTACCGGGTCGAGATGCGCGGCTTCTCCGCGCCTCATGGCATCTGGGTCGCCATCTGCGGCACCGACCTCGTTCGCACCAACGACGGCTTCATGGTGCTGGAGGACAACCTCCGCGTCCCCTCCGGCGTGTCCTACATGCTGGCGAACCGGAAGGTCGCCAAGTCGAGCCTGCCCCGCCTCTATCGCAGGTCCCGCGTCCGGGAAGTCTCGCACTACGGAGGCCTTCTCCAGGAAACGCTGCGCGAGCTCGCGCCGAAGGGGCAGTCCGACCCGTGCATCGCGCTGCTCACCCCCGGGGTCTACAACTCCGCCTTCTACGAGCACATCTTCCTCGCCCGCGAGCTTGGCGCCGAGTTGGTCGAGGGGCGCGACCTCCTCGTCAACGACGGTTTCGTCTACATGCGCACCACGGAGGGACTCCAGCGCGTGGACGTGATCTACCGTCGGGTGGACGACGACTTCCTCGACCCGCTCGTCTTCCGGCCCGACTCCCTTCTCGGCGTGCCCGGACTGATGCACGCCTACAGGCTGGGCAACGTGACACTGGCGAACGCGCCCGGAACGGGTGTGGCCGACGACAAGAGCGTCTACGCCTACGTCCCCGATATAGTCCGCTACTACCTGAGCGAAGAGCCGGTCCTCGCCAACGTCGATACGCGCCTGTGCCGCCGGCCCGAAGACCTGGAGTACACCCTGGACAACTTGCAGGACCTGGTGGTCAAGCGGGTGGGCGAGTCCGGGGGGTACGGCATGCTTGTCGGCCCTCATTCAACGGCCGAAGAGCGCGACGCCTACGCCGAGCAGTTGCGCGCCGATCCGGCCGGCTTCATCTCGCAGCCGGTGCTCGACCTCTCCCGCGCGCCATGTCTCATCGAAGGACGGTTCGAGTCGCGCCACGTAGACCTGCGCCCGTTCGTGCTGCAGGGACTCCAGACCCGCATCGTGCCCGGGGCCTTCTGCCGCGTCGCGCTGCGAAAGGGAAGCCTCGTGGTCAACTCCAGCCAGGGCGGGGGCGGCAAAGACCTCTGGGTGCTCGAGGACTGACCCATGCTGGCACGCAGCGCACAGGGCCTCTACTGGATGGGCCGCTACCTGGAGCGGGCCGAGCACCTGTGCCGCCTGCTCCGGCTCGAGACTGAGGCGCTGGTCGACCGGCCTCCGCGGCAAATCTACTACGGATGGAGCCGGATCTACGGCAGCCTGAACCGGCGGCCTCCCGGCGAGGTCCTCGAGGTCGGCGACGACGCCTTCACGCTAGCCGACGCCTACACCTTGACGGACGACCTCACGTTCGAGCGCTCCAATCCCTACTCGATATGGAGCTGCTTCGCGCTCGGGCGGGAGAATGCCCGGCAGATGCGTCACTGCATCAGCGCTGAGATGTGGACCCGGCTGAACCTCGCCTATCTCCGCGTGCAGAAGCTGAGGGTCCGCGACATCTGGAACTCGCCGGAAATCTTCTACGACGAGCTCGTTGCCGAGCTCGCCACCTTCTCCGGCGTCGCCGGCGCCACCATGTACCGCGACGAGGGGTGGCGCTTCCTGCAGATCGGCCGGTTCATCGAACGTTCCCAGCTCTCGGCCTCGCTCCTGCTCACCCAGATGGACGCCGCAACGAACATCGCGGATGAAGCGGACGCCGACTGGACGGGCCTGCTGCGCGTCTGGCACGCCTTCGAGGTGTACAACCAGCGGTATAGCGTCGAGGTGCGCCCGAAGCAGGTCATGGACCTGTTGGCGACCGACCCCAACCTGCCCGACTCACTGTGCCGCTCGCTCGACCGTGTGGCCTCGGACCTCAACACGCTCGGCCCTGGCCCCGACACAGCCTCCAGCGCCGCGGCGGCGCGGCTGATCGGACGCATGACGTCGCTCATTCGCTACGACTGGCCGGACCGCGAGGACCACGCGGACCTTCTGCGCCAAGTCCTGGAGCACGGAAGGGAGTTGCACCACCTCGTCGCCTCGGCCTATTTCGACTACCCGGTAGAGGACTTTCGGGCAGGCTGACCGTGCAGGGCACGACCCGCTACGAGATCACCCACGTCTCCCGGTACTCGTATTCCGTGCCGGTGCGGGGCTGCGTAATGGCGCTCTGTTTGAAGCCTCGGGACGACGCCGGCCAACAACGTCTCGGCTTCGAGCTCTCCACCGCGCCTCCCTCGTCTATCAACAGCGAGCGGGACATCTTCGGCAACACCAAGCACGTCCTGAACATCCATCGCGAGCACGATGCCTTGGAGATAACCGCCTGGTCCACGGTCCAGACCATGGCTCCCGCTCCGCTCTCAGGCCCCCTTGGGACCGGCGCTTGGGGAGAAATCCGCTCGTGGCGGGACTCCTTCGCCTACTGGGACTTCACGCACCCCAGCGCCGTGGCCCGCCCCTCCGCCGCTCTCGACGGCTTTGTGGGGCGGGTGGGCATCAAGGCGGAGGGCGACCCGCTTGAGGCCCTTACCGTGCTCTCGGAAACGCTGCATCGCAGCTTCGAGTACGTGCCGGGAAGCACGTCGGTGGCCTCGCCGATCGACCACATCCTGGAAAACGGCCTGGGGGTCTGTCAGGACTACGCGCACGTGATGATCGCCATTGCCCGCTCCTGGGGCGTGCCTACCCGCTATGTGTCGGGCTACGTCCCGGTGGAATCGGGCAGCGAGACATTGGCGTCGGCGTCGCATGCCTGGGTAGAATGCCTGCTGCCCGGCTCAGGCTGGACTGGTTTCGACCCCACCAATGGCTGTCTGCCCAGGGAGGGTCACGTACGCGTCGCGGTGGGCCGGGACTACCAGGACGTCGCCCCCACCCGCGGCGTCATGCACGGCGGCGGCGAGACCGAGCTGGAGGTAGACGTCCGGATGAGACTCGTGGAGTCCGGCTCTTGACAGGAGTGAGACAGTTTCATTGGACAAGGATTCTTATGTGCGAATGGCAGATGCGGGACATCCCGGCAGGTATCGTCCCGCGACAGTAGGGGGAATTCGATGCGGTCTTCGCTTTGGAAACTATTGATAGTGCTGGCTCTGCCGCTGCTTCTGGTGTTCGCCTGCGGTGGGGACTCCGACGAACCGTACAAGATCGGCGCGATGGACGCGCTCAGCGGGGTCGCCGAGTCCTACGGCAACCCGATCCTCCAGGCCAAGCTCCTGGCGGTCGAAGAGATCAACGCCGCCGGCGGCATCGACGGACGGATGCTGGAGCTCATCGTCGAGGACTCCAAGTGCGCCGCACAGGACGCCATCACCGCCTACAACAAGCTGACCGACGTTGACGGCGTCAAGATCATCCTCGGCGGCACGTGCAGCGGCTCGACGTTGGGCGCCGCCCCGCTGGCCGAGCAGGAGGGCGTCGTCATGCTCTCCGCCTCGGCCACCAGCCCCGACATCGCCGGCGCGGGCGACTACATCTTCCGCACCGCCATCAACGACCTCCAGCTCGGCATCGACATCGGCAACACGCTCTGGGTCGACGGCATCCGCAGCATCGCCACCATCACCGAGTCCACGGACTACGCGGAGGGCGCGCGGAGCACGTCCGTCGCGCGGTTCAAGGAGCTGGGCGGCAGCGTGGTCGCGGAGGAGGGCTTCTCCTCCGATATCGTGGACTTCCGCAGCCAACTGACGAAGCTGATCAACGCGAACCCCGACGCGCTCCTCTTGGCGGCGCAAGGCGAGGCCGCCGGCGGCACCATCATGAAGCAGGCCCGCGAGTTGGGCTACGACGGGCCGATCTACTCGGAGATCGTGCCGTCGCAACCCGAGGCTCTGAACATCGCGGGCGACGCCGCCACCGGCCTGAAGGCCATCATTCCCAACCCCGACTTGACCACCGCCACCGGCAAGGAGTTCCTGACGAACTTCCGCGAGCGCTACAACACCGTCGCGACGCTGCCCTGGTTCCAGGGTTCCGCCTACGATGACGTCTACATCGCGGCGGAGTGCCTGAAGGAGACCGAGGACGACCAGGACGCCGACGGCTTCAGGGATTGTCTCTACGACCTCACCTGGAGCGGCGCCATCGGCGACAACTACAGCTTCGACGAGAACGGCGACGTCATGGGCCTCTCCAACGTCGTCATCGAGGTCCTCCCGACGTCGGAGCGGACCGAGGAGAATGGCGGCTTCCGGGTGCTGGGCCCCGCCGAGATACCCTAGGGGGCTGCCGGCAGGAAGACCGGGGCTTCAGGCGCCTGACTGGAAACGGTCGAGGCGCAGCAGCGAGATATCGTGGGCCGTCTCGCCCCGTGTGGCGAGGTCGGCCATGATCTCGCCGACGACGCTGCAGAACTTGAAGCCGTGCCCGGAAAACCCGGCGGCGAAGAAGACGTTCGGAGAGCCGGGAAGCGCGTCGATGATGAAGTGCTCGTCGGGCGAGTTGGTGAACATGCAGGCCTTCAAGGCCATCGTCGGCCCGTTCGCGTCGGGGAAGTAGCGGGCGACCGCCTGACGCAAGGCCGCTTCATCCTCGTCCCTGCAGTTCCTGTCTAGGCCCTCGGCGGTCGTCGCCTCATTGAGATGGTGAAACTTGCCGATCTTGAATCCCGGAACGCCGAACACCGGGAAGGAATAGTAGTTCCCCTCCTCGAACTCGCCGATCACGACCGGGAGCGCGCCGGGCGCATAAAGCTCCGGCCGGAGCGGCTGGAACCACCCCATCACCTGGCGCTCCGGCGTCAGCAGCCGGTCCAGGGACGGCACGAGAGGGCCGGTCCACGCGCCGGCGCTGATCACCAACGACCCTGCCTCATAGGAGCCGCGGGCCGTCTCGACCCGCACGCCGCCGCCGTTGCTACGCCACTCCACGACCGCCTCACGGGCCCGCAGGTCGGCCCCGCGCTCCAACGCGGCGAGCGCATGGTTGACGATGCACCGCTCCGAGAGCAGAAAGCCGCCGTCGGGCTGGTGGACGCCCACCCAACCCTCCGGTAAGCGGCAACCGGGAAACCGGCGCGTGACCTCGGCCCTTGTGAGCGGCTCATGCGGCAGACCGTGTTCGGCACAGGAGTGCAGGGAGCCGTTGACCACCTCGCCGTTCTCCGGCCCCGTGTCCAGGGAGCCGACCACGTGGAGCAGTTGCTCCCCGCTCGCCGCTTCCAACTCGCGCCAACGCTCGTAGGAGCGCCGCAGCAGCGGCACGTACGAGGAATGCTCGAAGTAGGCCAGCCGGATGATGCGGCTCACGCCATGCGACGAACCGAAGTCGTTCGGGATGTCGAACCGCTCGAGACCCAGCACGCGCCGGCCGCGGCTCGCCAGCTCATACACCGCCGCCGAGCCCATGCCTCCCACGCCGACGACGATGACGTCGTATGTGCCGTTCGCCTTCATCCGAGGCGGGGCCTTGCAAGCAACGTCTGCGGCGTCACGCCCCCGCCGCCTTGGACTCGAGACACTTGAAGAAGCGGTCGATCTGCGTCTTGGCCACATTGGACATCAGGCGTTGGCCGGCCCGCGCCAGCACGCCCGTCACCTGGACGTCGCCGTCGAAGCTGAGCGTCGTCGCCCCGTCCTCCTCCGCCGTGAGGACGACCCCGCCCTCGCCCCTCACGTTCGTCCGCGCCCCGGAGCCCTGCACCACCATCCGGTAGGAAGCCGGCGCCGTCTTCTCCACAACCTCCAACGTCGCCTTGTAGGAGCCCGACACGACGCCGACGCGCACCGACACTTCGATCTCGTAGTGGTCGAGCGCCACGATGTCGAATGACCGGACACCCGGCACGCACTCCCGCACCGCGCACGGGTCCATCAGCGTCTCCCACAGCCGTTCTCGGGGCACGTCGAACCGGTAGCTTCCCTGCAGCTTCATGCAGGCACTGTAGCAGGGGACGCAGGGCCGCGCGAGGGTCGCGGCAGACTGCCTCGAACGGGCCGTATCTGCTACACTCCGCGCTATCAAGGCGCGCGTGCGCGAATCCCAAGCGGCAACGGGAGGCGAAGCATGGCGGGAGTCCCGGTCGAAATCACCATAAACGGAAGGTCCTATGGCGGCGAGGTCGAGCCCCGTCAGTTGCTCGTGCACTTCATTCGGGAGAACGCGGGGCTGACGGGGACGAAGGTGGGGTGCGACACCAGCCAGTGCGGCACCTGCACCGTGCAGCTCGACGGCGCATCGGCGAAGGCCTGCACCGTGCTCACCGTTCAGGCGTCGGGCTCCTCGGTCAGGACGATCGAGGGACTTGCCGACGACGGCGGCCTGCATCCCCTGCAGGAAGCGTTCTGGAACAAGCACGGGCTGCAGTGCGGCTTCTGTACGCCGGGCATGATCATGGCGGCGGAGGAGCTGCTGCGGACGAACCCCTCGCCGACGCGCGAGGAAATCCGCCACGGCCTGGAAGGCAACATCTGCCGCTGCACCGGCTACCAGAACATCGTGCGGGCGGTCGAAGAGGCCGCCGGCGCAATGGGAGGGAGTTAGGCCATGACCACACGCGTATTCAGTTCCGGCATCCGCCGCCGTGAGGACCCAAGGCTCATCACGGGGCGGGCCTCCTACACCGACGACATCACTCTGCCCGGGATGGTGCACGCCGCCATCCTCCGCAGCCCTTACGCCCACGCCAACATCAAGTCCATCGACACCGGCGCCGCCGCCGCCCAACCCGGCGTCCTCGCCGTCTACACGGGAGAGGACACCGACGGCGTGCTCAACCCCCTCCCCTGCGCGTGGCTCATCCCCAACTCCGATCTGAAGACGCCGGCGCACCCCGCCATCGCCAAGGACCGCGTCCGCTACGTCGGCGACGCCGTCGCCGTCGTGGTGGCCGAGTCCCGCTACGCGGCCGAGGACGCCCTGGAGCACATCGAGGTCGACTACGAGCCGCTCGATGCCATCATTAACCCAAAGGCAGCGGCCCAGGACGGCGCTCCGCAGCTCCACGACGACGTCCCGAACAACATCGCCTTTACCTGGGCGGTGGCCGGCGGCGACGCCGACGCGGCCTTCGCCGAAGCCGACGTCACCGTAAGCGACACCATCACCCTGCCGCGGCTGATCGCCAACCCCATGGAGCCCCGCTCGGCGATCGCGCAGTGGGTCGGCATCACCGGTGACCTCACCCTCTGGAGCACGTCGCAGAACCCCCACATCGCTCGCTTCCTGACCTCGGTCGTGACCGGAGTCCCCGAGCACAAGGTCCGCGTCATCGCGCCGGAGGTCGGCGGCGGCTTCGGCAGCAAGATCCCCTACTACGCCGACGAAGCCATCGCCTCGTTCTGCTCCATGCGCCTCGGCGTGCCGGTGAGGTGGACCGAGACCCGCAGCGAGAACTACCAGATCACGACTCAGGGCCGCGACCACATCGAAGAGGTCGAGATGGCGGCCACGGCCGACGGCAAGATCACCGGCCTCCGCACCACCGTCTACGCCGGTCTTGGCGGCTACCTCTCGACCGCGGCTCCTGGCGTCCCGACGATCCTGCACGGACTGATGTACTCCGGCGCCTACGACATCGCCAACATCGGCGGGAGGGTCTACGGCGTCTTCAACAACGGAACACCCGTCGACGCCTACCGCGGCGCGGGCCGCCCCGAGGCGACGATGCTCATCGAGCGCCTCGTCGACCTGCTCGCCGCGCGGTTGGAGATGGACCCCACCGCAGTGCGCCGCAAGAACTTGATCCCCAAGTTCGAGAACGGCCACGACGTGGCGACCGGCATCACCTACGACAGCGGCGACTACGAGGCCACGCTGGACGCCTGCCTCAACGCCGCCGGCTACGCGTCGCTCCGCGCCGAGCAGGCGAAGGCGCGGGAGGAGGGCCGCTGCGTCGGCATCGGCGTCTCCACCTACGTCGAGATCTGCGGCCTCGGCCCCTCACAGGTCGCGGGCGCGGTCGGCTTCCAGGGAGGTCTCTGGGAGAGCGCCATCGTCCGCTTCCACCCCACGGGGAAGGTGAACGTGATGGTCGGCTCCTCGCCGCACGGCCAGGGAGAGGAGACGACGTTCGCCCAGATCATCGCGGAGGAGGTCGGCGTAGACGTGGACGACGTTGAAGTCATCCACGGCGACACCGACCTCACCCCGATGGGCTGGGGGACGTACGGCAGCCGAACGACGGCGGTCTCGGGCGCCGCGGTAACCTTGGCGGCCCGGAAGATCAAGGAGAAGTCGAAGGCCCTCGCGGCGCACCTGCTGGAGGCCGCCACGGAGGATATCGAATACCAGGACGGCCGCTTCTTCGTTCGCGGCTCGCCCGACCAGCACAAGACGATCCAGGACATCGCACTCATGGCGAACGTCGCGTGGAACATGCCCGAGGGCATGGAGCCGGGCCTCGAAGCAAGCGCGTTCTACGACCCGCCGAACTTCACCTACCCGTTCGGGGCCCACCTCGCGGTAGTCGAAGTGGACCCCGCGACGGGCCAAATCGACCTGCAGCGCTACTACGCGGTCGACGACTGCGGCGTGCAGATCAACCCGATGATCGTCGAGGGCCAGGTGCACGGTGGAGTCGTGCAGGGAGTCGGGCCGGCGCTCTGGGAGGGCGCCGTCTACGACGACGACGGACAGCTCCTCACGGGCACGATGCTCGACTACGCCCTCCCGCGCGCCGACGCGCTGCCCGACATCGAGGTGCAGTCGAACACGACGCCCTCGCCGCACCATCCGCTAGGAGTGAAGGGCGTGGGAGAGGCCGGAACCATCGCGTCCACGCCGACGGTCTACAACGCCGTCATGGACGCCCTGCGGCCGCTTGGGGTTACCGCTATCGACATGCCGTTGACGCCGGAGAAGGTCTGGCGGGCAATCGGCGACGCGCGGAACGGAGGCTAGGCATGTATCCGGCACAGACAACCTACCATCGCGCCAGTTCGGTAGCCGAGGCGGTGCAGGCGCTCGCCGGCAACGAGGGCGCCAAGCTCCTAGCCGGCGGGCATAGCCTCATCCCGTTGATGAAGCTGCGGCTCGCCGGGCCTGTGGTGCTCGTCGACATCGGGCACATCGATGCCTTGAAGGGGGTCACCGCCGACGGCGACGGACTGTCCATCGGCGCATTGACCACGCACGCGGAGATCGCGTCGTCCGCCCTGGTGCGGGAGCGCGCGCCGCTCCTCGCCGAGGCGGCGGGCGTGGTGGGAGACCCCGCCGTCCGCAACCGCGGCACCATCGGAGGAAACGTCACCCACGGCGACCCCGCGTCCGATCCGCCGACGGCGCTGCAGGCGTTGGGCGCGACGTTCAACGTCACCGGCCCCGGCGGCGAGCGCAGCATCGCCGCGTCCGACTTCGCGACGGGCCTGTTGGAGAACGTCCTGGAAGAGAACGAGATCCTGACCAACGTGTCGGTCCCCGGCGTTCCTGCCGGCTCCGGCTCGGCTTACGTCAAGTTCCCGCACCCCGCCTCGCGCTACGCGGTGGTCGGGGCGGCGGCCATCGTGTCCGTCGACGGGGGCAGCTGCTCCTCGGCGAGCGTCGTCGTCGGTGGCGTCGAGGCGACGCCGGTACGAGCGTCGTCCGTCGAGGAGGCGCTGGTGGGGTCGGACCTGGGCGATGCGGCGCTCGACGCGGCGGCAGCGGCGGTGGAGAACGATCTCGGCGGCGACTCGATGAGCGACATCTTCGCCTCGGCGGACTACCGGAGGGCGATGGCCGAGGTCTACGTGCGCCGCGCCATCGCGGCCGCCGCCGCGCGGGCGGGCTAAGAACTCCCCCAGACGAAGGTCGCTGACCTTGACGCAAACGACCGCCGCCTCCATGCCCGCGTCCGTCGACGCGCTGCAGGCGACGCTGCAGAAGGAGCTGTACGTCGCCGACCGCGCCTTGGCGATGTCGATCTACCTCGCGCTGCGGCTGCGGCGTCCGCTCTTCCTCGAAGGCGAGGCCGGCGTAGGGAAGACGGAAGTCGCGCGCGCCCTCGCTTCCGCGCTCGGGGCTCGCCTGATCCGGCTCCAATGCTACGAGGGTCTGGACGTCACCCAGGCGGTCTACGAGTGGAACTACTCCCGCCAGCTGCTGCACATTAGGCTGCTCGAAGCCGAGGGCGGCGTCGACCGGAAGGACGCGGAGCAGGAGCTCTTCAGCGAGGACTTCCTCATCAAGCGTCCTCTCTTGCAGGCCCTTGAGGGCTCGGGCCCGACGGTGCTGCTGATAGACGAGCTCGACCGCGCCGACGAAGAGTTCGAAGGCTACCTCCTGGAGATGCTCGCCGACTTCCAGATCACGGTACCGGAGGTCGGCACCTACAAGGCGGACGAGCCGCCAATCGTCGTGATCACCTCGAACCGGACGCGCGAAATACACGACGCGCTGAAGCGCCGCTGTCTTTACTACTGGATCGACTACCCAGACCTCCAGAAGGAAATGCAGATCGTCCGCAGCAAGGTCCCCGAGGCCGAGCAGAAGCTGGCGGAGCAGGTCACCGCCTTCGTCCAAGAGCTGCGGGGAACGGAGCTGTACAAGGTGCCCGGCGTCGCGGAGACGCTCGACTGGACGGCGGCCTTGGTGAGCCTGAACGAGCGCGAGCTCAGCCCGTCGGTCATCGACGACACACTCGGCGTCATGCTCAAGTACCGCGAGGACGTCGAGACGGTGCGCGGCGAGCAGACCCGCGCGATTCTGAACCGCGCGCTGCACCGCGGGACCCGGCGCGGGGGCCGGCGTGGCTAGCGGCGAAGCCGGCCACCTCCTCCACAATCTCCTGCTCTTCGGCCGCCTCCTGCGGCGACTCGGCCTCGACGTCCACTCAGGGCGGATGCTCGACGCAATCCGCGTGCTGGAGGAAATCGGGGTCTCCCGGAAGGCCGACGTCCGGTCGGCGCTGCGCACCCTATTGGTCCACCGCAGGGAAGATCTTCCCGTCTTCGACGAGGCCTTCGACGTCTTCTGGCGTCAACGTAAGGACCGCATGTCGTCGCTCGACCTGCGGTCGATGGGCGAGCAGCGCCGCTACCGGAGAGTCGAGGCCGGGCCGCCTCCGCCGGGACAGCAAGCAGACGGCGGCGCGGAAAGCCCGGATTCCGACGAGAGCTACGATCGGATCGACCTGACACAGACGTTCAGCGTACGCGAGGTGCTGCGCCAGAAGGACTTCGCCGAGTTCACGCCGGGTGAGATGGCGCAGGCCAGGCTTTTCCTGGCTTCACTGGACTGGAACCCCGGCGTCCGGCGCGCGCGGCGCAAAGAGCGGGGCAGGGGCCCGTGGCTCGACCTGCGCCGGACGTTGCGGGAGAGCGCGCAGTCCAGTGGCGAGCTCCTCCACCTGAAGCGCCGGCGGAGGAAGGAGAAGCCGCGCCGGCTCGTCGTGATATGCGACGTCAGCGGCTCGATGGAGCGCTACACGCGGATGCTGCTCCACTTCATCCACAGCCTCTACGGCGGGTTGGAGAACCACGTCGAGGCCTTCCTCTTTGCGACGCGGCTCACCCGCGTGACCAAGCAGTTGGGGCGGCGGGACATCGACCAGGCCGTCGCCGACGTCGCCAAGGCGGTGCCCGACTGGTCGGGCGGGACGCGCATCGGGGCGGCGCTGAAGGAGTTCAACTTCAAGTGGGCGCGCCGGACGTTGGGCTGGGGCTCCATCGTCCTCATCGTCTCCGACGGCTGGGACCGCGGCGATCCCGACGCGCTGAGCGACGAGATGGCGCGGTTGCGGCGGAGCTGCCGGCGCCTGATTTGGCTGAATCCGCTGGCGGGAAGCGCGGAATACGAGCCGCTGACTCAGGGGATGCGGGCCGCGACCCCGTACATCGACGATCTGCTGCCGGTGCACAATCTGGCGGCCCTTCTCGACTTGGCGCACCATTTGAACGCGCTGGCGTCGAGCCGGCCGGTGCGGAAACAGGCTCCTGCACCAGTGGCGGAGTTGGCGGAGGCCGAGACGACGCCGGCGGCGCCGGTGCAACGCTCGTGGCATACGGGGGGAAATCCGTCGTTCCGCCACCCGATGTGGGGACGCGGCGAACAAGGCCGCGACCCGTAGCGCCCCGCCGGTAGGGTAGAATCTCGCCATCCGAGTTGGGGGCGGTGACGCGATGGCCCGTTTGGCAATGGCGTGTAAGGGATTGAACGTGTGGCGACCTGTCCTGGCCGTGGCGGCATTGGCCGCCGTGATTGTCCTCCTGACCTCGTGCGTCGGTGACGGCACCGTCCGGATGGGAACCGAGGGCGCCTATCCTCCCTACAACTTCATCAACGATCAGGGCGAGGTCGACGGCTTCGAGCGCGAGCTGGGCGACGAGCTGTGCCGCCGCGCCGGCCTGGACTGCGAGTGGGTGACCAACAGCTGGGAGACCATCATCTCCAACCTGATGGACGGCAGGTACGACACCATCATCGCCGGCATGAGCATCACCGCCGAGCGGGACGAGGTCATCGACTTCACGCAGCCGTACATCCCGCCAATTCCGTCCGTCTATTTCGCCGTGGCGGGCGCTGGTGACGAAGTGGTCAGCGGCACCATCGCGGCCCAGGTGGCCACCATCCATGCCGACTATCTCTCCGCTTCCGGCGCAACGTTCGTCGAATACGAATTGGTCGGAGAGTTGATCGAGGCCGTCCTCAGCGGCGAGGTGGACGCGGCCCTCGTCGACCGCGAGTTCGCTCACACGGTCATCGCCGAGCATGGCGACAGGCTGGTCGTCGTCGGTCCCGACGTGCCGCTCGACTCCGGCATCGGCATCGGCATCCGCGAGGACGACACGGACCTGAAGGGCAAGCTCGACGAAGCCATAAGCTCCATGAAGGCGGACGGCTCCCTCAACAACCTCATCCGCAAGTGGTTCGACGACGACGCCGACACCTTCTGACCGACCGTCCCGCCGCGCTCGGCCCCACCCTCTCCCACTTAAACCTCCCCCCCTCTGGGAGGGACTGAGGGCGGGCACGGCGGGGCGGTCCTCCCCCTCTCCCGCTGGAGACCTTTGCACAACCCGCGACGTTGGCAGGAGACCGTCCCATGTAGGGGCAACCCTCGTGGTTGCCCAGGGGTGCGGGCGGGGTCTTCTGCCCTCCTGCCTCTCCCCCTCTGGGGGAGATTTGAGAGAGGGCCCGCGCCGTCAGGCGCGCGAGCGCCCGCAGGGCTGCTCCCTACTCGCCCGCACCTCCACTCCTTTTGCGGCCAGTGTGACACACACCCTTTGACGCCCCACGACGCCGCTGGTAGTCTAACGGTAGAGAACGCATGTTCTCGCGGGCCCAAGCCCACAATGGCGGTCCACCGGCCGCCAGTCCGCCCTTAGAGGGGGCGAAGGCACTGTGCCTCTAACAGTGCATGGGCGGAAGACGCCGGATCGGCCCCTAGGCCGTCTTGCTCGGAGCGCGCCCGGGCAAGACGGCCGTCTAGGGAGACCGTGGCAGGCCGTTCGAGCCTGCGGGCGGGGTTGGGAACGTGTTTCCCGCGGCGGATCGCGCAACGCGCTCCTATAATGGGAGCAGAGGCGGGAGGGGCACCATGCGCATCGGCGATCTTCAATTCGACTTCCTGATCGACGGCTCGATGCGGATCGACGGCGGCGCCTACTTCGGCGTCGTGCCCCGTGTCCTCTGGGAGCGGGGAGCGCCCCCCGACGAGCGCAACCGCGTCACCCTCGACATCAACTGCCCCCTCATCCGCGCCGGGGGCAAGAACATCGTCGTCGACACCGGCCTCGGTCTGAAGCACCCCGAGAAGCTCCAGAACCAGTTCGTCATGAAGGCCGGACGGCTCCTCGACGAGTTGCGCGGCCACGGTCTCGAACCCGCCGACGTCGACTACGTCGTCTTCAGCCACCTGCACTTCGACCACGCCGGCGGCGCCACCTACACGACTCCCACCGGCGCGCTCGCCACGACCTTCCCCAACGCCCAGTACCTCGCGCAGCGGGCCGACTGGGAGGAGGCCACCCACCCCAACGAGCGCAACGGCGCGGGCTACTTCGAGGCCGACCTCGCTCCCCTCGAAGGAAACCGCCAGCTTGAGCTCCTCGACGGCGACACCGAAATCGTCCCCGGCGTCCACTGCAAGCTCACCGGCGGTCATACCGCGGGGCACCAGATCGTCCTCCTCGAAGTCGAAGGCCGGAAGGCATGCTTCTTCGGCGACCTCATCCCCTCCGCCGCTCACCTGCCCATGCCCTACGCCCAGAGCTTCGACCTCTACCCCATCGACACGCTGAACGCGAAGCGCGACCTCCTGACGCGGGCCTACGACGAGCAGTGGCTGGTCCTCTTCGACCACGAGATCGAGCACAAGGCCGGCTACCTGGAGCTCAATGAGCGGGGCCGCCACGTGCTGCGCCCCGTCGAGGCGTAGCGGCGGAAGCGCGCTCCCCTACTAGAAGAAGCGGCGGCGGAAGAGGGCGAGGAAGCGGTCTTCGTACCGGTCGAAGACGCCCCATCGGTCGAGCTCTTCCTTCAGCTCCTGCGGGTCCCCATCGCGGCGCGACTCCAGGCGGCGGAACATCGTCTCGATGCTCTCCACGGCGGCGCGGGGGAGCCCGAATCGGGGATCGGGCTGGAGCATGCCACGGTCCTCAAGCTCGCCCACATTGCCGGGAGCCGAGGCCGCGGTGTACTCATAGATGAA
>DAOUKH010000047.1:0-87938 GCA_034421515.1 Dehalococcoidia bacterium
ATGGGCACTAGCATCAATCGCCGGCCATGAGGTTCATGAGCGCGAAGCCGAACACATCCCTTATTCCTATCGGCATCCCGCTGATTGTTATTGCCCTGGCTTTAGCGGTGTTCCTGGCGTGCGAGGCCGAACGCCCGCCCACCCCTGGACCCACCGCCACCCTTCCTCCGCCAGCGCCCACCGCAACTCCGGTACCCACGGCCGCTCCGACGCCCACGGCTACGGCGGCGCCCACCGCAATTCCGGTACCCACGGCCGCTCCGACGCCCACCGCTACGGCGGCGCCCACCGCAACTCCGGTACCCACGGCCGCTCCGACGCCTACCCCTACGACTACGGCCACCCCGGAGCCCGCCACTCCCCTCGCCTTCGACCCCTCGGTTGTCCGCGGCACCCTGAGCAACGGCCTCAGCTACTACATCAGGCACAACGAAGAGCCTCGCGACAGGGCCCAAATAGCGCTGGTCGTGAAGGCCGGCTCGGTCCTCGAGGAGGACGACCAGCAAGGGCTGGCGCACTTCGTCGAGCACATGGCGTTCAACGGCACCGAGCGCTTCGCCAAACAAGAGATCGTCGAATACCTTGAATCGATCGGCAGCACCTTCGGCGCGCACCTGAACGCCTATACCAGCTTCGATAACACCATGTATTGGCTGGAGATTCCGACCGACGACCCCGAAATTACCGAGACGGCATTTCAGATTCTCAGCGACTGGGCCTACGCAATCGCCTTCGATCCCGAAGAGGTTGAACTGGAGCGCGGGGTCGTCCTGGAAGAGTGGCGGCTCGGACAGGGATTCAACTCGCGCCTGCAGGACACCCTGCTCCGGCTGCTCTTCGGCTCCTCCCGCTACGCCGAACGGGCCCCCATCGGTCTACCGGAGATCGTCGAGAGCGCGCCGGGTCAGCGCTTGAGGGACTACTACGAGCGTTGGTATCGGCCCGACCTCATGGCAATCGTCGCCGTCGGCCACTTCGACACTGCGGACATCGAGGCAAAGGTCAAACAGCACTTTGCACCGCCGCCTGAGGGAGAGGCAATCCAGGAACGCGCCGCCGCAGCATCACCCACCGATCGCCCCGCCTTCGGCGTGCCTCGGCACGAGGAACCGGATATCGCCGTCTTTACTGATGCCGAGTCGCCCGGCACCCAGTTTGTCCTCATCCGAAAGCTCGAACCCCAAAGCGTTCAGGACCTCAAGGCATTCCGGCGCGCGGCGGTGGAGCGTCTCGCGTTCATGATGCTCAACGCGCGCCTGTTCGAGCGAGGCCAAGCCGCCGAACCTCCCTACCTGGGGGCGCAAGCCGGACGTTCGCCATATGTGCAAACACTCGATATCGCAACGTTCTCGGGATGGGTGGAGGATGGCGGCATCGAGCAGGGTTTGGCGGCCGTAGTAGAAGAATTGCAGCGCGTTCGCCAGCATGGGTTCACCGACTCCGAACTCGCCCGCGAGAAAGTCAACCTCTTGCGTTCGGTGGAGAGCTCGTACAAGCAGCGAGACCAGAGGCCTTCGTCGGGCCTGGTCCAGTTGTACGCGGACCACTTCCTCAGCGGGGGGACGGTCCCCGGCATCGAGGCCGAATGGGAGCTGTACCAGGAACTCGTGCCGCAAATCTCGTTGGCCGACTTCAGCGACGTGGTGGATTCGTGGACCGACCCCGAAGATACCGCGCTCCTGATTGTCCGGCCCCAGGAGACTGAGGCGAGCACGGACGTCGACTTGTCGACGGCGGCGCTGGCGCAGCTCGCGGCGGCCCCGACACTGGAGGTGGCTCCCTACGAAGACGTGCTCGGCGACGTCCCGCTCCTCCCAACACTTCCGACCCCAGGAAGCATCACCGCCGAAGAGCGAATTGAGTCCATCGACGCGCAGAGATGGACGCTCTCCAACGGCATTACCGTGATCGCCAAGCAGACCGACTTCCGCAATGACCAGGTGCTGTTCCAGGCATTCAGCCCCGGCGGGCATTCCCTGATCGCGGACGAAGACTACGTCTCTGCCCTGTACGCCGCCGACGTAGTGTCAGGAAGCGGCGTCGGCCTGCACGACAGTGTGGCCCTCGAAAAGCTCCTCGCAGGCAAAAGAGTCTCGGTTTCCCCGTACATCGGGGAGCTGTTCGAAGGCCTGAGCGGCAACGCCTCACCCGAAGATCTGGAGACCCTCTTCCAACTGATCGCGCTCTATGCAACCGAGCCTCGCCTCGACCCTGCCGTCTTCTCGAGGTACGAGGCAAGGCTGCGCAGCGTCGCCGAGACTCGCGCCGCTCAGCCGGACGCGCGGCTCTTCGACACCGCGAATTCCATCCTCAGCCAGGGCCACTTCCGTGGCCGGCCCCTGACGGTCGACCTTCTAACGGAGCTCAGCCAAGAGCGCATCGATGCGGTATACGACGACCGTTTCGCCGACTTGGGCGACGCGACCTTCGTCTTCGTCGGCGCCTTCGACTGGGAAACCCTCCGCTCGTTGACTGCCACCTATCTGGCCAGCCTGCCGACCACGGGCCGCACCGAGCAGTGGCGGGACATCGGAATCGACCCGCCGATGGGACTGGAGGACCATGTCGTCCGCAGCGGCACGGAACCGCGCAGCAACACCGTGCTGGTGTTCGCGGGAGACATGGAGTGGAGCCGCGAGGAGGCGCTGACCCTTACCGTGCTCGGTGAGGTGCTCGGCATCCGTCTGCGCGAGCGAGTGCGAGAGGAACTGGGCGGCACCTATAGCATCAGCGTGAGCGCACGGGGCTCCCGCCTGCCCGACCCCGAGTACCTCGTCGCCATCATCTTCGGCAGCGACCCCTCACGCACCGAGGAGCTCTTCGCCGCGATCCTCGCGGAAGTGGACTGGCTCCAGGATGGGGGCGAGCAAGACTACCTGGACACGGTCAAGGAGCTGCTGCGCACCTCTCGGCAGGAACAGTTGCGCGACAACGGATTCTGGCTCAGCCAGATCCAGGCTGCGGTCCAGCGCGGCGAGCCCTTTACCGAGATCTTCGCCTTCGACGATCGGTTAGAGGCGTTGACGCTGGAGCAAGTCGCCGCCGCGGCGCAGCGCTACCTGACCGACGATCGCTACGTGCGGGTCGTACTGTTCCCGGTAGAGGAATAGCCCTCAGAGATAGCTGGCCGGCTGGGCCTAGGCGACCTCGTTCAGCTTCCCCGTCGCGCAGTCGTAGACGAAGCCGCGCACGTCGCCCTTGTTGGGAATGAAGGGGCTCGCCTGGATTCGCCCGATCGACTGCCGCACGTCCTCGTCCACGTCGGGGAATGCCTCCATCGCGAAGGTCGGGCGCAGGCCCGTGTCGGCCACGATCGCGTCCTTCACGTCGTCGTCGCGGAAGGTCACCATGCCGCAGTCGGTGTGGTGGATGAGGATGATCGAGGTCGTGCCCAGCAGCCGCTGCGAGATCGTCAGTGACCGGATGGCATCGTCCGTCACCACGCCGCCGGCGTTCCGGATCACGTGCGCGTCGCCTTCGCTGATCCCCAACAAGCGGTGCGTGTCGAGGCGGGCGTCCATGCACGCTACGACCGCGAGGCCGAGCCCCGGCGGGAGGGGCAAGTCGCCCTTGTCGAAGCTCTCCGCATAGCGGGCGTTATTCGCCAGCAGGTCATCGGTAACAGTCATGACATTCTCCTTGCGCCGTGTATCGGTTGGCGGCCCAATCGTTCACCCAGTCTCAATAATAGCCTGTGGATGACCGGGCTATTCTGACGGCAGCCGGTGCCATCTTCAAGAGGCTCCGTTGCGGACGTTGGCCCTCGAACCAAAATCAGTATGCGGAAGTGCTTGCCCTATGCCTCGATTGCTGCCGCCCGTCGCCCCTCTCTTACCCGGTTACCGTCACTCGCGGGCCGGCGGAGGGTAGTCATCCATGTCGAAGGGTTCGCCGTTGAGGTTGATCGTGTCCTCGAAGATTTCAGGCCGGCCAATGGATTGGCGGGCGTAGCAACCGTTGCGGGCGTTGCGCATGACGCCGGCCACCCGTTCCGGGCTCTCGGTAGACTCAACGTCGAAGTGGATGGCGATCTTGTCGGCCTTGGCCCGGATCGTCTGGGCGAGCACTGAGCCCTCGCTGGACAGGGAGTAGGCGATGCTCGCCTTCACCTGCCCCAGGTCAACCTTCATCATGTGAGCGTACCGCTCAAGCTGCGTCATCTCTCAGAACAGGATGGAGACGGCAAAATAGGTCATCGGCGCGGGAGCGGTGTTCTCGCCCATAGGCGGCCCTTCGTCACACATGATGGTGAAGCCCCGGGCCTGCGCCTGCTTCTTCATGCCGCCGAGGAGCACGGCGTCCGCTCTAACGGTGTGGGAGCGAGGCTTACGGTCCGCATCGGGTGTAGTCATACGTGCCTCCAGGCAGTTTGGGGCCGGACGGTTAAGCCCTTTATGGTGGATGGCAATTCCCGAAACGTAGCGACCCTAGCGGTTGCTTTGGACAAATCGTGAGCTGCAGTGAACTCGTTTGCAACCACGATGCAGTCAATGCCCGCCGCGATTGCCGACTTCAACCCTCTCGCCGAATCTTCAACAACCACCGTTTCAGCGGCAGCGGCACCAAAGCGTTGGAGTCCTTTCAAATAGGGCTCGGGATGTGGTTTAGCCCGATCGTAGTCCTCCCGAGTCAAATAGAATTCCACATGGTCCAGGATGGATCGCCTTTCGTGTACCAAGGCGAAATCAGGCCGCTTGGAGGTAGTGATTATGCCCATCCTGTACTCACCTGCGAGTACGTCTAGCGTTTCCAAGACACCCTCGATCTCGATGTCTTCGGTCATCAGGTATTCCTGGTAGTACCGGTTTCTTAGTTCTCGGCCACGTCTGAATTCAGATTCGGATATTCCTGAAACTCGCGCCGCATCCCACGCAGAGACCCCTTCGGCCATATTCGCCAAGTATGCGTCTCGTGGGAGATCAATCCCGAGGGATGCCAGCGCCCGTTTGTTTGCTAGGTAATACCAATGTTCTGTATCCACCAAAACCCCATCATGGTCAAACAGAATGTACTTCTTCACTTTTGCACTCGATTCGATTTCCGCATAACGATCGGGCTAACTTAACAAGCCTCGGCGACGGACCGTCGGAGAAGAGTCAACGGTGTCTGCGATCGCAGCGAAGGGCTGCTGGTGGACCTGGGGGGATTCGAACCCCCGACCTTCTCAATGCCATTGAGACGCGCTCCCAACTGCGCCACAGGCCCAAGGAGCGCCATTGTACCACCGCCGAGTGCAGGCCAGGCTGAGGCGGGCCGCCCCGGCCGGGGCTACACTGGGGCGCGGCTTCGAGCCGGCGGGAGGCGCGAGATGCAGGCAGGCGACGTCGTGGCGATGTTCCTCGAAGAGACGCGGTTCGCTTCGCGGCAGGAGTGGGAGCGGGCGTGCGCCGGCATCTGGGACGCCGCTCTCGCCGAGCTGCGCACCAACCCCGGTTTCAAGGGCCTCGCCGCGTTCTGGGCCGACGACGAGACGGCGCGCGGCGGCGTCCTGGGCCTGTGGGACTCGCTGGAGCACCGCCTCGGCTACGAAGCAAGGTCGGCCGCCAAGGTGCGGGCGCTCTTCGACCCCTTCTTCAAGCAGGGCCCGCGCCGTCCCCGGCTCCACGTCACCAACGCCGCGTTCGACTAGCCTACCGCCTTGACGCCGGAACGGCCCGGCCTATACTCCTGGTTCAAAGGGGAAGGCCTGGCCCGAAGAGTCCATGCCCGCCAAACGACTCCGCATCCTCGATCCCGTCGCCAAGCCGCCGACCGCCGGCGGCGAGGCCGCGCCCCGCATCTCCACCGTCGCGGGGTCCGTCGTCGGCCTGCTGAGCAACGGCTGGCGCAGCTTCGACGCCATCACCAGGAGCTACGCCGAGCTCGCGGTGGAGAAGTTCGAGGCCCGCGAGGCCGTCATCCGCCCCAACCCCTCCGCCTCCAGCGGCACGCCCCAGGACACCATGGAGGAGCTGGCGCGGCGGTGTGACGCCGTCGTCGTCGGCATCGGCCACTGAGGCTCGTGCACGACGTGGAGTGTCCACGACGCGATCACCCTCGACGAGAGCGGCGTCCCCGCCGTGGTGGTTGTCAGCGAGCGCTTCGAGAACCTGGCCACGTCGCTGGCGAGGTCGCGGGGCAAGGCCAGCTTCCCCATGGTGGTGCTCCCCAGCGACATCGAGGAGATGAGCGACGATCGCCTCGGTGAACTCAGTGAGCGCACCTTCCCGGAGATCACCGAGAAGCTGGCCGAGGGCTAGCCATGGCCTCCGACGCTTCGCTCGAGTCCGGCGTCATCGACGTCGAGCCGAGCCTTGAAGCGGCCGACGACGCGCTCTACCAACGCGGCGCCACCGACGGGCTGCCCATTGTGCCGCCCACCGAGGATCGCGTCCGCCGCATGATCGAGGCAGTGGGCCGTGACGCCGGCGACGTCGTAGCTCGCGTGGGCCCGGCCCAGGGTGAGGCCACCATCGAGAAGGTGGCGATCAATGGGGTCATGGCGGGGTGCCGCCCCGAGCACATGCGCGTCCTCATCGCCGCCGTCGAGGCGATGACCGATCTCCCCTTCAACCTCGACAGCGTGCAGGCCACCACGAACCCCTGCGGCGTGGCCCTCATCCTGAACGGCCCCGTCCGCGGCGAGCTCGATGTCAACACCGGCCGCAACTGCCTCGGCCCCGGACGCCGCGCCAACGCCGTCCTCGGACGCGCCGTCCGTCTCATCCTGACCAACATCGGCGGCGGTCTCCCCGGCGAGGTCGACAAGGCCACGCACGGCTTCCCCGGCAAGTACACCCTGTGCTTCGGCGAGGACGAGGAGCACAGTCCCTGGGACCCGCTGCACGTCGAGCGTGGCTTCGACGCCGCCCGGAGCACGGTGACCGTGGTAAGCGTCAACGGCACGCTCAACATCCTCACCTCGTCGTTCATCCACATCGACGACATGCTCAACATGATGGCCGACGCTATGAGCGTGATGGCGACGAACAATGCCATGCTGGGGAAGGGCGAGCCCGTGCTGCTCATGTCCGCGGGGCACGCTGGCCTCTGCGCCGGCCAGGGGATGAGCAAGCTCGACGCGAAGCGCTACCTCTACGAGCGGTGCGGCTTCCCGGAATCGGACCTTCCCGCCGAGATGGTGCGCCGCGAGCGGATCGCCGACGTCATCACCGACGGGGTGGTGCGGCCGGTGCGCCGGGCCGAAGACATACTGCTCGTCGTGGCCGGTGGGCCGGAACCCTACCACGCCACCTTCATGCCCACCTTCGGCGACTCGCTCGCCGTCACCCGCGCAATACCTCCGGCCTAGCGGGCGTCGGTGGTGGCGTCGAGGATGCCCTCGGACGGGACGTGGGGAATGCCGGAGAGGAAGGCCGCCATCCAGCCGCCGTCGACCGGAAGCGTGTGGCCGGTGACGTAGCTCGCCAGGTCGGAGACGAGGAAGAGCGCCGCCTTGCCGATCTCGTCGGTGGTGCCCCGGCGCTTGGCGGGGATAAGTCCCTGCCGGGTGCGCTCCATCATCTCCGGGGTCTCCGGGATGCGCGGGGTGATGATGCTCCCCGGGGCGATGGCGTTGACCCGGATGTTGTGGGGCGACCACTCCACGGCCATGGTGCGCACCAGGTTCATCAGGCCGGCCTTCGCCGCGCCGTAGGAAGCGTGATTGGGGGCGGACTGTATGCCGCTCACCGAGGCGATGCAGACCATGGCGCCGGGCTTGCCGCGCGCGATCAGCGAGCGGGCGACTTCCCGCGCCGTGAAAAAGAAGTGGCGCAGGTTCATGCGGTGGTCGCGGTCCCACTGCTCCGGCGTCATGTCGAGGATGGGATTCCACGACGCCTGGCCGACGATGGTCACGAGGGCGTCGAGGCCGCCAAGCTCACGCTCGGCGCGCTCGACGATTTCCTTCGCCTGGGCGTCGTCGAGCACGTCGCCGACGATGGACGTAGAGGGCTGGCCGAGGTCGGCGACGGCCGCGGCGACGCGGTCGGCCCGCTCCTTGACCAGGTCGGCGATCGCGACGCCGCAGCCGGCGCGGGCCAGGAATTTCGCGGTGCTCTCGCCCATGCCCTGTCCGCCACCCACGACGAGCGCCGACTTGCCTTCAAGTTGCAACAGTGAAGCGTCCACGGTGCGGTCCTCCTCTACGCTCAGCGCCGCCGGCGTGCGGCGGCGCGCTAGAGTGTGCCACAGAACCTCTCGCCTTGGCAGCCCTTACCCAAACTGCCGCCGGGCAGGGTCTTCCCCCTCTGTGGCGCCTTGAGCCTCTCCCCTCTGGGGGAGACATGGGAGAGGGCACGCGCCGCAGGCGCGACGGAGGTGGGGCGAGAGGTCTTACCTCTTCTCTCCGCGGGAAAAGATTGAGATGAGCAGCCCCTCACGAACCACCGGCGGCCGTCGAGGAACGCCTACCGCGCGAGGATGATCTCCTCGAACTGATCGACGGCGGAGACGGCGCGCTCCTTGAGGATGTCCGGCGGGGCGCTGCCGAGGGGGTGCGGCACCACGGCCCACCTGATTTCGGGGATGCCGCTGATGCGGGCCATTGCCCGGCAGGCGTCGAGGAACTTGTCGGTGCCGATGAGCATGGCGGGAATGCCGTACTTTTCGAGTTCCGCTTGGTTGAGCAGACCGCTCGAACTGCAGCCCCCTCAGTCCCCGTGGGTGAGGATGATGGCGTCGCAGCGCTCGATGTCCTGCCACTGGTCGCGCTTGTAGACGCGGCCGGCGTTGTAGCGCCCCCGGACGAACTCCTTGATCTCGTGCCGCTCGGCGAGCTCGTCCTGCACGAGGTCGAGCAGCTCGTCGGCGTTGAGCTTGCCGTTGCTGTAGAGGCCGATCACCGCGCCGTCGAGCCGCTCCAGGCGGGGCGCGGGGTCGATGTCGAAGAGCTTGAGGTCACCCACCGGGTCCAGTACACGCAGTCTTTCCGCGACGACCATGGCGTTCCTCCTGTGAGCGCCCGCGGCGCTCGCCGCTCGGCTGGGGCCCATTATAGGTGCTTCCGCGGCGCGGTGTCCGCCCTTCAACTCGGGCACTGGAAGGGGCTTCCGCACCGTGGGATTGTGATACAATTCGCAAGGTTTTTCGGCCCCCGTTCTCGAAGGAGTCCGCGGCGACGTCCGTCATGATCCAGCCCGCCTCCACCATCGCCCAAGCGCCGGCGCTCTCGCGCCGGAACCTCTGGGCATTGACGCGGGACTACGTCGCGCTCACCAAGCCGAAGATCATCCTCCTGCTGGTCCTCACCGCGACCGGCGCGATGTTCCTCGCGGCGGAGGGCTCCCCGCCCCTTTCGACCGTGCTGCTCGTGCTCTTCGGCGGCGGTCTCGCCGCCGGCGGGGCCAACGCGTTGAACCAGTACTGGGACCGCGACATCGACGAGCGAATGGTGCGGACGAGCACGCGGCCTCTCCCCGACCAGCGGATCGACCCGCGCCACGCGCTCTACTTCGGCGCGGCGCTCAACGTGATCGCCTTCATGGTACTGAGCTCGTGGGTGAACCTGCTGGCGGCGTCGCTCACCCTGGCCGCGACCATCTTCTACGTCGCCGTCTATACCAACTGGCTGAAGCGGTCGACGACGCAGAACATCGTCATCGGCGGGGCGGCAGGCGCCATTCCTCCGCTCGTGGGATGGGCCGCCATCACCGGCGACCTCTCCCTCGCGGCGCTCTACATGTTCGCCATCGTCTTCTTCTGGACGCCGCCGCACTTCTGGGCACTCGCCGTGCTGCTGCGGAACGACTACGCACGCGCTGGCGTGCCCATGCTGCCCGTCGTCCACGGCGTGGAAGAGACGGCGCGGCAGATCCTGCTGCACAGCCTGACGCTGGTCGCGCTCTCGGCGCTCTTTTTCACCGTCGAAGGTCTGGAGTGGATCTACTTCGGGGGCGCGCTCGGCCTCGGCGCCGTCTTCCTTGCGCTCGCGCTCCGGTTCCGCAAGGAGCTGACGGTGAAGTCCGCGCGCGTCCTCTACCTCTACTCGCTGCTCTACCTCGCGCTGCTGTTCGGCTTCATCATCATCGATAGCGCGGCGTAGGCATGGCCGCCGCGACCCCCTTCGCTCTCCCGCGCCTCGGCGTGGTGACGCCGCGCTCCATCGGCATCCTCGCCCTGGCCGCCGCGCTCATGACCGCCGGGCTCGTCACCTACGGCTCGTGGGTGCGGGTGTCGGGATCGGGGCTGGGCTGCCCCGACTGGCCGCTCTGCCAGGGCGGGATCACCCCCGGCGACACGGCGGCGGCCATCGAGTTCGGGCACCGCGTCTACGCGGGGCTCACCATGCTCGCGGTCTTCGCCGCCGCCGCGCTCGCCTTCCCGCGCCGCGCCGAGATAGGCGCGCCGGCCCTCTTCCTCCTCTCGGCGGCGGTCCTCATCCTCATCCAAGCGATCATCGGCGGGGTCGCGGTGCTCGCCGAGCTTCCCCAGTTCATCATCATGGTGCACCTGACGATGGCGATGACGATCCTCGCGCTGCTCACCGCCTCCGGCCTTCGGATCCTGACGGGAAACGGCGGCGCTTCGGCGTTCGATCTCCCTGCCCGCGCCGCCGTGCTCGTCGCCGCCGGTGCGATCATGGTCGGCGGCTCCACCGTGGCCACGCAGACCGGCCCCGGCTGCCTCAACATCCCCTTCTGCACCGCCGACTCGACAACGATGGCCACGTGGCTCCACACCTTCCACCGCGCCCTGGGCATCGTGCTGTTCATCACGGCGGTCGTCGTCGCCTTCGCCGTGCGGCGCTCGGGCGGCCCGCCCTTGGCCGCCGGCCTGAGCGCGGCGTTGGTGGTCCTCGTCGTGGCACAGGGGGCCGCAGGGATCGTGGCCGTCGTCACCACCTTCCCCGATAGCCTGCGCATCCTCCACGTCGGCTTCGCCACCCTCATCTGGGCCTCGTTGATCGGCCTCTGGGCGCTCGCCGCGCCGGGGGGTGTTGCGTCTTCTCCCCCCGGGAGACCTTTGCACAACCCTTGACGGTGGCAGGGGATCATCCCTGTAGGGGCGATCCACGAATCGCCCGTTCCGATCCCCCGAACGGCCTCGCGGGGATAGGCCCAAGGTATGCAAGGGTCTCCGAAGGGGGAGCGGCGCCTTAAGCCTTTCCCCCTCTGGGGGAAACTGAAAGAGGGCACGCGCCGCCAGGCGCGTCGGAGGGGTGGGGAGGAGGGGTGCGCCGACGTCCAGGGAGCCGCTGCTATACTGGCGCCGCCGTTTCTTCCCTGTCGCGTAACCATGCCGCCCTCCGCCCTGCACGACGTCAAGATCGTCGAGTACGCCTCGTTCGTCGCGGGGCCGTACTGCGCCAAGCTCCTCGCCGACATGGGCGCCGAGACGATCAAGATCGAGCCGCCGTCGGGCGACACCGCCCGCGCCTACGGTCCCTTCGCCGGCGGCGAGCCCGACCCGGAGACGAGCAGCCTCTTCCTCTACGTCAACACCAGCAAGCTCGGTGTGACGCTCGACCCCGCCGTTCCGGAAGGCCGCGACGTGCTGCTGCGACTCCTCGACGATGCCGACGTCTTTGTCCACGACCTCGCCCCGTCGCGGGCCGCCGCGCTCGGCCTCGACTTCGAGACGTTGCACGCCCGCAACGAACGGCTCGTCGTCACCGCCGTCACGCCCTACGGGTCGAGCGGCCCGAAGGCCGACGCCCCCGGCCACGAGCTCAACGTCTGCCAGGCCGGCGGCGAGGGCTATCTCCTGCCCGGCGGCCTGGGCCGCGAGCGCTTCCCCGACGCACCGCCCCTCCGCCTCGGCGGCCACGCCGGCGACTGCGACGCGGGCGTGACGTCGGCGGTCGCCACCATGGCGGCCCTCCTCGCGCGCGACATCCACGGCGTTGGGCAGCTCGTCGATGTGTCGCGCCAGGAGGCGAACCTGTCGCTCAACCGCGTGACGATGGTGACCTACGAGTCCGAGGGCTTGGTCACGACGCGGGACAACCGCTTCTACAAGTTCGGCGGCCTTTTCCCCGCCAGCGACGGCTACGTCGTGCTGCGGCCCACCGAGGACAACCACTGGGCCGCCCTCGCCCACATCATGGAACGGCCCGACCTCGCCGCCGACCCCCGCTTCGCCGAGCGCGGCGAGCGCATCCGCAACGGCGCGGAGTGCAACGCGATCATCGCCGAATGGTCGGCGTCGCAGACCAAGCGCGCCATTTACGACGCCTGCTACGCCGGCGGCTGTCCCGTCGGCCCGTTCTACGATGCCAAGGAGATCGCCGAGGACCCCCAGATGGCGGCGCGCGACTTCTTCGTCGAGGCCGACCACCCCGCCGCCGGGCGCTTCCCCTACCCTTCGGCGCCCTACCGGTTTCCCACGACGCCGTGGCGGATGGCCCGCCCCGCTCCCCTCCTCGGCGAGCACAACGACCTCGTCTACCGCGACCGCCTGGGCCTCTCCCCCGGCGACCTCGACGCGCTCCGCGCCGCCGGCGCAATCTGAAGAACATGGCTGACACGAATAGTCCGAACGCGAAGGCCCCGAAGCAGGCGCTGGCCGGCGTGCGCGTCCTCGACTTCTCGTGGGCGGCGTCGGGGCCATTGAGCACGCTCTATCTCTCCCTGCTCGGCGCCGAGGTGATCAAGGTCGAGTCGGCCCGCAGCCTCGACATCGCCCGCCGCGGCTACTACACCCTAGTCGACGACATCGACGCCTCGCCGAATCTCAACGACATGCACATGGGCAAGCTCAGCATTCGCCTCGACCTCCGCCGGCCCAAGGCGAAGGCCCTGGTGCTGCGCCTCGTCTCCCTGTGCGATCTCGCCGTCGAGAACTTCCGGCCCGGCACCCTCGACAAGTTCGGCCTCGACTACGGGACGCTGCGCCAGGCCCGCCCCGACCTCGTCATGGTCTCCTCATCGACCGCCGGGCAGACGGGCCCCGAGCGCGCCATGCCCGGCTACGCCACGACCTTTGGAGCACTTGGGGGATTGGGCGGAATCACCGGCTACCGCGACGGCCCCGCCACCGAGCTCTGGGACTCCATCGACATGCGGCTGGGCACGTCCATCACCCTCGCCGCGCTCATCGGCCTCTACGACCGCCGGCGCACCGGGCGCGGCCAGTACGTCGATTTTTCATCGCGCGAGGTGATCAGCGCCACCATTGGCAGCGCGCTGCTCGGCTACTTCATGACCGGCGACGTCCCCGCGCCCAGGGGCAACGAGGACGACGTCATGGCTCCCCACGACTGCTACCCCTGCCGTGGCGCCGACCGGTGGGTCAGCATCGCCGTCTCGACCGAGGACGAGTGGCGCGCCCTCTGCGCCGAAGCCGACGAAGGCTGGGAGTCCGACCCCAGCTTTGCCGACATGGAGTCGCGGCGGCGCAACCGCGCCGACCTCGACGCCCGCATCGCCGCATGGACTCGCGATCAAGACGCCGCGGGTCTCGCGGACCGGCTGCAGAGGGCGGGCGTCCCCGCCGCCGAGTCGCAGGACGCCGCCTCGCTCTTCGCCGACCCCCACCTCGCGGCGCGCGGCGCCTTCCTCGAAGTCGAGCACCCCAAGATCGGCCTCACCCATCCGGTGCGCCCGCCATTCGTTCTCTCAGAGACGCCCGTCGGCCCCGCCCGGCACGGTCCGATGTTCGGCGAGCACGTCGACTACGTCTTCGGCGACCTTATCGGCCTTTCTCGACAGGAAATGGAGACGCTCCGCAGCGAGGGTGTTCTCAACTAGTGTTCGAGGCTAACCCTCTGGCCTCTCCCCCTCTGGGGGAGACTGAGAGAGAGGGCGCGCGCCATCGGCGCGCGGGCGCCCGCAGGGCGCCTTCCGGTTCCGCCAGCCTGCCCTAGCGCGCCGCCGTTGGCGCGAGGCGGCCGGCGGCGAGGTCGACGGCGGTCTCGATAGCGCGGACGAGGCTGGTGTGGTTGGCGACGCCCTTCCCTGCGATGTCGAAGGCCGTGCCGTGGTCGACCGAGGTGCGGATGAAGGGCACCCCCATCGTGACGGTCACGCTGTCCTCGAAGTCGTGCACCTTGATGGCGATGTGGCCCTGGTCGTGGTAGAGGGCGAGGACGGCGTCGAACTCGCCGGCGATGGCGCGGTAGAAGACGGAGTCGGCGGGGTACGGCCCGCGCGCGTCGACGCCCCGCGCCCGCGCGTCCTCGACGGCGGGGCCGATCTCCTCGATCTCCTCGCGGCCGAGCAGCCCACCCTCGCCGCCGTGCGGGTTGAGCGCGGCGGCCGCGATCACGGGGCTGTCGATCCCCCATTGCCGGAGGCTCTCGTAGGTGAGCATGAGCTTGGCGAGCACGTTCTCGCGGGTGACGAAGCGCGCCGCCTCGATCAGCGGCTTGTGGGTGCTGAGGTGGGCGACGCGGAGCCCTCGCGTCATGAGCAGCGTCGCCGTCAGGTCGGAGCCGGCCATCCGGCCCAGGATCTCCTGGTGGCCGATGTCGCCGTGGTAGCCGGCGGCCTGGACCGCCTCCTTGTTGATCGGCGCGGTGGCCATCGCGTCGATGCGGCCCGCGAGCGCCAGCCGCGCCGCCTCCTCGATGTACTCCACCGAGGCGCGTCCCGCCGCCGCCGTCACCGTGCCCGTCGCCACGTCGCCGGGGGCGAGGTTGCCGGGGTCGAGCACGTCGACGACTCCGGCCGCGGGCTCCGCGTCCTCGACCCGCTCGACAGAGCGCGTCCGCAGGCCGGCTCCGACGAGCGCGGCGGCTTCGTCGATGGCCCAGGATGCGCCGATCACGACGGGGCGGCAGCGCGCGCACAGGCCGGGCTCGGCCAGCGCCTTCACGACGATCTCGGGGCCGATCCCCGCCGCATCGCCCATCGTCACCGCGATCAGCGGCCGTGACGCCGTGCTCATGGCCCGAGTATACGCCCCCCGGGTTAACCCTGACCTCTCCCCCTTTGGAGACCTTTGCACAACCTCCGCCGCCGCCGGCGGATCATCCATGTAGGGGCAACCCTCGTGGTTGCCCAAGGGTGCGGGCGGGGTCTTCTCCCCTCCCCTGTAGGGGCGCGTCGCGACGCGCCCGTTCCTATCCCCCGAACGGCCTCGTGGGGCTTGGCCGAGGTTACGCAAAGGTCTCCTTTGGGGGAGATTGAGAGAGGGCGCGCGCCGTCAGGCGCGCCGGCGCCCGGAGGGCGCCTCTCCCCGCCTACCGCTGCGAACCCGCCTCCGGGTTCACGCAGTGAGGCGGCGTCCCGCCCTCGAGGACGGCCACGATGTTGCGCGCCGCCATTTCAGCCATCTTGAGGCGCGTCGCCCGGCTCGCGCTGCCGATGTGCGGCGTCACTAGGACGTTGTCGAGGCTGAGGAGCGGGTCGCCGGAGGGGATGGGCTCGGGCTCGGTGACGTCGAGGGCCGCGCCGGCGATGCCGCCCGATTCGGCTGCCTTGTACAGCGCCTTGGGATCGACGATCTCTCCCCGCGACGTGTTGATCAGATAGGCGGTCGATTTCATGAGGCCCAGCTCCCGCTCGCCGATCATGTGGCGGGTCTCTTCGGAGAGCGGGACGTGCAGCGAGACGAAGTCCGACTCGCGGAGCAGCGTGTCGAGGTCGGCGGGCTCGCCCGGAGCGTCCGGCTTGGGCGTTCGCGACGTGTAGCGCACGCGCATGCCGAACCCGGCGGCGCGCCGGGCCACCGCCGCGCCGATCCGCCCCATGCCGACGATGCCCAGGGCCGCGCCGTGGACGTCGGCGCCCAGAAAGTCCATCGGGCCCCACGTCTTCCACTCGCCGCGGTGGACGAAGCGCTCCGACTCGGAGACGCGGCGCGCCAGGGCAAGCAACAGCGCGAGGGCGAGGTCGGCGGTGGTCTCGGTGAGGACGCCGGGGGTGTTGCCAACGTAGATGCCCCGGCGCGTGGCGGCGGGGACGTCGATGTTGTTGTAGCCGACGGCCATGTTGCTGACCACGCGGAGGTTCGGCGAGGCGTCGAGGAGCGGCGCGTCGATCCGGTCTGTTAGCAGAGAGAAGAGGCCGTCGCACCGGGCCGCCCGCTCGCGCAGCGCCTCGTAGGGCGGCGGCTCGGGTTGGGGCCAGACCTCGACCTCGGCGGCGGCCCGAATCAGATCGAGGGCCTCGTCGAAGACGGGGCGCGTGACGAATACGAAGGGCCGGCCCATCGCCGCCGCCGGGTTAGATCGAGCCGGCGGTCGCCGCGATCGCCTCGCGCACGCGGTCCGGCGCCTCGGCGCGGAGAGCGTCCCGGTCCACGGCCTTCGCCAGGTCGATGAAGCCGGCGGTCTGGATCATCTCGGGCAGGTGCTCGCTGATCTGCCGCATCGACCAGTCCAGGGCATCGCCGATTTCTTTGGGGTCGAGGTCCAGTTGCCCCGGCACGCTGGGCGGCATGTGATAGTGCGGCTCCTTGCGGAAGCAGTCGAACCGCAGCACCTGGGTGCGCTCGCCCTCGACGTCGCCGTAGATCTCAATGCTCACGCCCCCGTCCTTTTCGCCAAGCTCGCGGTGCAGCACCGTGAAGCTCAGCCCCCCGACGTCGAACGTCTTCTTCTCGCTCACCCGCATCTCCATGGCGACCTCCCTCTGGTGCCCGCCATTCTACCCGACGGGGGGCGGCTGCGATCCCTCCGGCCTCTCCCCCTTTGGAGACCTTTGCACAACCCTCGGAGCCGCTGGCGGACCGTCCATGTAGGGGCAACCCTCGTGGTTGCCCAGGGGTGTGGGCGGGGTCTTCTCCCCTCCCCTGTAGGGGCGATTCGCGAATCGCCCGTCTTTTCCGGCCTCTCCCCCTCTGGGGGAGATTGAGAGAGGGCGCGCGCCGCAGGCGCGCGGGCGCCCGCAGGGCGGCTCTCCGCTAGGCGCCACCTCGTGCTTCGGCGGCGTTGCGAAACACCTTCATCAGCAGGCGTGGGTCGCCGTCCATGTCATCGATCGCCGCGTTCAAGTATGCGGCGATCTCTTCTGGCGTCTTGAGGTAGTCGCTGGCCTTGTGAGCCTTTACGGGCATGGTGGCGTCCGGTGGATGCAAGTCCTCGGTGCTTGCCCATCCTCGAAGTGACAAACGACCGCGTTCTTCTTGCTATTTTACCCTTACCCCCCTGGCGCGAGGGCGGCGCAGGTGTTCTCAAAGGCGTCGGGGATACGGTCGGAGGCGGCGCGGGTGGAGAGGATGAGCAGCTCGGCGCCCTGGTCGAAGTACTCGTCCATGCTGGCCTTGATCTGGGCCGGTGTGCCGGCAAGGTAGAGTTCGTCCACCATCTCGTCGCTGATCGCGGCGAGTGCGGCTTGCTGGTCGCCGCGGGCCAACGCCGCGCCGCAGGCCTTCGCCTCGGCGCCGTAGCCCGCTTCGTCCATCAGTGCCTGGTAGAAGGGGAGCCGCTGGTAGAAGGCCACCCCGGCGCGGGCGACGTCGCGGGCCAAGTCGACGTCCTCCGACATGGCGCAGCCGAGGAAGAGGCAGGTCTTCGCCGCGGTCTTGCCGTCCGTCCGCCGCGCGGCGCCTGCTTGCAGCGCGTCCACCCATTTGGGCAGCAGCGACTTGGGGATCATGTTGAGGATGGCGCCGTCGGAAATCTCGCCCGCCGTCGCCGTCATCTTCTGGCGGAGCGCGCCGATGTAGAGGCTGGGGTCGCCCCACGTTTCGGCCTGCATCGCCGCGACGTAGTTGCGCAGTGCGGTCAAGGGTTTGGACATGTCGATGCCGCGCGGCTCGTTGGTCGGCTGGTGGGCCGTCCCCAGGCCGAGGTCCATCCGGCCGCCGGAGATCTCGTTGATGTACGAGGTCTCCTGGGCGCAGATGGCGGGGTGGCGCAGGTAGAAGTTGGTGATTGCCGAGCCGACCCGCACCCGCTCGGTGGCCAGCGCCATGTGCAGACAGAGCGCCAGGCTTCCGATGCCGGACTCGGTGGAGTAGACGCCGTGGTAGCCGGCGCGCTCGACCATCCTCGCCTGCTCGGCGACCTTGTTCAGATCGCCCTTGACGCCCGACACGACGAGCCCGACTTCTGTCGATGGGGACATGTCCAACCTCCCTAGGGAGAATCCGGGGCATCATACAACGGCGCAGCGGCTGCCCACCCGCGGGCGGTACGCCCTCTCCCCACGGAGACCCTTGCGTAACCTGCGGCGCCCGCAGGGGATCATCCCTGTAGGGGCAACCCTTGTGGTTGCCCAGGGGTGCGAGTGGGGTCTTCTCCCCTCCCTTCCGGCCTCTCCCCCGCTGGGGGAGACTGAGAGAGGGCCGGGGGTGGAGTGGGGTGCGTCAAAGTCCCTGGAGCCTGAAGCGCCGGTTACGCAAAGGTCTCCGCTGGGAGAGGCAGGGCGACCTGCCGCCGGTCACTCCCGCGGGTCATCGAAATCCGCCCCCTCCCGCGCCGCGAGCCTCGCCCTTCTATTCCACCATGAGGCTGATGTCGAGCGCGGGAGCCGAGTGTGTCAGCGCGCCGACGGAGATGAAGTCGACGCCGGCCTCGGCGGCCTGCCGTGCCGTCTCGAGGGTCACGCCGCCGGAGGCTTCCGTCTTGGCGCGCCCGGCAACGGCGCGGACCGCCTCGGCGAGCTGCGCGGGACCCATGTTGTCGAGCAGGATCAGGTCGGGCGCCGCCGCCGCCGCTTCATCGGCCTCTTCGGGCGTCGTGACCTCGATCTCGATGGTCATGCCGGGGGGCGCCTTGGCCCGCGCCCGCTCGACGATCTCGCCCAGGCCTAGGCCCTCGCGCCGCAGGGCCGCGATATGGTTGTCCTTGATGAGGACAGCGTCGGCGAGTCCGAGGCGGTGGTTGTAGCCGCCGCCCGCGCGCACGGCGTACTTTTCGAGCAGCCGCAGGCCCGGCGTCGTCTTGCGTGTATCGAGGATGCGCGCGCCGGTCCCTTCGACCGCTGCGGCGAAGGCCGCCGTCAGCGTCGCGATGCCGCTCAGGCGTTGCAGCAGGTTCAGCGCCAGCCGCTCGCCCGCGAGGATCGACCCCAGCCGCCCCTCGACCACGGCCAACGTCTGACCTTCCTCCACCGCCGCGCCGTCGCGCGTCTCCGAGGCGAAGCCGAGCCCCTCGTCGACCTGATGGAAGACCTCGGAGGCGGCGGGCAGCCCGGCCACGATGCCGGACGCCTTCGCGATGAACCGTCCCGCGCCCAGCTCCTTCGAATCGATGAGCACCCGCGTGGTTACGTCGTCGTCGGCGCCGTCCTCGCCGAGCCCGAAGCGCACGATGTCCTCCACGGCCTCGTGCAGCAGCTCGGCGGGCACCTCTTTGGGGAAGTCAGCCACGCTTAGAGGATCGCTCCCGTGTGCGGCGGGACATGGCCCTACTCGGCCCAGACGAGAAGAGAACGCAGATCATTGAGGTTCTGATATCCAATCACCTTGTCATGCTGCAGGCGCCCGACGACCACGCCCGGCGACACGCGCACATGCTTGGCAAACTGCATGACTGAGTAGGCGCTACGTTGCTTGCTGTTCTTGAAGTGGGTGTAGGGTTTCGGGGGGAGCAAAACATCTCCGGCAAAGCGGTCGGCCCTGCTCTCGTCGTCGTCGAGGCCACGGCCTTTACTCCACTCGATATAGACCTTCTTCTTGTGGTCTAGTACGTGGAATGCCTCATGGAAGAAGGTGAACCAGAAGATGTCCTCCCACCTCCACCGGATCGACATCTGAATGAGCGCCTTGCGCGGACCTAGCCACCGCGTTACGCCATTGGCGCCGATCCTGGGCAGCTCCTTCACCACTACAAGCGCGACGCCGGCCTCCGCGCAGAGGTTTCGCATCGCGGGCAGCGCCGCCGGCACCCCCGTCGTCGTGTAGTCGTCCCGGATCCTCCGTAATGCTTGCCTGAACTTCGAGGCATCGAATGGCGCGGCCTCGATCTTCTGACCCTCGATCCACCCGCGGCGTAGCCACACAGCCAGGGCTTCCTCGGAAACTTGCCGGTTGCCGGTGATTCTGAATGCCCCCTGGAAGGTGCAAGGCTTGATGTCAGCCGGTGCGGCGACGCCGAAGAACGTCAGCAGCTCCCGCACGCGATCGATGGGGTCGCTGTGCCGCTCGACCCAGCCGCGCTTTTCCATTTCCAGCACGGGATACTGCTTGAGCAGGGGCTTGTACTCTTCGAGCCGTTCCCTTTCCGCGATATGCGCCTCAGTGAGTCGGCGGTTTGTCTCCAGGTTCATCCACGCATGGGCGGGGACACCGAGGACGCGCTCAAGCTGCAGGGCCGTGTCCTGCGTTACTTGCTTGGTCCCCTTGATGATCTCGTTGATCTTGGAGGCGGGCCGCCCCATGCGGCGGGCCAGCTCCTGCTGGCTCATGCCGATCTCCTCCAATTCGTTGAGGAGAATCTCGCCGGGCGTAGTCGGCGTGTCGGAGTAGATGGTCTTGCTAGTCATGGTAGTCCACCACATCCTCGATTACGGCCGTGCGGCCGTTGTCCTTTGGCACAAGGATTAGACGGTGTCGTCCCAAGATCGTTATCGCATACTGCCCGGCTCGCTTTCCGCGCAGGACGTGAAGGCGCAGGTAACGGTATTTGTAGAGGTCCTCGAACAGTTCCATCGATTCGATCGTGTCTACGACCTGCCGATAACGCACTCCTACATCGCGGCCCCATTGCCTAATGGCCGTGGCCTGTTTCTCATAGCATTTGCGGAGCTTGTTGCTGGCGAACTCGATCCGCATATGCCTTTACCTGAGGGGTAAAGACATTATGCGGCCATGTGCCCGTGCGGGCAAGCGGAGCGGACCACGCCTACAGAATCGCCCCTTCCGCCTTCATCTCCTGCAGATCCTCCCAGGTGTAGCCGTACTCCTGGAGGACTTCTTCAGTGTGCTCGCCGAGCTCGGGGGCGGCAAGCCGGAGGCTCTGCGGCGTCTCGCTGAACTGCACGGGGAAGCCGGGAACCTTCATCTTGCCGAAGCGGGGGTGGTCCCATTCGGTGATGTAGTCGTTGGCAATTACTTGGGGATCGTCCTCCAGGTCGGCGATGTTGTTGATGCGGGTGTAGATGAGGTCGCCGGCGGCCTGGAAGGCGGCGTCCCACTCCTCGTAGGTGCGCTCGGCGAACTTCGCGTCGAAGATCGCGATGAGCTCGCGGTTGTTCTCCTCGCGGTCGAGGAGGGTGGCGAAGCGCGGGTCGTCTTCCAGCTCGGGCAGACTCAGGGCCTTGCACAGGGTCGGCCAATAGCGGTCGCCTTGGACGAGGGCCAGTACGATCCAGCGTTCTCCCTTGCAGCGGTACCAGTTGGCGAGCGGGTTCCGCGCGTCGGCGCGGTCCTGGTGGCCCGGCCCCTGGCCGGTGGCGGTGCGGGAGAGCACGGCGATCGACTGGAGGTTGATCATCGCGCCGAGCCCGGAGGAGAAGACCTCCTGCCCGAAGCCGTGGCGCTCGCGGGCGAGCAGTGCGGCGACGGCCCCGAAGGCAAGCCACACCGCGCCCATCTGGTCGGCCATGCCGGAGTTGTTCACCGGCGGGGCGTCGGGGCCGCCGGCCAGCGTCATGTTGCCGCTGGCCGCGAGCGTCACCGTGTCGAGGTTGGGCCGGTCGACGTAGGGCCCCTTGTGGCCGTACCCCGTCGAGGAGGCGTAGACCAGCTTGGGATTGATCTCCCGCAGCGTCTCGTAGTCCATGCCCAGACGCGCCGCCGCCCCCGCCCGGTAGTTCTGGATGAGGGCGTCGGACTTCTCGACGATCCGGTACATCGCCTCGAGGCCCTTCGGCGTCTTGAGGTTCAGGGCGATGCCGCGCGCGTTGCGGTTGTTCTTCTCCCAGATCAGGCTGCTGCCCGCCGGCATCTTCAGGTTCACCCCGTGGGCGCGGTTCAGCGTGCGGGCCATGTCGCCGACCCGCGGGTCCTCGACCTTGATCACCTCGGCGCCCATGTCGCCCAGGATCGTCGCCGCCATCGGCCCGGTCGCGCCGACCGTCCAACTGATGACCCGCATCCCTTCGAGAATCGACCGCATCCGGCTCCCTTCGCCTCCGCCGTCCCCTGGACGGGCTCGGCGAGCGTAGCAAGCGCCCATTTTCGGGTCAACCGAGGAGGTGGCGCGTGCTATAGTGCGCCCCACCTTCATCAGAGGAGGAGCCCGTGCCGCTTCACCCCCAAGCGCAGCGCGTCGTCGACGCCATGGCGGCGCTCAACCGCCCGCCCATGGACACCCTCAGCCCGCGCGACGCCCGCGCCTTCTCCGCGGCGGGTCCGAAGCCGGCCGCGCCCGGAGTCGGCAAGATCCTCAACGACACCATCCCCGGCCCCGGCGGCGGCATACCCGTCCGCATCTACTGGCCGATCGACCACGAGACCGGCTCGGGCATCATCGTCTACTACCACGGCGGCGGCTGGGTCATCGGCGATCTTTGGATGGTCGACGGAGTATGCCGCCAGCTCGCCAACAAGTCCGGCTGCATCGTCGTCTCCGTCGACTACCGCCTTGCGCCGGAGCACAAGTTCCCCGCCGCCGCCGAAGACGCCTACGCCGCCGTGGTCTGGGCCCGCGACCACGACGCCGACCTTGGCGGCGACGGCTCCCGGATCGGCGTCACCGGCGACAGCGCCGGCGGCAACCTCACCGCCTGCGCCGCCGTCATGGCCGCCGAGCGCGGCGGCCCCGCTATCGCGCTGCAGGTCCCGATCTACCCCGTGATCGCCGCCGACTTCGAGAACCAGTCGTACCGCGACCGCGCCGACGGCCCGATCCTAACGCGCGCCATGATGCGGTGGTTCTGGGACCAGTACCTCAACGACCCGTCGGAGGCGACCCACCCCCACGTCGCGCCGGTCAACTCCGAGCACCTCGCCAAGGCGGCGCCCGCGCTCGTGATCACCGCCGAGTACGACCCGCTGCGCGACGAGGGCGCCGTCTACGCCCGCGCCTTACAGGATGCCGCTGTCTCCGTCGTCCACCACGACTACCCCGGCGTTCCCCACGGCTTCGTCACCATGTGGCACGCCATCGACATGGGCATGGAGGCGCTCGACGAAATCGCGTCGGCGATGAAGCAGGCCCTCGCCTAAGGAGTAAGACGTGCCCCTCGACCCGCAAGTCGTAGCCCTGTTTGAAGCGATGGGGCGCGCCGACGCGCCCTCCTACGAGGAACAGACCCCCGTCGAAGCCCGGGGACGCGGCGACGCCGCCCCGACCCCGTTCGCTCCCATGGTCGCCCGTGTCGAGATGTTCGAGGCGCCCGGCCCCAATGGCGGCGTCCCCGTCCGCGTCTACACGCCCGCGGGCGACGGGCCGTTCCCCGCGCTCGTGCTCATCCACGGCGGCGGCTGGGTCGTGGGGAGCATCTGGGGGTACGAGGCGACGGCGCGGCTGCTCGCCAACGCGGCGGAATGCGTCGTCGTCTCCGTCGAGTACCGCTTGGCGCCGGAGCACAAGTTCCCCGCCGCACCCGAGGACTGCTACGCCGCCGCCAAGTGGACCTACGATCAGGCCGGCCTGATCAACGTCGACCCGTCGCGGATCGCCGTCGCGGGCGGTAGCGCGGGGGGCAACCTCACCGCCGCCGTGGCGCTCATGGCCCGCGACCGCGGCGGGCCGGACTTCGTGTTCCAGGTGCCTATCTACCCCGTCATCGAGCGGGACTTCACCCGCCCGTCCTACGTCGAGAATGGGCAGGGGCCGGGACTCACGCAGGCCGCCATGGCCTGGTTCTGGGACCACTACCTCGCCGACGACGCGGACGCCGACCACCCCTACGTCTGTCCCCTGCGCGCCGAGACGCTGGCGGGCGTCGCCCCCGCGCTGGTGATCACCGCCGAATACGACCCCCTCCGCGACGAGGGCCGCGCCTACGCCGACGCGCTCCGCGACGCCGGGGTCGCCGTCACCTACAGCGAATACCCCGGCATGGCGCACGGCTTCTTCGGCTGGCACGCCGCCGTCGACAAGGCCAAGGAGGCCATCGACGAGGTCGCCGCCGCCCTCAGAGGGGTGTTCGGGACGGGATAAGCCCGCCTACGCGGTGACGTCGCTCTCGAACCCTACGCCCGCGTGCGTTCCGTCGCAGAAGGGCTTGGTGGCCGATTGGCCGCAGCGGCAGAGGAAGACCGTGCCGCTGTCGTCGGCGATGCCTTCCAAGGAAAGTTCGTTCTTGCCCGACGAGTCGGTGATCTTCTCCACGCCGGTGATCATGTAGGGGCCGTGCTTGATGGGTCGGACTTGCGCCATTAGTAGACTCCTCCGGGGTTGGCCGCGTCCCGCGGCCCGTGCCGTGGGGCCAGGAAACGCAGCGGCGCTCATGGTACACGATGCATGGGCGCGGTGGGGACTGCCGCTAGAACAGGCTCGTCGCCAACTCCGGGTCGATCCAGTTGTAGTCGGGGTCGTCGGGGTCGGGCCGTGGCATGAGGAGCAGGCGCGTGCCGAGGCCGGAGCGGGGGTGGACCGTGTGCCGCAGGGCCTTGTCGGGCAGGAGCCCGATTCCCTTTGAACGGAGGTACCGCCCCGACTCCTCGAGGTCGCGGACGATGATGGCGAGGGTGTGCAGGCCCTCGCCGCCCTGCCGGTCGATGACGGACGACAATACGTTGTTGTCCCGCCGCGGCTTCAGGATCGAGATGCGGGCCCGCTCGTAGACGTAGAAGTGCGACGCGGTCGCGTAGATCCCATTGGTGCGCCCGCCGATGAAGACCCCGCCCAGGACCCTGCCGAAAAACTCGCCCACCGCGTCGAGGTCGTCGGCGAGCAGCGTGATCGACCAGAGCCGCTGCGCTCCCAGCGCATTCCCGCCTTCGAGCGTCCGCTCGTAGAAGCCCGGCTCGCGCCGGGGGTCGTTGGGCAGGTCGGCGTCGCTGAACTCGATGGTCGTGCCGAAGGTGTGCTCGGGGTCGGCGGCGCAGTGGCCCGGCGACTCCTCGACGACCCCGATACCGGCGGCGCGCAGGTGATCGGCTGCCGCGGCGGCGTCGTCCACCCGAAAGGTGAACGACCGCAGGAAGCCGCCATAACGTTCGAGGAAGGACCGCGGCCCCTCACCCAAGTCGAACGGATCGGCGAGCTCGATGCAGGTGTCGGCCAGGGTCAAGAGCGTGACGTCGCCCTCGCGCGGCGCCAGCGGGCCTTCATAGAAGACCTCGGCGCCGAAGACGTCGCGGTAGAGGGCGAGGGCGGCCTCGCGGTCGGCGACGGCGTGGGTCACGCGGGAGACGTCGCGGATGTGGATCATCGGCGCCTTCTGGCCTCTCCCCCTTTTGGGGAGACTGAGAGAGGGCGCGCGCCGCTAGGCGCGCGAGCGCACGTAGGGCGCTGCTCCCTGCTCGCCAAGGTTACGCGGACTGCTCCGTGATCACTGCGCGGTCGCGCCGGCGAAGGGCTGGATGAGCAGCCGGAGCGTGCCGTCGCCGTCCTTGCGCTGGGTGACGATGCGGTGACCCGCCTCCTCGGCCCAGGTGATCACGTCGTAGATGTTGAGCGCGTCGGCCATGATGGCCTCGACGAGCGAGGAGCCGTCGGCCTGGGTCTGGCGGGTGAGCGCCGCAATGACGCCGGCGCAGTTCTTGCCGCGCCCGTCGACGATCACCCAGCCGCTCGCGGCGGGCGCCTCGCCGGCGCGGACGTCGACCTCGCCGCTCTTGCGCGCGTCAAGCTGGCGCTTGAACGCGGCTACCGACTCCCACGCGACGGCGCGGCCGCGGTCGCCGCTCGAGCAGACCGCCCCGCGGACGCCGACGATGTCGGGGTTGATGCGGGCGAGCTCGTCGATGTCGCTCATGCGGAGATGCCCGGAGAGCGCCGTGCTCATGCCGGCCTTCTTGCCCTCGAAGACGATCTCGCGGAGCTTGGGCTCGGGGATGAAGTCGAAGAGGTTGCGGCCGTCCTTGGTCAGCGTGTCGATGAGCCAGCCGTCGCAGCCGGTCTCCTCGGCGAGCCGTGGCATGAGCAGAGGGTCGAGCCCGCCGTAGAGGTGGTTGTCGGCGAAGAGCGAGCCGATCAGCTTCGTCTCGCTGCCTTCCAGGGCGCGCTTCGATTCCTGCAGCACCTCGATGGCCATGTCGTAGTCGGAGCGTACAAAGCCGACCTTCACCGAGGTCGCTTCCAGCTTGGCCGCCGAGTAGACCGCCATGGCCACGGTCCCGGCCTGGTTGGGGACGACGCCGAGGGTGACGCTGACGTGCTTCTCATCGGGGATGCGGGCGCGCACCTGCTCCACGAGCAGCGGGTGCCCCGAGCCGACCATCGCCTCCTGGAGGTTCTTGATGTCGATGATGTCGGCGCCGCCGCGGTCGGCCTCCACGGCCTCGGGCATGTCCTGGACGCTGACCATCAGCATCATGCCCGACTCGGAAGTGATGCCGCTTGGCCGTGGCTTCGCCTCGGCGGCGCCGTTGCGGGCGCTGCCGTTGGTGGGGGCCTGCTCCTCGGTGACGTAGATCCTGGAAAGCGCCTCCTGCTGATGGCTCAGCTCCGGGTTGGCGGAGGCCGTCTCGACGGGGGCGGGCGCCGCCGAAGCATCGTCGGCGCCGGTGTGCACGGGGACGGGGCGCAGGGCGCGGAGCTCCCGCAGCAACTCGTCCTTCTCGGCGTCGTCGAGGTCGCGGAGCGGCGGGCGGACGTGCCCCAGCCGCAGGCCCATGAGCTGGCCCCAATACTTGACCATGCTGACGGGGAGGGCGCCGCCGAACTTCTGCACGGTGCGGCCCCACCATTTGTCGTTCAGCTGCTTGATCGCCTTGAGGTGGGTCTCGTAGAGCGCCTGGTCGAGGTCGCCCTTGGTGGCCCGCTCGATGTACTGCACGTAGTGGTTCGCGCCCGGCATGTCGAAGCGCCAGTCCGACGTGTTGGCGAAGATCACTTGCTGGCGGAAGCCGAGCTCCTGCGCCTTGGGGAAGATCCACTCGTCGGGGGTGCTGATGATCGCCTGCTTGCCGATGAGCAGGTGGGTCTCGATGGAGATCTGCTGGCTGAAGCTCGCCTCCTTGACGCCGACCACGTTGGGCACGGCGCAGAGGCGCTTCAGGCCCTGCGGGCTCATCACGATGCCGAACTGCGGCGAGTTGTAGAACATGATCGCCAGCGATGTCCGCTCGGCGAGGGCGGTGATGAAGTCGACGACCTGGTTCTCGGTCTTCGTCACCATGTACGGGGCGGCGGCGATGAGCAGGTCGTAGCCGGCGGACTCGGCGAGCGCGGCGAGGTTCGTGGCTTCCTTGAGCGAGGTGTGGGTGACGTGGGCGGCGATGGGCCACTCGCCGGCGGCCTCGTCGGCGACGGTCTCGATAACCCTGCGGCGCTCCTCGCCGGTCAGGCTCCAGAACTCGCCCATGCCCCAGCTCGATCCCGCGCCGCGGGTGCCCAGGCTGCGGATGTAGCGGATGTTGTGGCGGATGGCCGCCTCGTCGATTTCGTCGTCGGGGGTGAACGGCGTGGGGAGCGTGGTCCACTCGCCGGTCAGATTCTCCCAGGCCCAGTCCTGGGCCTCGTGTTTGGCATACCCCGCCATCGGTGTCCCTTCCTTACTACGCCCTAGCCTCGGAGCGCCGGTGGGATGGCCGTCGAAAACGGCTTCTCTCCAGAAGTAAACGCGCGTCGAGTCTAGGCGCTTCCCCCCACAGGGTCAAGCCTGCAGACAGTGGCCGGAGCGCTGCCGGCGTCAATGCGCCGCCGGTTTCCCCTGCATGATCAGGCCCAGGATGTCCTGGCTGGTCACCGAACCCAGGAACCGGCCGGACTTCCGGTCGAGGACCGGGATCACCGACAAGGCGTGGTCGGTCATGCGCTCCAGCACGTCGTCGATCGTCTCGTCGGGATAGGCCGCGGGTACGCGGCGGCGCATCAGCGCGCGCACCCTCGCCTTCGCCCATGTGCGCTTGGGGAGGAAGCGCAGCCGCGTCAGGGACGCGACTCCCGCGACCGCGCCGTCGTCGATGACCACGTAGTCGTGCTGATGGGGGACGATCCACTGCTCGGTGAAGCTCAGGACGGAGAGGTCGGAGTCGGGGTAGGTCCGGGAGGTGTCGAGGATGTCGGCCACGGTGATCGTGTCCAGAGCGTAGCGGGCGTAGGAGGGCGTCGCGGCCTCCGGCATGACGGGGTCGTCGGATGCCTTGGCCCGGTTGATCGCGAAGCTCATCGCCGTCGGCGTCACCAGGATGAAGCCGAACATGATGATGACCAGCAAGGAGAAGAGGGCCTGAGAGATCGCCCCCGTCTCGAACAGGACGAGCAGGAGCGCGATCTCGGCAACGCCTTTCGCCATGAGGCCCATCCCCAGCGCGAAGGGGGTGTCGAGCCGGGCGGCGAAGGGCCCGGCGAAGGCCCCGGCGGCCTTGCCCAAGACGGCCACGGCCACGACCGCCGCGATCGTCCCCGCCGAGAGCTCGGTGAAGGAGAGGTCGACGCTGAGGCCGGCGGAGGCGAAGAAGAGCGGGACGAAGAGGCCCTCTGTTGTGCTCCGCAAGCCGGGCATGATGTCGAGCCGCACCCGGTGGGGCATCCCGGAGAGCGCCGCGCCGAAGAGCAGCGCGCCGATGGAGCCGTGGAGGCCGATCTCATGGGCCGCGACGACCATGAGGAAGAGCCCGCCCAGCAGCAGGCCGAAGGGAAGCTGGGGGACGCTCAGGAAGCGCTGCAGGAGGATGATCACCGGAGGGAGTATCTGCGCCGACAGCACCCACGCGACCACCGCGAAGCCGATGATTTGGCCCAGGAGAATGGGCAGTTGGCCGACGCCGGGAGGGTCGTCGTGGCCCGTCTCGCTGATGGTGAACCCCACGATGAGCAGGGCGATCAGCTCGGCAATGATGACGGTGGTGAAGATCTCAAGGCCGAGCGGTTCCTTCAGGTGTCCTTCGTCGGCGAGCACCTTGGCCACGATCCCCAGGCTCGACAGCGCCAGGACGCCGGAGAGGGCCAGCGCCGTGGTGAACGGGAGGTCGAGGACGGTGAGCGTGACGCCGAGCGAGGCGGCGAGCGGCACGATCACCGAGACCGTCGCGGCGAGGAAGAACCGCCCCCGGATCGTGGCGACGAACCCCGAAATATCGACCTCGTCGAGGCCGATGAGGAAGAAGAAGACGAAAACGCCGACGCCCAAGAACAGCGCCGATTCCTCGGTCGGCTCGACGATGCCGGCGACGGGGCCGAGCAGGACCCCCGTGGCGGTGTAGGCGATGATCGAGTTCAGGCCAAGGCGGGCGAAGACCCCCTCGGCGATCTTCGCGACGACGAGGAGCAGGCCAATGGAGAGGACCGCGTCGACCATTCCACCCCGCCCAGGCAACAGCGTCGCCTCATTCTAGAAGATAGAGCGAACCCCCGCAGCCGCGTGCCGCGCCCTTCCGTAGGGGCGACTCTTAAACCTCCCTCCCTCTGGGAGGGACTGAGGGAGGGCAGTCTTCCCCCCGCCACCACTCACTTGACACCCCCTCCCACAGCGCCTATCATCATGACAGAACGTACGTTCTTGACCGGGATACGGAACCCGTCGCCTGCGGACGCGTAGGAGATGTGCCCACTGTCCCGACGGGCGCCGGGAGCGGCCCAATGCCCTGCGGACGCGCAGGAGGCAGGGCCCTTGGCGGAGTTACCGGCGCGGAACCGGCTTGGCCTAGGCTGTGGCGCCGGTCTTGGAGGGTTCGAGGCGCATGATCCGGCGCGCCTCGGCGGGCGTGGCGACGTCCCGGCCCAGCGAGCGCGACGCCTCGGCGACCCGGCGCACCTGCTCGGCGGTGCTCATCGGACGCCCCTCGTAGAGGAGGTTGTCGCCGATGCCGGTGCGGATGTGGCCGCCCATCAGGATCGCCGAGTTGTTGACGATGTGGTGGCTGACCCCCTGGCTCTGGGTGAACCACTCGTAGTCGAGCCCGTCGGGCAGCCAGTCGAGGAAGGCCTGAATCGAGCGGGGCTCCGGCGGCAGGTTGTAGAGGAGGTCGTCGTTGAAGCCGAACTTCAACAACAGTGGCTCCTCAATCAGGCCCATGTCCATGAACGCTTCCAGGTGGCGGATGTGCCCCAGCTCCCGCATCCCGAACCGGGGCTTGAGGCCGAGCTCCTGCATCTTCCGCAGCGTCTCGATCGTCTCGCCGTGCGTGTTGACGTACATGTGGTCGGGGTTGATGAAGCGCTTCGCCTCGCGGTCGTACTTGCCCCGCAGCATGGCCCCCGTGTCCACGTCCATGAACGGAAGCGCGACGTCGGGGTCCTCGGCCAACGCGACGACGTGGGCGAACCGTTTCAAGCCGAACAGCGTGCCCGACTGCGGCGGCCACGTCGGGTAGCAGATGGCGTCGCAGTGCTGGGCGATCAGTTGAAAGGTCTCCTTGTAGATCTCGACGTCCTGGAAGCGCTGCGCTCCGGTCTTGGGGTCGCGGGCGTGGATGTGAATGATGGAGGCGCCGGCCCCCACGCATTCGAGGGTGTCTTCCAGAAGCTGGCGCGGCGTCAGCGGCACCGCCGGGTAGTCCTCGACCGGCACGACCTCGTTGACCGTGACCTCGATGCAGAGCTTGGGATGCGCCATCGTCTCCCCCTCGTCCCGGCTAGCCCATCAGCTTTTCGGGGTCGCCCATGTTGTAGAACCGGATCGCGCCCTCGGCGAGGATGCGGCGCTTCGTCTCGTCGGAGAGCCCTTCCATGCGCCGGATCATGTCGGGCGCGCCGGGGAAGCCGTCGGCGTGCGGGTAATCGGTGGCCCAGAGAATCTTGTGGGGGCCGACGTAGTCGGCGAGGTGGGCAAGGTTGCCCTCGATGGGCTCAAAGGAAATCCAGGCCTGCCGCTCGAAGATCGCACTGGGCTTCTGCGAGATCAGCCCGTCGTTCCAGGATTCCTGCTCGTAGTGCCGGTCCATGCGGTCGAGCCACCCCGCGATCCAGCCGCCGCCCGACTCCATGAAGGCGAAGCGGAGTTTGGGGAACCGCTCGCAGATGCCGCACATGAGGAGGCCAGCGCAGGCGGCCATCATTTCGAGGGTGTGGGAGACGACATGGGCTACGCCGGCCGCCTTGAAGCGGTCGGCCCCGAGGCCGGGGACGCCGCCGCCGACGTGGATCGCCATGGAGACGTCCAAGTCCTGGGCCGCCGCCCAGATTGCGTCGTTGGCGGGGTCGTGGATATAGCGCCCGTCGACGGGGTTGGCGCGGATGAAGGCCGCCCCGAACCCGAGCTCGCGGCGGGCGTATTCGAGCTCGGCAACGGCCAGGTCGACCGATTGCAGGGGCAGCATGGCGAGGCCGAAGAGACGGTCCGGGTGGACGGCGCAGTAGTCGGCGAGCCACCGGTTATAGGCGCGGCAGACCGCGGCGCCGAGGCCGGGGTCTTGGATGCGGCCGGAGAGGAAGAGGCCGAGGGTGGGGAAGGAGAAGGAGGCGTCGACGCCCTCGGCGTCCATGTCGACGATGCGTGCGTCGGGGTCGAAGCCGCCGCGCCGTCCGCTGACGTAGGGCAGCGGCCCCTCCGTCCTCGGCGCGCCGTAGCTGCCCGTGCCGCCAAAGCCCTGCGGCAGCGACCAGACGGCGGTCTCAACCTGCAGGTGCTCCGCGCCGCCTTCCTCCGTGTTGAACACCGGCGCCCGGTCGCGGTAGGCGGGGTCGATGTAGCGCTCCCACAGGTCGGGCGGCTCGAGGACGTGCCCGTCGGAGTCGATCACGCTGTAGGTGCGGCTGCTCATGACGGGGCCAGCCTACCCGCCCCGCGGGTCGCGGGCAACCGAGGAACCGTCAGAGCGACTCGCCGCCGTCGACGACGATCACCTGGCCGGTGACGAAACCGGCGGCGTCGGAGGCCAGGTAGACGGCAAGCGCGCCGAGCTCCCGCGCGTCGCCGGTGCGCCGCATTGGGATGCGCTTCAACATCTGCTCCAGGGACTTGGGGTCCTCGTGCATCGGGGCTGATGCCGATGTGTAGAACTGTCCCGGCGCAATGGCGTTGACGGTGACGCCGTAGCGGGCCCACTCCTTCGCAATGCTCCGGGTGAAGGTATCGAGCCCGCCCTTCGCCGCGTCGTAGGCCGCGTTGAACCGGTTGAGGCGCGTGGTAATGACCGACCCCACGTTGATGACCCGTCCGCTGCCGTGCTCCAGCATCTGCGGCCCCAACTCGCGCAAGACATAGAAGGCCGCCGACAGGGTCGTCTCAAGCGTACCGTGCCATTCCTCGTTGGTAGTGGGTGTGTCGAAGCCGGGAAGACCGGGCCGGTAGCCGGGAAGCGGGACCAGCGGCTGGAAGAACCCGGCGGCGGCGTTATTCACCACGATGTCGATCCGCTCGAAACGTTCCAGCGCTTGCCGCGCCATCGCGGCCACGGCGTCGGGGTCGGAGACGTCGGCTTCGATGGCCTCGGCCCGGCATCCCAGCGCCCGGACCTCTTGTGCCGTCGCTTCGATCTCGCTTCCCGTGCGGGCGACGGCGACGATGTCGGCGCCCGCTTCCGCCAGCGCCAACGCGACCGCCTTCCCGATTCCCCTGCCTGCGCCCGTGACCAAGCCGACTTTCCCACTCAGGCTAAACATGGGGCTGGTCACCTCGAACACTCCTTCTACGGAAGGGAATGGGCGCTATGGTACACTCCCGCCATGCCCGGTCAAGGCGACTCGAACAGGCCCGTTTTACGCACGGCTCTGTGCGACCTGCTCGGTGTCGAATATCCCGTCTGCCTTGCCGGCATGGGCTCCCGCGGCCGCGCTACCCCGCCCCCGCTCGTCGCCGCCGTCTCCAACGCCGGCGGGCTTGGAGTGCTGGGAGGCGCGAACCTGACGCCGGATGAGATCCGCGAACGCATCCGAGAGGTCAAGACCCTCACGGATAAGCCCTTCGCGGTCAACCTGCTCTTCCCGGCAAGCTTGAGCCAGGCGGAGAACTCCCGGTCGCAAATCCGCGACCTCCTGCAGCGCGAGTATCCCAAGCACGTCGCATTCGTTAAGGACCTCCTGCGGGAGTTCGGCTTGGAGGAGGCGCCGGTCGAGCAGGAAAGCGTGCTCGCAACCGGCGACATCCAAGAACAGTTCCAGGTCGTGCTGGAAGAGGGCGTCCCCATTCTCTCGGCCGGTCTCGGAGACCCTTCATGGGCGGTGCCGCCGGCGAGGGAGCAGGGGATGAAGGTCATCGGGCTGGCGGGATCGGTGCGGAACGCGATGCGGCAGGTGGAGGCAGGCGTCGACGCCATCGTGGCGCAAGGATACGAAGCGGGCGGCCATACCGGCCGGATCGCGACGCTCCCCCTGGTGCCGCAGGTCGTGGACGCCGTCGCTCCGACGCCCGTCCTGGCGGCGGGAGGCATCGGCGATGGCCGGGGCCTCGCTGCCGCCCTATCCCTCGGCGCGGTGGGCGTCTGGGTCGGCACCACCTTCCTCACTTCGATCGAAAGCGCCATCTGGGACGTCCAGAAGGAAGAGATCCTCGGGGCGCGGTCGGAGGACTTCCCGGTTACCCGGGCGTATACGGGGAAGACGGCCCGCGACTACAAGAACGTGGTCATCGACGCATGGGAGTCGTCTAATCTGGAGCCGCTGCCCATGCCCCTGCAGCAGGTGCTGATGGAGGACTTCTCGTCGGCGGCCATGGCCGCGGGGCGCTACGACCTGGTGAACAGCCCAGCGGGACAGATAGGCGGGATGCACTCTGAGCTGAAGCCCGCCGGGCGCATTCTGCGCGAGATGGTCGAAGGTGCCGTCGCGGTCATCGCGGAGCAGCAAGCCTTCGTCGGTGGGCCGCCGGACTCCGGTTGAGCCGGGCCCCGTTTGCTTGACATTGATTCCCTGTTCGGCTACACCTGTACGACCGAGGTGAGGGGGGCGCGATGGCGAAGGGCGGCTTCAAGATCATGGACTCGGACATGCATGTGTTCGAGCCCCCCGACCTGTGGCAGCGCTACACCGCTCCCGAGTTCCGGGACAGCGCCCCCCGCTGCATGACGGACGAACCCCGCGACTTCGCCATGCAGTTCCTGGGCGAGATCATCCCCGTTCCTTCGCTGCATGAAGACGAGGTCAGCATCGAGGCCCGCCGCCAGACCGAGGAGAACCAGTCCCGCCAATACGCGCATGCCATCGAGCGCATGTGGGACTCAGAGTCCCAGGTCCAGGCGATGGACTCCGAGGGCATCGACGTCGCGGCCATGTATCCGAGCCGGGGTCTCATGCCCCTGGCCATCGACGGCATCGATCCCGCGCTGGGCGCCGCCGTCGCCGCGGCCTACAACGACTGGCTCCACGAGTTCTGCCAACGCGACCCCGTCCGGATGTTCGGCGTCGCGATGGTGTCGCTGCACGACGTGCCCTCCGCCATAGAAGAGGCGCGGCGGACGGTCCGGGACTACGGTTTCCGGGGCGTTTTCCTGCGCCCGAACTTCATCAACGGCCGCCCCTGGCACGACTCCTACTACGACCCCTTCTGGGCCGCCATCGAAGAGCTCGGCATCGGTGTCGGCTTCCACGAAGGCGGAGCCATCCCCGCAGCGCAGGTCGGCAAGGAGCTTGAGTCCGAGGCGCTGCACCATATCGTGTCGCATCCCCTGGAAATGATGCTTGCGGGGGTCAGCCTCATCGGCGGCGGCGTGTTCGAGCGGTTCCCCGGCCTGCGCGTCGCCTTCCTGGAGGCGAACTGCTCGTGGGTCCCCTGGATGCTGTGGCGAATGGACGACGTGCTGGAGCCGACGACCTGGGCCGGACTCCAGCACCTCGACCTGAAGCGCAAGCCGAGCGAGTACTTCGAGCGCCACTGCTACGTTTCGATCGAGCCCGACGAAGAGCCGGCGAAGAATGTTCTGTCCATGATCGGGCAGCAGAACATCGTCTTTTCTACCGACTATCCCCATCTTGACTCGAAGTTCCCCAAGGCCGTCGACTACTTCCTCGACCAACCGATAGAGTCGGACGAGAAGCGGCGGTTTTTGTGGGAGAACTGCGCCCACTTCTACGGATTTTCTTGAGCAGCCCTCCCACTGCCGCCCGGAACAGGGCCCCGCTCGCTCTCCGGTGTGGGGCTACCCATTCGAAGCTAGCGATTGGAGAGTATGGCGATAGGCAACGGCGCTTCCGTTACCGGACGGGTCGCGATCCTGAAGGACGCCGGGCAGGGCTTCGAGCTGCAGGAGTACGAGGTCCCCGAACCCGAGCCGGGCGCGATGGTGATCAAGGTCGCGATGGCCGGCGTGTGCGGCTCCGACCTGCACGCGTGGCGCGGCGACCTTGAGGACAGCGCCCCCTGGGGAGCCGTGCAAAGCGCCGGCGTGACGCAGGGCCACGAGATGGTCGGCTCGGTCTACCGTCTCGGCAAGGGCGTCGCTTCCGACGCGCTGGGCCGTCCGCTGCGGGAAGGCGACCGGATCTGCCACATGCTGAGCCTGGGCTGCTTCCATTGCCACGCGTGCGCACGCGGCCTGTATAACCTCTGCCAGAACCTCCGCGGGCTGTTCCGTCCCGCCGGGGAGTGGCCCTACTTCACCGGGACCTTCTCCGACTACTATTACCTGCCTCCCGTCCACTTCGTGTACCGCGTGCCCGATGAGCTCCCCGATAGCCTGGTGGCCTCCGTCAACTGCGCGATGTCGGCGGTGATGCAGGGGCTGACCACCGTCGGCGTGCTGGAGGGGGAGGCCGTCGTGATTCAGGGCGCGGGCGGACTCGGCCTGTCGGCGACGGCCATCGCCAAGGACATGGGCGCCTACCCCATCATCGTGCTCGACCGGCTGGAGCCCCGGCTGCAGTTGGCCCTGGAGTTCGGGGCCGACTACACGATCAATGTGCAAGACACCGCCTCGGCGGACGAGAGAATCGGGCGCGTCCGGGAGCTCACCGAAGGGGTGGGCGCCAACGTGGTGGTCGAGCTGGTTGGGCTGGCGGAGCTGCTGCCCGAGGGCGTGGATATGCTGCGGGCCGGGGGCACGTTCCTCGAGATCGGCAACATGGTCTGGGGGAAGACGGTGCCGTTCGATCCCTCGACCATGCTCTCCGGCAAGCGCATCATCGGCTCGGCCGGCTCGCAGCCGTGGGTGATCCCGAAGGTGCTACAGTTTCTCCTCAAGAACCGCGAACGCTTTCCGTTCGAGAAGCTCGCATCGCACACGTTCCCGTTGGAGAAGATAAACGAGGCGTTTGAAGAGGCGGAATGGGCCGGCCGTCATACGAACGTCGTACGAGCGTACCTGACGCCATGAGGTCACCCGCATGAAATTCGGCCTGTTCATGATGCCGCTGCATCACCCCACGGAGAACCCTACGCTGGCGTTCCAGCGGGACCTTCAACTGATCGAGTACGTGGAGGGCCTGGGTTTCGAGGAGATATGGGTCGGCGAGCATCACACGGGGGGATGGGAGACCATCCCATCGCCGGACATCTTCATCGGCGCGGCGGCGCAGCGCACGAAGCGGATCCGCATCGGTACCGGGGTGGTCAGTCTGCCCTTCCAGCATCCGTTTCTGGTGGCGGAGCGGATGGCCTTCCTCGACCACCTCACCTACGGCCGGACGATGTTGGGGATCGGCCCTGGCGTCCTGCCGTCGGACGCCAAGCTGTTCGGCATCGACGCCGCTCATCTCCGCCCCATGCTGAACGAAGCGCTGGACATCATTCTCAAGCTCTACCGGGAACCAGGCCCGGTGACGTTCGAGGGCGAGCACTGGACCCTCAAGGATATGGCGCTGCAACTGAGGCCATACCAGAAGCCGCACCTGCCTTTGGCCGTGGCCAGCGCGGGCGGCGCGAATAGCTTGGAGTTGGCCGGCAAGTACGGCCTGCTGTTGCTCTCGGCGTTATTCTCGGCGGGCCAAAGCGGAGAAGGACTGGCCGAGGGCTGGGAGAAGGTCGAGGAAGCGGCGCGGGTCAACGGCCGGACGGCCAACCGCGACGACTGGCGGATCGCCAGCTATGTGTACGTCGGCGACACGACGCAAGGAGCGCTCGACGACGTCCGCGGCGGCTCCAGCCGCGAAGAGGACGAGTACCTTGCCCATACCGGTTATCCTTGGCCGGGAAGGGTGTGGATGGTGGGCGACCCCGATCACGTCGCGCGGCAGATCAAGACCCTCGAAGAGGAGACCGGCGGTTTCGGCGGCCTCTTGCTGGTCTCACCGGAGTGGACGTCGACCGAGAAATGGAACCACAGCCTCGATCTTTTCGCCCGCTATGTGATGCCTCAGTTCCAAGACAGCCTGGGGCCGGTGAGGGGCGCCTACGAGCGTATGGTGCAAGACAACGCTGCCGGGCTGCTCGGCAACCCGGCAAGCCAACCGGTCTCGAATCCGTCAGAGAAGACCTTTGTCGATTGATGGTGGTGGCCGATAGACCGTTGCGCTGCAACGGAAGGAAAGGAGTGGGCATATCATGAGGTTACCGAAACGCTTCATAGCCCTAGTGTCGCTGCTCGCGGCTTTGGCGCTGCTGGTGGGCGCCTGCAGTGGGCCGGACGGACCCCCAGGACCGGCGGGACCTGCGGGGCCGGCAGGACCGGCGGGGCCGGCAGGACCGGCAGGGCCGGCAGGGCCGGAGGGCGCAGAAGGGCCGGCAGGCGGCGACGCCATGATGCCGAAGGACACGCCCGAGCCGACGGCCATGCCTGAGCCTACGGCGACGGCCATGCCAGAACCCACGGCGACACCGGTACCCACGGCGACGCCTATACCCACGGCCACGCCGGTGCCGGAGCCGACGGCCGACGCAAGACGGGGCGGCGAGTTCATCGGCGTGCAGTTCGCCAGCCCGGCCGACCTCGATCCCATCGCGGCCCGCTCCGTGGAGTTCTTCCACGGCGTCGGCCAGGCATACAGCCAGCTCGTCCAGTACAACTTCGAGCAGCCGATCGACGCCATCATCCCCGACCTCGCCGAGAGCTGGGAGGTGGAAGGTGGACAGGTCTACACCTTCACCCTTCGCGAAGGGGTGACCTGGCACGACGGCACCCCGCTCGTGGCTGAAGACATCGTCTGGGCCATCGGGAAGCTGCAAGAGGTAGAAGGGCAAAGGCGCGGCGAGTTCGCTTCCGTCGAAAGCGTCGAAGCTCCGGACGATCGGACGGTCCGCATGACGCTGGTGAAGCCGCGCGTCTCATGGCTGGCGGTGCTCGGCCTGTACACGGGCCCAATCGCACCGAGACATGTCTATGAGGCTCAAGGCGGCGACCTCACACAAGGCCCGGTCGTCGGCACCGGCCCGTTCATGTTCCAGGAATTCGAGTTGGACCAGCACATTGAGATGGTCCGCTACGAGAACTTCTACGAGCCGGGGGTCCCGTACCTGGACCTCATCCGCGTCCTGATCATCGCCGATGAGGCGACCCGGCTGGCCGCTTTCCGCGCCGGGCGAGTCCACACGCTTTGGATGGGCGCGACGTGGGTGAACAGGCTGCAAGTGGAGGACCTCCAGCGCAGCGTGCCCGACCTCTCGCCCAACGAGCACGAGGCGATGCAGGCCAAGATCATCCTGGTCAACTCCAATACGCCGCCCTTCGATGACGTTCGGGTACGTCGGGCGATGTTCCTGGCGGTCGACCGTTGGGCCGCGCTGCAAGTGCTGCCGGACACCGTGAGACCGGCCGGGCCCGTGGTGCCGCCCAACTGGGCGATTCCGGACGAGGAGCTGTTCCAGCTTCCCGGCTACCGCCAAGGCGATGCGAAGGAGCAGGACCGCGAGGAGGCCAGGCGATTGCTCGCCGAGGCGGGCTATCCCGACGGCTTCGAGACGTCCATCTTGACGATCGCGGACCTCCAGCGGCACGTGGACCTCTCGGTGTTCATCGTCGACCAGCTCCAGACCGTCGGCATCAACGTCGAGAACAAGCTGTTGCCGGTGGGGGACTGGTTCGGACCGTTCGCGCAGACCTTCGACTTCGCGCTGATTACGGTTGAGGCCAACGTCCAGTATCCGGACCCGGACTCGGCGGCGGGCAACATCATGCCGGGCATCTGGACCCACCTGGAAGACCAGGAGATGTTCGACCTGTTCGACGCTCAGAGCAACGAGACCGATCAAGACCGCCGGCGCGAGATCGTGAAGGACCTGCAGCTTCGCATGATGGAAGTCGTGAACATGGTGCCGATCGCATGGTTCAACGACTTCTATCCGACTCGGCCCGAGGTGCAGGACTTTGTGGCGCCGCTCGGCGTCTGGAGTCGCCATCGGCTCGACCGTGTCTGGTTGGAGAGTTAGCGCCTTCAACATAGTGAGGGAATAAGGGCTCCACGGGGCGGCTCGCACCGCGGCCGTCCCGTGGAGTACCATGCCTCCCGAATTTCTGACGGCCCATGGGGGAAATCAATCGATGACCACAGACAGGGACGAAATCCTGGCGTTGTATGAAGGGCAGGCCCGCGACGAAGTCGAGGACTTGCTCTCCAAAGTCGGCGTCATCCAACAATCCACCTACACCTACAACAAGTACGCGACGACCGACTCAATACGACACTTCGCCGAGGGCATCGGTGACGACAACCCCCTATGGTCGGACGAGGACTACGGGGCGAAGACGCGGTATGGATCGGTCGTCGCTCCCCCAAGCTTCATTTGGAGCTGCAACCCGGACGGCGGCTATTACCTCGACCACTTCACGGGTCTGATGATCGGATCGGTCTACAAGTTCTACAAGCCGATCAAGGCCGGCGAGCGCATCGACGTGACGTGGACGATCCCCGAGGTCAGGACCCAGCACACGCGCCACGCCAGCCCCGCACTCCGGGAACCGCACCAGTACTTCTATAGGGACAAGGACGGCGACCTCTTCGCCGAGCTGATACAGATCGAATACCGCTTCCTCCGCAAGGACATCAACCATGACCAGTACCTCGCCGAGGAAGTCACCCGGCCGACCTATACCGACGAGGAGCTTCAGGCGATCGACGACTGCTATGCGGCGGAACAGCGGCGAGGCTCCGAGCCCCGGTACTGGGAAGACGTCAACGTCGGCGACGAGCTGCCTACCATCGTCAAGGGTCCTTGGAGCATCCGCGATGCGGTCTCCTACTACATGGGCATCGGCTCCGAGCCGCATAGCGCCTTCCGTAACTTCTGGAAGTACAAGGCCAACGCGCGTCCCTACTACATCCTGATCGACCCAGTGTCGGGGTTGCCGGAAGTCATGCGGATGCACCACGTGGGGACGGCCCACGCTCGCGCCCGCGGATTCCCGTTCGCGTTCGAGGTCGGCCCCAGCCGGGTCGCCAGCCAGATGCACTGCATCACGAACTGGATGGGCGACGACGGCTTCCTCGTCGACATCGAATCGCGCCTGCGGCGCCCCGTCTGCGAAGGGGACACCTACTGGTTGAGCGGCACGGTCACGAAGAAGCTCGAAGATGATCGTGGGCGCCTCGTCAAAGTGGAGATCACCGCGGTCAACCAACGCGGCGAGGAAACCGCGCCCGCCTGGGCCACCATAGCGCTGCCGAGCCGCGGTTGAAGACACCCGACGGCTCGACCGCCGTGGAGGCCCTATGCCATCGGACCGGGGGACGCAAGCGGTCTCGGCTTCGGGCCTGGACGGCGCTCCGGACGTAGCCCTCGCCGGCACCACCGTCCTGGAGCTCGGCGCGAATAACGTTGCCTCCTCCTTCGGGGCGAGGCTCCTTGGCGGCTATGGGGCCCGCGTTATCAAGGTCGAGCCTCCCGGCGGCGATCCGCTGCGGCATGCTCCGCCGCTGGTCTCGAGCGGGGACGGCCAGTGGAGCGCGCTCTTCACCCACCTCGCGGCGGGGAAAGAGAGCATCGTCCTCGACTTGATGACGGGGGACGACGAGGAACGGTTCGGCGACCTTCTGCAGGGCGCCGACATCGTGATCGACGGTCTGGGCCGCGAGGCGCGAGCGCGGGCCGGGATCGACTGGGAAGACCTGCGGCGCCGGAATCCCCGCGCCGTCGTGGCCGTAGTTGAGCCGTATGGAAGCACCGGCCCGAATCGGGACCGGATGGCGACCGAGCTCACGATCTTGGCGGAGAGCGGCTACCTCGACTTATGTGGTGACCCCGACCGGCTACCCGTCAAGCCCTACGGCTATCAGGCCTATCGCCTTGCCGGGCTGCACGCCGCGCTGGCGTCGTTGAGCGCGCGGCGCATGGCGCGGCGCACCGGGCAGGGCACCATGATCGACGTCTCGGTCCAAGAGAGCCTGCTCTTCTGTCTGGGCGGGGCGGCGGCGTGGTTCCAGCACACAGGCGAGCCCTACGTCCGCGCGCGGTCGCGGGTGGCGCACTCCATCGCTAGAGCCCGCTATCCGGGCAACCTCCTGCGGTGCAGCGACGGACTTATTTTCATGAACACCGGACACAACCAGGAGTCCGTCGCGATACTGCTCGGCGAACCTTCGGTCGGGTCGCAGGAGCTATGGGACACGGCCGCTGCCCGCGCCGACGAGTTGGACGCCCTGTGCGAGCGGTGGACGACGACCGTCACGCGCGCCGAGGCGTCGGACCTGGGGCAGGAGCTCAGGGTGGGGATCGCGCCGGTCCTCGCGCCTCAGGAGGTGCTCGACAACCAGCACCTGGCCGAGCGGGAGTTCTTTGTTGCAATGGCGAGCAACGGGACGAGCGTCCGGGTTCCCGGCGCGCCCGTCCGAATGTCCCAGAGCGCCTGGGTGACGAAAGGGGCGCCCGCGCTTGGTGAACAGACAGAGGCGGCGCTCGAAAGCCTCCGAACCAAGAACAGCCACGAGGAACCTGTCGTCCGCGGCGGCAAGCTGCCGCTCGAGGGCCTGCGTGTACTCGACGTCACCGAATACGTCGCCGGCCCCCTGGCGACGCAGGCCCTGGTGTCGCTCGGGGCGGAGGTCATCAAGATCGAGCGCCCCTATCTCTCAGACCACCGCCAGCAGATGTACGGCCCCATACCCGGCCCACTGCCCGGCGCGCCGGACGAGCCGTGGAACCGCGTGCTCTGGTTCAACGAGCTCAACCGGGGCAAGACGGGGATCGCGCTCGACCTCAGTCACCCTCGGGGCGCGGATATCTTTCGACGGTTGGCGGCCATATCCGACGTGGTCATCGACAACTTCAGCGCCCGCGTCATGCCCAACCTGGGGCTCGACTACGACCGCCTCCGCTCCGTGAATCCCTCGATCATCAGCCTGAGCATCTCCGGCTACGGGGCCACCGGGCCCTGGGCGAACTGGATCGCCAGCGGCCCCTCGATCGATTCAGCAACCGGCATGGCGTGGCTCACGGGGTATCCGGACGGAGGGCCGCTTCGCCCCGGCAATTTCAACCCCGATATCATCGCCGCACTCATGGCCGCCCATGCCATCGTGGTTGCCCTAGAGCACCGCGACCAGACCGGCGTGGGGCAGAGGATCGACCTGTCGATGGTGGAGAGCGTGGCGCACTTCCTCGGCGAGGCCTTAATCGCGACGGCCGCCGGCGCAGCGGTCGAAGAACGCCAAGGGAATCGAGAACCGGAGGGGGCCCCCTCCGGCGTGTATCCCACGGGCGACGGCCGCGTCGTGGCGCTCTCCGTGACTCCGGACGCCGCTTGGCGGGCCTTGGTCAAGGCCGTGGGCGAGAAGACGCTTCCCCTGCCGGCAGACGCGACCATGGGGGAGCGCCGGGCGCGGCACGCCGAACTCGACGATGCCCTCGGGGCTTGGGCGAACGCTCAACCACTGCAGGACGTCATCGCCACGCTCGACGCGTGCGGCGTGGCGTATGGTGTCGTGAGGACGTCGTCCGATCTGCACGAGGACCCGCACTTGACCGCGCGCGGCGCGCTTTCGAAAGTGGCGGAATTTCAGATTGCGGAGACGCTCTACCCTCGGTTCGCGTGGCTGATCGATGGGGTCGAGGACCCGGCATCGGCGCCCGCGCATCTCTATGGACAACACAGCGCCGCCGTATTCAGGGACGTGATCGGTCTCTCCGATAGCGAAGTGCGGAGCCTCTATGACAACGGGGTGTCCAAGGAGGCGCCCACGTTGTTCTAGCCCGGACTTGAGCCATGTCCAGATACGTCATCCGCCGGCTGCTGCTCATCATCCCGACGCTGTTTGTTATCTCCGTCGTCATCTTCGCGATGATCCGGATCGCCCCCGGAGACCCGGGCGTTGTCTATCTGTCCCGCGGCGGGCCGACGGAGATCGACCCGCAGGAGCTTGCCGAGTTCCGGGAAGAGCACGGGCTCAATCGGCCGCTCGTCGCGCAGTACGGCAGCTGGCTCTGGGGGCTTGCAAGACTCGAGGGCGGGATCTCGCTCTGGTCGAGCAAGCCGGTGTTTGAGGAGATCTCCACGGCGCTGCCCGCGACCGTGGAACTCGCGATCATCTCCACCCTCATCGCGCTCGTCATCGCCGTGCCCGCGGGGCTCATCAGCGCCATTCGGCGCGACTCGGCGTGGGACTACGGGTTTCGCATGTTTGGCATCACCGGCCTCGCCATGCCCGATTTCTTCACCGGCTCGATGCTGCTCTTGATACTCGTGATCTTCTTCCAGTGGATTCCGCCGCTGGAGTATCACGGCTTCTTCGAGAACCCGATCGCGAACCTTGGGCAAATGATCTGGCCCGCCCTGATCCTGGGGCACATTCAGGCCGCGCTCATCAGCAGAATGATCCGGTCGACGACGCTTGAGGTCCTCCAGCAGGACTACGTGCGGACGGCGAGAGCCAAGGGCCTGCGGAACAGTATGGTCTACCTGCGGCACGCGTTCCGGAACGCGCTCCTTCCCGTCGTGACCGTGGCCGGGGTGCAGTTCGGACAGGTCTTGGGCGGCGCGGTGATCGTCGAAAACATCTTTGCCATACCGGGCATCGGCTTCAAACTCCTCGACGCGGTGCGGCACAAGGACTACGTGTTGCTCCAGACCATCGTGGTGCTGTTCGCGCTCGCGATCCTGTTCGTCAACCTGGTGGTCGACCTTCTCTACGGTCTGCTCGACCCGCGGATTCGACACTCATGAATCGACAGCCTGCCATGGGGAGGAACGGGCTGGGCCGCTGGGCCCTGCTCTTGGCGCAGTTCGCTCGTGAGCGGCCACTTGGCGCGGGGGCAGGGCTTGTGGTTGTCGCCATGGCCTTCCTCGCGGCGTTCGGTCCGTGGGTTCGGCCGTTCGACCCGGTGGAGATTCACTTCGACGAGACCTTCCAAGGCCCAAGCTGGACCTACCTCATGGGCACGGACAACTTTGGCCGCGATGTCTTTAGCCGCCTCATTACGGCGGCCCGGCCGGTCTTCGTCGTTGCCTTAAGCTCGGTCGCGATCGGGGCCGTCGTCGGGGGCCTCATCGGCATCGCGAGCGCCTACTGGGGAGGGTGGCTGGACTCGATCGTCCAGCGCGTCATGGATGGGCTCATGGCCATTCCCATCCTCGTGCTTGCGCTTACCATCGCGGCCATGTTCGGTCCGGAGGATAGGAACGTCATTGCCGCCCTGGCGCTGATCAACGTGCCCATCGCGAACCGGATTCTGCGGTCGGCAGCGTTAGCCGTCACCGCGGAGCAATACGTCGACGCCGCCCGAGCGGTCGGCGCGAGCGACTCGCGCCTGATCTTCCGGCACATCACGCCGAACGTGGTGGCGCCGTTCTTGGTCTTCGCCACCGGTCAGGTCGGCTGGGCCATCATCGTGCTGTCGGCCCTGGCGTTTCTCGGCGTTGCGTCGCCGCCGCCTGAGCCGTCGTGGGGTGGGATGCTGTCCGAAGGCTCCCGGTCCTACGCGGAGCGCGCGCCGTGGCTCGCCGTGGCGCCGGGGTTCTTCATCGTCGCCACCGTGTTCGGGTTCAACATCTTCGGCGACGTGTTGCGGGACATCTTCGACCCGCGCCTGCGCGGGAGGTAACCCGCCGGGAGGGCTACCCTGCGTTTGGCGCGTTCTGATTCGCCGCGCACCACTCGACGATCTCCCGGCCGGTGGCCTTCCAGAGCTTGGTCCGCTTGGTGATGTGGGCGAGCGCCTGGTCCAGGTACTTGATCCTGAACGGCTGCCCAATGAACCAGGGGTGGAGACTCAGCACAAGGACACGCCCGCTTTCCCGTCCATCGCGGTAGAGGCCGTTGAAGGCCTCCTTCACCAGGCCGCTCCACACGTTCATCGCCATGCTGCGGGTCCAACTCGCCATGACGTCGTCGAGATCGATGAGCAGCGGTAGCGAGTACAGCCCCTGGGCTTCACCGGTCATGAGGTAGGGCTGCTCGTCGTTGGGCCAATCGCAGACGTAGCGGATGCCTTCCTCGCGAAGCAGACCCAGCGTGCGCGTCGACTCGCCGAACTCGGGGCCGAACCAGCCGACGGGCCGGCTGCCGGCTGCCGCGCCGACGGCGTCGAGCGAGCGGCGAATGTAGCGCCGCTCGTCGTCTTCGGTCATGTTCGACGTGATCGCCTGGGTGATGGCGAGGCCGTGGCCGATGAACTCCCAGTCTCTGCGCTTCCCCTGTTCGACGATGTACGGATAGTTCTCGGCGACGGCGGCGTCGATGGCCGCGGTGGCGCGGATGCCGTACTTTTCGAGGACGCGCATGACGCGGAAGACGCCGACGCGGTTGCCGTACTCGCGGTGGGAGAAGTTGCAGAGGTCGGGGAAGGGCATCCGCCCCACGCCCCCGGGCAGAGTCGCGGGCATGAAGGCGCCGTCGGGGGGCTCGAGCTCGTAGTGTTCGAGGTTGACCACGACGCACAGCGCCACGCGGGCGCCGTCGGGCCAACGGAGCGCCGGTCTGTCGGGGAGGGCGGACCATTCGTAGAGGGAGTGGTCCATCCCCTGCTTGCGCGCGCCCGGCATCAGGAGGTCCCCCGCGAGAAGCGGGCGGCGTGCGCCGCCACGTCGTCGTGGTAGTTGGCCAGGTAATACTCCGCGATTTCGCCGCCGGTCGTCTTCCATACGCCCGGGTGGGACAGGATGTAGTCGAAGGCCTGGTCGAGGTACTTCACGCGGTGCGGCTGACCGATCCAGTAGGGGTGCAACGAGATGCAGAGGACCATGCCGCTCTCCGCGCCTTCCGCGTAGAGCACGTCGAACTGGTCCTTGATCATGTCGAGGAAGTGCGGCGCGTCCCGCCCTTGGAGCCGGACCATGACGTCGTTGAGCTCGATGCTGTAGGGCACGGAGACGAGCCGCCCGTTTCGGACCTTGATGGGGAAGGGCTGGTCGTCGTGGTACCAGTCGGCGTGGTAGATCAAGCCCGCCTCCGCCATCAGGTCGGGGGTCCATGCGTTGTTGGTGAGCGAAGGGCCCAGCATTCCCTTGATGCGCTTGCCGGTGTAGCGTTCGACGGTGTCTAGCGTGTCCCTGTAGAAGGCCCGCTCCTCCGCCTCGTTCATGCCGCTGAGGAACCGGGTGTTGTAGATGCCGTGCGACAAGAACTCCCAATCGCGGGCGACCATGGCGTCGCGGATCTCCGGGTAGTGTTCGAGCACGGCGACGTTGAGTGAGACCGTCCCCGGCATCTCGTGTTTGTCGAAGACGTCGAGCATCCGCCAGAAGCCGACGCGGTTGCCGTAGTCGCGATAGCCGTAGTTCATGACGTCGGGGTGCGGCGTCCTCGGCCACGGATTCCGGTGCGCGTTGGGCGGGGGCAGCAGCTCGTAGTGCTCGACGTTGGGCACGGCCCAGAACGCGATGCGCGCGCCGTCCGGCCACCGGATGGTGGGCCGGTCGGTGATCGGCGCGTAGTCGAACCTGTCGGGCTTCACTGCTTGCCCTGCTCGGCGAGCTTGTCGAAATAGGCGGCGGCTTGCGCCGCCGGTATGACGTCGCAGTACTTGAACTGAAGGTCGAAGAGGGCCGCGCGGTGGGACAACTCGAAGCGGTCGAAGACGCACTCCTCGATGACGAACGTCTTGAACTCGTAGCCCACGGCGTCGATCGCCGAGGCCCGGACGCACCCGCTCGTGCTGTTCCCAATGAGCAGCAGCGTGTCGATGCCCCGGTGGAGTAGAAGGTAGATGAGGTTCGTTTGGAAGAAGACGCTCGCCCGCTGCTTCTCGACCAGCAGGTCGCCGGGCTTCATCGGTATCTCCGGTGTGAGCTCGGAGAGGGGACTGAGCTCGCTGTACATCCACGTCGGATCGTCCGCGCGTGGTAGTCCTTGGTGAGCCCGCGCGAGGTTGCGGCTGTACACGAGGGGGACGCTGGCGGCCCGGGCCGAGGCGATGAGCGGCTTCATGTGTCTGAGCGCGGCCCAGCCGGTCTCCCCGCAGGCGCCCGGGTACCGGTCTTGCTGCTCGTAGGCCGGACGGTCTTCTCCGAGCGCGCCGCGGTTCATGTCGATGATGAGCAGGGCCGGACGCGGACCGAAGTCGATGCCGCGCGGTTTCGGAGGCCGCGCGTCGAGGACCTTCACGTCATGCTCGGTCAGGGACTCGTCCCATGCCGGGGCCATCGACGCCTCCTTCCGGGATTCAGCAGTGGGGTGCATCGGGGTTGATACACAACCCGCCGTTGCCTGTCAAGGAAGAGCAGCCCTGCCGGCGGGGCGTCGAGTATACTTGCCGCCAACCCGGCGCCTTGAAGCAGGAGCCCTATGCCCTCCGACCTCGACGCACTTTTCCAGCCGCGCTCCATTGCCGTGGCCGGAGCGTCGCCGGACACGGCGAAGTGGGGGTTCCGGTACTTCGAGGCCCTCGTCGATCAGGGTTTCTCGGGTGAACTTTATCCGGTCAACCCCAAGGCGCAAAATGTGCTGGGGCGCAAGGCGTATGCCAGCGTGGTGGACATACCCGGCCCCGTCGACTTCGTCATTTCGACGGTGCCGACGCACGCGGCGCTGCAACTGATCGACGACTGCGCCGCAAAAGGCGTGCGCGCCGTCCACTTCTTCACCGCCCGATTCGGGGAGACGGGCCACGCCGACCGGGCTGGGATGGAGCAAGACCTGCTGCGCCGGGCACGGGAGGGCGGTGTCCGTATCTTGGGCCCGAACAGCATGGGCGTCTACTGCCCTGCCACCGGCATTACGTTCAAGCACCTACCGACGGAAACGGGGCCCGTGGCGTTCATCTCGCAGAGCGGCGCCTATGCCGGGGAACTCGTCTACAACACCAGCCTTCGGGGCCTGCGCTACAGCAAGGTCGTCAGCTACGGCAACGCGCTCGACATCGACGAGAGCGAACTGCTCGACTATCTGGCGGACGATCCCGGCACCTCCGTCGTCGGCGCCTATCTGGAAGGGGTGCGCGACGGCCCGAGATTCGCCGAAGCTCTCAAGCGCGCGACGGCGCGGAAGCCCGTGGTGTTGCTTAAGGGCGGGACGTCGGACGCCGGGGCCAAGGCCGTGGCCTCGCATACGGCGTCGCTTGCCGGCTCGCGGCAGGTCTGGGAGGCGCTAGCGCGGCAGACCGGCGCGGTGTCCGCGGCGAGCCTGGAAGAACTGTCCGACCTCCTGCTTGCCTTCCGCTTCTGTCCTCCCGCGGCAGGGACGCGCGTGGGCGTGGTCGGCGCGGGCGGCGGACGCAGCGTCGAGTCGGCCGACGCGTGCGAGGCCGCCGGCCTCGTCGTGGAGCCGATTCCCGAGGATATCCAGGCCGCGTTCCGGTCGAGGGACCCGGAGCTGTGGGACTGGATTGGCAACCCGGTCGACGGCTCCATCCTGGCGGGCGCGGGCTTTGGAGAAGGCGAAATCATAGGGCACATGGCCGCGAGCCCCAGCTACGACGTGCTCATCGGCAACATCGCCGAGTTTTGGGCCATGGAGCGCCCCGGCGGCGATGACCTGTTCGACATGGCGGTCGATGACTTCTTGAAGGCCGCGAAGTCGATTGACAAGCCGCTCGTGCTCGTGATGGGCGACGCCGTTGGGGAGCATGCGTGGCAGAGCGAGATTCTCAGCGGCGCCCGGCGGCGCATCGTCGAGGCCGGCCTGGCGTGCTTTCCCACCGTCCGAAGGGCCGCGCTCGCGCTGCGGGGGCTCACCGGCTACTACCGGCATCGCGCCGAGGTCCAGGTGTGACGGTGGCGCGGTCGGGCCCGCTGTCGCACGTACTGGCCGTCGACCTCTCCCAGGGCCTTGCCGGCTCCTACGCGGCGACGCTGCTGGAAGGCGTGGGGGCGCGAGTCATTCGGTTCGACGTGGAAACGCCCACCGGCCGGAGCGAAGAAGAGCGCCTTGGCGGTCGGCGACGTCTCGTTCGCCTGCCCGAAGACGACGGTCTGATCGCCCGCGCGGTTGTCGCCTCGGACGTGCTGATCCGCGACGGTAACGTAGCGGCGGCTTTGCCGGCATGGGACGACGAGAGGCTGCGCTCGGTAAACTCGAGCCTGATCCGCGCCTCGATTCCCAGCTTCCCCTCGGGGAGCGACCTCGCGAGGATTCCCGCCGACGAGACCGTCGTCGCCGCCCATGCGGGAATCTACGGCGACCAGGGCGGGCGCGGGGCCAGGCCCGTCTTCTTGTCACTGCCCATTTGCAGCTACGCGGCAGCCGTGCTGGCCTGCTGCGGGGTCACGTCCGCGCTCCTGGCCCGTGGGCCTGAAGGCGACGGCCAAGACGTGGAGGTTTCGCTCTTCTCCGCCGCGCTGGCGATGCAGGCGGGACAGGCGGTGGCCGGGCCGAAGATCGCGCCGATGTCCGGCGGCAGGCGCCTGCCGCAGGGTACGAATCCCTTCTTTCGTCTCTACCAGGCCTCCGACGGGCAATGGTTTCTGCTCGCCTGTGGTAACAATGTCTTTTTCAACAAGCTGTGCGTCGCCGTCGATCGAATCGACCTGCTCGACGACCCGCGTTGGAACGACGCGCCGTGGGGTATCGCACCGGAACACTTCGAGGAGCTGACGGCAATCCTAGCCCGCCACTTCGGCGCCAAGCCGGTACGTCACTGGCTGACAGCCCTCGAAGCAGCCGATATCCCGGTCGCTCCCGTCCTCACCCGCGAGGAGTTTCTCGATCACCCGCAGGTTGTCAACAACGGCATCGCGGTTGCCTCCGACGGGCGACGACGGCGCATGGGAACGCCCATCGCGTTCTCCGCGAGCCCAAGGGCGCTCCACTCATCCCCTTCCGACCCTGAGGCGGCGCTCGCCGAGCTTCGTGAACGTGAGATCAACGCGCCGCCGCCAGCCGCGGTGAAGCGGCGTTCCGCGCCGCTGGACGGCGTGACCGTGGTGAGCTTCGCGATGTACATCGCCGGGGCGAGCGCCGCGTCGCTGCTCGCCGATCTGGGGGCCCGGGTCATCAAGGTCGAGCCTCCGCACGGCGACCCCTTTCGCACCATCGGCGGCGGGTTCCAGGCATGGAACCGCGGTGTGCAATGTCTTGGACTCGACCTTTCGAAGGGGCCAAGCCGTGACGTCGTCAACCGTCTGACGACTCAAGCCGATGTCGTCATCGAGAACTTCCGCGTCGGCATGGCCGAGAAGCTCGCCGTGGACTACGCGACGCTCTCCAAGCTCAGACCGGACCTGGTCTATTGCTCCATGACCGGGTACGGCGACGACGGTCCGTACGCCGACAGACCGGCGTTCGACCCCCTGTTCCAAGCCCAGAGCGGGCTCATGCAAGCCGAAGGCGGGCAGGGCCGGCCCCCCATCATGCTGCGGATGTCGGTCAGCGATCACATGGCCGGGATGCTCGCCGCTTGGGGCGTCGTGACCGCACTCCTGCACCGTCGGCGTACTGGAGCCGGACAGCGAGTCAGCACCAATCTACTCAACGCGATCGTCGCCGCCCAAGCCGCGGAGTTCTTCGGTGAAACAGAAAACCAAGACGGGCTGCCGCAGGTCGGAGCGTCGCCGTTCCGTCGCATCTTCGAGGCGTCCGACGGCTGGCTGCTCGTGTCCGCCGAAGACCAATGGTCCACGCTCTGCCGCGCCTTGGGGGAATCTGACGCGACCCCGCAGGAACAGCTCGCTGAACAATTGGAGGCGCGGTTCCGGGCGGAGAACGTCGAGCACTGGCTTGCTACACTACGCGCCGAGGGCGTGAAGTGTGCCCGCGCCGACTCCATCGCCGCCGATCTGATGTCCGACCCGCGGGCGATGGAAGCCGGTGTCGTGGCCATCCACGAGTCCGCGGAGTTGGGAGAGGTGCGTCAGCCGGGTCTCTCCATACGCTTGTCAGGGACGCCCGGCAAGCTGTGGGGGCCGGCCCCGGGTCTGGGAGAACACACGGATGGAGTACTCGGCGCGCTCGGCTTCGACGACAACGAGATAGCCGAGTTGCGGCGACAGAAAGTGGTGGTGTGAAGGAACCATGAAGAAGACAACGCAATTGCGGCGACTGCTGGAGCGAGACGAGGTGCTGGTCTGCCCCGGCATCTACGACGCCTTCACTGCGAAGATCGTCGAGCGGGTGGGGTTCAGCGCCGCATACATGACTGGCTACGGGGTCTCCGTGGCCTCCCTGGGAATGCCCGACGTCGGCCTGGCGACGATGACGGAAATGCACGACACAGCCCGCCGGATTGCCAACGCGGTCTCCATCCCCTTCATCGCCGACTCGGACACCGGCTACGGCAACGCGGTTAACGTGATCCGGGCCGTGCGCGGATACATCCAGACCGGCGTCGCGGCGATCCACCTCGAAGACCAGGTCATGCCGAAGCGGTGCGGTCACGTCGAGGGGAAGATGGTCGTACCGCTGGAGGAGGCCGCCGGCAAGATCCGGGCGGCACATGAGACGCGCATGGAGGACGATCCGGACTTTGTCCTGATCGCCAGGACCGATGCCTTGGGCGCCGCGGGCGGTGGGGTCGACGAGGCGATTCGCCGGTGCAACGCCTTCGGTGATGCAGGCGCCGACCTCGTGTTCGTCGACGGCATCCGTACCCATGAGCAGCTTGAGCGCATAGCCCGGGAGACCTCCCGTCCGCTGCTCTACAACAACGGCGGCATTTCGCCCATCGTCGACTTTGAGGAGCTTCAGCGGCTGGGCGTCGCGGTCTCTATCTTCCCCGGCCTGGCCCTTCGCACTATGGGCGGAGCGTGGTGGGACTTCCTCACCGACTTCAAGGAGCGCGGCGTCCAGGCACAACGCGACCAAGAGGCGCGCACGGAGGGTCATCCCATGGGCGACCTGCATGCCTTCTCCGGCATACGGGACATGCGAAAGCTGGAGGAGCGCTACCTGCCGCCTGAGGAAATCGCGATCCGTTACGAGAGCGGACCGAAGTAGGTCCAGGGGCGCGTGGGGGCGGCATGACGTCTGGGCCGGCACCGGGCTCCCACTACCCGCTGAGTGGCCTGCGGGTCATCGACACCGCACAGGGCGTCGCGGGCCCGTACTGTGCGAGGCTCCTTGGCGACGCCGGAGCCGACGTCGTGAAGATAGAGCCGCCGAACGGCGACCCCGCTCGCCGTGAACCCCCGTTCATCGGCAAGGATTCGCCGTCCGAAAGCGCCCTCTTCGCCTACCTCAACCGTGGGAAGCGGTCGGCCGTGGTGGATGAGCAAAGCGCGCGAGCCCGGGCGGTCTTCCGGGAATTGCTTTCGACGGTCGATGTCCTGGTCCACGACTCCCCCGGCCCTTCCGAGCCGTACGCCGGGATGACTCCGGAGCAGCTTCTCCAAGACTTCCCTCACCTTGTGACGGTGTCGCTCACGCCGTTCGGGGAGAGCGGGCCCTACAGCAACTTGTTGGCCGACGATCTCATCCTCGCGGGCATGGGCGGGCTCCTGGCCGTCAGCCCCGGCTTCCCCGACCACGTCATCTCCGAGAACGAGCCTCCGCTTCGGGCCAACGCCCACATCGCCGAGTTGATCGGCGGGGCGTGCGGAGCCATCGGCGGCTTGGTGGCGCTCACCGCCCGCGATGTCACCGGGGCCGGCGACTACGTCGAGGTGTCCCTCCATGAATCGGTGGCGGCGCTTCTTGGCTGGAACCTGGCCGTCACCGAATACGGTGGCGTGGCGGTCGGCCGGTTTCGAGCGCCCGCCCGTCAGGCGCCCAACCACTACCTGCCCTGCGCCGATGGTTGGGTGGCGCTGGTCGCCTTCATCGAGCGTCATTGGAACGGCCTCGTCGAGCTCATGGGCAATCCCGATTGGGCGGCGCGCCCGGAATTCGCCACCGGCCCTGAACGCGGCCTCAACTGGGACTTGCTGGAGCCGTTGCTTCTCGATTGGCTGATCGAGCAGCCGTCGCAGTCCTTCTTCGAGGCGGCACAGTCGCGGGGGATACCTTCCTGCCCCGCGCTTTCCTTGTCGGAGTCCATCGCTAGCGCCCAGGCGGTTGCCCGCGATTACCTCGTTCCAATCTCCCCGGACTTGGGGCGGGGCAGCCTCCCAGGCGACCCGTTCGTCATCGACGGCCGCCGCCGCAAGGCGGACGGCGCCGTTCCGGGGCTCGGCGAGCATACCCGCGAGATTCTCGGCGGGGTCGGCGCATGACGAGCTCCGGCGAACCGGTCCTGAGCTCCCCCGCCCCGCTCCGCGGCCTCCGCGTGATCGACTTTGGTCAGATGATCGCCGTGCCCCTGCTCGGGCAGTGGCTGGGGCGCCTTGGCGCCGAGATCATCCTGGTGGAGAGCCGGGTCAATCTGCCGTCCCGCGCCTTCGGCCCGTTCGCGAACGGGCCGGGGCCCAATACCTCGTCGATCTTCAACTACATGAACCGGAACAAGCGCTCCTGCACCCTCAACCTCCGCACTCCGAGAGGAGTGGGCCTGGCCAAGCGGCTGGTCTCCATGAGCGACGTCGTACAGGAGAACTTCTCGCCGGGGGTCATGGAGCGGCTCGGACTCGGCTACGAGGAGCTCGCCTCGGTCAAGCCCGACGTCATCCTGCTCTCGCTGAGCGCCTTCGGCGCGACCGGCCCCTGGAGCCGGTACGCCGCGCTCCACAGTGGGGTGACGCTTTTGAGCGGACTCGCCGCGGTGACGGGCTACCCCAACGACCGCCCCCGAATGGTCGGGAGCTCCCTTCCCGACCCCATCGCCGCCGTCTACGGTCTCCTTGGGCTCATGCAGGCCTTGCGCCATCGCGCCGCCTCCGGTGAGGGGCAGCACATTGGCCTCTCCATGATTGAGACGGTGCAGGCGCTGTTGCCGGACACGATTGCCGAATGTACGTTGTCAGAACGGGAACCAGAGCGGATCGGCAACGGTCATCGCCGAAAGGCGCCGCACGGCGTCTACCGCGCGGCCGGCGAGGACGAATGGCTTGCCCTCTCCGTCGACGGCGAGGCGCAGTGGGAAGCGCTGAAGGGCGTCATTGGCGGTGGACGGTTTTCGAATGACCCACGCTTCTCGACCGAACCGGACCGGCGCGCGAATCAGCCTGCCTTGGACGATGTCATCCAAGATTGGGCGAAGGAACGCGACGCCCGAGAGTCGGCGCGAGCCCTGCAAGCGTCCGGGGTTCCCGCCGCCCCTGTCGTCAGCGAACGAGCATTGCTCGCCGACCCAAATCTGAACGAGCGAGGCTTCATCGTGCAGGACGACCACCCCGAGGCGGGAATGCACCCGATGGCGGGAGTACCATGGCGGTTCCGGCGGGCCACACTGGAGGAGAACCGGCCGGCGCCGACGTTGGGCCGGGACAACGACTACGTCTTTCGGGGCATACTAGGGCTCGATCCAGGCGAGATCGCCGAACTGGAGCGCGAACAGGTTATACACTGAGGGGCGCCACGGACGCGGGGGGAGGCTGACATGAAACAGGGCTACCGGTTCGTAGACTGCGACATGCATGTGATGGAGCCCGACGACATATTCGAGCGGTTCCTCGACCCCGCCTTTGCCTCAAGAATCACGACGCCGACACACCTCGAGGGCGGGAGCAAGGCGTTCACGCAGCGCTGGCTCATCGACGGAAAATCGAACGACGCCGACCACGTGCTGCTCCAATACGACAAGTCTTACGAGCCACTCGCGGCGGCGTTGGAGAACCCGCACGTCCTGTTCGCGCTCGAGGCCGGCTACGACGCGCCGTCGTTCATCAAGGGCATGGACATCGAGGGCGTCGACATCGCCGTGCTCTTCCCCAGCGCCGGGCTCAACTTCATCGCGCGTCCCGATCTCGATCCACTGCTGTCCAACGCCATCGCGCGGGCCTACAACGATTGGCTCTACGACTTCTGCAGCCACAGCCCGGACCGCCTGAAGCCGGCGTGCATGCTGCCGGTTCACGACGTCAACCTAGCGTGCCAGGAGCTCGTGCGGTGCGTGCGCGAGCTCGGCGCCGTCGGGGCCTACCTCCGCCCCAACCCGCTGCCGGGCAAGTACTGGCATTCCAAGCACTGGGACCCGCTGTTCTCACTGCTCGAAGAGCTCGACGTGCCGCTCTGCTTCCACGAGGGCACCGGCAGTCACCTTGCCGACGTTGAGAAACGCTTCGGTTCGAACCGCTTCATGCGCCACGTCGCCAGCCACCCGACCGAGATGCAGCTCGCCCTGATCGCGATGATGATCGGCGGCGTCTTCGAGTTCCATCCCAAGCTCACCGTGGCCTTCCTCGAAGCGCAGAGCTGGTGGGTCTCCGGCGTGCTCGACCGGATGACGTGGGACCTCCAGCACCACCGCGCCCACGTGCCGTTCCTCAAGAAGTCCTTCCTTGAGTACTGGCAGACGAACTGCTACTCGTCCATCGAAGGGACGGAGCGGGACGTTGGGGCGATCGTCGACCTCATCGGCGGGGACCACCTTTGCGTGACCACCGACTTCCCTCACTTCGACTCCAACTTCCCCAACGTGTCGAACGCCGTGCTCTCCAATCCGAGCATCACGCCCGAAATAGGGGGCCAGATCCTATCCGGCGGCGCCCGCCTCTACGGCTTCGGTGAAGAGCACTTCGAGAGGTCCGACGCCGCCCTGCCCGACTGGAGCCAGGCCAGCGAGGTCCAGAGCGCTCCCTAGGCCCGACGATGGCCTCGGCCTCACCTCTGCGCCGGCTTCGCGGCATGCATCGAGCATGGTCGTTGCTCGCCGTGGCGTTCGCCGCGCTCTTCATTCTGGGCGGCGCCCGGAACTCCATTGGTGTGCTCTACACGCCGATGGTCGAGGACTTCGGCGGCGAGCGGTTCGGCCTGTCCGGCGCCATAGCCCTGGGCCAGGTCATGCTCGGTGTGGGGTACGTCGCCGCCGGGCTGGCGATGGACCGGTTCGGACCCCAACGCGTGATACCGGTGTTCGCGTTGCTGCATTTGGCGGGCAACCTGTTGGTCGCGAGAGCCGAGCAGCTTTGGGAGATCTACCTTGGATGGGGCTTTCTGAGCGCGCTGGCCTTTGGCGTCGGCGTCGGTCCGTTCCTGGCGATCGTGACCCGCTGGTTCCAACACCACCGAGGCCTTGCGCTGGGCATCACCGCTTCGGCGGCGCAGTTGGGAGTCGTGACACTTGCCCCCCTAGCCTCACTGATGGCCGAGGGGCCGGGCTGGCGATGGGCGTTCGTCTTCTTGGCTACCGCGCCGTTCGTGGCGTTGCTGCTCGCGGCGGTCTACGTTCGGGATAGGCCCCAAGATGTTGGCCTGCACCCCTATGGTGCGGAGTCGGGCACGGACGCGGCTCCGGTCCCACCGCAGCGACCGGAGTCCTTCCGGGCCGTCGTTGGCATCGCGCTCCGCCGGAGGGCCCTGTGGCTGCTGCTCGGCGCGTATGTTGGGGTGAACGTTGGTACCGGGGTCGTCTTGTTCCACTTGGTCAATTTTGGCATCGACGAAAAACTCTCCCCTGGTGTGGCCGCCTTGTTCCTCTCCGCTATGAGCGGAGTCAGCATCGCCGGACGGATGGCGTTCGGCGTGTTGACGGAGCGTTTCCCCGTGGAGCGGCTGTTCGGGATCGCCATCGTCATGATGGGCGCCGGTTTGGCCGTCCTTCCGTGGCTCGGCGGCGCGGCCGGATACTTCGTCTTCGCTTCGGCGTTTGGCTTCTTCCTGGGCGGCACGGTGGTCTTCATGCCTGTGATGGGCCGCGCCCTCTTCGGCGAACAGATCCTGGCCGGGATTGTCGGCATCCTTCTGGTTGCGGTGAACCTCGGGTCAGCCTTGGGCGCCATCTTGGGCGGAGCCGTGTTCGATGCGACCGACTCCTACACACTGGCCTTCCTTGTGGGCGCCGGCGTCGTCGGTCTTGGCGCGCTCCTGACGCTTCCGGTGCGTCTGCCCCGCGCCGAGCCGCGAGCGGCGGCCTAGGTCTCACTGCCTAGCGAGTCGAGAGGGCTACTTGCCGTCGAGCTTCAGCACGGCGAGGAAGGCCTCCTGCGGGATGTCCACGTTCCCCACGCGCTTCATCCGCTTCTTACCTTCCGACTGCTTCTTCAGCAGCTTCATCTTGCGGGTCACGTCGCCGCCGTAGCACTTGGCGAGCACGTTCTTGCGCAGCGCCCGGATCGTCTCGCGAGCGATGACCTTGTTCCCGATGGCGGCCTGCAGCGGCACCTCGAAGAGCTGCCTCGGTATCAGCTCCTTCAGGCGCTCGACGAGCGCCCGTCCCTGGCGGTAGGCGTTGTCGCGGTGCACGATGAGCGAGAGCGCGTCGACGGGCTTCTCGTTGACAAGGATGTCCACCTTGGCGAGGTCGCCGGGACGGTAGTCCAAGAACTCGTAGTCCATCGTCGCGTAGCCCTGTGTTCGGGACTTGAGCTGGTCGTAGAAGTCGACGAGCACCTCGGCGAGGGGCAGCTCGTAGGCGAGCAGCACCCTGGGGTCCTGCGCCGGCTCCGCTTCCCGCGACTCGCGGGCGTCCTTGGCCTCCAAGTACTCCATGCGCCGGTACGTCCCCCGGCGTGAGGAGACAAGGTCCATGATGGCCCCGACGAAGCGGGCGGGCACGACGATGGTGACCTCGAGCCAGGGTTCGCGAATCTCGGTGTAGAAGTTCGCGGGAGGCAGCTCGGAGGGGTTGCCCACGATGAGCGTTTCGCCCTTGGTGGCCTCGACTTCGAAGGCGACGCTCGGCGCGGTGGCGAGCAGGTCGAGGCCGTACTCGCGTTCGAGCCGGTTCTGTACGATCTCCATGTGGAGCAGACCGAGGAAGCCGCAGCGGAAGCCGAAGCCGAGCGCGCCGCTGTTCTCCATCTCGTAGACGAGACCGGCATCGTTGAGCTTCAACCGCTCCAGGGCCTCCCGCAGGGGGATGTAGTCTTGTCCGTCGGTGGGAAAGAGACCGGCGAAGACCATGGGCTTGAGTTCGCGGTAGCCGGGGAGGGGGACGTGGGCGGGCCGCGCCGCGCCGGTGACGGTGTCGCCGACCCGGCTGTCTTGGAGCGTCTTCAGGCCCGTCGCGATGTAGCCGACCTCGCCGGTGACGAGCGCCCGCACCGGGGTGTAGCCGGGCTTGAAGACGCCGACTTCCAACGGCTCGATGTTCCTGTCCGCCGCCATGAGCTTCAACGGGCTCGGTGCGCTCAAGCTGCCGTCCACGACGCGCACCGAGGCGATCACGCCCTTGTACGAGTCGTACTTGGAATCGAAGATGAGCGCCCGCGCCGGGGCCGCGGGGTCGCCCGAGGGCGACGGAACCAGCGTGACCACGGCCTCGAGGAGCCCCTCGACGCCCTCCCCCTCCTTAGCCGAGATGAAGAAGATGTCGGAGCGGGCGAATCCCAGGGCGTCCACCAGTTCCTGGGCCACGCGCTCCGGCTCGGCGCCGGGCAGGTCGATCTTGTTGACCACGGGGATCAAGTAGAGGTCGTGCTCCATCGCGAGGTAGACGTTGGCGAGGGTCTGTGCCTGGATCCCTTGGCTGGCGTCGACGACGAGGAGCGCGCCCTCGCAGGCGGCGACGCTCCGGGAGACTTCGTAGGAGAACTCGACATGCCCCGGCGTATCGAGGAGGTTGAGCTCGTACGTGTCGCCATCGTCGGCCCGGTAGAGCATCTGGATCGGCGAAGCCTTGATCGTGATGCCGCGCTCCCGCTCTAGGTCCATCGAGTCGAGGAACTGATCGGCCATGTCGCGGGACGACACGGTCTGCGTCACTTCGAGCAGGCGGTCCGCCAGGGTCGACTTGCCGTGGTCGATGTGGGCGATGATGCAGAAGTTGCGGATGTGGTCCTGGTCCATCGCCCCTCGATTATCGCACGGCGCCGGGAACCGAACCCACGACCGAGGGTGTGCGATAGAGGGTAGGGGCGATTCGCGGATCGCCCCTACGGAGACCGTTGCGAGACGGGCCTCACTGAGCCCGCGGCGGCAGGGTGCGTTGGCCGCTTAGCCGAGGGGCTTCGAGGACCAGGCGAGCGTGCGCTCCCAGGCGTCCTCGGCGGCTTCCTTGTGGTAGCTGGGGCGGTCGTCGCAGAAGAAGCCGTGGTTCGCACCGGCGTAGATGTGGAAGTCGTGCTCCTTGCCCATTTCGGTGAGCAGGGCGTCGACCTCGTTCACGTCCTCCGGCGGCGGGTTCTTGTCGAGCTCGCCGAAGCAGCCGAGGACCGGCGCCGTGAGCAGCTCGGAGTAGCCGTGCGGCGAGAGGGGCCGGCGGCTGTGCGTCTCGCGGGTGATCAAGCCGCCGCCGTAGTAGACCGCCGCCGCCTTCACGTCGCGGTTCAGGCAGGCGCAAAGCCAGGAAAGCGTTCCGCCCGTTCAGTAGCCGGTGGTGGCGATCCTCGAGGCGTCGGCCTTCTCCAGCGTCTTGATGAAATCGATCACGACGCGGAAGTCGGCGTTGGACTGCACGTCGTTCATCCCCGTCATGAGGGGCATGATCTTGGGGATTTCCCCGTAGCCGACGACGATGCCGGGCCCGTTCCGGTAATACATGTCGGGCGAGACGGCGACGTAGCCTTCTTGGGCGAAGCGATTGGTGACGTCCACGATGTGGGGGTTCACGCCGAAGGCTTCCATGAAGACGATGACGACGGGGTAGCCGCCGCCCGACGCGGGCTCGGCGACGTAGATGGGCATGGGGCCGCCATCGCCGGCGGCCTCGACGGTGCGAGTCGTGATTTCCATGGGTGCGCCTCCTCGATGCTTGGTGGAAGGCCGCGGCTCCTCGCCGCGGGCGGCGTCATGGTACACCACGGCGCGCCGTCCGTCCCGCACCCGCTTGCTCAGGAGGCGAGGTTGAAGAGCGCGCCGACCATGCCTCCGAAGACGAGGTGGCGGACAAGGGAGGCCACGGCGTACTCCGCACCCAGGTTGCTCATGAAGAGGCCCGGCGCCTTCATGCGCCCTTCCTTGATCCCGTGGTGGATGTCGCCGAAGGTGTCCATCGAGAGCATGACGAGCGCCCAATGGACCACACCGGCGATCAGACCGATCCACCAGTTCGGGTGCACGTCCAGAATGAGGAAGGCGAAGGCGTAGAGAAAGGCGAAGACGACACCCATCCCCAAATGCATGAGCGCCCCGTAGTAGGGAACGCGGTTGCGGGGGAGGCGGAGCATGCTGCCCAGGATGAGGGTGACGTCGGTGCGAGGCAGGCCGACGGCGGGCAGGGCGTACATCACGACCGTCATCACGGCGGTGGCGGCGAGCCCGATCCAGACCGAGTCTCCGAGGTTCAGGTCCATGCCTCACTCCGTGGGAGCGCCGCTACTCTAGCATGCGCGGCTTGAGTGTGGCGCCCGCTTGCGCGGGTTGTCGGTGCTTCCGTAACAAATCCCTAGTGAGGCTTCCAGGCGTAGTACGCGTTGGATGCGGATTGGCAACCGCGTGGATTCTGAGAACGAATGCTGAGATTCCGCGGCAACGATTCGAAGAGGGCGGTTGACGCGGCGTAGCGAAGGTTAGAGGATGAAGGCCGTCCGTCGACGCCGAAGGCCATCTGAGATGCTGAAGAGACTTTCACCACGTTTCGCCGCACTTGCGGCCGCTGCTCTTGCGGCCGCGTTGATCGTTGCGGCGTGCGGCAGCGACGACCCGGCGCCCACCCAGCCTCCAGCGCAGCCGACGGCGACGACGGTCCCAGCGACGGCAACGCCGGAGCCCGCGGCGACCGCCCCGCCGGCCGACACCACGGAGCCCACCGCGGCGCCGCCCACTGAGGCGCCGCCTCCCACTGAGCCGCCCGCCACCGAGCCGCCGCAGGACTTGGCGATCGACTTCACCCTGCCGAGCGCGCGGGGTGTCGACGTTACTCTCTCCTCATACCGGGGGGAGCAGGCGGTGATCCTGGTCTTTTCCCGCGGCCTCTGGTGAACGATCTGCCGTCAGCAGCTCGTGGAGCTGCAAGGTGAGTACGAATCGCTCCAAGCCGACGGCATCGAGGTCATGTCGGTCAGCACCGACGACGAGGGCTCCGCGGGGATTGCGGGCCGCATCGGGCTCGAATACCCGGTGCTCTTCGACCCCGAGCACAATGTGATCGAGCAGTACGGCGTCTATGACCTCCATGGCGACGGCGTCGCCGCGCACTCGATCTTCATCGTCGACCGGGACGGCGTGCTCCGATGGGAGTACGTCAGCGAGAGCACCTACGACGTGCCGTCGACGGCGCGCGTCATCGAGCGGGCGAGAGCGGTCTAGCCGGCGCGACCGCGGATAGTTCGAATCGAAGCCGTGGTCGATCTCTTTGAGGAAACGCCCGATTTCGAGCGCTGGAAGGTCAGAGAATAGGGTCTGCGCGTCGACACCGACGGCAATTGAGATGATTAAGGGGCTCTCGCCACGTTTCGCCGCTCTTCCGGCAGTAGCTCTTTCGCTGGTGTTGATAGTCGCGGCGTGCGGAAGCGACGATCCGGCGCCCACGCCCACCGAGCGACCTGCCGCCCCGACGACGGCCCCGGCGACGGCGACGCCACGGTCCCCCGCAACCGACCCGCCGCCCGCGGCTACCGCCACGGCCACGGAGGCTGCGATGGCGAAGACGCCCGAGGCAACCGCCGTGCCGGACGCGACGCCTGCCGCAACGGCCAGGCCAATACCAACCGCGACACGGTCCGCAGCGCCGGAGGCGACGGCGGCGCCCGACACCCCCGTGCCTGCCGCGGCGCCTCCCACCGAGGCGTCCACAGCAACTGAACCGACCGCGGTCACGGCTACGGCAACGGAGGCCGGGGTGGCGAGTACGCCCGAGGCGACCGCAGCGCCGGAGGCGACGGCTACCGCAACCGCCAGGCCAATGCCAACCGCGACACCGTCCCCGGCCCCGACGGCGACGGTGTCGCCAGACACCCCTACCGCGGCGCCTCCCACCGAAACGCCAACGGCGACTGCAACGCCTACGGCTGAGGCGCCGCAGGACTTGGCGATCGACTTCACCCTGCCGAGTGCGCGGGGCGTCGACGTAACCCTCTCCTCGTACCGAGGGGAACAGGTGGTGATTCTGGTGTTCTCCCGCGGCCTCTGGTGAACTATCTGCCGTCAGCAGCTCGTGGAGCTGCAAGGTGAGTACGAATCGCTCCAAGCCGACGGCATCGAGGTGATCTCGGTCAGCACCGACGACGAGGGCTCCGCGGGGATTGCGGGCCGCATCGGCCTCACGTATCCGGTGCTCTTCAATCCCGAGCACGACGTGATCGAGCAGTACGGCGTCTACAATCTGCACGGCGACGGCGTCGCCGCGCACTCGATCTTCATCGTCGACCGGGACGGCGTGCTCCGCTGGAAGTACATCAGCGGCAGCACCTACGACGTGCCGTCGACGGCGCGCGTCATCGAGCAGGCGAGAGCGGTGTAACCGGCGTGACCGCGGCTAGTTCGAGTCGAAGCCCTGGTCGATTTCTTTGAGGAAGCGCTCTATTTCGGGCGCGAGCGGCGCTTCTTCCCGTGTTTCCCGAGACGCGGGCCTCGCGTCGTAGTTGCGCTCCAACTGCTGCACCACTTCCTTGAGCCGCGGGTTTGATTCGAGCGCCTGGGAGACCTCGTCGTACTGAGCCTTGCCGCGCCGGTCGTCGATGAGGCGATCGGGAAGGTCGTACAGGATGCGCAGGGACTCCAGGATTCGGGCGGCGCCGCTGAAGTCCTCGTCCAACTGCACGTATTGGGGGAGGTGGACGATCATGCTTGCGGTTTCCATGCCGTTGGCGGTAGCAAAGCGATTGGCCACATACATGATCGTCGTCGGCCCTTCGTAGGTGCTCTCCTCGACCTTGGCCTCGCGGGCTTGGCGCTGGGAGTTCGGCCCCTGCACCGAGCCGGTCACCATGAGCGGGCGCGTGTGGGGCACGGCGTCGTACATCGCCCCTACCAGCGAGTAGCGCACGGCCCTCAAGGCTTGGAGCACCTCGGTGACCCCCTCGGCGAAGTCCTCGCCGAAGGCGTGCGGCTCCAGCAGGTGGAAGAGGAGGAGGTCGCGGGCCCCCTCGCGGCGGCAGGCGTAGATGAAGCTGTTGGGGATGGTGACGTCGCGAACGCCCTCGCGCATGGCGATCACGGGACGGTAGCGGGTGAAGTCGTAGAAGTTGCCCGGCCGCGCCAGCTTGCCGATCTCGACGGCGTCCAGGTGCCGTTCGAGCCGCGACAGCACGATGGTTCCCACGCTCCCGACGTCTACCCAGGGCCGGAGCATGACGAGGGCGTGCGGCTCGTCCAGCTCCGGGAGCGGCTCCACCATTTCGAACGGGCCGATTCGCATCGGCCCATCTTGTCAGCCGTCGATGCCTATTGCAACCTCGCCGCTATAATGCGCCCGCCGGGAGTCCGGCAGAGGAGGCGACGCGTGGAAGTAAAGGGGATGGCCGTCGGGTTCATCGACGTGCCGCAGGAACACACCGAGGCCTACAACTACTGGTATGACTTCGATCACGTGCCCGAGAATCTGGCGCTGCCTGAGATCTGCGGCGCGCGGCGCTACGTCGCCACTCCCGACTGCAAGGAGGTGCGCGACTGTCGCTTCCCGCCGCTCGACGGCGGGCAGGGTACGTATTTCACGAGCTATCTGCTCAATACAGATGACCTGGATGCGGCGGGCGAGAGCTGGCACCGGCTCGGGACCGACCTGCGAAAGAAGCGCCGCTTCTTCCGGCACGGCAACGTGCCCTACGGCGGCATCTACCGCCTGAAGAAGATCCTGATCAGCCAGAATGTTCCGCCGGTCGTCCCGGAGGCGGGCCCCTGGCTGGGACATCAGGGCGTCCTGGTGGTGCTCTCGCAGGTTCGCGACCCGTCGATGCGCGAGGCCGTCGAGGAGTGGTACGAGCAGGTGCATGCCCCCGACGTGCTCGAGGTTCCGGGGATGGCCTCGGCGATGCGCTTCTGGCGTTACGCTGCGGGCAAGGACGAGCCGGAGGACGGCTGGGCGCTCAACCTATACCTGCTCGACGGCGACCCCGTCGAGGTGAAAAAGGAGATTGACCGCCGTGTGCCCATCTGGACCGAACAGGGGCGAATGCCAAGCCCGGGCCGGGCCTCCGACGCGCAGTTCCTGAGCGTCTACCGCTCCGTCTTGCCTACGCGGTATGACTTCCGGGTGGAGTAGGGGCCTTCGAAGCCGTTGGCCCCAATGGCTCCTCTGCGATAAGATAGCCCCTGACCTGTGAGGCTGTGAGGGGAGCGAGCGATGAGCGAATACGATGTGGTAATCAGGGGCGGGACGGTCGTCGATGGGACCAACGTGCCGCGGTTTCGGGCGGACGTTGGGATCAAGGACGGCCGCATTGTGCAGATCAGCGGGCGGATCACAGCCGGAGCTGGCCAGGAGATCGACGCGAGCGGCTGCATCGTGGCCCCCGGCGCCATCGACCTGCACACGCACTACGACGCGCAACTGAACTGGGACCCCTATGCGACGCTCGACGGTTGGTTCGGGGTCACCACGGTCACGATCGGGCAGTGCGGCTTCGGCTTCGCGCCGGTGCGTCCCGACGACCGCGACCTCTCGATGCGGATGATGAACCGGATCGAGGCGATTCCTCTTGAGTCGATGCGGTTGGGGCTGCGCTGGGACTGGGAGACGTATCCCGAGTATCTCGACAGCCTCGACCGGCAGGGGCTCGGCGTCAACGTCGCCTCGCTGTTTCCCTTCTCGCCCCTGCGCGCGTATGTGATGGGCATGATGGAGTCGCGGCGGGCCACGTCGGCGACGCCGGAACAGGTGGCCCAGATCAAGCAGCTCTTTCGCGAGGGCATGGCGGCGGGGTCGTTCGGCTTCGCGGTGGACAAGAACGAAGAGGACCGCAACGAAGACGGCGGCGCGATTCCGAGTCACAACATCTCGGACGAAGAGGCGCTGGCGCTGGCGGAGGTGCTCGGCGAGTTCGGCGTCGGCTTCTCGGGTTGGACGATCGGCATCTCGGACGAACCGGAGCGGCAGCAAGACCTGCTCACGCGGATGCTGAAGCTCACGGGCCGTCCGATGCACATCGCGCTCGGCGTGAATGATGACGCCGAGGACTGGGCGCGAGCCCGGCGTGAGGAAGGGCTCCCCGTGGTCCCCGAGCGGATGGGCATCTACGCCGAGTCGCGGTTCAGCCTGGCCGAGTTCAACCAGTTCGACTATATGCCGGCGTGGGCGCACGCCCTGGTGGGGACGCCCGAGGAGCGCGCGGCGAAGCTGCGCATTCCGGAGGTCCGCGAGGCGATGAAGGAAGACGCGGCTATCCCCCTGCACGCGCGGACGAAGTGGGAGAACACCACGGTCCTCCAAGTGGAGCATGAGCGGAACTACAAGTACGAGGGACGCCGCATCCACGAGGTCGCCGCGGAGGAGGGCAAGCACCCCGTCGATTTCCTCGTCGACCTGGCGCTGGACGAGGGGCTGCTCACCGAGTTCAGCTTCAAGAATGATGGGGCGGAGAATCAACAGCGCGTTGCCGCCGGTATCCGCGACCCGTACACCCACATCTCGGTGTCCGACGGCGGGGCGCACACCCGGTTCTCGACCCTCAGCCGCTGGCCGGTGGATTTCCTCTCGAATCAGATACGAGACCGGGAGGTCGTCTCGCTGGAGCGGGCGCACTACAAGATCAGCGCCTATCCCGCCTGGGTCGCGGGATACAACAACCGGGGCGTCCTGCGTCCGGGCAAGGCCGCCGACATCATGATCTACGACCTCGACGAGTTGGGGCTGCTCTATGACGCCCCGGTCTACTCGAACGACTTCCCCGGCGGCGAGCGCCGTCTGGTGCAGATGCCGAAGGGCATCCGGTTCATCCTGGTGAACGGCGCGGTCACGTTCGAGGAGAACGTCTGCACGAACGCGCTTCCCGGCAAGCTGCTGCGCAGCTACGAGGAGTGCCTGGGCTAGGGCCGTTTTCGGGGCGCCCGAAGTCTCATTTTCTTGCGTAGCTTGCCAACTCGCCTTACAATGGCGGGCGGTGTCGAGCAGGCTAGGGCATGGTGGTGCCGCAGCGGCTAGAACGTTGTCGCGGTTTTCTGCGCCCCACGATGTAGCTCACGCCGAAAGAATCTGTTTCGGAAAGGACTGAGGGAGGAGCGAAGATGAGATCTACCTTAAGAAGGTTGCTTCCAGTGCTTGCCCTGACGTTGGTCATGGCGCTGGTCGCCGCGGCCTGCGAAGGGGCGGCGGGACCGCCAGGACCGGCGGGGCCGGCAGGACCGGCGGGGCCGGCAGGACCGGCAGGGCCGGCGGGGCCGGCGGGGCCTGAGGGTCCCAAGGGGCCTGAAGGCGAAGGCGCCATGATGGAGGACAAGCCTGATCCGACGGCCACGGCGATGCCGGAGCCGACGGCCACGGCTATGCCTGAGCCCACGGCGACGCCTGAGCCCGAGCCTACGGCGATGATGATGGTGGAGGGCGAATACGGCGGCACGTTGACCTTCCCGCTGCTGTTCGACGCGGGCGACCTGAACCCGAAACTCTCGGGGTACTTCTTCAACTACTCGTTCGGCGCCAACGTCTACAGCTCCATCGTTCGCTACAACTATGAGCCGCCGCGCGACAAGGTGATCGGCAGCCTGGCGGAGAGCTGGGACATCAACGCCGACGCCACGCAGTACACCTTCAACTTCCGCGAAGGCATCACGTGGCACGACGGCGAGCCGTTCCATGCGTCGGACGCGGCCTTCTCGCTGCAGCAGAACGCGGGCCGGTTCGCGGCTCAGCTCGAAAAGGTCTCGAGCTACGAGACGCCCGACGCGACGACGCTGATCCTCAACCTGAGCAGGCCGAGCAGCTCCGTTCCTAGCCTGCTGGCGCACATGCGCTTCCCGGTGTTCGCGGAGCGGCTCTTCCCCGGCGATGAAGGGGAGTTCACGGCAGAGATCAGCATTGGGACCGGCCCCTACCTGCTGGCGGAGATCGACCGGGACGTCGAGTATGTACTCGAGCGGAACCCGAACTACTTCATCCCTGAGCTGCCCTTCTTGGACTCCATCAGGGCAGTCGTGCAGGGCGACCACGCCACGCGGCTGGCGCTGTTCCGCGGCGGCCAGCTCGACGTGCTCGGCCCCTCGGCCACCATGGTCGACATAGAGACGGCCGAGGATGTGGTGGGGTCCGTGGACGGCGCGGTGGCGACCGGCCATCCTTCCCTCGACCAGATCGTGGTCGTGGTGAACTCGGCGAAGGCCCCGTGGGACAACCTGCAACTGCGCCAGGCCCTCTTCCTCTCCTTCAACCGATGGGAGATGGCCGAGGGACTCCCGTTCATCTCGAAGCCTTCCGGCCCCCTCGTAGGGCCGCCGGGTTGGGGCCTCTCGGATGACGAGCTAAACTTCGTGCCCGGCTACAAGCAGGGCGACGGCTACGAAGCCGACCTCGAAATGGCGAGGGGACTCCTCGCGCAGGCGGGCTACCCCGACGGTCTCGAGACTGAAGTGATCGGCTCGCAGACGGCGGCGTTGGAGACGAGCCTTGAGGTCATCGTCGACCACATGAGCCGGATCGGCATCACGGCCAGCCCGAGCAGCGGCGGCGTCCCGAGCGCGGACGACGTGAAGCGCAGGTCGGAGGGCGACTTCGAGCTCAACGTCCAGAGCGTGACCTTGAGCTTCCCCGACCCCGACGGCGCTGATCAGGCGGTCATACCCGGCTTGTTCACCAAGCTGGACGACGCGGAGATCATGCGCCTGTTCGAGGCGCAGGGCGCCGAAAGCGACCCCGGCGTGCGCGCCGACCTCGTGCGGCAGCTGCAGATTCGGATGCTCGAGACTGTCTCGATCATTCCGATCGGCTGGCAGGAGCTCTTCTGGCTGACGCAGGGGAACGTGCATAACCTCTACCCGCCCATGGCGTGGTCGGACGCGAACTTCGACCACGTCTGGAAGGACGCCTAAGTCCCAACGATAGAGGCGAATCATCCGGGCTGCAGGGGACTCCCCTGCAGCCCGGACTTCGTTTAAGGGCCGGCCGGCGGCTGGAAGGGAGACTCCCGGCCCGCCCGCTCGGTTTCCCGCCGGGCTACTATCTGTTACACTGCCGCACCGTAAGCGGACGGACGGCGGGGACGTGGGCTTCAGGACCGCGCTCCGCGGCCTTCCCAACCGGGCCCGGCACGCCCGGCTGATACGATATGAGAACCTACATCATCCGCCGCTTGCTCCTGGCGATACCGACCATCTTCGTGGTGTCGGTGGTCGTCTTCTTCTTGGTGCACTACCTGCCCGGCGATGCCGCTCTGGTGAAGGTGAGCGAGGGCGGCCGCTCGGCGTACAGCCCCGAGCAATATGAACGCGCCGTGAAGGAGTTGAGGCTGGACGATCCCTGGTACCAGCAGTACTGGGGATGGGTGAGCGGGCTCTTCCAGGGCGACGGCGGCAAGTCCCTCATCAGCAACGAGCCGGTCTTCAGCGAATTGGAGCAAAAGATTCCGGTGACCGTCGAGCTGGCGGTCATGGCGATGGTCCTCGGGCTGGGGATCTCGGTGCCGATCGGAGTGCTGAGCGCGGTGCGGCAGGACTCGGGCTGGGACTACGGAGGGCGACTCTTCGCGACGGTCGGACTCTCCATGCCGGAGTTCCTGGCGGGCCCGATGCTGCTGCTGGTGCTCTCGCTAGCCTTCAACTGGGCGCCGCAGCTCGTCTACACGCCGTTCTTCGAAGATCCGTTGAAGAACCTGCAACAATTCGTGTTTCCCGCGGCGATTCTTGCCTTTCACCAGTCGGCGATTCTGGTCCGGATGACACGGTCGGCCATGCTGGAGGTGCTGCGGCAGGACTACATGCGGACCGCGTACGCCAAAGGGCTGCGGCCGGCGGTGTCGATCGTACGCCACGCGCTGCGCAACGCGTTCCTGCCGGTGATTACCATCGCGGGAATTCAGGCGGCGAACATGCTCGGCGGATCGGTGATCGTGGAGCGGGTTTTTGCCCTGCCGGGGATCGGCGCCCAGGTCGTGCAGGGTCTGGAGTCCAGGGACTGGACGGTGGTGCAAACGGTGGTGCTGCTGATCACCATCGTCATCGTGGTGCTGAATATCGCGCTCGACGTGCTCTACGCCTGGTTCGACCCGAGGATCCGGTACCAGTAGAGCGGCGGGGACTCGCAGGCCAGTGAACGAACAGACAGCGCTAGAGGCAAGGGGGCCGGCCCAGTTCGCGGTACGGTTCGCCAAGGGCACGGTCCGATTCGCCCGCCTCAAGCCGTTGGCCGCGGTCGGGTCGGTCATCGTCGTCGCCTTGCTGGTGATCGCGATCTTCGACCCGTTGATCGCTACCTTCCCCACGTTGGAGACGCACCTGACCGACCGGAACCAGGGACCGAGCGCGACGTACATCCTCGGCACGGACAACTTGGGACGCGACGTGTTCAGCCGCTTGGTATCGGGGACGAGGCAGATGCTGTTCGTCTCCATCCTGTCGGTTGTGTTTGGCGTGTCGCTGGGGAGCGTGTTGGGGCTGGTGAGCGCCTTCTTCGGGGGCAGGGTCGACTTGGCCGTCCAACGCGTCATGGACGGCCTGCAGGCGATCCCCGCGCTGATGCTGGCGATGGCCGTGGCAGCCGCCACCCATGGGCGCGTCGACCCGAACGTCGGGTTGATCATCGCGATCGCTGTCATCAACGTGCCCTACGCGAACCGGCTGGTGCGGTCGACGGTTCTCAGCATCAAGGAAGAGGTCTACATCGAGGCGGCCACCGCGCTGGGCGCGTCGCCGCTGCGGATCATGGTGCGGCACATCACGCCGAACACGCTAGCGCCGATTCTCGTGTTGATGACGAACCAGTTCGCCTGGGCGATCATCGTGGCGGCGTCGTTGACCTACCTCGGGCTCGGGGTCAGGGAACCGATACCGACGTGGGGCCTGATGGTGAACGACGGCGTCGAGAACGCCGAGCGGGGCTTCTGGCCGCCCGCCATCACCGGGTCGGTGATCTTCATCACCATTCTGAGTTTCATCATGATCGGCGACGCGATCCGCGACCTCATGGACCCCAGGCTGCGAGGGAGCACCGCCGGCCCCGGCGGGCAGGGGCAAGAGCAGTAGACGCCGCAACGGGCGTCAGGCCGGCCGCTACTTCAGGTTGAAGACCCGGGCGCAGTTGGCGCCGGCGATCTTGGCCTTCTCTTCCTCGGTGCAGTCGGCGAGGATTTCTTCGAGGATCTCTTGGCTGCGGGGGAAGGTGGCTTCCTGGTGGGGGTAGTCGGAGCCCCACATCAGGTTGTCGACGCCGATGAGCCCCCGCAGCTCGATGCCCCGCGCGTCTTCCTGGAAGCTCAGGAAGACGTTGCGGTGGAAGTAGTCGCTGGGGAGCATGTCTTCGCCGAAGCGGTGCCACGAGGCGCGGCGCGCCTTCTGGGTGTAGACGTAGTCGAGGCGGTCGAGGAAGAAGGCGGCCCACTCTAGCTCGTGCTCGACGGAGCCGACCTTGAGCTCGGGGTAGCGCTCGAAGACGCCGCTGTAGATCATGTCGCCGAGGGCGACGCGGACGTAGAAGTCGGCGTTGCAGAACAGCGAAGCCTTGGTGTCGTCGCGGCGGGGCGCGTCGCGGTGCGAGGCGACGTGCAGCGAAAGCGGTATCCCGAGGTCTTGGGCCGCGGCCCAGAAGGGGTCGTAGATGGGGGAGTCGTAGGTCCGGTCGTCCGCGGGCGCGACGGGGATCATGACGCCGACGAGGCCGATCTTGGCGCAGCGTTCCATCTCCGCGATCGATTCGTCGACGTCGTCAAGGAGGAGCATGCCCACGCCTTTCAGGCGGTCGGGGGCGGCGCCGCAGAACTCGGCGGTCCAGTCGTTGTAGGCGCGGAAGAGGGCGGCGGTGAGCAGGGGATCGGCCATCCGGTAGAGGAGCAGTCCCACCGTGGGGTAGATCACGTTGGCGTCGATGCCGTCGATGTCCATGTCCTTGACCTGCGCCTCGGGCAGGTAGGCGCCGGGCAGGACGTTCTCCCACACGTCGTCCATCGTGACGTTGTCGGGGTCCTCGAAGCGGCGGCCGGGCTGCGTCCCGCCGCCGAGGCTGACGAGGTCTTCGCCGTCGCAGTGGAACCGGTCGCCGCTCGGGTCGCGCACCAGGTGCGGGGCGCGCTCACGATACTCCGGCTCGACGCGGTCGACCCAGAGATTGGGCGGCTCGAAAACGTGATTATCGGACGAGATGATCCGGTAGCCCGGCATGACGTACTCCTCTGCGCGGCGCCTAGTTCTGGAAGCCGAAGAAGCGGGCGGTGTTGGCGAAGGTGATCTTGTGGATCTCCTCTTCGGAAGCGTCCGAGAAGATATCTCTGATGACGCGCTGTGACTCGGGCCAAGTGCACTCGGTGTGCGGGTAGTCGGACCCCCACACGAGGTTGTCGACGCCGATCAGGTCGCGGGTGGCGACCGCCGTGGCGTCGTCCTGGAAGCTGACGACGATGTTGCGGTGGAAGAAGTCGCTGGGCCCCATGTCCGACTTGAACCGGCCCCACGACGTTTTGCGGTCGTGGTAGCGCAGGTCCATGCGGAAGAGCCAGTGCCCCGCCCAGCCGGCCTGGTTTTCCACGCTCGCCACTTTGAGGCGGGGGAAGCGCTCGAAGACGCCCGACATGATCATCGCGCTCAACGAGCGCCGGATCCAATGGTCGCCGTTGGGATAGACGAGGTCGAGGGGTTCGTACGGGTCATCCGAGGTGTAGTGGTCCATGGGGATGCCGTCGCGGGTGGTGCGGTTCGACCCGGAATGCAGGCAGAGGGGGACGTCCATCTCCTGGGCGGCGGCCCAGAAGGGGTCGTATTCGTGCATGAAGTACTGGTGCTCGTGCGCGGGGTGGACGGTGATGATGGCGGCGTTGAGGCCCATCTTCTTGGCCCGCGTCATTTCCTTGATCCCCTCGCCGATGTCATCGAGGTTGATCATCGCGGCGCCCTTGAGGGCATCGGGATAGGGCTTGCAGAACTCGGCCGCCCAGTCGTTGTAGGTGCGGCAGATGGCGTTGAGGAGCTCGGGGTCGGGGGTCATCCAGATGCCGCCGACGCCCTTGGTGGGGAAGATCACCGCGCCCTCGACGCCCTCGATGGCCATGTCCTCGATGGCGGCGTCGGGATCGTAGGCGCCCTTGCGCACGGCCTCCCAGCGGTCGTCCACGCTGATCTCGTGGGGCCGCTCGGCGGTGTAGCGCTCGCCGGGGTGGGTGGCGTTGCCTACGGAGCCCACGGAGAGGCCTTCGGCCACGACCCAATAGTCGGCGTCCTCACGCCGCTCGATACGGGGTGCGAGGTCGCGGTACTTCGGCTCGATGCGGGTCGTCCAGAGGTCGGGCGGCTCGACAATGTGATTGTCCGCCGAAAGTAGTCTCAACATCTTCTGGGTCTGCGTTGTCATCCCTAGCCTCCTCCTCGGACTGCGCAGGGCGCGTTGCACTCGCCATTCTAGCTTGAATCGTTAAGGCGCGCCAACGAAAGACTGCGGCCAACCTCGCCGCTGCCGCTCGCACGTCCCCGACTCATGCTGTGCTAGACTCGGCCCGTTCGGACGGTGCCCAAGATTCTGTGAAAAGGGGTGAACACATGGCGAAGTATCTGTTCCAGGTGTCGTACACGGCGGGCGGAGCCGAGGGCCTGCGCAAGGAAGGCGGCGTCGGCCGCAGGGCCGCCTTCGCCGACCTGATGAAGAGTGCGGGCGGCAGCCTCGAGTCCTTCTACTACGCTTTCGGCGAGACCGACGCGTACATCATTGCCGATCTCCCGGACAACGAGGCGGCGACGGCCGTCGCGCTCACGGCGGATTCGGCGGGCGCTGTCGCCATGAAGACCACCGTGCTGATCGACCCCGAGACGGTCGACGCCGCCGTGAAGCGCACGGTCAACTACCGGCCTCCGGGGGCCTAGCGCCGGACAAGGCCGACTCGCATGACTTCCACCGGGGGCCGGGACCTGACGGCGCTGTTCGCCGAGGCTGCGGCGACGCACGGGCTGTCCGGCCTCGACTTCAGCGCGCCGGAAGATAAGCACGCCACGGTAGACGGGGTGCGGTTTCACTACGTGGACTGGCGCGGCGGCGGCCTGCCGGTGCTCTTCTTGCACGGCGGCTATCAGACGTGCCGCACGTGGGACATGGTCTGCGCGCAGGCGCGGGGACGCTACCGCTGCTACGCCATGGACGAGCGCAACCACGGCGACAGCGAGACGCATCACTCCAATGACATGAGCCCGGCAGCGCAGTCCGCCGACATCCGCGGCGTGATCGAGGCGATCGGGCTCGACCGGTACGTGCTCGTGGGGATGTCGATGGGCGGACTCAACGGCATCGCCTACGCGGCGCGTTACCCGGAGGGTCTGGCGGCGATGGTGCTGGTCGACGTCGGCCCCACGGTGCGCAAGGCCGGCGGCCAAGCGATCACGGACTTCAGCAAGCCGCGGCCGTTCCCATCGTTCGAGGCGGCCGTCGAGGAGGCGGTGCGCTTTAACCCGCTGCGGCCCAAGGCCCACCTCGAATACAGCCTCGTCCACTCCCTGCGCCGGGAAGCGGACGGCTCGTGGGTCTGGAAGCACCGCTTCCCCGAAGACCGGATCATGCCCCGCGAGGTCGAGCAGGGCGATGCCGTCGACCGGCCCGACCTGTGGGACGACGTTGCCCGCATCGCCTGTCCGACGCTCGTCATGCGGGGCGGCGAGAGCCGCGTCTTCTTCGACGAGGACGCCGAGAAGCTGGAGAAGGCGCTGGCGAAGGGGTCGCGTGTCACTATCCCCGGCGCGGGGCACACGGTGCAGGGCGATAGGCCGAAGGAGTTCGTCGCGGCGCTCGACGGTTTTCTCGCCGGCGTGCTCTGAACGGCCGCACATGGCGTCCGCGCGCGTTGCGGGGTATAGTCCCTTGCAGCCCCGGCGCTTTCGACGCCGGATGAGGAGCTTCGCTCGTGGCATTCACCGACATCACCGTAGAGAAGCGCGACAACATCGCCACGCTCAGGATCAACCGGCCCGAGAAACTCAACGCCTTCCGGCATGAGACGAACCAAGAGGTGCTGCAGGCCCTCGACGAAATCGAGGCCGACGACGACGTCGCCGTCGTCATCCTGACGGGGTCGGGGCGGGCTTTCTGCACCGGCCACGACATGAACGATCCGCCGGAGCCGCACGACGTCCGGATCGGCTGGCATGCGCGGGGCCGCGACTACGGGAGGATCTGCTTCAAGCTGCTCCACCTGCGGCAGCCCGTCGTGGCGGCGATCAACGGCTGGTGCGCCGCGGGCGGCGTGGGCATCGCGCTGGCCTGCGACATCCTGATGTGCTCCGACGACGCCCAGTTCTACATGCCGCAGCTTGCCTACGGCTACCCCAGCATGCCCGGCATCGGTGCCCTGTTCATGATGTACACCTCGATCGCGTGGACCAAGGACATGATCCTGCGCCGGCGGAAGATCGACGCGGCCACGGCGGAGCGGATCGGCCTGGTAAGCCAGATCGTCCCTCGCGACGACCTCGAGGAGGAGGCCTGGAAGGCCGCCGTCGAGCTCGCCGAAGTGCCCGCCGATATCATGACGATGCAGCGGGAGATGATGAACAAGCTCTGGCTGAGCGTCACCGGCATCGAGGCCGCGATGCGGGCCGGACGCCACACCGCCATCGCGGGGCACAGCCTCCCCGACTGGGAGGAACGCGAGGCCAACTGGAAGACGATCAAACGCTAGACCGCCGAGGGCGTAGCGCCCCGGTACGCACTTCGTAACGAACAGAGGAGGCTGACTTGAGCTTGCAAGGAAAGACGGCGCTGGTGACCGGGTCGAGCCGGAACATCGGCAAGGCGATCGCGCTGGCCTTCGCCAAGGAGGGCGCGAACGTGGTGGTGAACGCGGTGTCGCGCATGGACGACGCCCGCGCCGTGGCCGAGGAGGCCGAGCGCGAGCACGGCGTGAAGGCGCTGGCGATTCAGGCCGACGTGTCCGACGGCGGGCAGGTCGCCGCGATGATCGAGCAGGCGAACGGCGCCTTCGGGGGCGTCGACATCCTGGTCAACAACCCGAAGTGGAACCCGCAGCGCTCCTTCGTGGACATGCCCTACGAGGACTGGCGCAAGGCGATGGGCGTGATGCTCGACGGCGCCTTCTTCTGCATCCAGGGCGTGCTGCCGCACATGATCGAGAAGGGCTGGGGGCGCATCATCAACATCAGCGCGGGCGGCGCCTACTCGGGCGGCCCCAGGCAGGCGCACTACTTCACCGCCAAGATGGGCCTGCGCGGTCTCACCCGCGGCCTGGCCATGGAGTACGCCGCGAACGGCGTGCTGGTGAACGAGGTGGCCCCCGGCGTCATCGACACCGAGCGCGACGGTCCGCCGCTGGACATGGCGGCCTTCGCCAAGACGATCCCGGTGGGCTACGTTGGCGAGACCAGCGACATCGCGGGCGTCTGCGTTCTGCTCGCGGGCGACGGCGGCAAGTTCATCACCGGTCAGATCATCCACGTCAACGGCGGGCGGGGGATGTACTAGCCGCCGCGGGCGTCTTCACCAGAACCAGCGAAGCAACGAGGGTAAGCGCATGGGCGGACCACTGGACGGCGTACGCGTCGCGGACTTCACGCACTTCATGGCGGGGCCGGTCTCGACGCTGCTACTGAACGACCTCGGCGCGGAGATCATCAAGGTCGAGCCGCTGCACGGCGAGGCGGGGCGCCTGGGCGGCGCCCGGCCCGTGCCCAACGGCGAGGGCCTGACCTTCCAGGTGCACAACCGCGGCAAGAAGTCGATGACGGTGGACCTGAACAAGGCCGAGGGCCGCGAGGTTGTCGCCGACCTCATCCGCGTTTCCGACGTGGTGGTGGAGAACTTCCGCGTGGGCGCGATCGCCAAGCTCGGCTTCGGCTACGAGCAGGTGTCGAGGATCAACCCGACCATCGTCATGGCCTCGATCTCGGGCTTTGGGCACGACAGCCCCTACGCCCACTGGCCGTCCGTCGACTTCGTGCCCCAGGCGATGAGTGGGCTGATGGACCTGAACGGTCAGCCCGGCGACCCTCCGACGAAGTACGGCGTGGAAATGGCCGACTACGCCGGCGGCATCTTCGGCGCGCTCAGCATCTGCGGGGCGCTCTACAAGCGGTCGGTCACGGGCCAGGGCGAGTACATCGACCTCGGCATGCACGACACGATGACCTTCCAGCTGAACTACCACGCGATCCGGTACCAGTACGCCGGCCTGGAGTACGGCCGGATCGGCAACCGCACCGCCGGGAGTGGGATCTCCGGGTCCTATCCCTGCAAGGACGGCCACGTCGCCATTGCCAGCGGCGGCGACATACGTTGGAAGGCGTTCGCCGAGATGATCGGCCGTCCCGAGATGGGCGACGACCCGCGCTTCCAGAAGACCGCCGACCGATGGGACCACCACGACGAGATCGACGAGGCCATCCGCGCGTGGACCAAACAGCACACCGTCGCCGAGGCGATGGAGGCCCTGCACGGCCACGATCAGATCGCGGGTCCGGTCTACTCGCTCCCACAGGTCTTCGACGACGAGAACGTGAAGTACCGCAAGATGCTCGTGGAGCTCGAACACCCCATTCAGGGGAAGGTCGTGACGCCGGGCAACGTGTTCAAGATGCGGAACTCGAAGCCGCCGCAGGTGGACACGCCGGGGCCGATGCTCGCCGAGCACAACGGCTACGTGATGCTCGAGCTCCTCGGCTACTCAACGAAACGCCTCTGGGAGCTTGAGGAGAATGAGGTGGTGCACCCGAAGCAGGCGGCGGCGCTGGCCGTCGACTAGCGCGGCCCGTCAGGGGGCGCGTCGCGGGTCCAGCTTCGGTAGGCGAAGAAGGCGACCAGGACCGCGAACAGCGCCCACAGCGCCGGGTGAAGGAAGAGGGCGCCCATCGCGGCGAGCCAGCAGACCACCACCGGCAGCAGGACGTGCGACCGGGCGTCCCCCATCACTCGAGGACCAAATCGCCGCTCTTGCCGCCGCTCTTCCGCACCAGCCGCACCGACTCGATGCGCATTCCCCGGTCGACGGCCTTGGCCATGTCGTAGATGGTGAGGGCGGCGACCGCCACGGCGGTCAGGGCCTCCATCTCGACGCCGGTCTTGGCGGTGACGCGGGCCGTCGCGGTGATCTCGATGGCGCTCGCCGCCTCGTCGGGCTCCAGCTCGACGGCCACGTTGGTCAGGGGCAGCGGATGGCAGAGAGGGATGAGCTCCGGCGTCCGCTTTGCGCCCATGACGCCGGCGAGGCGCGCCGTCGCGAGCACGTCGCCCTTCGCGGCGTTGCCCGCCATGATCATCTCCAGCGTCGCCGGCTGCATCGTGACGCGGCCCTTGGCGACGGCGACGCGGTCCGTCGCCGGCTTCTCGGTGACGTCGACCATGCGGGCCTGGCCCGACTCGTCGACGTGCGAGAGTTTTTCAGGGGCCGCCGGAGTCGGGTCGCCCTGGGCGGCAGCGCTGGCGAGGGAGTCGGCGCGCTCCTGTAACGGGTCGCCGGCGTGGCCCTTCGTCCACTCGAACGTCACGTCGCGCTCGGCGCGCACCGCGTCGAGCCGGTCCCAGAGGTCATGGTTCTTGCGGCGCTTCCAGTTCTTAGTCATCGTGGAGACCACGTAGTCGCTGTCGCTGCGCAGGGTGACGGCGGCGCCGGCGGGGGTGCGGGACAGCCCCTCGATGGCGGCGAGGATCTCCATGCGCTGGTTCGTGGTCTGGGGGAACGGCCCGCCGGAGTAGTCGTGCAACTCGACGCCGTCGACGACCACGGCGCCCCAGCCGCCGGAGCCGGGGTTGCGTTTGCAGGCGCCGTCGGTATAGACCGTGATCACCGGGCCGCCTCCGCCAGCAGCGGCTTGGCGCGCTCTATCGCCCGGCCCCTGTGGCTGACGCGGTTCTTCTGCTCCATGGTCAACTCGGCCATGTGCGCGCCATACTCAGGGACGATGAAGAGCGGGTCGTAGCCGAAGCCGGTCTCACCCTTCATCTCGTGGGCGATCGTGCCCTCGCAGGAGCCCTCGACGGTGTGGACCCAGTCACCGTCTGGCGAGGCCACCGCGATGACGCAGCGGAAGCGGGCGCTGCGGCCGGCGCCGTCCTTCGCCGCGAGGTTGCGCAGCAACAGCTCGTTGCGCTGCCGCGAGGTCGCGCCCTCGCCGGCGTAGCGCGCCGAGCGGACGCCCGGCTCCCCGCCGAGCGCGTCCACCTCCAGCCCCGAGTCGTCGGCGAGCGTGAGCAGCCCCGACATCGCGGCGTAGGTCTTGGCCTTCAGGATGGCGTTCTCCTCGAAGGTCTCGCCGGTCTCCTCGACATCGAGGGTGATGCCGGCGTCCTCCAGGCTCAACAGCTCGAAGGGAAGGCCGTCGAGCATCGCGCGGTACTCCCTGAGCTTGCCCCGGTTCGTCGTCGCGATGAGGAGTTTTGTGGTCACGTTCCGCCCGCGGGCCGCGTCCTATCCGCCGATATGGTACATCTCGACCTTGGGGCCGACGGGTTCGTCGAGTGAGGCCCGCAGCTCGGAGTAGCGGTCTTCCCGCGCCCGCCACGTCCCGCCGATGATGTCGGCGAGGTCGGCGTCGGAGGCCCCGTCGCGCATCGGGCCGCGCAGGTCGCGCCCCTGCGTCCCGAAGAGGCAGGTGAAGACCTTGCCCTCCGGCGAAAGGCGGGCGCGGGTGCAGGCGCCGCAGAAGGGCGCGGTAACCGAGGTGATGACGCCGATCTCGCCGTCGCCGTCGATGTAGCGCCAGCGGCGGGCCACCTCGCCGAAGTAGTTCGGGGAGACCGGCTCGATGGGGAAGATCGCGCCGATGCGCTCCAGGATTTCGGAGGCGGGGACGACGTCATCGCTGCGCCAGCCGTTGAGGTTGCCTACGTCCATGTACTCGATGAAGCGGACGATGTGCCCGGTCCCCTTGAAGCGCCGGGCGAGGTCGACGACGCCGTCGTCGTTCACGCCGCGCTGCACGACGGCGTCGATCTTGATGGGGCGGAGCCCGGCCGCCTCCGCCGCGGCGATGCCTGCGAGCACCCGGTCGACCCCGTAGCCGCGTCCGTTCATCGCGCCGAAGACCTCGTCGTCGAGGCTGTCCAGGCTCACCGTCACACGGTGGAGGCCCGCCTCGGCCAGGCACTTGGCTTGGTCGGCGAGGAGGTAGCCGTTGGTGGTCATGGCGAGGTCGTCGATGCCGGGAATGGCGGCGAGCATCGCCACCAAGCGCTCGACGTCGCTGCGCACCAGCGGCTCGCCGCCCGTGAGCCTGATCTTCCGCACGCCCAGGTCCGCGAAGACGCGGGCGGCACGGGCGACCTCCTCATAGGTCAGCACCTCGTTCTTGGGGAGGAACTTGTAGCGCGCGCCGAAAACCTCGGCCGGCATGCAGTAGGGGCAGCGGAAGTTGCAGCGGTCGGTGACCGAGATGCGCAGGTCGCGCAGGGGGCGCCCGAGCCGGTCGAAGACGCCGTCGAGCGCCTGACTGTCTTCGGGCGTCCGGCCCGCCGATTTATTCTGTTTGCCCTTCGCTTCCATGCTGCCTTCCGGTGTGCGGCCATTATACCGAAGCGGGGGCTGCCGACCTTTCGTGCCGCCGCCCGCGTATACTGACGCCGTGAGACGACGCGCCCGCCGCTGTGGGCCGACCTTTTGGAGTTCCAACATGCCTGCCGAACACCGCAACGTCAGCCTCTCCCGCCGGCACTTCAACCGGCTTGCCGGCGAATACGACTCCGCTTTCATCAGACAGATGCCCACCTACGAGCAGATGCACGAGACGGTGCTGGCGATGACCGCGCTCAACGGCCGTGGCGTCGAGCGCATCCTCGAACTTGGCGCGGGGACGGGAACGCTAACGAAGAAGCTGCTGGAGCGCTTCCCCCAGGCCGAGGTGACCGCCCTCGACCTCTCCGCCGAGATGCTGGCGGTGGCGCGGACCAAGCTGGCCTTTGCCGGTGAGCGCGTCGCCCTACGGGAGGTAGACGTCTCCTCCGCCGACTTGGGGTCGGGCTACGACGCCGCCGTCTCCACCATCGCCTTCCATCACGTGCCGGCCCGGAAGAAGGCGCCGGTCATCGCGGCGCTGCACCGCGCCCTCAACGAGGGTGGGGCGCTGGTGATCGGCGACACGTTCAAGGCCGCCAGCCCTCAGATCGCCGAAGGGCTCCGCCAGATCAATGAACAGCAGCTGCGTCAGGCGGGGATGTCCGACGAGGACATCGAGGAGCGCCGTGCCCGTGCCCGACATTCGGGAGGGAGCTCGGCCTTCGTGCGGGACTACGAGCGCTGGTTCAAGCAGGCGGGATTCGTCTCCGTCGACTGCGTATGGAAGGACATGAGCCTCGCCGTGGTCTACGGAGAGAAGCAGAGCTAGCGGCGCATCTCGACGACACGGAAGGACTCGCAGGCCTCCATACCGTGTTCCTTCCCCGCCTCCCGGGCGCGCTCCTTCATGTGCTTGGAGAGTTCGGCGGCGCGCTGTGCGGCGATCTGGCTCTCGTGCATGAGTAGAGACTTGATCTTGAGGTCGATGGACTCGGAGATGTCGACATGGGTGTCGGGGTCGTCCGAGTGCCAGAAGTAAAGAAACTGCGTCTTGTGGGGCTGCAAGCCGTCGGCCAAGTGTTCGGGGAAGTTCAGGTGGTCGCGGGCCAAGGGGAAGACGGCGTCCGTGGTCACCTGACCGGTGATGCGGTGGTCGCGGTGCTGGTAGAAGGTGCGCTTCTGGGGGTCGGTGGTCATGACGACGTCCGGCCTGGTCTTGCGGATGGCGCGGACCAGCTTTTCGCGGAACCGGAGGTTGTCCTCGAGTTCGGCGTCGGGCTCGCGGAGGAAGATGACCTCCTTCCAGCCCAATACCTCGGCGGCTGCCAACTGCTCGCGCTCGCGGAGTTCGGCCAGCCGCTCCGAGGTCATTTCGAAGTCGGAGGAGCCCTTGTCGCCGTTGGTGACTACGACCAGCGTCGCCTCGGCCCCCTGCCGCATCCAGTTGACCACCGTGCCGCCGACGCCCATCTCGGCGTCGTCGGGATGGGGCGTGCAAACCAAGACCCTCTCAGGCACGTATGTCATAGAGAATCCCTTCCGAGTCGGTCGAGCGGTTGGATTGAAGGGTGAAGGACGCTTCGATTCTCTAGTATAGCGGACGGCCTACGGGGCTTGGAGGCGCCGAATGCCCAGCTTGCTCGACCGTCAGATCTTCCGGCCCGCCGGCAGCGTCGACGCGACCCCCGAGGACCTCGGGCTCGACTATGAGGAGGTCTTCCTCACCGCCGCCGACGGGGTCCGCCTCCATGCCTGGTACTTCCCCGGCAAATCGGGGGTGACGCTGGTCTTCTTTCACGGGAACGCCGGCGACGTCACTCACCGGCTCGACATGATCCCCCTGCTGCAGGCGGGACTCGACGCGTCGATCCTGCTGTTCGATTACCGGGGCTACGGCCGGAGCGAAGGCGCGCCGACCGAGCGCGGGGTCTACCTCGACTCGCTGGCCGCCGCCAAGTGGGCGCGCGAGCGGGAGGGGACCCGCGCCGTCGTTTACTACGGCCGTTCCCTTGGAGCCGCCGCCGCTATCGAGACGGCGCTCCGCGAACCGCCCAACGCCGTGATTGTCGAGGCCGCCTTCCTCTCGATAGCCGAGATGGCCGCCGTATCGCACCCGTTCATCGGCTTGGTGAGCTGGCTGTGGCTGCGGGGCCGGTTCGACAACGCGTCGAAGATATCGAAGCTGAGGGCGCCTCTGCTCGTCATACATGGCGACCAGGACGACACGGTCCCGCTGGAGCACGGCCTTCGCCTCTACAAGGCCGCGCCGTGGCGGAAGGAGCTGTACCTCGTCCGGGGCGCGGGCCACAGCGACGCGCTCTTCGTCGACGGCGACAAGTACACGGGGCGCATCAGCCGATTCTTGGACCGCTACCTTCCTGGCGGCGCGACCTTGGCCTGACTCCTCCGCCGAGCGCCCTCTCAGTCTCTCCCAGAGGGAGAGAGGTGCCGGATGAGGCCCGACTCCCGTTGCGTGGGTCGCGCCGGGGAGGTCGCCTGCTCGGGCGCGCTCCGAGCAGGCGACTCGAAGGCCGATCCAGCGGGCTGTCTCAGCCCGGCCCGGTTAACACTGTTAGAGGCAGTGCGCACCGCCTCCTCTAAAGGCGGGATCACAGGCCACGAACATGCGTTCGATATTGATACTTTAGCAGCGACGGCACGGGGGTGTCAAAGGGGAAGTGTCACAGCAGCGGGCCGCGAGGGTTGGGCAGCGGGCGAGCCCCTATGGGGGCCATGGGAATAGCGGCTATTGATGGTCGTCGTGGCGGTAGGGGGGCCCCTCATCTCAATCTTCTCCCGGGGGGAGAAGAGGCGGGACCACCCCACCGGCCCTCCCTCAGTCCCTCCCAGAGGGAGGGAGGTTTAAGGTGGCTCCCGCAGAGGGGGAGAGGCTTATGGTGCTCTCCCTGCGGGGGAGTGGTTTGGGTGTAGCCCCGCCCCAGGGACGGGTGCGCCGTGGCGCGCCCGTACAGGGGAGGAGTAGCGGCCTACGGTTGCGTGCCCGCTTGGCGCCAGGCGTGGATGAAGCGGTGGGCGGCGGTGAGGAAGCTGGCGGCGGCGACGATGTAGAGGAAGATGGTGACCTGGCCGGAGATGAGGCCGGCGCTCAGGAGGACGATGCGTTCCGGCCGGGTGACGAGGCCGACGTTGCACTCCAGACCCAGCCCTTCGGCCCGCGCCTTGACGTAGCTGACGAGCACCGACGCGGCCAGGGTAAGGAAGACGAGCAAGGCCTCCTCAAGGTCGCCGCCGTCGACGAAGTAGTAGAGCAGGCCGAAGAGGACGGCGGCCTCGGAGACGCGGTCGAGGGTTGAGTCGAGGAGGCCACCGCGTTTGGAGACCTTGCCCGTCGCCCTGGCGAGCGCGCCGTCGAGCATGTCGGTGGCGCTGCCGCCGAGCAGGAGGAGGCCGCCGAGGAGGAAGCGGCCCTCGGCGAGGGGCCACGCGGCAACGGCGGTGACGGCGAAGCCGCCGACGCTGACCATGTTGGGAGAGACGCCCAGCCGCGCGAGGACGGCGACCATGGGGTCGACGATCAGGCCGAGGAGGCCGCGGGCGCGCTTGCGGACCGCCTCGGCGGCGGAGTGCCGCCGGGGGGCGTCGTCGCCGCTCATCGCAGCTCGCGAAGTCCTCGCAGCGGGGCGCGCTCGTCCATCAGCTGCTCGTAATAGCTCAGGATTTCGGAGGCGACGCGGTCCCAGCTAAAGCGCTGGACGTGTTCCCGTCCCCGCGCCGCCATGCGCGCCCGCAGCTCGGGCTGCTGCATCAGGTGTACGATGGCGTTGGCCAAGCTGACCTCGTCGCTCGGCTCGAACAGCATGCCCGTCCCGGTGTCGGCGATGACGCTGGCGTAACCGGGGATGTTGGAGGCGAGCACCGGCGCGCCCGCCGCCATGGCCTCGAGCAGGACGATGCCGAAGCTCTCGCCGCCCGTCGCGGGGGAGCAGAAGATGTCCGCCGTCCGGTAGTAGCGGGGGAGGTCGTCGTAGGGCACGCCGCCGATGATCTCGACGTCGTCGACGTAGCGCTCGCCGAGGATGCGCTCCGACGGCGCGTCGAGGCGTCCCGGCCCGACGACGATGAGGCGCAACTGGGGGTACTCCCACTTGAGCCGGGCGAAGGCCGCGAGCAGGAAGCGGAGGCCCTTGCGCTTCTCCATGCGCCCGACGAAGAGCAGGTTCAGCTTGCCGTCCATGAACCGCTCGAAGGGCTGGGCATCGGCGGAGAAATGGGCGAGGTCGATCCCGTTGGGAATGATGGTGTAATTCCCCGGGTAGTAGCGGTTGATGAGCTCGGCCGCGGGTTTCGACACGGCGATTCTGCCGTGCAGGTTGCCGACCCAGCGTTTGAGGAGCGGGCGGAAGCCGCGGTAGCCGCGGCTGCGCCGTACGTAGGCGTGGAAGGTACCCACGTTGAGGGCCTTGGAGAAGCGGAGCGCGGCGAGCGGGGCTATGGGGAAGAGCGGCTCGTGCATGTGGACCACGTCGAACTCTTCGTTGTCCAAAAGCCGTTTGATCTCCCGGTTCCGGTGGAAGGAGAAGGAGACGCGGGCCCACGACCCCGAGAGCGGGAGCGGCACGGTCCTGCTGCCGATGAGGGCGAGGTTGTCGCCCCGGACCTCCTCCGCGGGCTTCGACGAGGGCGCGATTATGGTGGTGCGGTGACCGCGGCGGGTGAACTCGTTGGAAAGCGCCAGGATGTGATTGTTCACCCCGCCGGGGTGGGCCCAATCGTACGGCGACACCAGCGCGATCTTCATCGTATCCGTTCCCGGAGCGGCGGCGTGGGAGTGGGAGGAGCGGCGTCCCCCGAGGTCCCATTCGCCCCGTTCGCCTTCGTCCGCTTCCGCTGCCGTAGCCGCTCGTCCTGCTTGTCGGCTTCCCACACGGGCTCGAAGATGGCCGTCCACTGCGTAGGATACTCCATGACGTACCGTTCGACGATATCGAGGAGCTGGCGGCTCAGAGCGCGGACGCGCGCCTCGGTGGGGCGCTCGCGCTCAACGGCGATAGGCGGCTCGATGCGGACGACGTGTTGCTCGAAGCCGGCGCGCAGGCTGATGCTCGGCACCAGGGTGGCCCCGGTTCGCAGGGCGAGCTCCGCCGCCCCCACTGGCATGAGCGCCGGCTCGCCGAGAAAGTCCATGACGAGGCCGTGCCCTTGGACGGCGCGGTCGACGGCGACGCCGACCCACTCGCCGCGCTTGAGTGCCTTGAAGGCGTTCTTGACACCCATCGCCGTGGCGGGCTCGAACGTGAGCGATTGGGCGTGACGCAGGCGCATCGTCAGGTCCAGCAGCCGGGGCGGTTGGATGTCCTCGGCGAGGATCATGGTAGGAGGCACGCCGAGGGCGGGGAAGGCCTGCGTCACCATGTCGAGGTTGCCGAGGTGGGCCGAAGCGATGATGACACCTTTCTCCATGCGCTTGGCCGCCTCGTAGTGCTCCAGCCCGTGAAAGTCGATGGCGTCGCGGGTCTCTTCGGGGGTGTAGTAGGGGACGCGAGTGAGATCGTAGTAGTTATAGGAGAGGTTCCGGAAGCTCTGGCGGATCATCCGGCTGACGTCGCGGCGGGAGGCGTTGGGGACGATCCGGCGCAGGTTCAACGCGGTGGTGCGGCGGGAGCGCCGGGCGAAGACGAAGGCGGACTCGGCCATGAGGATGGCGCAGAGGCGGCGCAGCGGCCGGGGAAGCGGCGCGATGAACGTCGCGGTGAACAACATGAGGTAGTAGCGCCACATATGCTCGCGGCGACGTCTCCGGGGACGGCGCCGAGGCATGGTACTACAGCGCCGGAGGCGGGGCAAAAGGCGGGCGCTTGCTCTCTCTGAACTCTATCAGGGGAGACTCTTGCGTAACTGGGCGGCTCCATGGAGGTTGGGCGCGCCCCTCCCCACTCCCCGCCCTCACCCCAACCCTCTCTCAAATCTCCCCCAGAGGGGGAGAGGCTTAAGACGCTCCCCAGAGGGGGAGGCGGGAGGGGCGGGCGACCGCAAGGTCGCCCCTACAGGAGCTAACGGGCGAAGACCTTGGTGGGCCGCCAGGCGCCCTGCTCGGGATCGAAGCGGAGCAGCGCGACGAGCTGGCCGTCGCCGTTGAAGGCGCGGCAGAGGGCGCCGGGCTCTGCGCCTGTGCCGTTCGCGGCGACGGGCTTGCCGTGGATGATGGCCTGGCGGGTGTCGGCGTCGACGATGGCGGCGGGCAGGTGGAGGAGGGGGACGTCGAGCGGTTCGAGGCAGGTCTCCAGGTAGCCGCCGAGGGCAGCGTCGTGGAGGGCCTCGATGGTGAGGGCGTCCTCAACGAAGAAGGGGCCGGTGCGGGTGCGGTCGAGGGCGGCGAGGTGGGCGCCGCAGCCGAGCGCCTCGCCCAAGTCGTGGGCGATCGAGCGGACGTAGGTGCCGTGGCCGCACTCGATGTCGACGACGGCGAGGCCGGGCGACCAATCGGTGAGCTCGATGTGAGTTACCTCGACCTCGCGCGGCTCCGGGGCCTCGGCGCGGCCCTCGCGGGCGAGCTCGTAGCTGCGGCGGCCGTCCTTCTTCAAGGCGCTGAAGGCCGGAGGGCGCTGTTGGATGCGTCCGCGGAAGGCGGCGAGCGCCGCCGCGACGTCGTCCGCCCCGATAGCCGACGCGTCGGCCTCGCTGGTGACCTCGCCCTCGGCGTCGTAGGTGTTGGTCGCGATGCCGAGCCGGACCTCGGCGCGGTAGGCCTTCGTCCCGTGGAGCAGGAACTCGCTGACGCGCGTGGCGCGTCCCAGGAAGATGGGGAGGACGCCGCTGGCCAACGGGTCGAGGGTGCCGCCGTGCCCGACGCGCTTCTCGCGGCTCAGCCGCTTCACGAGCCGGACGACGTCGAAGGAGGTGGGGCCTACGGGCTTGTCGACGTTGAGGATGCCGTCCATGCGGCCCGCCGCTAGCGCTCGCCGGCCCCGGGCTCCGTGTCGAGGCCGTCGGAGTCGCGCATCAGGTCGAGGAGGCGGGTGCCCGCTTCGATGGAGTCGTCGCGCTGGAAGGTCATGAAGGGGATGTACTTCATGGTGCGGAGGCGGCCTTGCAACTCGTGGCGCAGGCGGGAGGCGGCGGCGCGCAGCCCCTCGACGGCTTCGTCGCGCTGCTCGTCCGTGCCCAGAGTCGAGACGTAGACCTTGGCGGAGCGCAGGTCGGGCGTCACGGAGACCTCGGTGATCGAGGTCAGGCCGGAGAGACGTGGATCGCGCAGGTCGCGCATCGCCTCGCTCAGCACCTCGCGGAGGAGGTCGTTGACTCGCTGTTGCCGGCGGCTGGTCATGCGGGCTCGGCCCGGCGTGCTAGACGACCATCTTGCGCTTACGGCTGCTCAGGTAGTCGACGAGGATGTACTGCCCCAAGCGGTCGGGCGTGGTGTAAAAGACGCGTCCGCGGTTGATGCGGGTGAGCTGCTCGATGAAGTCGATCAGATAGGAGTTGCGGTCGAGCATGAAGGTGTTGATGACGATGTCCTGCTGGGTGCAGCGGCGGGCCTCGGCGAGGGTGGCGCGGATGGTGCGGGGGCTTGGAGGGTATTGGAGGTAAAGCTGGCCGCCCTCCATGTGGGCGGTGGGCTCGCCGTCGGAGATCATGATGATCTGCTTGGTGCCGCCCTTGATCTTGGAGAGGAGCTTCTGGGAGACGGCGAGACCGTGTTGGATGTTGGTGTAGGGGTCGAACTCGTCCCAGGAGAGGTAGGGGAGACGGTCGGCCTTGATTTCGCGGGCGTAGGTGGAGAAGCCGACGATGAAGAGCTTGTCGCGGGTGAACTTGCTGCGTATGAGGTTGTCGAGGGCGAGGGCGACCTTCTTGGCGGCCATGAAGTTGCCGCGCATTGCCATGGAGAGGCTGAGGTCGACCATGAGCACGGTCGCGGCCTGTGAGATCTGCTCGGTGCGGTAGACCTCGAAGTCCTCGGGACGGAGGCGGACGGGCGTGCCCGACGCGTCCCGCATGACGGCGTTCATGATGGTCCGCTGGAGGTGCGGGGTGAAGGTGTCGCCGAACTCGTAGGGCTTGGTGGCGTCGATGTACTCGACGCCGGGCCCATGGTGATCGATCTGGTGCGCGCCGGCGCGGTCCTTCTTGATGTAGGCGAAGATCTCCTGGAGCGCCCGCTGTCCGAGCTTCCGCATGCCCTTGGGGCTGAGCTCGAAGCCGCCGCCGACCTTGCGGATGTAGCCCTCGCGTTCGAGGCGGTCGGCGAGCTCGGTGAGCTGGTCGAGGGCTTGGCGCGCCTCGGGGCCGAGGGTCTCTTCGAGGAGGTCTCGGTCGATTTCGTCGGGCGCGCCCTGGCGGGTGCGGCGAATCTGCCGCTCGAGGTCGTCCATCTTCTGGAGCTGGCCCATCAGGTCGAGCGCGCCGGAGAGGTCGATCTCCTCGTCGCCGGTGAAGGAATACTCGCGGCTCATGGAGGCGAGCGGGTCCATGTAGTCCATGTTGGCCGCGAGGCGCTGCATCTCGGCGGCCATCTCCGGTGAGTCGCCGAAGGCCGATTCCATGAGGTCTTGCAACTGCCGGCTCTGCTCGGAGGAGAGACTGTCGAGGAGGGAGCGGGTCTGGGCCATCTGGCGGCGGAGCCGGTCGAGGAGGTCGTCGAAGTCCTTGGGGGG
>DAOUKH010000048.1:0-30253 GCA_034421515.1 Dehalococcoidia bacterium
TCGATGCCCCGCAGCAGGACGTAGCTCAGCGTCTCCCGCTCGGTGAAGGTGTAGAGCGGCTTCACCTTGCGGACCAGCTTCTCGTGCGTGCTCTCCAGGACGGGCGACTGGCGCGCCAGGTACTCGGTCTGCCAGTGCAGGACATTGCCCATGAGGGTGGCCGCCTCGTCGTCGAGGTTGTGGCCCGTCGCCAGCACGTCGTAGCCGAGCCGATGGGCCGTCTCGTTGGTCACGTACCGCTTCGTCAGGCCGCAGCCAGAGCAGGGGACGCGCTTCAGCGCCTTCGATAGCTCGGTGACCCCAATCTCGCCGCCGCCCAGGTCGCCGCGCACGTCGTGGATGATGAGCTCGCCGCCGACCCGCTCGGCGAAGGCGACGCTCTTCTCTTTGGAGCGCTCCGAGTACTGCCCGATGCCGAGGTCGATGTAGAGGCCGGCGGTGCTGTAGCCGAGCCGCATCAGCACGTCCCAGAGGGCGAGACTGTCCTTGCCCCCGGAGACCGCGACGAGCACCTTGGCGTCCGGGCCGAACATGCGCTTCGACTTGATGTTCCGCGCCACGTGGTCCTGGAAGAAGTCGAGGTAGTGCGGGGCGCAGTAGGCCGCGTTGTGCCGCCGCATCTCGACTTGGGCCCGCTCGGGGCACTTCCGGCACCGCACTAGCCGCCTCCCGAAATCGCGGAGATCACTTCGATGGTGTCGTCCTCACGGACGTAGGCGTCGCGCGTCAGCAGGTCGGAACCCTGCACCACGACGACCGCCTCAGGGTTGAGCCCGAGCTCGCGGAGCACGTCCCGCACCTGCCGGTTGCCAGGCACCTCGACCTCACGCCTCCGCGGCTGTCGAACAATCACCTTCAAAGGGCCTGCTCCCCGCTTCTTGGCTCGATTATAGAGGATGCGCCGGACCGCCGAACAAATGGCTCGACACGCCGCCCACCTTAAGCCTCTCCCCCGCTGGGGGAGACTGAGAGAGGGCCGGGGTGGGGCTCCGGGTGGTCTTCCCTCTCCCCCTCTGAGACCTTTGCATAACTCCTCGGCAAGCCGAAAGACGGGTGGTGCGGGGCGGTCTTCGCCCTCTCCCGCTGGTAGAGGGTTGGGGTGAGGGCGGGGGGCCGGGAGGGGTGCGCCAACGTCTCCTCTACGGGAGCATCTTAAGCCTCTCCCCCCTGGGGGAGATTTGAGAGAGGGCGCGCGCCGTCAGGCGCGCGAGCGCCCGCAGGGCGCTGCCGCCCACCTTAAGCCTCTCCCCCGCTGGGGGAGACTGAGAGAGGGCCGGGGTGGGGCTCCGGGAGGTCTCCCCTCTTCGCCCGTGGGACGGCCACCGCGCGACCGTGGGGCGAAAGCGCGCAAAACGTCCTCAAAAGCGCGCAAGAGGTGCCCAAACGTGCCCAAAACGTGCCCAAACGTGCCCAAACGTGGAGGACTTCCACCACGCCCGCACACCGCGTCTGAATTGGCGCGCTCAAAATAAGTGCGAAAACGCTCATGGCGCTCACCAACGCTCACGAACGTCCGCCACGCCGCCTGAAGTGGCGCGCTCAAAAGCGCTCACGAACGCTCATGGCGCTCACCAATTGCATGACACACCCCCGCGGGGCGCGGAAATGCGGCGAATGGGGCATCATAGGCCGATGGGCCTCTTCGGACTCTTCGGTGACGGGCGCGACGGCCTCAGCGCCCTCGACCTCCGCGCCCGTGGGCGGGAGCGCATGGACACCGGCGACTGGAAGGGCGCGACGGGCGATCTGACCGCCGCGCTTCAGAAGGAGCCCGACGACGCCGAGACGCTTCACCTGCGCGGCATCACCTTCCACATGCGGGGCAGGGACCGGGAGGCCATCGCCGACTTCGACCGCGCCATCGAGCTGCGGCCCCGGCAGGCGGAGTTCTACATCAGCCGGGGCTGCGCCCACGACGACCGGCGCGCCCACGACGACGCCGTCCGCGACTTCGACGAGGCGCTGCGGCTCGAACCCGACGAACCCCGCGCCCTGAACAGCCGGGGCATCGCTCACCTGAACCGAGGCGATTTTCACCGCGCCGCCGACGACTTCGACGCCTGCATCCGCCTCGAACCGGACGAGCCCTGGAGCTACTTCTCCCGCGCCATGGCCTACGACCAGGCCCACAAGTTCCGCCTCGCCATCGCCGACCTCGACTTCGTCATCGAGAAGGACCACCGCACCGCCGAGGCCCACTTCCAGCGGGCGCTGGCCTACGCGGCGCTGGGCGACGAGGAACGCTCGTCCGAGGACGCGGCGGAGGCCGTCCGGCTCGGCCTCGACGAAGCGTCGGTGAGCCGCCACCTCTCCTACCGGAAGAAACGGCACGAGGAGGCGGACGCCGACGACGGGCGCGGCTAGCTGGTGACCGCGCCTTCCGACGCGCTCGACACCAGCCGCGCGTACTTGGCGAAGGCGCCGGTGGTGTAGCGGGGTTCGGGCGCCGTCCAGTCCTTCATCCGCTCCTCGATCTCGGCGTCGGAAAGCTCGACGTTGAGCTCGCGCTTCTCGATGTCGAAGACGATGGAGTCGCCGTCGCGGACGGCGGCGATGGGCCCGCCCACGGCGGCCTCCGGCGCGACGTGGCCCGCCATGAGGCCGTGGGTGGCTCCGGAGAAGCGCCCGTCGGTGAGCAGGGCGACGGTCTCGCCCAAGCCCTCGCCGACGAGGGCGGCGGTCACGCCGAGCATCTCCCGCATTCCCGGCCCACCGCGCGGCCCTTCGTAGCGGATCACGACGACGTCGCCGTCCTTGATCTCGCCGGCCTTCACGGCAGCGAAGGACGCCTCTTCAGTGTCGAAGACCCGGGCCGGGCCCCGGTGCAGCATCCGTTCATGCCCCGCGAGCTTGACCACGCACCCCTCAGGCGCAAGGTTGCCGTGCAGGATCGCCAGGCCGCCCGTCGGCTTGATCGGGTCGCTCAGGGGCCGTAGGACCACCTGGCCGGGCGTCTCGACGGCCTCCGCGGCCTCATCCCCAATCGTGCGGCCCGTGACGGTGACCTCGTCGGGGTGCAGCAGGCCCGCTTCCAGCAATCGGTTGGCGACGAGGGCGATGCCTCCGGCGGCGTACATGTCCTTGGCGACGTAGCGTCCGCCGGGCTTGAGGTCGGCGAGCAGCGGCGTCTTGTTGCAGATGACGTCGAAGTCGTCGATGTTGAGCGAGAGGCCCGCTTCCTTGGCGATGGCGAGGAAGTGGAGGACGCCGTTGGTGGAGCCGCCGGTGGCGGCGATGGTGGCGATGGCGTTCTCGATGGAGTTGCGGGTGACGATGCTGCTGGGGCGCAGGTCACGCTCGACGACGTCCATGATCAGGCGGCCCGCCTCGTAGGCTCCGTCGTCCTTGGTGGGGTCCATGGCCGGCACGCTGCCGGTCCCCATCGGCGCGATGCCGAGCGTCTCGATGGCGGTGGCCATGGTGTTCGCGGTGAACTGGCCGCCGCACGCGCCCGGCCCGGGGCAGGCGTTCTTCTCGATCTCGTACAGCTCCCCGTCGGTGATGCGGCCGGCGGAATGCGCCCCGACGGCCTCGAAGACCTCCTGGATCGTTATGTCCTGGCCGCGGTAGACGCCTGGCATGATCGACCCGCCGTAGAACGCGACCGAGGGGAGGTCCATCCGGCACAGCGCCATGATCGTCGCGGGGATGGTCTTGTCGCACGCGCTGATGGCGATGACGCCGTCGAGCAGATGGCCCCGGACGACGAGCTCGATAGAGTCGGCGATGACCTCGCGGCTGATCAGAGAGGCCTTCATGCCCTCGGTGCCCATGGCGATGCCGTCGGAGACGGCGATGGTGTTGAACTCGATAGGGACGCCGCCGGCGTCGCGCACGCCTTCCTTCACCTTTTCAGAGATGCGCCTGAGGTGGAAGTTGCAGGGCATGACCTCGATCCAGGTGTTGGCCACGCCGATGAGAGGCTTCCGGAAGTCGTCGTCGGTCAGGCCGGTGGCGCGGAGCATGGCGCGGGCCGGGGCCCGGTCGGGGCCGTCGACCAGCGTCCGGCTCGGGCCGCGGACGGGGGCTTGGGTCGTCATCGATCACCTCGGGAGCACGGTTTCCCTTGTTCGAGAACGAAGGGCAAGTTTCAGTGTATCGGGCCGCGACGGAGCGTCAAGGACGGCGGCGGCGTGGCACCTCGGTGTGACACGCGGGCCTTGCCCGTAACCGCCCGCCTTCTCTACCCTCCCGCCGCACTCCCCCCAATCCCGGAGGCTGAACATGCTCGCTAAAGTACGCAGCTGCGCCGTCGTGGGGCTCGAAGGAGCCCCGGTCGAGGTCGAGGTCGATATCTCGCGGGGTCTGCCCCGGTTCAACGTCGTGGGGCTCCCCGACGCGGCGGTGCAGGAGGCGCGGGAGCGCGTGCGGAGCGCGGTGCGCAACTCCGGCGGCGAGTTTCCCCGCACGCGCCTCACCGTCAACCTGGCGCCCGCCGACCTCCGAAAGGCGGGGCCGGCCTACGACCTCCCCATCGCGCTGGGCGTGCTGCTCGCCTCCGGCCAGGTCGAGGCCGACCTGTCCGACACGCTCGTGATCGGCGAGCTTTCCCTGGACGGCAGCCTGCGCCACACGCAAGGCATCTTGCCGATGGTGTCGCTGGGCCAAGAGCTCGGCTTCAAGCGGGTCATCGTCCCCGCGCAGAACGCGTCCGAGGCGGCGCTGGTCGAGGGCGTCGACGTGCTCCCCGCGGAGAGCCTGTCGCGGCTGGCGTCGCACTACCGCGGCGACGACCCGATCACGCTCACGCTGCCCACGGAACGGCCCGAGCCGGAGATCGAGGACGCCCTGGGCCACGTCGACTTCGCCGACATCCGGGGGCAGGAACATGCCAAGCGGGCGCTTGAGATCGCGGCGGCCGGGGGGCACAACGTCATCCTCTCCGGGCCGCCGGGGAGCGGGAAGACGCTGCTCAGCCGCGCCATGCCCGGCATCCTGCCCGCGCTCTCCCGCTCCGAGGCGCTGGAAGTGACCAAAATCTATAGTGTGGCGGGGCAGCTTCCGACGAACGAGCCGCTGGTAAGCGTCCGGCCTTTCCGCTCGCCGCACTACACGATCTCAAACGCCGGGCTGGTCGGCGGCGGACGCTGGCCGAGGCCCGGCGAGATCAGCCTCTGCCACCGCGGCGTCCTCTTCCTTGATGAGCTTCCCGAATTCGGCCAGGCCACCTTGGAAGTCCTGCGCCAGCCCATGGAGGACAAGATCGTCACCATCAGCCGCGCACAGGGCACGACGACCTTCCCTGCCGGCTTCATGTTGCTGGGCGCGATGAACCCCTGCCCCTGCGGCTACTACGGCGACCCCGGCAAGGAATGCACCTGCACCGCCGGCGCCGTCGCCCGCTACCAAAAGCGCATCAGCGGGCCCCTGCTCGACCGGATCGACCTGTTCGTCCAGGCCCCGCGCGTCGAGTACGAAAAGCTCATGGACCGGGAACGGGCCGAGTCGTCCGCCTCGGTGCGGCGGCGCGTCGAGCGAGCCCGCGAGCGGCAGCGCGCCCGCTGCGAAGGAGAACGCTTTGCCTGCAACGCGGACATGGACGTGACGGAGACCCGCAAGCACTGCGTCCTCGACGACGCCGGAGAGTCGCTGTTGCAGACGGCAATGGAGCGCTTCCAGATGTCGGCGCGGGCCTTCAACCGCACCCTCAAGCTCAGCCGCACCATCGCCGACCTCGCCGGCGAGGACGACATCACCGCCGCCTACGTCGCCGAGGCCCTCCAATACCGCTCCCGCGGCCTCGGCTAGAATGGGGCCATGGACCGCTTTCTGATCGTGGTTGAGAAGACATCGACCGGCTATTCGGCCTATTCCCCCGACATCCCAGGCTGCATCGCCACCGGCCAGTCTCGCGCCCAGATCCGGCGCCGCATGGAAGAGGCCATCGCCATGCACCTGCAAGGGCTGGAGGAAGACGGCATCGCCGCGCCCACACCCTCGGCAAGTGCGCTCTACGTGCAGGCGAGGTAGAAGAGCGACTCGCAGGGGAGCACGGCGGCTTCGCCCCAGAAGCGGTGCTACAATTTAGGGGCGCTGCCACCCGCAATCTCCGCCTGGAGCGCCGAGCCATGGCCAACGCACTGACGCGAGCGACCTACACGATCTCCGACGCGCTCATCGAGCGGATGGTGCTGGAACCGGTGGAGCTTCCCCGGGGGCTTGCCGGGTTCCAACTGGCGCGCTCCGGGTATCTCGATAACCACACCATGGCGGAGCAGGGCTTTCCCGGCAACTCGGCCGAGGGCTTCGCTCGCATCGGCCGGATCACCGGCTTTCTCGCCGAGTACGCCAACCCTGCTGCGGGGAGCGCCGCCGGCCCCGGCGTCGACGTCGCCGCCGGCGCGGTGGTGCACCTGTTCGACCGCGAGGACAGCGTGAAGGTGTGGATGCACGACATCTTTCTGCGCCAGTTCCAGGAGAACGTGGGAGAGTCGAGCCGCGATGGCAGCGAGCTCGTATCCGTCGAGAAGCTCGACGCCAGCGGCTTCGCCGACGAGGCGGTGTCGCTGCACGCCACGCACCGCGGCACCGCCGGGCTCGTCTCGTCGACGGTCATCGACTTCCGGGTCGGACGGTTGCTCGGCGTCGCCTTCGTCGTTTCGACCGGCGACCTCGAACGCCTCGACGTGACCACCGACCTCGCGCTGGCTTTGGAGCGGCGGATGGTCTCGGTCACGCTGGGCGGCTAGCGCCGGCTCAGCCGCACTCGACCCATCGCCCTGCGTCCGACGAGGCCCGGGCGGCATCCAGGAGCCGCTGGCTCCGCCATCCGTCCTCGAAGCTCGGCTCGATCTTCTCGCCCTTCGAGAGCGCGGCCACGATGTGGTTCGTCCAGGCGAAGAACGGCTTGTAGTGCTGATCGCCGGCGACAGGCGGGTCGGGAAGCTCCTCGACCTCGACCTCGGCCAGGGCCTCGCCCTTCTTGGCCGCCAGAAGCCGGTCGCCATCGAGGACGAGTGTACCGTCTGCGCCGTGGGCTTCGAGACGCATCGCGCCGGTCCCCGTCGGCGCCGCGGCGCTCGAAAGGAAGGCGCCCAACGCGCCGTTCTCGAAGCGCAGCGTGAGGAAGAAGGTGTCGTCGGCGTCGGCGACGATGCGATCGGGCTGGTCGATGGGCTTGTGCTCCTTGGCGAAGGTCTCGAGCGTGGCGTTGACCGCGACGATCTCCCCGAAGAGCCACCGCATCGCGTCGAGGGTGTGCGAACCAGAGGCTCCCAGCCAGCCGCCGCCGGTCTTCGCCCCGTACCACCACGAGGCGGTGCGCCCTTCCGTCCAGTGCACGAAGTTGCCGAAGGAGGTCGTGTGGACGTGGTTCAGGCTCCCCAGGTAGCCGTCCTGGATCATCTCGCGCATGCGGGCGCGGGCGGGCGTGGTCCTGAACTCGAAGTTGACCATGTGGGCCACACCCTTGGCCTCCGCCGCCTGCCACATCTCTCGCGCTTGGGCCTCGTCGAGGGCGAACGGCTTCTCGCAGAGCACGTGCTTGCCGGCCTCGATGGCGGCCATGGCCCCGGGATAGTGCAGGTCGGGCGACGTCACCACGCTGACGAGGTCGACGTCGGGAAGCGCGGCGAGCTCGCCGTAGTCCGTAACGGCGTGAGAGAGGCCGAAGCGGTCCGCCACTTGTCGGGCGCGGCCGGCGTCGTGGCTGCAGACCGCCGTGACGCGGGCGCCGGGCGTGTGTTGCCACAGGGGGAGCTGCACCCGAACGCCGAACCCCGTCCCAATGATGCCAACGCCGATTTCGTCCTGCGCCATCATCCGCCTCCTTCAGGGAAGGGCCGTATTATAGCGGGCCGTTTTCCGTTGACCCCGTCTCCGGCGAGACCCTACAATCGTTTCGCGGTCGCAGCGGACGCCGCCGCCGCTTCCCGTCCCAACCGCTACGCCCCGCGCTCCTCTTGGCCGCCCCGCCCACAGCCGCCGGACTCGACCGACATGCACTTGATGTACTTCACAGAGCAGCCGATGAACGCCTACCCGGAGGACGAGGGGCGCAGGCTCGGCTACACCTCGCTGCTCTTTCCCAACGAGCACTACGACGCCGACGCGGCGAGCCGCCTCTACAACGAGCGGCTGGAAGAGTACGTCTACGCCGAGGAGATGGGCGTGGACGGGATCATGCTCAACGAGCACCACAACGCGCCGTTCTCCATGTCGACGAAGGCGAACATCATCGGCGCCGCGCTCGCCGCTCTCACCGAGCGCGTCAAGCTCGTGATGTTGGGCAACCCGCTCCCGCTCTCCGATGACCCAGTGCGGCTCGCCGAAGAGCTGGCGATGATCGACCTTATGTCGAAGGGGCGGCTGGTCTCCGGGTTCGTGCGCGGCGGCGGCGTGGAGAACATCGCGGCGAACAGCAACCCCGCCTACAACCGCGAACGGTTCAACGAGTCGCACGACCTGATCATCGAGACGTGGACCAAGCCGGGGCCTTTCCGGTGGGAGAAGGACCACTTCCACTACCGCTGCGTGAATCCCTGGGCCGCGCCGCTGCAGAAGCCGCACCCGCGCATTTGGGTGCCCGGCATCTCGAGTAAGGAGACGATCGAGTGGGCCGCGGGGCACCGCTACCCCTACATCGCGTTGAACCTGAGCCTCGACGACACCCTGAAGGTGTGGGATATCTACGACCAGGCCGCCGAGCGCGCCGGCTACCGGGCCGGGCCGGAGCAGCGCGGCTACCTGATCCGCTGCCATGTCGCCGACACGGAAGAGAAGGCGGAGCGCAACGGCAGGGAGTTCATGTGGATGCAGGGCGAGTTCACCGGCCTCGTCCATCCCATCTGGTCTGCGCCGTCGGGCTATCTTGGGCCGTGGGCGCGCCGCGCTCTGGCGAAGATGCGCTCCGGCGCGGGGTCCCGTCCACAGGCCGACTACGAGGCGCAGGTCGATGCCGGCCTCATCATCACCGGCACGCCCGACCAGGTCATCGAGCGCCTGAAGGTGTTGGTCGCCAAGGCCAGCCCGTCGATCCTCGCCCTCTGGGGGAACGACGGCCACGTCTCGCACGAAGACTCGATGACCTGCATCCGGCTCATGGGGCAGGAAGTCATGCCCGCCATCCGCGAGTTCGGCGACGCCCTCGGCCTGCGCAGTCCCTTCGAGCTCGATACGCCGGTCAGCCTCGCCGCCACGCCGGCGGAGAGGTCGTGAAGCGCACGCTCTCCAGTCCCTAAATGCGCCCCAGGCAGCCTTGAAGACGGCTGACCGCTAGGAGCCAATCACGAAGGACTACCGGGACACGTTGGCCCGTCACCTGAGCGAAGCAGACCAGATGATCGCGCGGGCTCTTGCCGACGCGGATTTCGATAACGCGTTTCCCAACATCTTCGGAGACCCGGAGCGGGACGACCCCGGCGTAGGCCTTCGCAACGAAAACGGTCTCCTTCTTCGGAAGGCCCACTTGCACATCAAGGCCGTCTTGCGGGCCAACGAAACCGACAACCTACATTCGATGGCCGTGCAGATGAGAGTGGTACTTGAGTGTGCCGCCCAGATCAAGACGAGGGTGACACTGCTCAGCATCGGCTCGCAGGATGCGTTCGCTCGCATCCTGAATGAGACCGAGAGCGACTACGTCACCGCCATACTCCGCGCAAGCCGAGGGCAGGTCGGGCGCGATGTGATACTGAAGAGCATCGCCAAGACAAGGGGTCAGCCAGAGTGGCCGTCGCCCCGACGGGTTTCGGTGACCGACAGAATCCAATCCCTGTATGGAGGCAGCGTCGTTTACGACCACCTGAGCGAGCACTTTTGCCGAACGGCGGCGGACGCGCTCGCCGGGCCTGCCTTCAATGGGGGTGTCCTAAAGGCCCCCAAACACGAAATCGACCATGCTTCGCTTGGCACCTTGAATACTTCAACAACGAGGTTGCCTTGATGTTGGCGGCAAGCGGTTTCCTTTGGGGTGGGACCGGCGGCGGCGCACATCTCTACGACGAGGCTAGTGCCTTTCACGCGCGGTGCCGCAAAGAGGCGAAGGCGGTTCGACCCGCCGGGTGGCCGACATGGTGACGGGAGACTTCCCTAACGCCCGGTACCTGGACGAAGACAAGCTGCGCTCGGCCTGTGCGCAATCCATAGGTTCCTTGAAAGAGCTGCTTTCCCTGCACTCGGCCATTGACCCTGCCGAGAGCAAGACCGACGATGACCCGCGCGTACTCCTAGCCCGAAAGGTGGCGCTTCACGTTCAGGCCGTGATCTCGCAGGAGGTCAACAGCGACAGCCTTCACGTCATGGGGCCAGAGATTCGGGCCGCGCTAATACAGTTGGAACCCCTTGTCCGAGACATGCATAGTGGTGACCTCGTCGGTGATCAATACCTTCAAACCTTCAAGGGACAACTCCCGCCGTTCTCGCACCCAACGCCGTGGACTCTAGTGAACCCCTGCGCGGTCGGCGGCTTTCAGACGGCAGAACCCGTCATGTGGCTGACGACGCTCTGCTTCGTGCTCCTGGCGCTGGTCAACGATTACAGTGTGGGGCTTGGAACCGTCGCGGAGCTACGAGGCAAGCCCCAATTCCTCGTAGCAATCCTCGCCGCAGGGCACCGGGCGTATACGGACGTTGGAGATGCCGTTGGGGGCTGGAGAGGCGGCTGACGTAAGCGATGGTTGCGTGGGTTTTCGTCGTCGCGTCAGCAGAGGTCGGGTTGGCGGCGGCAGCCCTACTCTTGATGTCACACGGGGCCGTTGGGATGAACTACGCCGTCCTTACCTTCGGGCTGGCTGCGTCTGCCTGGGTCGCAAGCTCCATCGAGGGACGCTGACCTTCGCCGTTTCAGGCGAGTTTCCGCCCAGGCACCCAGCGAGCCAAGCATCAAGCAGGCACCCAGAATGATCCCCGCTCGCATCAGGAATGCCCCGTCGAAGTCCATCCTCTTGCTCCAGTTTCGTCGGCGCCGCCCGTTCTTGCACAGTGGCCCGACTTGTTCCGTTTCCTTCTGTTGGTAGGCAAAGACCCTCAAAGGGGGGAGAGGCCGGCGGGCAGTCCCGCCGACACGCGCTCGGCAAAGCCCTTTTCGGGCAGAGATGGGGAATCGGCTCCAATGACGACCCCGCGCGGTTGGGCGGATGCATATGGGCACGGCCTGTGCGTTTCGCGTGTCGAAATTCGTCACGCACTGGAGTACAATAGGGGTGCAGGATGCTGGGCGATCAAGGGGGGCGGGCGTGGACACACTGACGGCCATGCGGGATGAGGGGCACGAGCAGGTTTCCTTCTTTTCGGACCCAAGCTCCGGGCTCCGCTGCATCATCGCCATCCACGACACCACGCTGGGACCGTCCATCGGCGGGACGCGCATGTGGCCTTACGAGTCGGAGGCCGACGCGCTCGCCGACGTGCTCCGGCTCTCCAAGGCTATGACCTACAAGTCCGCCGCCGCGGGTCTCGACCTCGGCGGCGGGAAGGGTCTCATCATCGGCGACCCCCACCGCGACAAGACCGAGGCCCTGCTCCTCGCCTATGCCCGTGCCGTCGACGCCCTCGGTGGACGCTACATCACCGCAGAAGACGTGGGGACGACCCCGGCCGATCTTGAGGTCGTGATGCGGGGTACGCGTCACATGGTGGGCCGTCCGCCGCACGCGGGGGGGAGCGGCGACTCCGCGCCCCCGACGGGCCTCGCCGTCTACGAAGGGATGCGGGCCTGCGCCGCCGATGTCTACGGCTCGCCGAGCCTGGAGGGACGCACGGTGGCGATCCAAGGGTTTGGCAAGGTCGCCTCCTACCTTGCGGGCTACCTCATTGAGGGCGGCGCGCGCGTGGTCACCGCCGACCCTTACTCCGGCGCACAGGAGGCGGCCCGCGAGATGGGCGCCTCCGTCGTCGGCATCGACGACATCTACGACGTCGAATGCGACATCTTCTCACCCTGCGCATTGGGCGGCGTCCTCAATGCGGAAACGATTCCCCGGCTGCGCTGTGGAATCGTCGCGGGCAGCGCCAATAACCAACTGCTGACGCCGGAAGACGACGAACGGCTCCACTCCGCCGGCATTCTCTACGCGCCGGACTTTCTGATCAGCGCCGGGGGCATCGTGGACCTGTCGTTCGAGTTGTACGGCTATGATCCGGAGGCGGCGCAGCGAGCCGTCGCACAGATCGGCGAGCGCGTCGCCGACGTGATCGCCGAGGCCAGGGCCGAGGGCGTCACCACCACCGTCGCCGCCGAGCGAATGGCGGAGCGCCGGCTCGAAGCCGCCCGCGCTCCTCGCGCCGCTTAGTCCGAGCGCCGGGCAGGCCGCGCCCGTATACTGGGGCCGAAACCCGCCGAAGGCGCGCCCATGGGCCGGCTACCCAGGTTCGAACGACTCGCAGACTGTCCTCCACCGCCGACCGCGGCGGCATCCCTCGCTCATCGCCGGTGTCCATTTTTCCTCGACTCCGCAATGTCCATCGGCGCGATGGGCCGGTACTCCTTTGCTGGTTGCGACCCCGCCGCCGTCTTCACCGCCCGCGGACGCGAGCTCGAGCTGTGGACGCGCAGCGGCACGCGGCGGTGGCATGGCGACCCAATCGGCGCCCTGGACGAACTGCTGGAACGGCGGCGCATTGCTCCCGGCGACTACCCCGTCCCCTTCACCGGCGGTGCGGTGGGGTTTCTCAGCTACGATCTGGGCCGCGCCATCGAGCGTCTGCCCGAGCTCGCCCGCCCCGGTCTGGGTGAGCCCGATGTCTGGCTCGGCTTCTACGACGAGCTGATCGCCTACGACCTTGACGCCGGCGAGGCCTACCTCATGCTCAACGGCGACGGCGACGGCGGCGCGTTGCGGGAGGCCCTCCGGTATCCGTCTTCGTCGGGCACTTGCCCCCTGGAAGACGACGACCCCGTCAGCAACTTCACGCCGCAGGGGTACGCCGCCGCCATCGAGGAGATCAAGCGGTTGATCGCCGGGGGCTACGTGTACCAAGTCAACCTGTCGCAGCGGTTCGAGGCTTCGTGGAGCGCGCCGCCCTGGACGCTCTACGAGCGGGTCCGCTCACTCAACCCCGCGCCGATGGCCGCGTACCTAGACTGCGGCTCGTTTGCCGTGGTCAGCGCCTCGCCGGAGCGCTTCCTGCGCCGGAGCGGGAACTTGATCGAGACGCGTCCCATCAAGGGGACGCGGCCGCGCGGCGCGTCCCCCGGGGTCGACGAGGCGCTGGCCGCCGAGCTCGCGGCAAGCCCGAAAGACCGCGCCGAGCACATCATGATCGTCGATCTGGAACGCAACGACTTGGGGCGCATCGCCGAGGTGGGCAGTGTGTCGGTCAACGAAATGATGGCGTTGGAGCGGTTCCCCTCCGTCCATCACCTTACTTCGACGGTCCGTGCCGTGGCGCGGCCCGATGCCACGCCGGGCTCGGTGCTGCGGGCGGCCTTTCCCGGCGGTTCGATCACCGGCGCGCCCAAGATCAAGGCGATGGAGATCATTGAGCGCCTGGAACCGACACGCCGGGGCGTCTACACCGGCGCCGTCGGCTATTTCGCCGACACCGGCGACTTCGACCTGAGCATCGCCATACGGACCATCGTCGCGCAGCACGGACGGGCGTATCTGCAAGTGGGCGGGGGCATCGTGGCCGACTCCGACCCCGCCGCCGAGTACCAGGAGACGCTGGACAAGGGACGGGCGCTCTTCGCCGCGCTCCGGGGCGGCGAACCTGTTGTGACCCCCGCCGGCCCGGCGCTACAATCCCAGCGCTCCAACGTCCGGCCCGCCGCCGTCCCCGAGGCCGCGAGGAGCATTCCCACGTCATGAGCACCACCCCGATGGACCGTGCCCTCGATCTGGCCCGGGGCGTCCTCGGCGGGGTGTCGCCCAACCCCGCCGTGGGGTGCGTCATCCTGAAGGATGGCGAGGTCGTCGGGGAGGGCGCCAACGACCCTCCCGGCGGACCGCATGCGGAGATCGTCGCCCTTCGACAGGCCGGCGATCGCGCGCGCGGCGGAGTGATGTACGTCACCCTGGAACCCTGCTCGCACTACGGGCGGACGCCGCCGTGCGCCGACGCGGTGGCGGAGGCGGGCCTCGCGACCGTTCACTCCGCGGTGAGGGACCCCAACCCACTGGTCGCGGGGAAGGGCGTCGAGCGGCTGCGCGCCGCCGGCGTCGAGGTGATCGAGGGCGAAGGCGAAAAGGAGGCCCGTCGCGTCAACGAGGCGTTCATGAAGTGGGTCACGACCGACCTTCCATTCATTTGCGTCAAGTTCGCCATGAGCCTGGACGGCAAGATCGCCACCACCGCCGGCGACTCCCGGTGGATCACCGGCGAGCGGTCCCGCGCCCAGGTCCACCGTCTGCGCGGTCTTGTGGACGCGGTGATGATCGGGGCAAGAACGGCGCGGATGGACGATCCGCTCCTGACCGCCCGCGGCGGCAGCGGGGACGGCGAGACGAAGGTGCGCCAACCGCTCCGCGTGGTCGTCGACGCCAAGGCCTCGCTCCCTCCACAGGCACGGATGCTCAGCGAGCCGGGCCGGACGCTGGTCGCGGTCACGGAAGGGGCACCGGAAGACGCCTGCCGCGCCCTGGTGGAGGCCGGCGCGGACGTCGAAGCATTCGCGGCTGCCCCGGACGGGGTGAACCTTGAAGCCCTGCTCCGGCACCTGACGATGCACGACGTCACCTCGGTGCTCGTCGAGGGCGGCGGCGGTTTGATCGGATCGCTCCTCGACGCGCGACTCGTGGACAAGGTCATCGCCTTCGTGGCGCCCGTGCTCGTGGGCGGCGCGGACGCCCCCACGCCGGCGGCAGGTACCGGCGTCGAGCGCATCGCCGACGCCCTCCGTCTCCGGGACGTAGAAGTTACGGAGTTGGATGGCGACGTTATGATTACCGGCTACCCGGGTCAGGGCGACTAGGGGCTGAGGGGAAAATGTTCACGGGGATCGTGGAAGAGGTGGGACGCGCGGGGGGAGCGCCCGAGGGGGAGCTCTTCATCAAGGCCGCCGTGGTGCTCGAAGAGACGAAGCTCGGTGACAGCATCGCGGTGAACGGCACGTGCCTGACGGTGACGCGGCTGGAAACGGACGGCTTCGCGGTCGACCTTGCGCCGGAGACCCTGCGCCGCACCAACCTCGGTACGCTGACCGCCGGTGCGGCGGTCAACCTCGAACGCTCTCTCGCGTTCGGCGGTCGCGTGGGAGGGCACCTCGTGCAGGGCCACGTCGATGGGGTCGCCGCCATCGAGAGCATCGAGCCGGAGGGAAACGCGTCGATGGTGCGCTTCCGGTTGCCGGACAAGCTCGCGCGCTACGTCACCGAGAAGGGGTTCATCGCCGTCGACGGCGTCAGCCTGACCGTAGTAGGGGCCGGCGACGACTGGTTCAGCATCACGCTCATCCCCTTCACCGCGGAGCACACCAACCTTGGCGCGAAGGCCGCCGGCGACCCGGTGAACATCGAGGTCGACATCCTGGCCAAGTACGTCGAACGTCTGGCCGAGGCACGCCTGCGCTAGCCGGTCGATCAAGGGCTCGACTTCTGTTGGGGCGCGTGAGGCTATAATAGGGGCCGCCGCGAGGGCGGCGTCGAGGCCGGAATGCCGCTAGCAAGCATTGAAGAGGCCCTAGAAGACCTGCGCCAAGGGCGCATGATCATCCTGGTCGATGACGAAGACCGGGAGAATGAAGGCGACCTCGCCATGGCCGCCGAGACGGCGACGCCCGAGGCGATCAACTTCATGGCGCGGTACGGCAAGGGGCTGATCTGCGCCCCGCTCGAAGGCGCCCGCCTCGACCATCTGCAGATTCCCATGATGGTGCCCGACGCGGACAACACCGCCGCCTTGGGCACTGCCTTCACCGTGTCGGTCGAGGCCAAGCACGGCACCACCACGGGCATCAGCGCCCACGACCGCGCCACGACGATCCAGGCGCTGGTCGATCCCGAGACCCGTCCGATCGACCTCTCCCGGCCGGGGCACATCTTCCCGCTGCGCGCCCGCGACGGCGGCGTCCTCGTGCGCGCGGGGCAGACCGAGGGGATCGTCGACCTCTGCCGCCTCGCCGGCATGCAGCCCGCCGGCGTGATCTGCGAGATTATGAGTCACGACGGCACGATGGCCCGCCTGCCGGAGCTCGAAGAGTTCGCCATCGAACACGACCTCAAGATCGTCAGCGTCGAGCAGATCATCGCCTACCGCCGCCGCCACGAGAAGCTCGTCGAGCGAATGGCCGAGACGGCGATGCCCACGAAGTTCGGCCGCTTCACCGCCTACGCCTATCAGAGCGCCGTCGACCACGACCAGCACGTCGCCCTCGTCCAGGGCGATATCAGCGACGGGGAACCCGTGCTGGTGCGCGTCCACAGCGAGTGCCTCACCGGCGACGTCTTCGGCAGCTTCCGCTGCGACTGCGGCGACCAGGTGCAGATGGCGCTTCGAGCCATCGCGCAGGCCCAGCGGGGCGTCCTGGTCTACATCCGCCAGGAGGGGCGCGGGATCGGGTTGCACAACAAGCTCAGGGCGTACGCGCTTCAAGACGACGGCCTCGACACCGTCGAGGCCAACCTCGCTCTCGGCTTCGCTCCCGACCTCCGCGACTACGGCATCGGCGCGCAGATCCTGGTGGACCTCGGCGTCAAAGAGATGCGCCTGATGACGAACAACCCGCGCAAGATCGTCGGCCTCGAAGGCTACGGCCTCCGCGTGGTCGACCGCGTGCCCGTCGTCGCGCCGCCGAACCCGGACAACATCCGCTACCTCGAAACGAAGCGCGACAAGATGGGCCACATCATGCCGGGCGTGGCACCGTTGGCCGAGTGGCTCGTCGACGAGGACTAGCCCAGTGAGCCCCGAACGGGACGCGGACGGGCCGCGCTTCGCCATCGCCGCCGCGAAGTTCAACGAGTTCATCACGGGCAGCCTCATGCGCGGCGCGCGGGAGGGACTCGCGGCCAACGGCGTTGACGAGGGCCGCATCGACGCGGTGTGGGTCCCCGGCGCCTTCGAGCTGCCCCTCACCGCCAAGCTGCTGGCCCAGACGGGCCGCTACGCCGCCGTCATCTGCCTTGGCGCGGTGATCCGCGGCGATACGCCGCACTTCGACTACGTCGCCTCCGGCGCCGCCCACGGAATCGTGCAGGCCTCGCTCCTCACCAACGTCCCCATCATCTTCGGCGTGCTCACCACCGACACCGTGGCGCAGGCGATGGAGCGGTCGGGCGAGGGTCCCGCCAACAAGGGCTACGACGCCGCCCTCACCGCCATCGAGATGGCCGGCCTGCTGAAGGACCTGTAACGCCGCTAGCGCCGCGGCGTCAGCCACAACGCGGGAAACATCAGCAGCACGGCGGGCACGATCAGCAGCGGCCCCACGCTCCCCGCCGTCAAGACGGTCAGCACGAAGAAGGCGGCGGCGCAGCCCATGATGCCGAACTGTGCCCCCTGGCGCCCCGCGAGAAAGAGGCGCGTGGACAGAAACGCCGCCGCGCCAAGCGCCGCCGACGCCAGCAGCACGGCGAGCGCCTCCCCCAGCTTGCCCGCCTCGGACGCGCTCACGCTCTGAGCGACTCCCTCCGCCGTAACGGTGTCGAACAGCGGGAGCAGGACGAAGACGGGGCTGACGAGCGCCCAAACGGAGGCCGTCCACGCCATCGCGGCGAGTAGGGCCTGCCCCTTGGACCGGGGTCTTTCCACGCCAGGCGCGGCGGCTAGCGCTCGCCGCCGGAGAGTCCGATGGACGGCGACGGCTTCGCCCCGTCGCCTCGGCGGCGCTTGGGGGGGAGCGCGGCGATCTCACTTCGGAGGGCGGCGAGACCGTCCAGGCCGTCCGTGGCCACCTCCACGATGATCCCGGCGGCGCCCGCGTCGCGGATCGCCGTCAACGCGTCGCGCCCGGGGGCAGCGGGAGTCCTGACCAGGAGCGGCTTCGCCGTGGCCCGCGCGGCGCGGTACAGCGGCAGGAGGTCTTGCAGTGAGGAGGGCGACCCCGGAATGTCCACGGCAACGGCATCGACGGGCAGGGCGTCGAGCGCGCGCAAGACTTCGTCGGACGTATCGGCGCCGAGCGCGAGGACCGCGTCGGCGTCCTCTTGAAGGGCGGCTCCCAAGGCGCCGGCCATGTTGAGCACCACGAAGTCGCCGTCCGGCCCATCCGACGTTCCCACCGGCACGGCGCCGCCCACGTCCGCGGCCGTGCCGCCGCCGACGATCAGGGCATCGGCGCCGCGGTCCACCGCGTCGGCGGCCTGCGCCGGGTCCGCGAGCATGGCCACGAGGGCCAATTGCCCGCGTCCTTCGTCTGCGCCTGCGGCAAAGCCGAGGCGCGGCCCGCCGGAGGCGGCCACTTGGTTCAGCTTGTCGAGCAGTTTGCCCATGAAGTCACCCGTTTCTGGAGGAGCGTGCCGGCCCGGGGGAGCGGGTTATCCGTCAGGTGAGAGAAGATGCGAGAATAGACGCATGGAAGGCCGGGCAACCATGATGCTGCCCTCAGCGAGGGCATGTCAACCGGACGCGGGAGCGTAGCCGTGGACAGCGCCTCCCCGCTTTCGCTCGTCGGCGGTGCGCCCCTCGTGGAGCTCCGGCGCCTCTCGCCCAAACCCGGCGTCCGCATCTTCGGGAAGATCGAGGGACAGAACCCGACCGGCAGCATCAAGGACCGGATCGCCCTCGCCCTCGTCGAGCGGGCGGAGTCCGAGGGCCGCGTCGCTCCCGGCGACACGATCGTCGAGGCAAGCAGCGGCAACACCGCGATCGCGCTCGCCTTCGTCGCCAAGCAGAAGGGTTACCGGGCCCACGTGGTGATTCCCGAAGGTGTTGCGCCAAGCATCGGCGACCTGCTCGGCCTGCTGGAGGCTGAGGTCACCTGGTGCGGGATGGAGGGCGGCATGGGCCATGCCATGGAGGTGGCCGCCGGCCTCGCCGCCGCCCACGGCTACAAGCTCCTCGGACAGTTCACCGACCAGACCAACGCCGACACGCACTACGCCTCCACGGGCCGCGAGATCGCCGACGCGCTGCCCACCGTCGACGTCTTCATCGCGGGCATCGGCACCGGAGGGACGATCATGGGCGCGGGACGGCGCATCAAGGAGCGCTGGCCCCAGGCACGGGTCGTCGGAGTCGAGCCCAAACTCGGCGAGCGCCTGCAGGGCATCAAGAACCTCGACGAGGGTTTTATTCCGCCGCTCCTCGACCTTGCCATGCTGGACGGACGCTTCCTGGTAGACAGCGCCGCCAGCTTCCAACGGGTCCAGGACCTCGCGCGGGCTGAAGGCCTCTTCGCGGGCGCCTCCTCCGGTGCGGTGCTCGACACCGCCCTCCGCGTCGGTGAGCGTATGGACGAAGGCGTGATCGTCGCCATGCTCGCCGACAGCAGTTGGAAGTACCTGCCGGCCCGCCCCTGGCGAGCCGCGGCCGGCGAGCGGGCCGATCTCGACGAAGTCCATTGGTGGTAACCGGGGAATTGGCCCGCTTTTGAGCCGCGTGGTAGGCTTAGACCCGTACGCGCGCTGGAGGCGCGCCAAGGCAGTAAATGGCTAGGACGGCGGCCGTGCCCGCCGTAGGAAGAGGAGGCAAGCATGGCTATCAGACTAGGTGACGACGCGCCGGACTTTACGGCGGAGACGACCGAAGGAAGCATCAGCTTCCACGATTGGCTCGGGGACGGCTGGGGCGTACTGATGTCGCATCCCGCGGACTACACGCCGGTGTGCACCACCGAGCTCGGACGCGTCGCCAACCTCAGGTCGGAGTTCGACAAGCGCGGCGTCAAGGTGTGCGCGGTCAGCGTCGACCCGGTGGACTCGCACGAGGGCTGGATCAAGGACATCAACGAGACGCAGAACGCGAACGTGGACTTCCCGCTCATCGCCGACCCGGACCGCAAGGTCGCGTCCCTGTACGACATGATTCACCCCAACGCGGACAACACGTTGACGGTGCGCACCGTCTTCGTGATCGGCCCCGATAAGAAAGTCAAGCTGACGATTACCTACCCCGCCTCGACGGGCCGGAACTTCGACGAGATCCTTCGGGTGATCGACTCGCTGCAGCTGACCGCCAACTACCAGGTCGCCACCCCGGTGGACTGGAAGCACGGCGAGGACTGCGTGGTCGTTCCGGCTATCAAGACCGAGGACATCCCCGACAAGTTCCCCAAGGGCTTCAAAGAGATCAAGCCCTACCTGCGCACCACTCCGCAGCCGAACCTCTAGGCAGCGGAACCGACAGCGACGGCAAGAGAGGGGCGGTCTCGGAACCGCCCCTCTTTTTGGAACGCACCGGCATGGAAATCGGCATCATCGGACTCCCGCGCAGCGGGAAGACCGCGGCCTTCACCGCGCTCACCGGAGTCGCGCCGTCGCCGGGAAGCGGCAAGGCAAACCTCGGCGTCGCCCGTGTGCCCGACGCCCGGCTCGACCGCCTCGCCGAGATGTTCGCGCCCAAGCGTGTCGTACATGCCGAGGTCTCCTACGTGGACTTCCCTGGTGTACCGGATGGCGCCCAGCGGCGCGGTATCGAAGGCGAGCAGCTCAATCGCCTCCAAAACGTGGACGCCCTCCTTAACGTTGCGCGTGCCTTCGACAATCCGGCCGTGGCCCACCCAGAGGGCAGCATCGACCCCTTCCGCGACATCGAGGCGATGGAGCTTGAGCTCGCCTTCTCCGACCTCGCGATCCTCGAGCGGCGCGCCGCTCGCCTGGAGTCCGACGCGAAGTCGGACAAGCCGCAGATACGGGAGGCGGCCCGGAGGGAGCGCCAGTGGCTCGACGGCGTCAAGGATGCCCTCGAGTCCGGCCAACCACTGCGCGCCCAAGAGACGACGGACGAGCAGGAGCGCTGGATGGCGAACTTCCAGTTCCTCACCGCCAAGCCGGTGCTGCATGCGCTGAACATCGACGAGGGCCGGCTGGGCGAGTCGGCTAACTTGGAAGCGGAGCTCGCGGCGCGCGTTGACGGGCCGAACTCCGCGGGCTTCGCGCTCGCGGCGGGACTCGAGGCCGACTTGGCTGTGATGAACCCAGGCGATGAGGCGGAATTCCGTGCCTCGCTCGGTGCGGGCGAATCGGGCCTCGCCCGTGGTATCCGCTGCTCCTATGGCCTCCTCGGACTCGTGTCCTTCCTGACTGTAGGCGACGACGAGGTGCGGGCGTGGCCCGTCCCGGCGAACACCCCGGCCGTCCGTGCCGCGGGCAAGATCCATTCAGATCTCGAACGCGGCTTCATCCGGGCCGAAGTGGTGCGCTACGACGACCTCGTCGACGCGGGGTCGATGGCCGAGGCGCGGCGCCGCGGCGTCCTGCGAACGGAGGGCAAGACCTACCCCGTCCAAGACGGGGACGTCATGCACGTCCTGTTCAGCGTCTGACGCAGCCTGGGAGCGGGCGCCTATTCGATGGCGAAGACCACCTGCACCCAGATGCGGATTTCCTGTTCCCCGGCGCTGATAGACGTCGCCGCGTCGGAGGCGAACATGGCTTCGGGGACCGCCGCTCTGAAGACCACCGGTGAGCCGCCCTGCTGCGAGACGTAGATCGGCTCGCCGAGGGTGACGTTCATCACCGACGCAATCTGTTCGGCCTTGGCGGTGGCGTCCTCGAGGGCAAGCTTACGCGCCTCGACTTCCAGGGGCCGCGGATCGTCCACCGAGAAGCCGATCCCGTTGATGCGGATGGCGTCGCCGCCGGCTTCCGCCGCGTCGTCGATGACGGAGCCGACGTTGCCGACCTCGCGGATCGTTGCCGTGGCGAAGTTGGCCACGCGATAGCCGACGATCTTCGGCGTTCGTTCGCCGTTCTTTCCTTCCTCGTACACCGTGATTGGCTCAATCGAGAAGTACGATGTCTGGATGTCCCGGTCGGCGACGCCGTTGCCGCGCAGGCTGGCGATCACCGCCTCCATCGCCGACGCCGCCTCGGCGCGGGCGGGGGCTACGGTGTCGGCGCGGGCCTCGACGCCGAAGCTCAGGTTGGCCACGTCGGGCTCGGCGGTGACGGAGCCGGCGCCGTCCACCCAGATGCCGGTCTGCTGCACCGCCGACGGGCCCTGCTGGACGACGACCGGCGCCTGTGGGGCGGCGGTCGGGGCGTCTGCGTCGTCCGTCGTGCAGGCGGCGGCGACCAGCGCGGCCGCGGCCAGCAGGGCCAGGAACATCACCGCGCTGCGTTTGCATCCTTGTAGTAAGACCATGGTTTCCTCCCTTGTTTCGTGTCGCTTGTGCGAACGAGGTCCTTCCTCTTATCGCGGTTCATCTCTGCAGGTACGACCATGCCCCGAACGCCAGTACCGCGGCGAGCAGCACAGCCGCCGCGATTTGCAGCGGCAGCCAGGGGAAGCCGCCCTCCGGTTCCGGCGAGGGCGGCGGGTGCTGGGCGCCCTTCGGCCCTTGCTCGCCCATCTGGCCCCTTGGTTCGGCGACGCTGTCGGTGGCGGTCGGACCCTGCGGACCCAGACCACCGGTCGCTCCCTGCGGACCGGCTGGCTCTGCTATCCCGTCCCCGTCATCCGCGCCTTCCGTACCGGCCCGGCCCGGGGGGCCTTGTGGCCCACGCAACTCGGCCCGTTGGTCGTCGACGTATTCGCGGAGAACGGCCTCCAACTCGGCGACGTTCCCTTCAGCACCGCTGGGATCCAGCGTTCCCGTGTCCGCCTCAATGTCCGGCGCCGTTGGTGTAGCTGTGATCACCACGACAACAGCCGGAGCCGTCGGCGCTGGAGTTGGCGTCGGCGCCGGGGTTGACGTCGGCGCAACGGTCGCGGGGGGTTGGGGTGTGGCGGTCGCTGGCGGAGCCGTCGTAGGCGTGACGGCCACCACGATGACAGCCTCCGTCGGCTCCGAGGAAACTGCCCGCCCATCGGCGGACGTGGCAAGGGCTTCAGAGGTAGGTGTGTCGCCGGCGCTCATTGCCACCATAGGCGTCGCAGTGGGCTCGGACACAATCAGCATCGGCGCCGGCGTCGCGGTGGGCTCTGCTTGCGCGGTGCTTGTGGCGGCCGGAGCCGGCGTTGCGGTAACGGCCACCATCATGGCGTCCGGTGTGGCGGTGGGTTCCGCCATTGCCGTGGGTGCGGGCATCGCCGTCGCCTCAAAGGCGGGGGCCGGCGTGGGTTCCCGCATCGCCGCGGCGTCCGACTCCATGGCAGCCGGCGCCGACGTGGGTGTCGCAGCCGGTGCCGACGTGGGCGGCAGTACCGGCGTGGACGTCGCCGCGGGCGCCGGGGTGGGCGTTCGTTCCGGCCCGGCGGGACCGGCGGGACCAGCGGGTCCGGACGGTGCGACGGCGATCTGCGGGGACTCGTCGGCGGCCGGGCCGCCGTCGAAGAGGCCCAACGTGCCTCCGATGATGGCGAAGACGAGCAACGCCGCCGCGCCCGCGGCCACAGGGACGAACGCCGGGAGGCGCCCAGCGGGAGCGGGCGTCTCGGCCTCGACCATGTCCGGCGTGAGCCGGAAGCTACGCCTCGGCTCGACCTGCGGCACGGCGCGCAGGGCGGTCACGGCCTCGCGCATCGCGTCGAGCTCCCCCTGTGCCTCAGGCCACCGGTCGAGGATGCGTTGGAGCTCCGCCGCTTCCGTCTCGGAGAGCCGCTCGTCGATTGCGAGCGAGAACAGCTCCCGCCAGCGCCGCCGCCGCGGTGTGAACAGCCGAAGTATGGCTCTCATCACGCTTCCACCCTCACTCTTTCAGACGATACTGGACGGGCAAGAGTTCCGGACTGGCCTGAAATGCGTCGCGGACTTTCTCTCGCGCCCTGCTGAGCCGTGACTTCACCGTTCCCAGCGACGCCCCGACCGTCTCCGAGGTCTCTTCGTAGGAATAGCCTTCGATATCGACCAATACCAGCACCGCCCGCTGGTCGGGCGGGAGGGCCGCCACCGCGGTCATGATGGCGGCGTTGAGCTCGGCGTCGGACGCGGCCTCCTCCGGCGAGCGGCCGGGGCTGGCCGGCTCCCAGGCGCCCGCTTCGAGCATGGACTCGAGCGACGCCCCGGCCTTTCGCTTCGCGGCCCGAAGCTGGTCGCGGCAGACGTTCGCCGTGATGCGGAGCAGCCAGGAACGAAAGTTCCCGCCGCGAAACGACCGGATGCTCTTGAACGCGCTGATGAAGGCGTCCTGGGAAGCGTCGTCCGCGGAGGCGGGCCCCACCATGCGGTAGGCGAGGCGGTAGACCCGGCTCTGGTAACGCTCAACGAGCTGGTTGAAGGCGTCGAGGTCGCCGTCGCGGCTCAGCGCGATGAGCTTCTCGTCATCCATTGAAGACCGGCAGAGAGTCCATGGGAGAAGACGTTGTGAACGTCGGTCAGAGGCCGGTCAGCGCCGCCGCGGTTCCGGCTTACCCTATAATGTACGACATGGACGAGCCCTCCAACGAGCCAGAGGCACCCGAAGCGCCAGAGGCTGCGGACGACCAGGCCTCCGGCGTCCCCGAAGAGGGCAGTTCTGAAGAGGGCAGCTCCGACGGCGGCGATGCCGAAGCGGAAAGCTCCGAAGCGGGCGCCACCGAGGCCGCCGGCACCGACCGGGTCCGCGCCATACAGAGCGTGCTCGTCACGCTGCTTCTCGCGGCCATCGTCTTCGTGCTCATCTACACGTCCTTCCAGAACTATCAGGTGGAAGGGACGAGCATGAGCCCGAACGTCGAAGACGGCCAGTTCATCATCGTCAACAAGGCCGCGTACCGAAGGTTCAGTTTCCAACCCATCTCCGATTGGTTCTTCTTCCTGGACCGGGACAAGGACGGTTATGTCGAGCCGTTCGGCGAGCCGCAGCGCGGCGAGGTCGTCGTCTTCAAGCGCGACGCCGACCCCGGACGGAACTTCATCAAGCGAGTCATCGGCATGCCCGAGGAGACGATCGAGGTCTGCGGGCAAGGCAACGCGGCGAGCGACCTCTGCCGAGGCGCCCCGCCCGGCTCGGTGTTCATCGACGGCGTCCGGCTCGACGAGCACTACCTGCCGCGGCTGGGGAACCGGGGCGTGCCGTCCACCTACATCCAGCCCGGCCACTACTTCGTCTTCGGGGACGAACGGGTAGGTAGCTACGACTCCCGGGCCTGGGGCATGCTCCCCCGAGGGAACATCATCGGCAAGGCCTGGTTCTCGTACTTCCCGTTCGACGAGGTCGGCATCGTCACCTCGCACGATCCCATCCCCTAACCCGTGACCGCCTTCACAGGTTCTCCCGTGTCCATCGACTTCGCCGCAATGGACCGGGCGCTCAGCCCCAAGACCGTGGCCGTGCTCGGCGAGCGCACCTCTCGCGCCCACATGTTCCTTCCCGCGCTGCGCCGCTTCAAAGGCCCGCTCTACGCCGTCCAGCCTGACCCCGAGGAGGCGGGGCGGCTCAGAGAAATGGGCTTCGACTGCTACCCCTCCCTGGACGCCATCGGGGGCCCGGTCGACTACGTCATCGTCGCGCTCTCCCGCAAGTACGCCGCCGACGGGCTGCGCGAGTGCGCCGAGGCCGGCGTCGGCGGCGTCTGCATGTACACCGCCGGCTACGCGGAGACGGGCGGGGCGGACGGCGTCGAGGCCCAGGCCGAGATCGAGCGCATCGCCCGCGACGCCTCCCTCGTCGTGCTCGGCCCCAACTGCATGGGACTGCACAACCCCGGCCGCGGCCTCTGCTATCTCCCCTTCCAGCCGGTCTACGACGGCGGCTACGTCGGCTTCGCCAGTCAGAGCGGCTCCCACGGCAACTTCTTCTCCATCGCCGCGCCCGACAACGGCCTCCCCCTCAGCAAGATGATCAGCTTTGGCAACGGCGTGGTGCAGGAGAGCACCGATTACCTGGAGTATTTCGGCCAAGACCCCCAGACGCGGGCCATCGTCCTCTACGTCGAGAGCGTGAAGGACGGCCGCCGCTTCCTCCGCGTCCTGCGCGAGGTCGCCGCCCGCAAGCCGGTCATCATCTGGAAGGGCGGACGCACCGAGGACGGACGCCGGGCCGCGGCGTCGCACACCGCGGCGCTGGCGGAGTCGATGGCCTTGTGGCGGGCGGCCGCCCGCCAGACCGGCGCGGTCCTCGTGACATCGATCGAGGAGGCCCTCGACACGCTGCAGGTGATCATGAAGCTGCCCGAGCTTCGCGGCCCCGGCTGCGGGCTCATCGGCGGGCAGGGCGGGCAGTCGGTCGCCATCGCCGACGCCTTCGCCGAGCACGGCCTCCGCGTGCCGCCGCTCTCCGACGCGTCGAAGGAGGCGCTTGGCGCCTACTTCAAGCTCGTCGGCGCCTTCGCCGCCAACCCCATCGACCTCGGCATGAACATCGCCGACATCGACCGCACCCTCGACATCCTGGAAGCCGACCCCGGCATCGACCTCATCGGCATGCAGATAGGCATCCTCTCGAACGAGGAGCGCCACCAGGGCATCCGTGCGGCCCACGTCCGCTCAATCAAGCGCACCTTCGAGCGCGGGCGCAAGCCCGCCGTCGCCATTCCCTACTCGCTATTGCCCTACGAGCACGCCGAAATCCTCCGCGAGACCGAGCGGGAGCTCCGCGATGCCGGCATTCCCTGCTTCCCCAGCTACCACAGGGCTGCAAAGGCTATCCGAAACGCCGCAGACTACCACCGGACCCGCCGCGCCATCGCTGCCGGGGGCTAGGCGCACCGCCTATCCAGGCACTCCAACGGCGAGTACACTCCTCTCCCACAGTCAGGAGGCGCGGATGAGTCCGTACGCGAATTACAAGAAGGGCGCCATTGTCGGGGCCTACGAGTACCCCCTGCGGAGCGCTCCCGGCAAGACGGCGAACCAGGTGCAGGCCGAATGCCTCTTCGCCGCGCTCGAAGACGCCGGCCTCGGCATCCGCGACGTGGACGGGCTCTGCGCCACGCGCGTCCCCGGGATGCAGCCCATCGCCTTCGCGGAATACCTGGGGCTGCGCCCTACCTTCATGGACTCGACGGCGGTCGGCGGGTCGAGCTTCGTGCTCTACCTGTTGCACGCCCTCGACGCCATCGCCGCGGGGCGGGCGAACTGCGTCGCCATCGTCTACGGCAGCCTTCCCACCACCGAGGGGCGCAAGATCGGCGCGCGGACGGCGGCCTCCGGCGGCGGGGAGCAGGCCGTCACCGACAGCTTCGAGGCTCCCTGGGGCATTCCCCTCATCGGGACCTATGCCCTCAGCGCGCAGCGGCATATGTACGACTACGGCACCACGCCGGAGCAGCTCGCCGAGGTCGGCGTCACGATGCGCCGTCACGCCGGTCTCAACCCCTATGCCAAGTACCGCGACCCCATCACCGTCGAGGACGTGGTCAGCTCACGGCTCATCTGCGACCCGCTCCACCTGCTCGACTGCTGCATCATCAGCGACGGCGGCGGCGCGATCATCGTGGCAAGCCCCGAGGTCGCCGCCCGCTGCAAAACGAAGCCGGTCTACGTCATGGGCGGCGCCGAGGCGCAGCAGCACACCAGCGGCGGCTACCGCGACTTCACCGTCTCCGCCGCGGCATGGTCGGCCCCCGCCGCCTTCGAGCAGGCCGGCGTCTCCCACGACGATATCGACTTCTGCATGATCTACGACGCCTTCAGCATCAACGTCATCCTGACGCTGGAGGACGCCGGCTTCTGCAAGAAGGGCGAGGGCGGCGCATTCGTCGAGAACGGGCGCATCGGGCTCGGCGGCGCGTTGCCGGTCAACCCCGACGGCGGCGGGCTCTCCTCCTGTCACCCCGGCATGCGCGGCATGTTCCTGCTCGTCGAGGCCACGCGGCAGCTCCGCGGCGGCTTCGCCGGCACCGAGCGGCAGGTGCCGGACGCCAAGATCGCCATGGTGCACGGCATCGGCGGGTTCATGGGGACCCGCCACAGCGGCATCACCGCCATCCTCACCAACGAGTAGACGCGACCCCGGAGAAACCGACCATGGCCGACTACGTGAAGCCACTCCCCGTCCCCGAAGTCGAGACCGAGCCGTTCTGGGCCGCGTGCAAGGAACACCGCCTCGACATCCAGCAGTGCGACGATTGCGGCAAGTTCGTCTTCTATCCGCGCGCCATCTGCCCGCACTGCCACAGCGCGAGCCTGACCTGGCGCACCTCCAACGGCGCGGGCAAGGTGCACACCTTCTCGGTAATTCGCCAGAGCGCGGCTCCCGGCTTCCGCGACGAAGTCCCCTACGTGGTCGCGGTCGTGGAAATCGACGATGCCGGCGGCGTGCAGATCATGTCCAACCTCGTCAACGTCGACCCCGCCGACGTGCGTATCGGGATGCCGGTGAAGGTCCGCTTCGAGGACGTCACCCCCGAAATCACCCTGCCGAAATTCGAGCCGGCCTAGCGTCAAGGCAACGGGTTAGATTCAAACATGCGTGAGATTCAAGCTACTGAAGCCAAAGCGCGGTTGGCAGAGCTCCTTCGGGCAGTTGAGCATGGAGAGACCGTCGCCATAACCCGGCACGGTAAAGCGGTAGCGCACCTGGTTCCCGCCGGCACCCAGGACCGCGCCGACCGCGAGCGAGCGGTGGAGCGCTTCCGGGAACGCCGCGCCGGCTGGAGACGCGTTGCCTTCTCTACGGACGAGATACTCGCCGCCCGTCACAAGGGCCACCGTCTATGAGCGGACTGGTTGTTGCTTGACCCGCGACGGCAGCAGGGGATCATCCCTGTAGGGGCAACCCTCGTGGTTGCCCAGGGGTGCGGGTGGGGTCTTCTCCCTATCCCCTGTAGGGGCGAGTCACGACGCGCCCCTTCCACACGGCGGGCAGGGCCTATCGGTTGTGCCGCAGGCGCGCCGGACGCCTTCGATGGGGCATCGCACACCGCTCACGCCGTATAATTGAACCGCGTCTAAGGCGCGGGCCGGTAGCTCAGTGGTAGAGCAACTGACTTTTAATCAGTAGGTCGTGGGTTCGATCCCCACCCGGCTCACCAGGTTTACACGCCCCGCTCGGCGCGACGGGCGATGGCCTTGATCAGTCCGCCGAAGATCCAGGCGTGCAACGGATAGAGGCCGTACCAGTACGCCAAGCCCACCAGTCCTCTGGGGATAAAGGCGGCCGTCTGCTCTAGCTGGGTCGAACCGTCGGGAGCTTCCCAGACCTCGTACTGGAGCCACGCACGGCCGGGCAGCTTCATCTCGGCACGCAAGCGGAGCAGGCGGTCCGGCTCCAGGACATCGACTCTCCAGAAGTCGAGGGCGTCGCCGACGCGCAGGTCGTCGGGGTGCCGCCGACCTCTGCGGAGTCCGGCGCCGCCCAATAGACGGTCCAGCGCTCCCCGTAGACGCCAGAGCCAGTTGGCGAAGTACCAACCCCGGGCGGCGCCTATGCCGGTGAACACGCGGTAGACCTCCGGGGCCGGAGCCGCGACCGTGCGGCGGCGGCGCTCGACGATCATCCCCTGGCTTGATTCCAGGCGCACCGCCTCCTCAGGTCCGGCGGGCGCGCCCGCGGCGTCGCTCCACGCGGTATCTATCCGACCCTCGTCGAGCTCCTTCATCACGCCGGCGATGGCCGAGGCGTAGTCGCGCGGCTCAACGTGGGGGAACAGCGTGCGGGCGAGGTTGTCGGTCACGACGATGTCGTTGCGGAGCCCGTCGACGAGCGGCTCGGTGATCCTCGCGGGGATGGGTGTCATCCAGTGCACCCAGTAGGAGGAGAGGCGCGGCGTCAGTACCGGCACCGGGACCAAGAAGCGCCGCAGGCCCCGTGCCTCGGCGTAGCCGAGCATCATCCCTTTGTAGGTCGTCACGTCTTTTCCGCCGATCTCGATGATGCGGCCCTCGCTCTCCGGAACGCTCAGGGCGGCGACGAGGTAGTCCAGGAGATCGTCGACCGCGATGGGTTGGATACGTGAGTAGATCCACTTGGGACACACCATGACGGGGAGTCGTTCCACAAGGTAGCGGACCATCTCAAAGGAGATGCTGCCCGCCCCGACGATGACCGCGGCGCGGAACTCCGTGACCGGGACGCCGCCTTCACGGAGCGCTTCACCCGTCTCCTGCCGGGAGCGCAGATGCCGGGAAAGGTCGGCCTGCGGGTCGCCAAGACCGCCGAGGTAGATGATGCGGTTGACCCCCGCCTCTTTCGCGGCCCGGCCAAAGTCCCGGGCGGCTCGAAGGTCCATCTCATCGAAGCCGGAACCGCTGGACATGCTGTGGACGAGGTAGTAGGCAACGTCTACGCCGGCCAGTGCCTCCGAAAGGACTGGACGGTCGAGCACATCGCCGACGGCGACCTCGACCCGGTCCGCCCAGGAACGGGAACTCACGCGGGCTTCACTGCGAGCGAGCACGCGAACGCGATGGCCTTCCTGCACCAAGCGGGGGGCCAGTCTTCCGCCGATATACCCGGTTGCGCCGGTGACG
>DAOUKH010000049.1:0-6489 GCA_034421515.1 Dehalococcoidia bacterium
GCTAGCCGTCCAGCTTGTACAGTCGCCGCGCGTTGCCTGAGAGGACCTTCTCGCGGTTGTCGGCGGGGAGGTCGGCGAAGTTGCGCTCGATGAAGGCGGCGGACTCGGGCCACGTCGAGGTCTCCATGGGGAACTCCGACTGCCACATGATGTTGTCGACGCCGATGAACTCGCGCTGGAGCATCCCCGCCTTCTCGGCCCACGTGGTGACGTGGCACTGGCGGTTGAAGAGCTCCGACGGCTTGATCTCCATCCCTTCCTTCACCAGCTTCGAGGCGCCCCACTCGTGGTCGGACAGCTCGAGCTGGAAGCAGAGCCAGTTGATGCCCGCGGCGGCGAAGACGATCTGCAGGGTGGGGAAGCGCTCGCCAATTCGGGAGAGGACAAAGCTCGATACCACCATCGCGCTGCTCACGGGACGGCGCACCGTCTCGAAGGCCCGCGCGGTGGCGGGGTCCCACCGGTCGTAGAGCTCGAGCATGTTGCGCTGGCTGGTGCCCGAGTGGAAGCAGACCGGCGCGCCGGCCTCGTCGATGGTCCGCCAGAGCGGGTCCCAGTCCTCCTCGTGGAGGTGCGGCGCGTCGGTGTTGATGTGCCACGGGAACGGCGCCATGACGATGCCCCTGTGGCCGTTCTTCAGGGACCGCTCCACCTCGGCACGGGCGTCTTCGACCGAGGTGACGGGGAGGATGCACTGGGGAACGAACCGCGGACTCGCCGCCGCCCAGGTGTCGAGCAGCCAATCGTTGTAAGCGCGGACGCAGGCGATCTGCAGCTCGGCGTCGGCGATGACGCCCAGCGTCTCGCCGCCGATGCCCGCCGCCGCGGGGTAGAGCACCGAGACGTCGACGCCGTCGCGGTCCATCGCCGCGAGGCGCGCCGCCGGATCGAAGGCCTCCTTGGGGACGTCCGCCCAGCGTTGGGGCTCCTCGAAGCGGTTCTCCGACAGCGCCCCTGTGGGCGCGAGCCGGGGCTCCTCACTGATCCGGCCGTCAATCGTCCACCGCTCGATGCCGCCGTTGAGCTGAACGATCTGGGGGACGCGCTCGCCCCACCGGTCGGGGACGCGGCTCGTCCACAGGTCGGGGGGCTCGATGACGTGGTCGTCCGATGAGATTACCTTCATGCTTGGCATCACCTTCGTATTCTGGGAGCGCGAGGGCGGCTAGAGGCGGTAGACGCGCTTGGCGTTGCCCGCCAGGATCTTCTCCCGGTCCTCGGGGGAGACGTCGCCGAGGCTGCCCTCGATGTAGCGCGACGAGTTCGGCCAGATCGAGGTCGGGTGGGGGAAGTCGCTCTCCCACATGATCCGGTCGGCGCCGATGACGTGGTGGTAGGCCAGCCCCTTCTGCTCGTACCAGAAGTCGACGTGGCCGTGTTGACGGAACAACTCCGAGGGCCGCGTGGGGTGGCCGTGCTCGGAGAGCCGGCAGCGTTCCCACTCGTGGTCGCACATCTCCAGGACGTAGGGCACCCAGCCGACGCCGCTCTCGGCCACGACGAACTGCAGGCCAGGGAAGCGGTGCAGGATGCCGGAGAAGAGGACGTAGCTGATGAACTGGGCCTGGAGGTTGAAGCCGATGGTGCCGGCGAAGGCGCGGCTGAACCGCGGGCTCAGTCCCGGCTTGGGGTCGATCCACATGCGGATCGCGCCGCTGCCGCCGTGGAAGTGGAAGGGCATCTCCAGCTCTTCCGCCGTCGACCACAGCGGGTCCCAATAGGAGTCGATCAGGTGCGGGAGCCCCTTCTGGTGGGGCGCGGAGAGCATCAGGAAGCCCTTGTGTCCCCGGCTCGCCGTATAGCGCAGCTCGTCCACCGTGCCCTCGATGTCGGAGAAGGGGAGCATGGTGAGCGGGATGAAGCGCTCGCTGACGTCGAGCCACTCCTCGACCTGCATGTCGTTGTAGGCCCGGACGCAATCGGCCTCGAAGTCGGGGTCTTTGCCGAAGAAGGGGAAGGTGAGGCCGACGTTGGGGTAGAAGACCTCGCCGTCGACGCCGTCGGCATCCATGGCTTCCAGGCGCGCCCGCGCGTCGTAGACGCTCTTGGGCACGTCCTCCCAGCGGGAAGGCAGGGTTTCGCGGTCGGGCATGACGGCGTGGCACGTCGAGGGGTAGGGCGAGTGCGGCTGCGCGTCGAGCGTCCACCGGTGCACCCGGTCCGGCTTGGGGTCGAGGAAGTAGCCGACGGGCGTGGCTCCGCGCTCTTCCTTGCTGATCTCCTCGAGCTGCGGGATGCGGTTGCCCCACTTCTTCTCGGACATGCGCTTCGTCCAGCAGTCCGCCGGCTCCTGCACGTGGGCGTCGACGTCGATGATCTTGAAGTCCATGCCTTCCTCCGCGGCCACTTCGCCTTCAGCGTCAGCTTATCAGATTCGGGGCCGGATTCAGACGCCCGCGAGCGGCGCCCAGGAACCTTACGGGATGGTCGCGCCTTGGCTGTACAGCTGCTCGCTGGTTACCACCGGCCCGTCCACGGGCTGGTAGTCGGCCGGGCCGGGCCGGACGTTGATGAAGCGCGCGCCGTCCGGCCCCGCGCCGAGCCGGTATTGGATGTCCTTGGGGATGAGGATGATGCTGTTGGGGCCCAGCACCCGTTTGCCCATGCGGAGCTCGCCCTCGACGACCACGATCACCTCGTCCTGGGAGTGGCTGTGGACTTCGGTCTCGTAGTCCGGCGCGACGTTCATGATGAAGGCGCGCATCCCTTCCTCCACCTCGCCCACGACCTGGACGCCTCTTTTGCGGCCATCCTCGGTCTGCGTCTCGCGCACCCACCGCGCCTCTTCGACGTTGGTAATGACAATCTTGCTCATGCGCCCCCTCCGCGTGCCTGGCGTTGCCGCCGCAAGCCTAGCACATCGCGGGGCGGGGGCGGCGGAGCCGCGACCACCCGTGACGGTTGTGGGGGCTTGGGTGGAGCCATGTCCGATACACTATCCATGCCCAATGAGTCCTCCCCCAGCCTTCCCCTTCCAACAGGTCTTCAACTTCCGCGACCTCGGCGGTCACGTGACCGGAGACGGCCGCCATTTGCGGCCCGGCGTGCTGTACCGGTCGGCCGCCCCCACGGACGCGACCGAGGCAGACTCCGACGTATTGGTTAAGCAATTGGGAGTTCGGACACTGCTCGACTTGCGGCACACCACGGAGCGCGAGCAGTTCCGCATGACGCGGACGTGGCCGGGAGTCGAGGTGCACCTGCCCCTCTTCAGGACAGACGACACGCTCCGCCAGTTCCCGACGCTTGGCGAGGGCTACGCCGACGCGCTCAACAGGCCCCACGTCGGGAGGCGTCTCGTCGAGGTGCTTTCGCTGCTTGCCCACGAGGCCGAGTTGCCCGCCCTCTTCTTCTGCAGTGCCGGCAAGGACCGAACCGGCCTCGTCGCCGCGGCCATTCTGAGCTCGCTCGGGGTCCCCGACGAAGCGGTCGCGGACGACTACGCCAGAAGCGCGGACTCCCTAGACACTATGTACGCCTTCTGGGCAAGGCGGCCAAACTCGGCCATTGAGGAAACCGTGCGGACCTTCCCTCACGTCATGGGAGCGCCTGGCGCCGCGATGACCCACCTGCTGGCGACGGTGCGCCAAGATTTCGGATCGATGCGTGGGTATCTGACGGCGCAGGGCGCGCACCCATCGCTGTTCGAAGCACTTGAATCACGCCTCCTCGCCTAAGGGCTGCCTGCCCAGGGGAACCGTCCTGGGATACGGCGAACCGCCGGGCGACGCCCCGCCCGTTCGGGTATGCTTGCCGCCCAACCACGACTCCCACGGAGGCAGACAATGGCAGCCGATGTGATGGCCCTCTACACGACGACGGTGGCGCGCGCCCGCGCGACGGTGGACGGCGTCGCCGACGACCAGCTCGGCCTGCCCACGCCCTGCTCGGAATGGAACGTCCAGCAGCTTCTCGACCACATGGCCGGGGCGCAGACGGGCATCGCGGGCATGGTCACGGGTGAGCAGGTCGCCGCCGAGGGCGCGACGATGGAGAAGATCGACGCGGCCGCCTCAGCCATCGCCAGCGCCGCGGCCGAGCCCGGCGCCCTGGAACAGGTCGTCGAGAGCCGGATGGGCGAGATGCCCGTCGAGCGCATGATCGGCATGGCCGTCGGCGACCTCGCCATCCACACCTGGGACCTCGCCAAGGCCACGGGTCAGGACACGGCCCTGGACGACGGCGTCGTCGCGTTTCTCTACCCCATCATGGAGGCCATATCGAAGCGCGGCCCCAGCCCCGCCTTCGCCGCGCCCATCGGCGTCCCCGCCGAAGCCCCACTCCTCGACCGGCTCATGGGCATCACCGGCCGCCACCCGTAGCCGCCGGAGGGGGAACAGCGCCCTGCGGGCGCTCGCGCGCCTCGCGGCGCGCGCCCTCTCTCCATCTCCCCCAGAGGGGGAGAGGCCGGAAGGAACGCTCCCCAGCCCCGGCCGGCCAAACTAGATGCCCACACCTTCCCTAGCACGGGCCCGCCCCCTCGTCTATCATGTCGCCGACTCAAGCGGCCGGCCCACACCAGGAGGACTCGATGGCGAAGCGCGACGACGCCGAGATGAAGGGAAAGATCACCGAGGACGGCGTGCAGCGCTACCGGAACCGGATCGGCGTGCTCATCCCCGACGCGCCTCCCTTCAACCACGAGGCGCACAAGGACACCATCCGCCACTTCGCCAACTGCTACGGCGACGACAACCCGCTCTTCTGCGACGAGGAATACGGCAAGAGCACCCGCTGGGGCGGCATCATCGCGCCGCCGCAGTACATCATCACCCTGGAGCGCACCACCGTGCCGCCCATCCCGACGGAGGTGCGCAAGGCTGGCGCCGGCGCCCTCCGCGGCGTCCCCAACTATCTCTCCGGCGGCAATTACGAGTGGGTCCGCCCCATCCTGCCCGGCGACCAGATCCGCATGAACTACTTCATCGAGAACGTCGAGGAGAAGCGGAGCGAGTTCGGCGGCGGCAAGGCGGCGATCATTCACCACCGCAAGGAGTACATCAACCAGCGCGACGAGATGGTCGCCATCCGGCGCTTCTACTTCTTCCACGTCGAGCGCGAGGCGTCGGAGAAGACCGGCAAGTACACCAAGACCTACGAGCCGACCTACTACGACGACGACTACCTGGCGAAGATCGACGAGGCCTACGAGAACGAGTACCGCCGCGGCGCGGACACCCTCTACTGGGAGGACGTCGAGCCCGGCATGGACATGCCCACCATGGTCAAGGGCCCCCTGGAGACCAAGGACATGGTGATGTGGCACATGGGCATCGGCTTCGGCATCTTCCGCGTCGGCGCCTACCGCATGGACTACCTCAACCGCAAACGCATCCCCGCCTTCTACACCAAGACCGAGGACGGCTTCTGGTCGCCGGCGCAGCGGGTGCACTGGGACGACGCCCGCGCCAAGAGGGTCGGCAACCCCCGCGCCTACGACTACGGCAACGTCCGCACCTCCTGGATCATGCACTACCTCACCAACTGGGTCGGCGACGACGGCTTCGTGTGGAAGCAGTCCGACGAGGCCCGGAAGTTCAACTACCACGGCGACACGACGTGGGTGAAGGGCAAGGTCACCGAGAAGCGCCGCGAGGGCGATCTGAACGTCGTCGAGCTCGACGTCTGGTGCGAAAACCAGCGCGGCGAGGTCTCCTCGCCGGGCCACGGCGTTGTGCTGCTGCCCTCCCGCGAGCACGGCCCCGTCCGCATCCCCGTCACCGACATCAAGCCGACCCCCATGAAGACCGACTTCGCCGTCGACACCCCCGGCTGCGTCTGGTAGCCGGGGGCGCGGACGGCAGAGGAGGAGCGCCATGCCGAAGCCGAGGGACGTGGCCATCGTCGGCGTCTACGCGACGGAGCAGGAGCGCGTCTCCCAGCGCACGTCGCAGGAAGTCAGCATGGAGGCCATCCTCGGCGCCCTCGACGACGCCGGCCTCACCATGGACGACGTCGACGCCTACTTCGGCTCCTCCTTCCCCCTCGGCAACGGCCAGGGGCCGACCGAGGGCAACGTGTCCTACCAACTCAACCGCCCCTTCAGCCTCGTCCTCCAGATGTCCGGCGCGATGGCCCTCATCCAAGCCGCCGCCGCGATCCGCGACGGCGTCTGCGAGGTCGCCATTCTCGCCTCGGGCAACTCGCGCGCCGCCTCCGACGGCAGCGTGGTGGACTGGACGCGGCCCGACTTCGAGTTCACCGAGTGGACGGGGTCGATGACGCCGGGCCAGATGGCGATGCAGATGCGCCGCCACATGCACGAGTTCGGAACGACGCCGGAGCAGATCGCCCACGGCTGCGCCGTCGTCCGCAACAACGGCCACATCAACCCCGATGCGGTCATGTTCAACCGGGGGCCCTACACGACGGCCGACATTCTCGAAGCCCGCATGGTCGCCGACCCCTTCACCCTCCTGATGTGCTCCATCGTCAACGACGGCGGCAATTGCGTCGTCGTCACCTCCGCCGAGCGGGCCAAGAGCTGCA
>DAOUKH010000050.1:0-16185 GCA_034421515.1 Dehalococcoidia bacterium
TGACCGGCCTCCTGGCCCGCGACCGGGCGCGCCGCGTCGCCATCACCGCCCGCTACCCCCACCAGCGCGCCTGCGCCGAGTCGCTCGGCCTCGAAGCGCTGGGGGAGGACGAGGCCGAGGACTGGTCGGCGGAGAACGCGCCCGACGTGGTCTACGAGACTGTAGGCGGCACGGCGGACACCATCCTGCTAAGCATGCTCTGCGCTCGCAAGGGCGGCACCATCGTCGTCCTCGGCTCCTTCAACCGGGAGACCGTGGAGATCTCGCCCCTGCTCCTGCTCGCCAAGGAGCTCCACATCACGGCCTCCCTCGCCTACGGCCGCACCCGGCGCGGCTCCGAGTTCGGGGCCGCCGTGGCCATGCTCCCCCGCTACGCCGCCGAGCTTGAGCAACTGTCCACCCACCGCTTCCCCCTCCATCAAGCCGACGACGCCTTCAAGGCGGCCCTCGACAAGTCGAACGAGTCGATCAAGGTGACCATCGTCCCCTAGCACGCCCCACCATGCCGACCCGCGCCGCACACCAAAGGCAGGCACACCCATAGCGGCGCCGCCCGCCGGGAGGGGGCGCGGCCCGATCTTCTTCGGGTGGTACATCGTTGGCGCCTGCTTCACCATCGCCACGCTGGTGGCGACCACCGTCTTCGGCTTCGGCCTCTTCTTCGCCGAGTTGCGCGCCGCCTTCGGCTGGAGCAGCGCCGCTACCGCCGCCGGCTTCTCCCTCCAACGGCTGCAGGGCGGCATCCTCCAGCCGCTCTCCGGCTTCATCGTCGACCGTGTGGGCACCCGGATCATGGCCTTCCTGGGCGTGCTGTTGGTCGGCGTCGGCTTCGTGCTCTTCAGCCAAGTCACCCGGCTCTGGGAGTACTACGCTGCGCTCTTTGTCATCTCCGGTGGCATCAGCGTCGGCGTCGGCACCGCCCTGAACGCGTCGATCGTCAACTGGTTCCGGCGCAACCGCAGCAAGGCGCTCAGTATCGTGTGGAACGGCACGCCGGCGGCGGGCGCCTTGGTCATCGGACTGGGGCTCTTCATCGACCGCTACGGCTGGGAAGCCGCCGCCTTGTTGGTGGGGCTCGTCATCCTCGGGGTCGGCCTTCCCCTCAGCCTGCTCATCCGGCACCGCCCCGAACCGTACGGCCTCCGCCCCGACGGCGACCGCCCCGGCGTCTCCACCAGCGCTCCCGTCGTTCAGTCCAGCGAGGCCGGCCTCTCGGTAGCCGAGGCCCTGCGCTCGAAGGAGTTCTGGATACTCTCCCTCGCCATGGCCGTCGAGCTGCTCGCCATCCAGGCCATCATCATCCACCAGGTGGCGCACCTGGAAGAGTCTGGGTGGACGCGCAAAGAGGGCGCGTTCGTGACCTCGGCCACCGCCATCTGCTTCCTCTTGGGGCGGGGCCCCTACGCCTTCATCGGCGACCGCTTCGACAAGCGATGGGCCTTCTTCGTCGTGCACATCCTCGTCGGCTTTGCCATCGTCACCCTCGAATACGCCACCAACTTCTGGATGGTCGTGCTCTACGTCGGCCTCATGGGCGTCGGCCACGGGGCCTTCGTCCCCCTCCGGCTCGCCTCCGTCGCCGACTGGATGGGCACCGCCCGGTTCGCCTCGATCATGGGCCTCGTCGAGTTCCCCGCCATCATGACCGGCGTCGTCGGCCCCCTCTTCCTGGGCGCCATCTTCGATTGGCAGGAGGACTACCGGATCGGCATCTTTACCTTTGCCGCCCTCCTCTTCCTCACCGCCCCCATCTTCCTGCTGCTGCCCAAGCCCAAATTCACCGGCCGCCTCTGACCCCTGTTCCCCGGAGACTTCAACCTCTCTCCCTCTGGGGGAGACTGAGAGAGGGCGCGCGCCGCCAGGCGCGCGAGCGCCCGCAGGGCGCTGCTCCTTGAATCGGCGCCGTGCAACCCAAATCCTCCCACAGGCCGAGCGCCCCAACCCTTGACCGAACCAGGCCGCTTCAGATAGCGTTAGTGAGGAGTTTCTGGTGAAGAGCGAGCTGGTCCTGAGCGTCGTCGATCAGTCGCCGGTGCGCCGCGGCGGCACTGCGGCGGATGCGCTTGCGGAGTCGGTGAAGCTGGCCCAGGCCGCCGAGCGGCTCGGCTACGCCCGCTACTGGGTGGCCGAGCACCACAACACGGGGACGTTCAGCGGCGCGGCGCCGGAGATTCTCATCGGACAGATCGGCGCGGCGACGAGCAGGATCAGAGTGGGGAGCGGCGGCGTGATGCTCACGCACTACGCCGCCCTGAAGGTGGCGGAGCAGTTCACGATGCTGGACTCCTTCTTTCCGGGGCGCATCGACTTGGGCATCGGCCGCGCCCCGGGCAGCGACCGCTACACCGCCGCCGCACTCGCCGACCCGCGCCCACTGGCCGACCTCCGCGACTTCCCCCGCCAGGTGGGCGACCTCCTCGGCTTCCTTCATGGCTTCGACGACCCCGACCACCGCTTCCGCAACATCCGGCCCCAGCCGGGGCAGGACTGTGAGACCGCCCCTGAAGTCTGGCTCCTCGGCTCCTCCGACTACAGCGCGCGCCTTGCCGCCAGGCTCGGCCTCCCCTTCTCCTACGCCGACTTCTTTGGCTACACCGGCGATCAAGGACCGTTCATCGCCGAGATCTACCGCGACGAGTTCAAGCCCTCGCGCTTCTGCGCCGAGCCCAAAGTCAACGTGACGGTGCAGCTCCTCTGCGCTCCGACCCGCGAGGAAGCCGTCTTTCTGGGAAGCAGCCGCAACCTGATGCGCGCCGCGCGGTACCTCAACCTCAGGCTAGAATCCGGCCTCTATCCGCCCGAGGAAGCCTCGACGTTCGAATTCACGCCCCAGCAGATGACCTACATCTCCGGCCGGTCCGGGGGGCCGCAGCAGGTGGACGGCGACCCCGAGGACGTCCACGCACGTCTGATGGAGGCCGCCGCGGCGTATAAGACCAATGATGTCGGTATCGTCACCAACTGTTACCATTTCAAAGACCGCGTTCGCTCGTACGAGCTGATCGCGCAAGTGTGCGGACTAGCGTCCCGCGCCGGCGAGGAAACCGGCGCGGCGGCTGCCCTGACAGAAAGGACAATCTAGCAGTGGCCCCTCCAGACAAACGAATGGCGATCGTCGGATACACGGGCTCGGGGAAGAGTCACTTCGCCGCGCTCCTCTACATGCACCTCGTGCGAGTCGCGGCAAAGCGGCGCATGGAGGTGCTCATCGACGTCGACTCGAACGAGTTCGACATCGCGGGCTGTGCCAACAGCCTCCGTGCCGGCGTGCCGCTGCTCCCCACGCCGCCCGACAAGATCTTCGAGGCGCGTCTCGACCTCAAGTTCCCCGGCTTCTTCAGGAAGAAGCGGCTCGCCATCCCCCTCATGGACGTGGCCGGCGAGGCCCTTTCCGCCACCATGAAGATCATGAGCGAGAGCCGCGGGCAGATCGACTACCAGAGCCTGATGGCCGAGGCCCAGAACCAGTTCAACATCCCCTCGGAGGAGCTCACCCACATCCACGAGAGTGTCTTCCGGGCCGACGCGCTCTGCTTCGTCTTCAGCCTCGTTCGCGAGATGCGGGAGGGCTCCGGCGACATCGAGTACCGCCGTTTCTACCAGAACCTCCGCGCCTACAAAGACAAAAACGACCTGCCCCCCGTCACCTTCGCCGGCTTCATCTTCACCAAGGCCGACGAGGTCCGCTACGAGCTCGGCAGGATCTTCGGCAACGAGCCCACCGCCGCGCAGCTCGCCGCGCACTTCGTCCCCACCCTGAACGTGGAGGTCAGCTCTTCCGTCTCCGAGCCGCTGCAGCACTTCCTCAGCTATACCGAGTGGCGCGTGCCCCCCGACGACGCGACGGGCAAGGAGGGCGAGTTCAAGATCGTCGTCGATCCCATCACCTCTGAGCGCCTCCCCGTTTACCCGGAGGAGAGCTACGACCACTTGGTCGACTGGCTTCATCATCTAGCAAGGTGATCATCCGCGGCCACGCCATCATCTCGTTCCTCCCCGAGGGACGGGTGCAGCGTCTTCTGCCGGAGATTCAGCCGACCACGAAGCTGTTCTCGCAATTTCTCCGGCAGTTCTTTGACGACGTGCAGGGCGGGCAGTTCCGCGGCCTGCAGCTCGGCGAGAGCGGCTACGCCAAAGTCGACGACGATGGCCACTTGATCGCCCTCATCCGGCTCGAGCGCATCGTCGACGCCTACCGCCGCCCCGCGCCCCACTTGCACGCCATCATCGTGGGGAGGGACGAGTTCTACTCGCGGCCCGACCCTCCCCGGCCCTGGGACTGCGATGCACTCTTTCTGGACTATCCAACCTTCCGTGGCATGGACGAGGCGCAGATGCGTCAATGGGCGGCTGGGCTCAACCGGTTGGAGGCCCACGGCTCCGGCAACCATCCCGACCCTCGGACGCTCCAGATGTTCATCGATTGGCATGGCCAGTTGCGGCTGAGTCCCCGCGGGGCCCGCGCTCCGGCCGTCGCCGAGTGGTTCCTGCGCTCGCTGCCGCTCTTCATCGAGCGCGAGCTCAACTACGTTACCGACGTCGCCCCCCGCCACGACGCCAACCGGCACCTCCACCTCATCGTCTCCACCCTCGCCGCCCGCCACAACGACTGGCTCGACGACGCGGGGCTCCAGGGCGCTCTGGCCAAGGCCGAGCCGTTCAGCGGTCCGCTCGATAGACTCGAGCGGCAGTTGACGCTCCTCTTGGCGATGGAGGCCTACCAGGAGAACCTCGCCGCCCTGCTCTCCCTCGCCACGGCGACCCAGACCGCAGCGTCGCCGGAGGAGGCGTTCATCGCCACCGCCCGCCGCGGCCTGCACGGACACAGCGCCGAGGAGCTGCGCGCGCGGCTTCTGCCGCGCAAAGACGCCCTCCTCGAGTTCGGCGGAGGATCCGCCAAGACCTGGCTCGACCAACTAGCCGTTATCGGCGGCTAGCGCTCGATCACCCGCACCGTCCACGGCCCGTCGGCCTGGATGGCCAGCACGTAGTTACCGTAGGGCAGGTCGTCATCCGTCTTGTCCGTGTTCGTCGACGAGTAGACGGTCACCGGACGCCGGAGGTTGGTGAAGGAAGACTGCCGCGGCGGTATCAGCTGGGCCGCGGTACCGTCGTCGGCGATGAGCCGCGCCGAGAAGTTCGACCCGGTATGCGTGACGTCGAACAGGAAGTCGGCGGTGAATGGATTTCCACTGGTCATGTTGAACGGGCCGATGACCTGGTCGCCCGATCCCGTCACGGCCGAGATCGACGGCGGCGCCAGTTTGGGCAGGGCCACCCGCACCTGCCAGGCTCCGTCGCCCTCGACGCGGACATTGAACGCCGAGATCTCGGAGGAATGGTCCTCGAACCTGTTGTCACGGTAGGAAAGCGCGCGGACGCCGCGATAAGGACCGCGCGTACGGTCCGTCGTCAGAAGGAGTTCGTAGTCCTCGCCAACGGCGTCCACGACGAAGATCTTGAAGTTGTCCTGTCCCTGATAGTCGATGTCGAACACCACCGGCGCGCCCCTCGCTCCCGTGTACACGAAGGGATTGCCCGTGGTCTCTGAGCCGCTGCCCGAATAGTCCCTGAGCACGGTTTCAAACGGCACCGTAATCGCCGGCTGGGCAACGGCCGTGGCCGGCGGCGTGTTCGTGGGCGTCGGCGTCGGCGTGTTCGTCTCGCTCGGCGTGGGCGAGGGTGTGGGCGTGCTCGTGGCCCGAGGCGTCGGCGTGGGCGTGGGGGTATTCGTGGCCACCGGCGTGGGCGTCGGTGTCGCCGTCACGACGATGACCACCGGCGTGGCCGTCGCCTCCGGTGTTGGGGTCTCCGTCGGCAGCGGCGTTGCTGTTGGCGTGGCCGTCGGCTCAGGAGTGGGCGTCGGAGTGGGCGTCGCCGTCGGCGTGGGCGTCGGTGTCGCCGTCGGAATGGGCGTGGCCGTGGGGGTGGCCGTCGCCGTCGCCGTTGGGGTGGCCGTCGGCGTCGCGGTCGGGGTTGGCGTAGGCGTCGGACTCGGCGTCGTGGTGGCCGTTGGGGTTGGCGTGGGCGTGATCGTCGCCGTGGGTGTCGGGATCGGCGACGCAGTGGCCGTCGCCCTTGGTGTCGGCGTTTCCGTCGGCGAGGGCCCCGCCAATGGCGACCACGGGATGGTGAAAAGGGCGGCGAGCACGATGGCCACGATCGCGGCCCCGATCAGGGCCATCGCCGGGAGGGGATTACGGCCCGCCCACCTGCTGATCTTGTCCGACAGGAGGGCGAGACTCCAAAGGATCCGGTTGCCGCCCCGGCTCGGTGGACCTATCTGGAATAGCCCTGGCACGTCTATCCGTTACGTCGAGTTGAGGAGGGTCCGTATTCGGCCGAAGCTGAGGGTCGCGCAAACATCGGAGCGGGGCCGGCCTATCTGAAGAGTAGCTGGTGGGGAAGTCCGATTCTTGCCGCGATCAAGTATAGCATAAGGGAATACGTCCCCTGTTCCGTTCAGGATTCATGGAGCCACGGGTCGGGATCGAACCGACGGCCTGCTGTTTACGAAACAGCTGCTCTACCACTGAGCTACCGTGGCGGGACGGCGCACCGCGGCGCCGGCTAACAATTCTACACCCTGCCGCTGCCATCCCCCGCGACGCCGCCCCTCCCCCGCTGGCGCACCACGCCAAAACCTCTCTCCCTCTGGGAGAGCCGCCACCTCAAACCTCTCTCCCTCTGGGAGAGACTGAGAGAGGGCCGGGGTGGGGCGCGGCGGTCCCCTCCGGCACCTCTTCTCCCGCTGGAGACCTTTGCACAACCTCCGACGTCGGCGGATCATCCATGTAGGGGCAACCCTAGTGGTTGCCCAGGGGTGAGGGCGGGGTCTTCTCCCTTCCCCTGTAGGGGCGATTCGCGAATCGCCCGTTCCTATCCCCCGAGCGGCCTCGTAGGCCTTTGCCAAGGTTACGAGAGAGGGTGCGCGCCGCCAGGCGCGCGAGCGCCCGTAGGGCGCTGCTCCCTCCGCCACCTCCCACCGTCTCCGTTGACACGCCCGAATCGCACCCAGTAGGCTACGGCCCAGCCGGTTATGTCCGGTCTGGCATCCAGGCAAGGGAGAGCCGTGGAATACCGCGTGATCGACGCCGACAGCCACCTCAACGAGCCGGACATCTGGCACGAGCGCGTCCCCGCCGCCTTCAAAGACCGCGCCCCCAAGATGATCGACCTCGAAAACGGCGTGAAAGCCTGGTCGTTCGACGGCGGCAAACGTGTCCAGCAAATCCAGTTGACCGCCACCGCTGGCCTCGAGGTCACCGACTACGACCAGCGCGGCCACCCCTACGACCGCATTCGGCCCGCCAGCTACGACCCCCACGCCCGCCTGAAGGAGATGGAGCTGGACATGCTCCAGGCCCAGGTCCTCTACCCCAGCGTGGCCCTCACCGGCGCCCACACCTACGGCAACGACCCGGAGCTCCAACTCGCCTGCGTCCAGACCTATAACGACTGGCTCCTCGACGAGTTCTGCGCCGTCGCCCCCGACCGCCTCGTCGGGCTCGCCCTCGCGCCCATGACCGGCGTCGAAGACCTGCTCCTCGAGATGCGCCGCACCGCCGAGAAGGGCGCCCGCGGCATCATCATCAGCACCTACCCCAACGGCGGCCCCACGCCCAAGCCGGAGGACGACCGCTTCTGGGCCGAGGCCCAGGATTGGGAGTACCCCCTCCACATCCACTTCGGCTTCTTCGGCGGGACCCCTCCCTCCGGCGCCTCCGGTCAGGCCGGCCCCACCCCCACGCGGGGCGCCGACTACATGGTCGGCGCCTTCACCTCGCGCCTCGGCATGCACGTCTTCAAGCCGCTCGCCGACATCGTCTACGGCGGCCTCTTCGAGCGCTTCCCCCGCCTCAAGGTCGTCGCCGTCGAGACCGGCATCGGCTGGATCCCCTACTACCTCGACAGCCTCGACGATATCTTCCTCCGCCACCGCTTCCACACCTCGACGCACCTTAAGCGCATGCCCAGCGAATACTTCCGCGAACACATCTGGGCCACCTTCATCACCGACCCCCACGGCATCGAAAACCGCCACGCCATCGGCATCGACCGCATCATGTGGTCCACCGACTACCCGCACTCGCAGACCGACTGGCCCCACTCGATGCGCACCGTCGCCCACGAGATGCGCCACGTTCCCGAACACGAGAAGCGCCGCATCATGTGCGACAACGCCGCCGAACTCTACAGACTCAACGGGAGCTAGGCCCGGATGAGGCCAAGCCGCCCGCCGGAGGGACCTTCGTGAAAGCCATCGTCCTGGCCGGCGGACTCGGCAAACGGCTCCGCCCCCTCACCGACACCACGCCGAAGCCGATGATCCCCATCGCGGGGAAGCCGGTCCTCCTCTGGCAGATGGAATGGCTCCAGCGCCACGGCGTCGATTCCTTCGTCCTCTGCATCGGCTACCTAGCCGACCGGGTCACCGACTTCTTCGGCGACGGCTCGAAGTTCGGCGTCCGCGTCGACTACGTCTTCGAAGACCAGCCCCTCGGAACCGGCGGCGCCCTCCGCAACGCCGCCGCCCACTTCCCCGACAACGGACTCTTCTTCGCCTTCAACGGCGACGTCATCAGCGACATCCCGCTCTCCGACGTGCGCCGCCGCTGCGAGGAAGGCGCCGCGGACGGGGCGCTGGGCGCGATCGCCCTCGCCCCCTTGCCCTCGCCCTACGGCGTCGTCGAGACCGACGTCGACGGCCGCATCGCCTCGTTCACCGAGAAACCCCGCCTGTCCGACTACTGGATCAACGCCGGCATCTACTGCCTGCACGCGGGCATCGCCGACTACCTCCCAGAGGTCGGCAGCATCGAGCGCGACGTCTTCCCAAAGCTCGCCGCCGAGGGGAAGCTCCTCGCCTCCAAGCACGCCGGCTGCTACTGGCAGTCGATCGACAGCCCCAAAGACGTTGAGGAGGCCGCTGCCTTCCTCGGCAAAGAGAGCCGCTGACCCACCCACGTTACGGAGGCCCTCATGCGCTTTTCGGGAAGGCTCGTCATCATCATCGCCCTGGCGGTCACCGTGCTGCTCGTCAGCAACATCACCGCCATCAAGCCGGTCTCCCTCTTCACCCTCCCCTTCGACTTCCTCGGCGACAACCTCTACGTCGTCTCCGCCGCCATCGTCTGCTTCCCGCTCTCCTACATCATCAGCGACGTGCTGACCGAGGTGTACGGCTTCCGCGTCGCCCGCGGCGTCATCTGGCTGGGCTTCGTCTGCAACCTCATCATGGTCTTCTTCTTCTGGCTGGGCGACATCATCCCCGGCGCCGGCTTTTGGGAAGACGAAAGCTCCTTTGAGACGATACTCGGCGCCACCGGCTGGATCCTGCTCGGCTCCTTCACCGCCTACCTCGTCGGCGAGTTCACCAACGCCGGCGTCATGGTCGTCCTGAAGAACAAGACGCAGGGGCGCTTCCTCTGGCTCCGCACCATCTCCTCAACCGTCGTGGGCCAGGGCGTCGACTCCATCATCTTCTTCACCATCGCCTTCGGCGCCTCCGGCTTCTGGGTCGGCGACGACGGCTCTTGGAACCCCATCTTCCGGGCCGCCATCTTCGCTTGGGTCGCCAAATCCCTCTACGAGGTTGCCGCCACCCCGCTCACCTACGCCGTCGTCGGCTGGCTCAAGCGCACCGAGAAGATGGACGTCTACGACAACCCCCGCTCCCTCAACCCCTTCGGCATCTTCGGCGAAGGTGAGGGAGACTCCGTCAACGCCGCCGACCGCTCTCCGCCTCTGTAGGGGCGACTCTTGTGGTCGCCCATTCCCCATAACCGTCTGCTCCCGCTAGCAGTCGATTGCCGAGACTGCTAAAATAGCCGGTGGCGCTGCGCAAACGACGCGGCCCAAAACAGTTGAAGACGGCAGTAGGAGGACCGAAGCGTGGCTACGAAGACGAAGAAGGGCGTCGGCATCACCCCGCTCGCCGACCGCATCATCGTTCGCCCCAGTGAGGCGAAGGAAGAGATGCGCGGCGGCATCATTCTGCCCGACACCGCCAAAGAGAAGCCCCAGGAGGGCGAGGTCGTCGCCGCCGGGCCCGGGCGGGTCACCGACGACGGCGAGCGTGTCGCCATGACCGTCAAGGTCGGCGACGTCGTGCTCTATTCCAAGTACGCGGGCACCGAGTACAAGGACGGCGCAGACGAGCTGCTCATCATTCGTGAGAGCGACGTCCTCGCCACCATCGGCTAGGACCTTACGGAGGCAAAGAGAACAATGCCGGCAAAGAAGATCAGCTATTCGGAGGATGCGCGCCGCGACCTCATCACCGGCGTGGACGCGCTCGCGAACACGGTCAAGGTGACCCTCGGCCCCAAGGGCCGCAACGTCATCCTCGACAAGAAATTCGGCCCCCCCAACGTCTGCAGCGACGGCGTCACCATCGCCAAGGAAGTTGACCTCGAAGAGCCAATGGAGAACATGGGCGCGCAGCTCCTGAAGCAGGCCGCGACCAAGACCAACGACATCGCCGGCGACGGCACCACCACCGCCACCGTTCTCGCTCAGGCCATCGTCCACGAGGGCTTCAAGAACGTGGCCGCCGGCGCAGACCCAATGGCAATGAAGCGCGGCGTCGAGGTCGCGGTCGACGCCATCCGCGACCAGATCAAGAAGGTCTCCACCCCCGTCGCGGGCAAGGACCAGATCGCACAAGTCGCCTCCCTCTCCGCCCATGACAACGAGATCGGCGGCCTCATCGCCGACGTCATGGACAAGGTCGGCAAGGACGGCGTCATCACCGTCGAGGAGTCCCGCGGCCTCAACTACGAGACCGAGTACGTCGACGGCATGCAGTTCGACCGCGGCTTCGTCAGCCCCTACTTCGTCACCAACACCGACCGCATGGAGACGGAGATCGACGACCCCTACATCCTGGTCACCGACAAGAAGATCTCGGCCGTCGCCGACATCCTCCCCGTCCTCGAAAAGGTGCTCCAGGTCTCCAAGAACATCGTCATCATCGGCGAGGACATCGAGGGCGAAGCCCTCGCCACCCTCGTGGTCAACAAGCTCCGCGGCACGATGAACGCCCTCACCGTGAAGGCCCCCGGCTACGGCGACCGCCGCAAGGCGATGCTCGAAGACATCGCCATCCTCACCGGCGCCGAGGTCATCACTGAAGAGGCCGGCCGCAAGCTCGACGCCACCGGCGTCGAGTCCCTCGGAAGGGCCCGCAAGGTCACCGCCGACAAGGACAACACCACCATCGTCGAGGGCCGTGGCGACGAAGAGGCCATCAAGGGCCGCATGGCCCAGATCAAGGCCCAGATCGAGACCACCACCTCCGAGTTCGACAAGGAGAAGCTCCAGGAGCGCCTCGCCAAGCTCGCCGGCGGCGTCGCCGTCATCAAGGTCGGCGCGGCCACCGAGGTCGAGCTCAAGGAGAAGAAGGCCCGCGTCGAGGACGCCCTTTCGGCGACCCGCGCCGCGGTCGAGGAAGGCATCGTCCCCGGCGGCGGCGTCACCCTCATCCGCGTGCAGCCCGTGCTCGACAAGCTCAAGGGCCGCAACCACGACGAGCGCGTCGGCATCAACATCGTCCGCCGCGCCCTCGAGGAGCCCCTCCGCATGATCGTCGGCAACTCCGGCGGCGAGGGCTCCGTCGTGGTCCAGAACATCCGCGATGCGGACGACGCCCAGTACGGCTTCGACGCCGAGAAGATGACCTACGGCAACATGGTCGACCTCGGCATCGTCGACCCTGCCAAGGTCACCCGCGCCGCCGTCGAGAACGCCTCCAGCGTCGCGGCCATGATCCTCACCACCGAGTCCATGATCACCGACGCCCCCGAACCCGAAGGCGCCGGCCCCGCCATGCCCCCCATGGACTACTAGCCTCGAAGCACCCCGCATCGAGCGAACAAAGACCGCCCCGGCCCTCCGGGGCGGTCTTTCCTTAAACCTCCCTCCCTCCGGGAGGGATTGAGGGCGGGCCGGGCGGAGCGCGGCGGTCCCCTCCGGAACCTCTTCACCCCCGCTGGAGCAGCACGTTAAAACCTCTCCCCCTCTTGGGGGAGATTAGAGAGAGGGCACGCGCCCGCAGGGCGCGTCGGTGGGGATCCGGGAGGTCTTTCCTCTCCGTGCGCCTGAGACCCGCTCCCCTACGTCTCCGTCGCTCCCCGAGGCACCGCCCGGTGGTCGTCCGGACTCGGAACGCGGTCGGTCACCACGTCGACCACGAACGGCTTCGCCGACGCCTGCGCCTGACGCAGCGCGTCCGGCAGGTCCCGGCTGTCCGTGACCTGCACCCCGTCCGCGCCGAAGCTCTTCGCCAGCATCGCGTGGTCGATGTCGGTGAACTCCGACACGATCACCCGGTCGCCCTGGTGCTGCCGCACCATCCCCAGCGACGAGTCGTTCATCACCACGCAGGCCACCGGCAGGTCGTACTGCACCGCCGTCGAAAGCGCCTGCACCGCCATCATGAAGCCGCCGTCCCCGGTGACCGCCACCACCGGCTTCTCCGGCCGCGCCAGCTTGACCGCCAGTGCCGCCGGCAGCGCCCACGCCATCCCCGCCGTCCCGCCGGGCGCGAACACCGACCCCGGCGCTTTGCTCTGGTACATCAGCGACATCCATACGCGGTTGTTGCCCGCGTCCAACGTGATCAGCGACTCCGGCTCTAGGTGCTCGTGGAGCAGCCGCACCAGCCGCTGCGGCGTCACCGGCGACGACTCCTCGAACATGGAGGGGTCGTTGTAGTACCCCGCCCCATCCTTCATCGCCGACACCGCCGCGGCACGTTTCTCGGCGGTATCCCCGCCGTCGAGCGCGCCCGCCGCCTCGACGATCTGCTCCATCACCGCGCCCGCGTCGCCCACCAGTCCCACGTCGACGGGGAACGTCCAGCCGGTGTTCCGCGGGTCGACGTCGATCTGGATGATCTTCTGCGCTTTCGGGTTCCACACCGTCGGCTTCTCCCGCAGCGTGTCCTGCCAGCGCAGCATCGCTCCAATCACCAGCACGACGTCGGCCTCGGCGACGGCGGTGTTCGCCGCCTTCGTCCCATAGACCCCGGCCATGCCCAGCGCCAGCGGGTGCGTCTCCTCCAGGATGCTCTTGCCCTTGTACGACGTCGCCACCGGGACGCCCCACGCCTCGGCGAAGGCGCGGATGCTCTCCGCCGCCCCGCCCATGCGCGCGCCGTTCCCCGCCACGATCACCGGCCGCTTCGCCTCCACCAGCAGCGACGCCGCCTTCTCGACGTCGCCCGGCATCGCCTGCGTCCGGCCCATGTTCAGATAGCCCGCCGTGTCGTGGATGAACGGCGGGTGCTCCAGGTCGACCTCGCCCATGATCGACGCCGTCCGCATCACCACCGCCGTCGGCCCCGGCCGCCCCGAGATCGCGTGCTTCAGCGCGAGCTGCGTCCCGATCGCCGCCTCCTTGGGCGTCGTCGCCACCGTGGTGTACTTCGTCATCGCCTTGAAGATAGCCGGCAGGTCGACGCTGCCGTACTCCCCCGCGCCCGATTGGTTCGACGGGTGCTGCGCCAGCTCGGCGTCGGACGTATCGGTCAGCACCAGCATCGGCGAGCTGCTCAGGAACGACTCCATGATGCCGAACGTCGCGTTCGACCCCATGAACAGCCCCTGCCCCATGATCACCGCGGGCCGCCCCGTGATCCGCCCATACGCGTCGGCCATCACCGCCGCCGTCCCCTCATGCCGCACCAGGATCGGCTTGATCGAAGAGTCGTACAGCGCATCGAAGATCGCCATCGTCCCCCCGCCCGGCAGCCCGAAGACGTACTCTACGCCCGCCTCTTCGAGAATCTGCACGATCTGGTCCTTCGCCTTCGGCATACCAACTCCCTCTTCAACGCCAACCTACGGGGAATGCAAACGCGCGCCAATGCTAGGTTCGCACCCCCACCCTGTCAACGAATGAAACCACCGTGTACCTCTCCCCGCGGGAGACCTTCTTGCACAACCCGGCGACGACTGCAGACGATCATCCCTGTAGGGGCGACTCTTGTGGTCGCCCGTTCCTTCACAACCACCATCGGTTATCGCAGGGCGCGTCGGAGGGGCGGGGCTCCGGGAGGTCTCCCCTCTTCTCCCCCCGGGAGAAGATTGAGATGAGGGGCCCCCTCATCCGCCGCCACCGGTGATCAATGCCCGCCCCCCACTTTCGGCGCCCCCCTCCCCACCTTGACAGCGCCCGCGGACGCGCCAGAATAATCCCCCGCAGACTCTGCGAGGAGGCTCCCTCTATGCCGTTGCCCCTGGAAGGCGCGCGCATCCTCGACTTCACCTGGCTCAACGCCGGGGCGAAGGGGACGCGCCACCTCGCCCTCTACGGCGCCGACGTCGTCCACATCGAGTGGAAGGGCAAGCTGGACGTCCTCCGCACCAGCGGGCCGCACCACAAGATGCCCGGCGACGACTCCCCCGGCACCGACCCCGGCTACTCCCAGCTCGACGTCGCCAGCGTCAACCGCGGCGCAAGCTTCAACAACAACCACGTCGGCAAGTGGGGCATCTCCCTCAACATGCGCGACCCCAAGGGCAAGGAGGTCTTCCGCGAGCTCCTGCGCGTCTCCGACGCCGTCGTCGACAACTTCACCGCCGCCACGCTCGCCGATTGGGGCTTCCCCTTCGACGAGATGGTCAAGGTCAAGCCCGACATCGTCTACGTCCAGGCCCCCGGCTTCGGCTTCCAGGGCCCCTACCGCGACTACCGCTCCTACGGCCCCACCGCCGCCGCCGTCTCCGGCCTCACCTTTATGTCGGGCCTCCCCGACCGCTACCCCGCCGGCTACGGCTTCTCCTACATGGACGTCTGCGGCCCTTACTTCGTCGCCATGGCCACGATGATGGCCCTCCGCCAGCGCGACCGCACCAGGAAGGGCGTCTGGGTCGATTCCTCCCAGAGCGGCCCCGCCTTCCTGCTCACCGGCACCTCGATCATGGACTGGTCGGCGAACGGCCGCTCCTACGAGCGTACCGGCAACCGCTCCGCCTACGAGGAGGCCGCGCCCCACGGCGCCTACCGCTGCAGCGGCGGCGAGGAGGCGTGGATCGCCATCGCCTGCCGCGACGACGCCGAGTGGGAGGGCCTCGTCGCCGAGATGGGCGACCCCGAGTGGGCGGCGTCGCCCCAGTTCGCCTCCCTGACGGACCGCTACGAGAACCAGGACGACCTCGACGCCCACATCCAGGCCTGGACGCAGCAGCAGGAGCGCTACAACCTGATGGAGCGGCTCCAGGCCCGCGGCGTGCCCGCCGGCGTTTGCCAGAACACCCGCGACCGCTACGAGGTCGACCCGCAGCTGGCCCACAACAACTACTTCGTCGAGGTGCCCCACTCCGAGGTGCCCTCCTACGACGTCGAAGGGCACGCCGGCCTCTTCTCCGAGACGCAGCCCACCCCCTTCGGGCAGACCGGCCACGGCGCCAAGTGCTACGCCGAGGACACCGAGCCCTTCTACGCCGAGGTGCTCGGCATGCCGGCGGAGCGCATCGCCCAGCTCAAGGCGGAGGACGTGATCTGATGACCTCCGCACCTCAGGACCTCGGCTTCTCGCTCGAAGGCGTCCGCGTCGTCGAGCTGGCCGACCGGCGCGGCGAGTTCTGCGGCAAGCTCCTCGGCCACATGGGCGCCGACGTCATCAAGGTCGAGCCGCCAGAAGGCGCGGAGACCCGCCGCCTCGGCCCCTTCCACAACGACGAGCGCGACATCGAGAAGAGCATCTTCTGGTGGCACTACAACCAGAACAAGCGCAGCGTCACCCTCGACCTCGACAGCGCCAGCGGCCGCGCCGCCTTCGACAAACTCCTCGCCTCCGCCGACGTGCTGCTCGAGACCGTCAAGCCCGGCGGACTCGCCCTCGCCGGCACGTCGTGGGAGGAGGTCAACCGCGCCCATCCCGGCCTGATCGCCCTCACCATCTCCGACTTCGGCCTCGACGGCCCCTGGTCCGACTTCAAGGCCAACGACCTCGTCGCCCTCGCCGTCGGCGGCCAGATGATGGCCTCCGGCTACCCCCAGTTGGACGACGGCTCCTGGGACACGCCGCCCATCGCCCCCCAGATGCACCAGTCGACGCACATCACCGGCTGCCTCGGCGCCATGGACACCCTCGCCGCCCTCTATTGGCGCGAGCACGGCGGCATCGGCCAGCGCATCGACCTCTCCCTCCACGCCGCCGCCAACAGCTGCACCGAG
>DAOUKH010000051.1:0-26426 GCA_034421515.1 Dehalococcoidia bacterium
GGCTTGGAGACCCTCCTGGGCGACGGCTTCCAGATGGACCTCTGGGACGAGGAGGACGAGGAGGAGCAGGACGAGGAAGAGGACCGCTAGACCCAACCGCAGCGCCGCCGGCACTCGCCCGGTCCGTCCGCGCCGGCGGCCTGTATCAGACCAACGAGAGGCCAGCGTTCCCTAGGCAAGACCGCTGCGACTGTGCTGAATGAAAGACACCAACGGACAGAACGAACGGAAGAGGCGCGACGAGGACGAATCGCCGCCCGACGACCCGTTGGCGGGATACACCCCCAAGCAGCGGGAGACCTTCCTCAGGGGGTTCCGCATCCTGGCCGACGTCGCCATCCGCGCCCACATGGAACGGCAGGCGCTCCCGTCGCCGGGAGAAGATGCCGAGCCGGGGACGGGAGGGGAGGAAGGCTGATGAGAGTCTCTCCAACTTTCGCCTTCGTCCGCCGGGACAGGGGCATGCAGCCCTTAGTGTGGCTGTTGGAAGGAGAGGGCGCGTTCGCCCGCGTGCCGGGCTGCGCCAACTCTCGGTTCCGGAAAGCGAGGCGGGTTGATTCCCTTGACAGCGAGCAGCAATCCGCATCACACTGCATCAAGTTGGAAACACAGTGTTGCGGATATCACACATTGGCTAGAAAGCGAAGGATGATCTCATACCCCGATGGGGTTACTCCCGACCCTCTGGAGTTGCTAACAAAACTTCAAGAGTGTAGGGACAGCCCCTATTGGAATCGAAGTCTCAGCGACATCGGCGGGATGGTCCTGTTGAAGGGAGCCGAGGCCGAGATCGAACGGTACGACAGCCAGAGCCAGGAAACCAGCCCCAGGAGGCCGGAGCCTGATGCGTACCCATAGCCAAGAAGAGACGCTCCAACATATCAAGCAGGGATTCCAAGGCCTGGGCTACACTGGGGGCCTTCTACAGGAGGAGTATGAATTCGCCGATGTCCTTTCTTCTGAACACCCCGTCCGGAGAATCCCTCTAGCGGCATTCGCTCAGGAACCTCCTTCTTACCGAAACGCCTCCTTTGGTGTAGCCATTGCCAACGGCCGATCTGGACCCGCATTCGTCCAGGACCACCGATCACTGGGGGCGCCACAGATTCTCGAAATCACGGATGACAGCGTTCTCAGGTGGAAAGTGACTGGGAAGGGCATGCCTTCGCTCCTCGAAGAGCTTGCCCCCAGCCGACTGTCTGAGCTTTTCTTGAGGCACCAGCAAGAGTGGGCTCCTCGCCAAGTCCTGAGAGCCAAGTCTGGTGGAGAAACGGCTACCCAGCTCGACTTCATCGATCTGAACCTCCTCCCGGCTCTGGAATTTGAGGTGCGGTCCAAGCTCGACACACTTCTGAGGGACACGATGTCCCTGGCGATCAACACCTTCGAGCGCAAGTCGTCGTTCTCAAAGGAGTCCTATCCTCCCCTCTTCCGCTTGATATTTCGCCTCATCGCAGCCAAGGTTTTGGCCGACCGGCACCACCCTGGAGATTGGACAGTCGACGACCCTCAACTCGTGGTGAGGTCTGTGGAGGAGTTCTACTTTCGAGATTCGACGTCGGAGCGTGTCTTGGATGATCCTCAAACCCAGTCCGTGGCTTGGGAACGCATCAAGACGGCCTTCCACTTCCAGAACCTATCCGTGGATTCGCTTGCCTACGTATACGAGAACACCTTGGTGACCCCGGAGACCAGAAAGCTGTACGGTATCCACAGCACGCCGCCCGCCATAGCTGAGTACATAGTCAAGCGACTTCCCTTCGAAGCGATCGAGGCCAATGAGCGGCGAGTATTTGAACCGTTCTCCGGGCACTCGGTGTTCTTGGTGGCTGCAATGCAGCGGTTGCGGGAACTCTTACCCCCGGCAATGAGCCCTATGCAACGGCACGAATACTTCGTGAAGATGCTTGCCGCTATTGAGCTAGACGACTTTGCTAGGGAAGTCGCTCGGCTGTCCCTCATGCTCGCGGACTACCCGAATCCAGACGGCTGGCGGCTCCACGGAGGGGATGCCCTAACTTCGCCGGTATTCGACCAGGAGCTAGCTCAAGCCAACATCGTTCTATGCAACCCACCCTTTGAGTCGTTCAGCGCGGACGAAAAGGATCGCTATCATGATCTTTCTTCATATTCGCAACCTGCTGAAGTCCTGCATCGCGTGTTAGCACGTCCCCCTAGGCTGTTGGGATTCGTCCTGCCTAAGGTTTTCTTGGGAGGGCGGAGCTATCGCGAGCTGAGGTCGAGACTGGGGAGGATCTATTCCTCAATCGAGACACTCAGCCTGCCAGATAGAGTGTTTCAACACTCGGATGCCGATACGGTGCTGTTGCTTTGCGCCGGGTCAAGGGACGGCCCCGTGCATTTGAAAGCAGGGGAAGTCTACAAATCTGACCTTCAGTCCTTTTACTCCACGCATCGGCCTTCCTACGAAAGCGAGGAGCATGTAGACGAGCCAGAACGACAGTTTGCGCACAGCATGTGGCTGCCACCTCTTCAAGATGCCTGGGCAGCTACTGCGAAGATGAGGCGGTTGAGTCAGGTGTCCCAGATCCATCGGGGAATTGAGTACAATCGTCGGCTTCGCGGAAATGAAGAGTTATTCGTATCCCAAGAAGAGCGAGGGGGCTTCGGGCCCGGTTTGCACAGGGTCAGAGGAGGCACTGAGCCATTTGTCATACTCAAAGCGGACTACCTCAACCTTGCGCCTGACCTCATGCGAACCAATGCATACAGGTTGCCTTGGCATCAACCCAAACTTGTAGTCAACGCAAGCCGAAGGACAAGGGGCTTTTGGCGAATCACGGCTTCGCAGGACGACATTGGCTTGGTCTGCTATCAGAATTTTCATGGAATATGGCCTAACGCCGAACTTTCTCTGGCAGTGTTGGCGGCCGTGCTCAACGGTCCTGTAGCCAACGCCTTTGTAAGTGCGCGAGAACCTAGTCGTCACTTACGGATAGAAACACTTGGGGCAATCCCCATTCCCGACTTCGATCAAGCCCATCAGACGGTCATCTCTTCGCTGGTTCAACAGTACAGTGAAACCCGCAGAGCATGGCTGACCGGCCAGCTGGAAGCAGACGAGTCATATGACAGATGCCAAGAGCTCATGGAGTCCATAGACGCGGAAGTGCTCAAGGCCTATGACCTCTCACCGAGGTTGGAGAGAGCTGTGCTGGATTGGTTTAGTGGCCATATGCGTCCCGGGCCTGTTCGGTTTACGGAGTACTTCCCTTCCACCTTCAGACCTTACATCCCTTGGCACCTTTATACGTCGGCTGGCTTCAGGTTGGCTAATGCCAGAGAAACCTTGAAGCGCATCCCCGTGATTCCAGAGTCGCCATCAATTACCGAAGCCATGTCCTACATCGGCTAAGGGGGATGGCGGCTCATGGTGGAAGAAGCATACCTGCTCGATACAACCATCGCCAGCATAGCTGGCTATGAAGGTGACGAACGCCATGCGAGTGTCCGGGAATGGCTGGACGGGCTGCAGAACGACGTCGTCTTCATATCAGCCGTTTCCGTCGCCGAATCAGAGTATGGCCTAAGACTCAATCCATTGGACGCGCAGTCAGAGCAAGACATCCGCAATGCGATCAGAACCTACCAAATCTTGCCAATTGATCATCACACGGCGACGGTTTACGGTCCTATTCGAGCAGCCCTCTTCAGAGCCTATGCTCCCAGGGACTACAGGAACAGAATTGCCTCTCGATACATCGAAGACCTGAGGGAGCCCACAACAGGCAAAGAGCTAGGTGTACAGGAGAACGACCTCTGGATCGTTAGCGTTGCCGTTCAGTACAACATGGTCTTCGTCACGGCGGACGGGGGAGGCGGCATGAAAAAGATCGTTGACGAGGCCAACTATGCTCACCGGACTAGATATTGGACTTGAGCACTCAAACCCGGCTATCGAGGGGATATCGAAGGAAACCAACACCCTAAAGCCATTCTGACTCCTCAAGCCAACCTGTAAGCGTTTGCCTGGTGCAACGAGGCCCGGGGAGGATTGCCGTTTTATCACCAGTGCCCTTGACGATCGCAGGCTGTCCGAGCAGGTGCACAAGTGCTCCAAGAGGATGGCCGGATCATGAGCGAGTTCGTCCGGGAGGCCATACGCCTGTACATGGAGGAGCGGGAGTGGCTGCGGCGAGAGCGCCGCCAACGGGCCGAGACCCGCAGCAACGAGCCGACTGACCCAAGTAACCGTCAAGGAGCAGAAAAATGAGCGACGCTACATATGCAGAGTGGGCAATCGTCGTGTTTCTCTTTGGCTTCATGTGTGTGTATTCGTTCGCTTTCGGCGTTCTGGTTGTTCAAGTGGCGTTGCGTCTAAAGAATCGTGGCAAGGATACTTCCTTTCACAAATGGGGCGCGGAGAAAGAGCTCCTTCGACCAATCTCACTATTGTGGGTCGTCATACTTGGCATCCTCGTTGTAATTGGTACCGTCTTTGCGTTTTTGATGGCCTTCGCATCTACAGTACTTGTTACAGAGGCCACGACTTCTGGGTTCGATCGATTCCAATACACGCTGATATTTGCGATGTATGCCTCACTTCTCGGAATCTCAGTCGAATCTGAGCGGATCAAGAAAATCACAGAAATGACGAGAACACTCGACAACCTACGAGAAACGTTTCACCAACGATTCTCCGCTTCGGAGCTTCTTTCCATGTATGAAGCACTACGCCCCGCCCCTCAACTCTTCTGGGAAGAGTACGCGGGCCTGCCAGACGAAGAGGTCGGCTACGACACTAATCGCAGCTATCGCGAGAGGGCCGCACCCTACAGCCACAGCCAATCGAGTAGGCATAACAGAATCATAATCGCTGTCGCAGCTCTCACATTGCTCCTAACGGCTATTTTGGCGACCAAAGAGCTACTCGCATGAAAGCTAGTCATGCTTGGACGGAATCGAAACGTGCCGCGATGGGGACAAGGAGGAGAACATACTGATGAACCATAGAAACGACTACATACCCACAGCCCTCTACGCCAGGGTCTCAAGCGACCGCCAGGACGTGGACCTGTCCGTCGCGGCTCAGATGAGGGCGCTTAGGGACTACGCGGAGAAGAACGGCTACCTCGTCGCGCGCGAGTACGTGGACGAGGCCGAGAGCGGCCGCGTCGCCGACCGCCCCGAGTTCCGCAAGATGATCGACGAAGCCACCAAGACCGATGCCCCCTTCGAGGAAATCTTGGTCTGGAAATTTAGCCGCTTCACCCGCAAGCGTGAACACGCGGTCGCCTTCAAGTCCATGCTCCGGCGCAAGGGAGTACGCGTCGTCTCGATCACCGAGCAGGCCGACGACTCCCCCACGGGCAAGCTGCTGGAGGGCATCATCGAAAGCGTCGATGAGTTCTACAGCGAAAATCTGGCCCAGGAGGTCACGCGAGGGATGCGTGAGGCGGCGTCCAGGGGCTTCTGGGTCACCAGCAGGGCCCCTTACGGCTACCGGAAGCTGATGGTGCAGGACGGGGGCAAGAAGCGCCCCAAGTTGGACCCCGACGAGGATTCGTCTCACGTGGTCAAGCGCATCTTCGACATGGCCGAGGCCGGTAAGGGGATGCTCGACATCGCCAAGACCCTGAACGACGAGGGCATCGCCAGCCCCGCCGGAAAGCGATGGTCGAAGACGGTCGTCCACAACATGCTCAGAAACGAGGTCTATGTGGGCACTCTGGTCTGGGGCCTCAATGGGAAGGGCAAGGCCGAGCCGGTGCGCGTGGAGAGCGCCTTCGCCGGCATCGTCTCCAAGGCCCAGTTCCGTCGTGTGAAGCGGCTGATGCGATCCCGCGCGCCCAAGAGGACTCACCCCCGCCGCGTAGGGAGCACCTACATGCTCAGCGGTCTGGTCAAGTGCAAGGCGTGCAATCGGGCCTTCAGTGGCCAGGAGGCCAAGAGCGGCCAGTTCTCCTACTACGTCTGCCAGTCCATCATGAAGCACGGTAAGGATGCCTGCGACGCGCCCAGGATCAACGCCAGGCGCTTCGAGGAGATGGTCGTCGGCAGCATCCGTTCAAACATCCTCACTGAGGGCAACATCCATGCCCTTGTGAAGGTCGTGGACGAGCGGATGGACGGGGTGACCGCCGAGCAGAAGAAGCAACTTGCGACCATCGAGGATGAGCTTGAGGACGTGAAGCGCAAGCTGGGTCGAATCTGGATGTACATCGAGTCAACCGACGACGTCCAGATGGCCGACGCCTCGGACCGCATCAGGGAGCACCGGGACAGGCAGGAGCGCCTTGAAGCCGCGGCTTCCGAGGCCAGGGCGATTCTATCCCAGCGCAGAGAGGTCCTGGACGACGTGGAGACGATTGCGGCCTATGCCCAGGACATGAGCGAGTTTCTCAGGGAGAGTGAGCTCACTGAGCGCAGGGCCTTCATCGAGACCTTCGTCAAGGAAATCGTCGTCATGCCCGGGAAGGCTGTCGTCCGGTACACCGTACCCATGCCGGACGACAGCCGGATACCCGGCCGGAAGGCGGAGGACATGATGCTGAACGGCTCGGTTCTGTCTACCGTCAAGTCCGGCCCACCAGCCCCAAGATGGTCAATGCGCTTCGTTCTGATGGTGAGTGACGAATTGGACCGAGACTTGGACCGCAAGCTGCTTCCCCAAGACCGTGACACGGTCGCCCCGGACGGCTCGGAGATCCGGCTGTTGGCTGCGACGAGCCGCGGGAGTATGGTCCACTGCACCCTGGGTCTGGGAGCGGTGTCCAAGCCCGTCGCCCACCGGACGGTCGAGGAAGTCTGGTACTTCCTCGAAGGGACCGGTCAGGTGTGGAGGCGGCAAGGCGACGAGGAGCGCATCGTCGACGTTGAGCCGGGGGTGAGTCTGTCGATCCCCGTTGGCGTCCACTTCCAGTTCAAGGCGACCGGAAACCGTCCGCTACAGGCCCTGATTGTGACGATGCCGCCGTGGCCGGGCGGGGACGAGGCCTATTCAGTCCCAGGGCCGTGGACCACTGGACTAGGCCCCGGCCGGGGCGGTTAGCGCGCGTGCCCTCCCTCAGTCCCTCCCAGGGGGAGGGGGGGTCAAGAGGGGAAGCGTTCCTGGAGCTTGGCCTTCCGGTAAGCAAAGATTCTCCGGAGCTGCCCGGCGACGAAGAGGCGGTTCACCAGCGAGCCTCCCAGCACTCGGTAGGAGACGTCGTCGGTGACGAGCGTTCCGTCCGGGGTCTCGTCGAACGTGTGGCGGTGGACCCATGAGCGGTAGGGGCCGCGGCGCTGCACGTCGGTGAAGCCGTGCGGCGGCGTCCACTCCGTTATTTCGCTCTCCCAGCGGATAGGGATGCCGTGGAGTCTGATTCGGTAGCTGATTCTGGCCCCGGCGGCCATCTCGATCGGGAGCGGCGTCGTTATCGAGAAATGCAGCCAGGGAGGCGTGAGCGCGTCGAGGTTCTCCGCGGAGGCGAAGAAGGGGAAGACGTCTTCCCGTGGATAGGGCAGGAGCAGCCCTTCATGGACGCGTAATTCCATGGCCGTCCGCGGTCAACGGGAGAGCGGCCTTGATGGAGGCCGCTCGGTTGGATAACGGGGCGCGTCTATCCCGCGAGCTTGGCGACTGCCTCGGCCTGAGACTCGTGGATAGGGATGATCTTGTCGAAGCCGCTGATCTCGAAGACCTCGCGGATCGGCTTGGAGAGCGAACAGATTCCGAACTTGGCGTCCTGCTTGGAGAGCGACCTCGCGATGAGTAGGACGACCCGCAGGCCGGCGCTGCTGATGTAGGCGAGCTCCTCGAAGTCGAGGACGACTACCTTGTCGGCGCCGTCGATGGCGCCCTCCAGCGCGTCCTGGAATTCCCGGGCATTCGCGCCGTCGACGCGGTCTCCTGCCTTGATGACTAAGGTCGCGCCGTCTCGCTCGGTTTGTATGTTCATGCGTCCGTCTCTTCCATCAGTGGCAGGTATTCGTCCTTAGTAATACCGCATTGCAGGCGCTGAGTCTACACTGTTCCAACCCCAAATGGCAATTACCTTACTCCGCGAAGGCAGGCGGACGCCCCTCCCGGGAGGCATTGAAGCCCTCGCGGGCGTCCGGCGAGGACCCCAAATACTCCATAAAGTAGCGGATTTCAGTGTTGACGCCCTCGCCGACCGGCTGGTGGAGGCCGTGGAATGCCGCTTTCTTCACAAAGCCAAGACAGTCCCGTGATTTGTCCCGCAAGTGCGCGACAAGGTCTTCGACCGCGGCGTCGAGGTCGGCGAGCGGCACCGACTTCAACGCCAATCCGTACGCTACCGCCTCGGGCCCGTTGAGCCAGCGCCCGGTGTAGATTAGTTCGATCGCCTTTTGCCAGCCGATTTTCCTCGGCGCACGCTGCGTCGCACCGCCGCCCGGCATCACGCCGAACATCGTGTGGTTGTCGCCGATGCGGGCCTCGTCCGCCACGACGGCGAGGTCGCAGCACAGGATGATCTCGAAGCCGCCAGCCCGGGCCAGGCCGTTGACCTTCGCGATGACCGGTATCGGCAGCGCTTCAAGGTTGAGCAGCGACGCGTTGATCCGCTCCAGGAAGTAGCGAAACCGGCCGTTCTTTTCGTCGGCGAAGGCATCGGTGAGGAGGCCGATGTCGGCCCCCACGCTGAAGGCGCGCCCGGCGCCGGTGATCACGAGGGCCTTGATGCCGGCGTCGGCTCGAAGGTCGTCGAGGGCGGCGTCGATCTCGTCCATCATCTCGAAGCTGATGCCGTTGAGCGCCTTGGGGCGGTTCAGGGTCAGCGTGGCGATGCGGTCGGCCTTGTCGAGCAGGATCGTCTGGTAGGTCACGATAGGCGCCTCCGGGGAGCGCCCGTAGTCTAACCGCTCGCGCAAGGGCGCGTTGACAGGGGAAGCCGCCCGTTCATAGAATGCGGCGCCTTCTAAGGAGGAAGCATGGCCGGCGACTCCGGCGGCGATCTGCTCGCCAAGCTCCAGCGGTACGCGGGGAGGGAATTCGTCTTCACGTCGCCCGACCCCATCGGCGCGGCCCCCATCCGGCAGTACGCGCTTTCGGTCGGGGATGACAATCCGCTCTACCGGGACGCGGATCTGGCCCGGGCGCACGGGCTGCGCGACGTCATGGCCCCGCCGACGCTGGTTCCCGACACCTGGGCCTACTTCGGCGGCGACATGGACGAGCGGGGCGAGCTGCTGGGCCGGGCCGAGTTGCGGGAGCTTTCCGGGCTGCGGGCCGGCAACGAGTACGAGTTCCTTCAGCCCGTGCACCCCGACGACGTGATCACGGCGACGTGGAAGGTCGGCGACGCCGTCGAGCGCACCGGCCGGGCCGGCCGCACGATATTCCAGGAGTTTGAGGCGCGCTTCACCAATCAACGCGGCGAGCTGCTTGCCATCAGCCGCGAGACGATGTTCCACCCGGTCCAAGCATGATGTTCTACGACGATGTACGTGAAGGGGCCGAACTCGAACCGCTGACGGTGGAGCTCACGCCGCACCGGATGATGGCTTACGGCGCGGCGACGTGGGACTTCATCCGTGTGCACTACGATGCGGTCTACGCCAAGGAGCAGGGCTTCGACGCTCCTTTCGTCGATGGGCAGATGTACGGCCCGCTGATGGCGCGGCAGGTACTGGCTTGGGCGGGCCCCGACGCCTTCCTGACGAAGCTGAGCTTCCGCAACCGCGCCATGGCCTTCGCCGGCGAGTCGGTCACCTGCCGGAGCGCCGTCGAGAGCAAGGAGATGGACGGGGGAGACGCCCTCGTCCACCTCGATCTGTGGGTCGAGAACGCACAGGGTGTGCGAGTCGTCGACCGGGCCAAGGCGGTGGTGCGGCTGCCGCGCCGCTAGATCCAGCCCCTAGTAGACGGCCTTCATCTCCACCAACTCGGCCTGCCGCCCCGGCGGAACGCCGAGGAGGTGGCCCAAGACTTCCGCGTTGTGCTCGCCGAGCAGGGGCGCGCGTCCTCGAATGGCGCCGGGGCGCGCGCTGAGCTTGTACGGGATGCCGTAGAGCGGCTCGGAGCCAAGTACCGGGTGGTCGGTATCGACGTAGCACGCCCGCGCCTGGAGATGGGGATCGAAGAAGCGGCCTTCCTGGTCGAGGCACGGCGTCGCCGCCACGCCGACACCCTGGAGCGCCTCGGTCACGTCGTAGTGGGAGCGTTCGCGCGTCCAGGCGGCGATGGCGGCGTCGATCTCGGCGCGGCGCGCCGCCCTGCCCTCGTAGGTCGCAAGTGATGTGTCGTCCGCGAGGTCGCCGCGCCCGATGACGGCGCAAAGGGCGCGCCATTCGCCGGCCGTCTCGACGGCGATGGCGGCCCACTTGTCGTCGCCGTCGCAGGGGTAGGTCCCGTGGGGCGCGAGGAAGGGATGGCGGTTCCCGCGGGCCTCGGCGACCGTGCCGTTCATCTGGAAGGCCATCGTGGCCTCGCCGAGCATCGTCCCTACCGACTCGACCATCGAGAGATCGACGTACTGCCCTTCGCCGGTGGCGTCGCGGCGGCGGAGCGCCGCTAGGAGGGCGATCACGGCGAACTGTCCCGCCGCCGGGTCGCCCAAGACGTGGTTGAAGCCGCAGAGGTCGTCGCCGTCGGGGTCGGCCCCGACGCTGTCGAGCCCCACCAGGGCGCCGGCGGCGTTGCCGTAGCCGCGCAGCTCGTTGAAGGGCCCGGTCTGCCCCATGACGGGGTAGGAGAGCATGACGATCTGGGGGTTGACGCGCCGCATGTTGGGGTAGTCGAGGCCCGCCTCGGCTAGGGCGTGCGGGCTCATGTTCTCGACGACGACGTCGCTGATGGCGGCGAGCCGGAGGACGAGGTCGCGTCCCTCGGCGGTGGTGATGTCGATGGTCAGGGACTTCTTGCCGCGGTTGACGTTGTGGAAGAGGGGGTTCTGCTCGGGGTCGGGGACGTCGCCGACGATGGGGCGGCCCTGGCGGGCGGGGTCGAGGCGCTTGCGGGTCTCGACCTTGATGACCTCCGCGCCCATGTCGGCGAAGACGTGCCCCGCCACCGCGCCGGCCCAGACCCAGCCCAGGTCGAGGACGCGGATGCGTTCGAAGCCGGTGGCGGCCCCGTCCGGCGCGGCGCCGGCGGGGCTATTGGGTGGGGCCGGGGCCGTGCTGAAGGCCTCGTCGTTGTGCTCGCCGAGGAGGGGCGCGGGGCGCCGGATGCGGCACGGCGTCTTGGTGAACTTGTAGGGCGGCCCCGGGTGGCGCAGCATTCCCGCTTTGTGGTGTTCGACTTCGACGAAGAAGCGCCGCGCCTTCAGGTGCGGATGGTGAAGGAAGTCGGCGGCGGTGTTGACCGGCGTGAACGGAACGCCGAAGTCGTAGAACTTCTGGAAGAGCTCGTCCTTGGTCTGGGTGGAGAGCCAGTCCGCGATGAGGCCGTCGAGCTCGTCGGCGTAGAGCTCGTTCATCTTGAGGCGGTCCTGGAAGCGCGGGTCGCCGGCCCATGCGGGGTTGCCCATCATGTCGATGATGCGCCGCCACTCCCGCTTGGTCATGGCTTGCAGTCTGATCTCGCCGTCCTTGCAGGCCAGGATCGTGTTGGGGTAGGGGCCGCCGGCGACTCTGCGCCCGTGGCGCATGGTGCGCCGGTCGCCGAAGAGCCATTGCACGACGCCGTTGCCGGTGTGGAAGGTGGCCCACGAGTCGCTCTCGGCGAGGTCGATGCGCTGCCCGACGCCGAGCCGGGCACGGCTGGTCAGCGCGACCATGACGGCCATCGCGCCGGTCAGACCGGCCTGATAGTGGCCGATGAAGAGGGGCGGGTTGAGGGGTGGATAACCGGGCAGGCCGAGCTGCATGATCACACCGCCGAGGGCGGCCGCGTTGATCTCGAAGCCCTTGTAGCCGGCGTACGGTCCGGTCTGTCCGAAGGGGGAGAGTTCGAGCGCGATTAGGTCTTGGCGGTTGGCACGGAGCGCGTCGTAGGTGATGCCGAGATGTTCGGCCTCGGCGCGGGGGGTGTCGTGGATGATGACGTCCGCGCCCGCCGTCAGTCGCCGGAGGCGGGAGCGGGCTTCGTCGCGCTCGAGGTGGAGCGTGGCGCTCTGCTTGTTCGTGCTGAGGTAGAGGTGGAGTCCGCTCCGGTTGAAATCGTGCTCTCCGCCGGGGAAGGGGCCGTACCGCCGCAGCGCGCCGCCGCCCGGGGGCTCGACCGTGACCACGTCCGCGCCGAGGTCGGCGAGGATCTTGCCGGCGAAGGCCGCCGAGACCCAGCCGCCGACCTCGACCACGCGCACGCCGTCGAGGGGTTGCGCCGGCGGGTGGTCGGTCTGCGTTGCGGCGTTCATGTGGTTGCGAGGAAGTAAGGGGAAGGACGTCCACCGGCTCCGCGGGCCGGCGGCGCGGTCTTCCGATTGTACGTTGGTGTCTGTGCCGGGGACAAACGGGACGGAGAGGTATCCGGAGAGAAGGGGTTCTCGGAGGGGCCCACCGCGCCCCGCCCCTGCCCTCCCTCAGTCCCTCCCATAAAGGGAGGGAGGCTTAAGGCGAAGTCCCTCCCATGAAGGGAGGGAAGTTTGAGAGGCGGCGGATTGGGTTGGCCGACGTGCGGTGGGGTTGGCGGTGGTGGGGACGGGCGCGTCGCGACGCGCCCCTACAGGGGAGGGGGCGGTTGGCGCGGGGCCTCTCATCTCAATCTTCTCCCCGGGGGAGAAGAGGCAAGAGTCTGAACTTGGTTCAAAACTCTTGACAATCTAGAGGCTCGCTGCCTAGAATTGGGCCAGGAGTTTTTGAACTCGGTTCAAAATCTGCGTTTGGTCTCCGAGGCAGGCCGAGCCGGCTCCACGGGGACTGGTGAGGAGCGCAATGATCCTAGGAAAGAGCCCGCCGCCTTCGTCTGGAATCGAGCAGGTGCGCATCAAGGTCGTTGGCGTCGGCGGCGGCGGGGTCAACGCGGTGCGGAGGATGTCTTCCCTCGATGTTCCCGGACTGGAGCTCCTCTGCGTGAATACCGATGCCTTGGCCATTGAACGCACCAACGGTATTCCTTCCATGCTCATCGGCGGCGACGTGACCCACGGACTCGGCGCGGGGGGCGACCCCGAGGTCGGCCGGCGGGCCGCCGCCGCCAGCCGTGACGACATCTTGGAAGAGCTCGCCGGCGCGGACCTGGTGTTCATCGCCGCGGCGATGGGCGGGGGCACCGGCACGGGAGCCGCGCCGCTCGTCGCCGAGGTGGCGTCCGAGATCGGCGCGCTCACGGTGGCGGTGGCCACCACCCCATTCAAGTTTGAAGGCGTCCGGCGCAACGGTTCGGCCCGCGGCGGCCTCGACGCCCTTTGCGCTGCGGCCGATACCGTCGTCGTGATCAGTAACGACCGCTTGCTGGCCGAGACGCGGTCCACCGCTTCGGTGCGCGACTCCTTCAGCCGCGCCGACCAGGTGATGATCGACGCGATCACCTCGCTCTCGCGCATCATCAACACGTCGGGCGACGTGAACATCGACTTTGCAGACATCCGGTCCGTCGTTTCCGGCGGCGGGCTTGGCCTGATGGGCACCGGGACGGGCGACGGCGACGACCGCGTCGTGGCCGCGCTTCAGGACGTGTTCGACAGCCCGCTGCTCAGCGTCAGTCCGAGCGGCGCCGCATCCATGATCTATTTCGTCAGCGGCGGCCCCGACGTGACCATGCGGGAGATCCATGACGCGGGCCGCTACCTCTCCCGCATCGCCGCTCCCGATGCCGACATCTTCTTCGGACTGCACACCGACTCCAAGAAAGGGACCGGCGCGCCGGTCGACGTCGTGCTCATCGCCACCCGCGTCCCGGAAGCGGCCGTCTACGACCCGCAGTCGCTGACCGTCGAGGAGCGGGTCAGACTGGCGACTGAGAAGTACCACGCGCCCACAGCGGAGCTCCCCGGCTTCCTTGAGGCCCTCGATCTGGAGATCGATCTCCCGGAGGAGGGGGCCGCGTAGACCTCAACGTTCGATAGTTCCCCGCAGCAGGTGAGCGGCAAGGCCGGCGCGTTCCGCAACGGAAGCGTCGGCCTTCCCGTTAACCGGACGCGGATGTCCGCTATTCGTCGAGATTCCGTGCTATAATTCGGAATCTCGCCGTTGTTTCAAGGTCATTCTCCCCATGTATTTCGACAGCGCGAACGCGCGCGTGCCCGCTACGACGGCGAATCTCGGCCCTGGATTCGATTGCATGGGGGCCGCGTTGGACGTGCATTTGACCGTCAGCCTGCGCCGGGACTCGGCACCCTCCGTTCAAGCTCACGGCGAGGGGGCGGGCAGTGTTCCCGACGACGAGAGCAACCTTGTGTACCGCGCCGCCGCCGCGTTCTACGAGCGGACGGGCATGTCCGCGCCGTCCCTGCGTGTGCGCTGCGTCAACCGAATCCCGTTGCGCCGCGGGCTTGGATCGAGCGCCGCCGCTATCGTCGGCGGTTTCGGGGCGGCCAATGCTCTGGAGGGCTCGCCCCTGACGCCGGAGCAGGTCTTCCAAGCCTGCGCCGAGATCGAGGGACACCCCGACAACGTCGCGCCCGCGCTCTTCGGCGGCTTTCAGGTCGTGGCTCGTGAGGGCGACGCCTTTGTCCGCGGCGCGATCAAGGCCAAACGCGGGCTCAAGGCGATGGTCTTCATTCCAACGTACGAGGTCGTCACCAAGGAGGCGCGCGCTGTGCTTCCGAAGGAGGTGGTCCTCGAAGATGCCGTCCACAACGTGAGCCGCGCCTCCCTGCTGGCCCTCGCTCTGGGCCAAGGGCAATGGGACCTCCTGGAAGCAGCGACGGGGGACCGGCTCCATCAGCCGTATCGCGCGCCCCTTGTGCCCGGAGCCGAGAACCTCTTTCGGGCCGCTCTTGATGCGGGCGCCCACGGCGTCTTCCTCTCCGGGTCGGGGCCGTCCGTTCTCGCGCTGGTTTCCGGCGATCCCTCGCCGGTCGTCCGCGCAGTGACTTCCGAAGCAAACCGTGCCGGCACGCCGGGCATGTGCGTCGTGGCGCGCATCGGCGCGCCGGGGGCGAGGATCACGGCGAGGTGAGGTTGGCGTGGGCCTGATCGTTCAAAAATACGGCGGGACTTCGGTGGCCGATGCCGGGCGCATCAAGAGCGTCGCGGAACGCATCGTCGCCTCGCGAGGCAAGGGCGACGACGTCGTCGCCGTCGTTTCGGCGATGGGCGATACGACCGATCTCCTGACCGGCCTGGCCCGCGAGGTCTGCGACGAGCCGAATCAGCGGGAGATGGACCTGCTGCTCTCCACCGGTGAGCTCGTGTCGAGCTCGCTGCTGGCGATGGCGCTGCGGCAGCTTGGACAAGACGCGGTGAGCCTGAGCGGCTTCCAGGCCGGGATCAAGACGGAACGCCGGTTCGGGCGCGCCCGCATCACCAGCATCGACCCGCAGCGCATTCTCAAGGAACTCAACCGCGGGCGCGTCGTCATCGTGGCCGGCTTCCAGGGCGTCACCGATGATGAGGACGTCACCACGCTGGGCCGTGGCGGCTCCGACACCACGGCCGTGGCGCTCGCGGCCCGCCTCGAGGCGGCGCAGTGCGAGCGCTTCAGCGACGTCGAGGGGGTCTTCACCGCCGACCCGCGGTTGGTGCCCGACGCCCGCAAGCTCGCCGATATCAGCTACGAGGAGATGCTCGAGCTGGCCAGCGCCGGGGCCAAGATCATGCACCCCCGCGCCGTCGAGCTCGCCAGCGTCTACGGCGTGCCGATCTTCGTCGCCTCCAGCTTCAACAGCGCGCCCGGCACGCTCATACATGAGGACACGCTCATGGAGCCGGGCGACCGGCTGCGCGGCATCGCCCACGACACCGGCGTGGCGAAGATCACCATCATGGGCGCGCCGGACATTCCCGGTGTCGCCGCCAGCGCGTTCGAACCGCTTACGAACGAGGATATTCGCATCGATTCGATCGTGCAGAATGCCAGCGACGCCCGTGTCACCGACCTGACCTTCACCGTCAGCCTGGACGATCTTCCCGCGGCCCTTGATCTCGTCGAGCCGGTGGCGAAGAGGATCGGCGCGCGAGGCGTGCAGGCCGACGACGGACTGGCCAAGGTCACCGTGGTCGGCGCGGCGATGCGGGATACGCCGGGGTTCGCGGCGCGGACGTTCGAGGCTTTGTTCCACGCCGGGGTCAATATCGAGATGGTGACGACCTCGGAGATCCGCATCTCGGCCATCGTCAACCGCGACGCGGTCTCCGATGCCGTAACCGCGCTCCACCGGGCCTTCGGTCTGGAGCGGTTGGACGCAACACCCTAGGCGGACTGCCGTGGACTCGCCGCAGCTCTCCATCGTGATTCCCGCCTTTAACGAGGCCTCCCGCATCACCGGGACGCTGGAGCGCGTCACCGCGTACCTCCACGAGCGCGAAATCAGCGCCGAGGTTGTCGTGGCCGACGACGGCAGCGAGGACGGCACGTCCGCCCTGGCAGAGGCATTCGCCGGATCGTCGCCGCCGGTGCGCACGCTGTCGCTGCCGCACCGAGGCAAGGGTGGGGCAGTGAAGGAGGGCATGCTGCAGGCTAGGGGCGACTACCGCTTTCTCTGCGACGCCGACCTCTCCATGCCCATCGAGGAGATCGAGGGATTCCTCGACCGCATGGACCGGTTCGACATCGTCATCGGGTCCCGCGAGGCGGCCGGGGCGCGCCGCTTGGACGAGCCCGCCTTCCGGTACGTGGCGAGCCGGGGGTTCAACGGCCTCGTCCGTTCGGTGGGCGGGGTGCGCAGTTTCGCCGACACGCAGTGCGGGTTCAAGATGTTCCGCCGCGAGGCGGCTGAGTTTCTGTTCCCGCAGCAGCGGACCGAGGGCTTCGGCTTCGACATCGAACTCCTGTACATCGCCCAGCGCAGCGGCATGACGGTGGAAGAGCTGGGGATCGAGTGGCGCCACGACCGTGGCAGCAAGGTCCAGCCCGTGCGCGATAGTCTGCGGACGCTTGGCGAGGTCCTGTGCGTCCGCGCAAACCACGTCCTGGGGCGCTACGACTTCGGAGCACCGAGTGTCAGGAAAGGGGAGGGATAGCATGAGCGACGCCGTGATGGACATCCTCCGTGAGTCGAAGACGGTCGCCGTCGTCGGCCTCTCCGACGATGCGTCCCGCCCAAGCCATGAGGTGGCGGCCTATCTCCAGGAGCAGGGCTACGAGGTGATTCCCGTGAACCCGCGGGTGACCGAGGTGCTCGGAGCCGTCTGCTACCCCGACCTGCACGCCGTTCCCACACCCGTCGACGTGGTCGACGTCTTCCGCCGGTCGGAGCACGTCGTTCCCATCGCGCGTGCGGCGGTCGACATTGGGGCCAAGGCCCTCTGGTTGCAGGACGGCGTCGTGAACGAAGAGGCAGCCGAGCTCGCCCGGAAGGCGGGCCTCGCCGTGGTTATGGACGACTGCATGCTGCGCCGCCACGCGCTGCTGAAGCGGCAGGGCGCGCTCTAGGCCTGGTGCACGGTCATCATTCAAAACCAATTTTAAATGATTTCATAAATTGGAGACAAAACCTATTGCAATATTCATGAATGCTCCTACAATGAATCTCAACAGGGTAGCGGCGAGTGCTGCCTGAAGGGCGGAAGCGCCCTCCGGTGGCGTGAGCGGCCTGCCGCGAAGCGACGGTGGAACATTCGCGGCGGCGGACACGTCTAGTCTGAGAGCCCTGGTGGCGCGGACCTATGAGATGAGAAAGGAAGGGTCCGCGGGGAATTGCGATGCTAGCGCAAAAGACCGATAGCAAACAAAAGAACCGGAACGAGCGCGCCAAGCAGGCGATCGCGCTTGCCCTTGAGGGGAAGTGGGAGGCGGCGGTGGAGAGCAACCGCCGGTTCGTCGCCGATTTCCCCGACGACCGGGAGGCGTACAACCGCTTGGGCAAGGCCGCCAGCGAGATTGGCCGCTACACGGAGGCCCGTGCGGCCTTCTCCCGCACGCTCGAGCTCGATTCCGGCAACCTGATCGCCAAGAAGAACCTGGCGCGGCTCCAGTCGCTGGTCGATGATGCGCCCAAGGCTCCCGGCGGCGAGCGCGTCCCGCCCCGCTTCTTCATCGAGCAGACCGGACGCACCGGGATTGAGTCCCTGAGCGAGCTGCCATCGAACGGCGCCCTCGCCAACGTCTCTCCGGGCGAGCGGGTGACGCTGCGCTCGGCGGGATCGCGGCTTGAGGCCGTGGCCCAAAGCGGCAGCCGGCTGGGCAGGCTCGGCCCGCGGGTGAGCGCCCGCCTCATCGGTCTCATGAACGGCGGCAACCGGTATCAAGGGGCGGTCTCCAGCGTCGGCGACGAGCACATCGCGATCTTCGTCAAGGAGACCTACCAGCATCCCAGCCAGAAGGGGCGCCTATCCTTCCCGCCGAGCCCGGACGCGGCCGTCTGCGGCGCGACCGACGGCGTCAAACCCTATGTGTGGGGGGGCCTCCGGTATTCGCCCGGCGGTTTCGACTCCGACGGCGGCGACTGGGACACGCAAGACCCCGACGCCATCCTGGCGCGCCGCGCGCGCCGGGGGGCCAACGGCTTCGCCGCCCTCGCTAACGGCGAGGAAGAGGAAGACGACTAGCTTCCTTCAGGGCCTGCCGCTCCGCGGGCGTCGTCTCCTTACCGGCCGTACTATAATGGGCTGGCATTCCTGTTGGTGGAGACTTCAGTGAGCGTCGTCACACGGACGGGCGACAGCGGCGAGACCGGACTCCTCTATGGTGGGCGCGTTGCGAAGGACGACGCCCGCGTGGAGGCCTATGGCGCGATCGACGAGACCGTCGCCGCCCTGGGGCTGGCGCGGGCGCTCTCGGCGCAGACGCTGGTGCGGGAACGCGTCGTGGCTTTGCAGAAGGAGCTCTTCACCATCGGCGCCGAGCTGGCCACCGACCCCGCGCACTATGCGGCCTATGACCGGCACTTCTCGCGCGTCACGCCGGAAATGACCCAAGCGCTGCACGATGCGGTTGACGAGATCGAGGACGCCATCGCCATGCCGCCGACCTTCATCGTGCCCGGCGCGACGCCCGCCTCGGCCGCGCTCGACGTGGCCCGCACCCAAGCCCGCCGCGCCGAGCGCCGCGCCGCGGCGTTGAAGCGCCAGGGACGCCTTGAAAATCCCGAAATACTTCGTTACCTCAACCGAGTCTCCGACCTCATCTACACCCTCGCCCGCTATGAGTGCAAAGATGCCGACCCTGAACTCCTGGCCGGCGGCCGCGCGTAGCGCCGCCCTCCGTCCCCTCGCCCTCCTCCTTGCTCTGATCGTCGCCGCCGGCGTGGCCGCGGGCTGCGACCCGTCCGACTCCGGGCGCGGCGTCCTCATCACCGCCGACGACGGACTCGTGCTACGGGGCAAGGTCTATGGCTCAGGAGGTACGGGCGTCATCCTGACCCACGAGCTCGACGGCGATCAGAAGGGCTGGTCCGACCTGGCCGAGCGTCTGGCGGGACGCGGCTTCTTCGCCTTGACCTTCGACTTCCGGGGCCACGGCGATTCGCCGGGGCCGCGCGAGGCCGGCATTGCCGACGCCGACCTTGCCGCCGCGGTGCGCTTCCTCCGGAGCCCCGACGGGCTTGGGCGAACCAACTTCTTCCTTGTCGGCGCGAGCATGGGCGGCACTGCCGCCATCAAGGTCGCCTCCCGTGAGCAGGCACTGGGCGTGGTCACGCTCTCCGCCCCGATCAGCGTGCGGGGACTGAGCGCCCGCGACGAGATCATCGGAGTTGACGTCCCCAAGCTCTTCGTCGCCGCCGAGAACGACCCGCCATACACGGACGCCGCGCAGGCGCTCTTCGACCTGGCCGCGCAGCCGAAGGAGCTTTTATTCCTGTCCGGCTCCGACCATGGGACGGAGCTGCTACGCGGCGACGAGGCGGCCGAGGCCCGCCGCGCCATCATCGATTTCCTCGAAGCGAACCGTTAGGCCATGACGCCCACGCCGTCCATTGCCATCATCGACTACGGGGCGGGGAATCTGCACAGCGTCGCCAAGGCCTTTGACAAGATCGGCTACCCCGGCAGCGTCACCGCCGACCCAGCCCTCATCGCCGCGGCCGACGCCGTCGTGCTGCCCGGTGTGGGCGCGGCGCGAGACACGGTGGACGGCCTCGCCGCTCGGGGCCTGACCCAGACCGTCCACGACGCCGTCGATGCCGGCAAGCCTTTCTTCGGTGTCTGCATCGGGCTGCAGGTGCTGTTCGACCGGAGCGAGGAGGAGGACGCCGAGTGCCTGGGTATCCTGCCGGGCACGGTGCGTCGCCTTCCGCCCGGCCCCAAGGTGCCCCACATGGGGTGGAACCAGGTGCGGGCCACCGGTCCACACCCGCTGCTGGACGGCATCCCCGACGGCTCGAACTTCTACTTCGTCCACAGCTACTACGCCGACCCCGCCGCCAATGGGAAGAACGGGCGCGGAGCGGCCCGCGTCATCGCGGCGACCGACTACGACGTCGATTGCAGCTTCGCCAGCGTGCTGGGGAGGGACCGGATCGTGGCGACCCAGTTCCACCCGGAGAAGAGCGGCGCGAACGGTCTGCGCATCTACCGCAACTTCGTCGAGCGGATGGTGCTTCCCTACGTGCGGGGCGGCGCTGCTTCGTAGCGCCCCCGACGGCGACGAGAAGGCCAAGGAGGCGCCCGTGGCGTTCGAGGTGATTCCCGCCATAGACCTGCGCGGAGGGAAGTGCGTCCGGCTCTTCCAGGGCGACTTCGCCCGCGAGACGGTCTACGGCGACGACCCCGCGGCTATGGCGCGACGGTGGCGCGGCGAGGGGGCGGGCCGGCTCCACGTCGTGGACCTGGAAGGCGCGCGGACGGGGGTCCAAGTGAACCTTGCGTCGGTGCGCGCCATCGCGGGAGCCGCCGGCGTTCCGGTGCAGGCCGGCGGCGGCGCGCGCTCCCTGGAGGCGGTTGCTGCCTTGATTGACGCGGGGGCCTCCCGCGTCGTCATCGGGACGGCGGCGGTGGAGGACGAGGCCTTCGTCGCCGAAGCGGTGGGTCGCTACGGCGAGGCTATCGTGATCGGCGTCGACGCGCGCGACGGCAAGGCCGCCACCGAAGGTTGGGAACGGCAGCAGTCTGTGGCAGCCTCTGATCTGATCAAGCGGACGCGGGCGCTCGGCGCGGCCCGCTTCGTCTACACGGACATTTCCCGCGACGGGGCGCTGACGGGGCCGAACGTCGAGGCGCTGCGCGTTGCGATCGAGGCCGCAGCCCCGGCAGCGGTGATCGCCTCAGGCGGCGTGGCCACCGCGGAGCACGTCGCCACGCTTGCCAAGACCGGCGCCGAAGGCGTCATCATCGGCCGGGCGCTCTACACCGGCGACCTCTCCCTAGAGGACGCCCTCGCGGCGGCAAGGGGCTAGATAAAGACGGCCTGGACGGAGCCGCCGCTGGCGTCGATGACGCCGCCGGTGATCGCGCCGGCCTGCTCGGAGGCGAGGAAGGCCACGGCGTAGCCGATCTCGCGGGCCTCGACCATGCGCTTGATGGAGCGCTGCTGGGCCATGCGCCGCTCCGCCTCCATCTCGTCGACTCCTTGGGCCTTCGCTTGGTCGGCGATCATCTCGGTGATGAGCGGGCTTCGCGTCAGGCCGGGATGGACGACGTTGACGGTGATCCCGTCGGGGCCGAGCTCCTCGGCGAGGCTCCGGCTGGTGTGGGTGATGGCGAGGTTGCGCGCCCCGCCGCTATAGCCGCTCGGCAGCCTGCCGTTCTGCCCGGCGATGTTGACGATGCGCCCCCACCCCTGCTTCTTCATGTGGGGCGCGACGGCCCGCGAGCAGCGGACCACGCCCATGTACTTCACGTTGAGGTCTTCCCACATCTTCTCGTCGCTCACCGTGGCGATGGGGCCGTTGGCGAGGCCGCCGGGAACGCCGGCGTTGTTGACCAGCACGTCGACGCGGCCGAACTCGGCGATCACCCGGTCGACCATGGCGTCGACGCTCGCGGCGTCGCCGACGTCGGCGACGACGGGGAAGGCGCGCCCGCCGTTGGCGTTGATCTCGGCGGCGGCGGCCTCAAGGGGCTCGCGGCGGCGGGCGCAGATCGCGACGACGGCGCCCTCCTCGACGAGCACGTCGGCGATGGCCCGTCCCAGGCCCTGACTACCCCCCGTCACGAGCGCGATGCGTCCTGCAAGACCCAAGTCCATGGCCGAGCCCTCCCCGTTCCTGGTACGGCGGCAAGCCTAGCCAGCGTGGCGGCGGTTGGTCAAGCGGCGAGGGTCGTCCGATCCCCACGGGCATCCGGTGTTTGCTAGACTCGGGAGGCTAGGAGGACGGTATGAGCGGCGAGCTTGTCGGATACGAGCTGCGGGACGGCGTGGCGGTCCTGACGTTGAGCGACGCCAAGCGGCGGAATGCGCTGTCCTCCCGGCTGCTGGAAGAGCTCAGGGGGCGGCTGGGGCAGATTGAGGGGGACGATGACGTCCGGGTCGTGGTGCTGCGGTCGGAGGGGCCGGTGTTCAGCTCGGGGCATGATTTGAACGAGATGATCGACCGCGACGCGGAGTCGTACTCAGCCGTCTTCGCGCTGTGCACCGAGGTCATGGAGGCCATCCGGCTGCTGCCCAAGCCGGTCATCGCACAGGTGCAGGGGCTGGCCACCGCCGCGGGATGCCAGTTGGCGGCCACGTGCGACCTCGCCGTCGCCGGTGAGTCGGCGGCGTTCGCCACGCCTGGGGTGCGGATCGGGCTGTTCTGCACGACGCCGGGCGTCGCGCTGGCCCGCGCAGTTCCATCGACCAAGAAGGCGATGGAGATGCTGCTGACCGGCGAGCCGGTTCCGGCGTCCGAGGCCCTGGAGATCGGGCTGGTCAACCGGGTCGTGCCGGACGACGAGCTGGAGGAGAACGTCATGGCGCTGGCCCGCCAGGTCGGCGCCGCGAGCGCGCACACGCTCGCCGTCGGCAAGGAAGCCTTTTACCGGCAGATCGAGCTCGATCGGCCCGCCGCCTACGAGGTGGCGCAACAGGTCATGGTCGACAACCTGCTCGACGAGGACGCCCACGAGGGGATCACCGCGTTCCTGCAGAAGCGGCCACCGCAGTGGAAGCGGTAGCGGCATCGCTGGTCTGCGGATACCCCGACCAACGGCTATAATCGGAGCGCGGCGCGGGGGTAGCTCAGTCTGGTAGAGTCCCTGCCTTCCAAGCAGGTCGTCGCGGGTTCGAGTCCCGTCCCCCGCTCCAACAGGGCCGCACGAGGGAGGGGTGCCATGACAGAACAATCGCTCCAGGACAACTATCGAGGCGTCTTCGATGGGCGCATCGGGTTCGGCGAAAAGGCCGCCGTGATCGTCATCGACTTCGTCAACGCCTATACCACCGAGGGTGCGCCATTCTTTGCACCGCCGGTGATCGACGCGGTGCGCGAGACCGTCGACGTCCTCGACGCGGCGCGGCGAAACGACGCGCCGGTGGTCTACACGCGGGTGATCTACTCGGAGAGCGGCGCGGACGGCGGCATCTTCGTGCAGAAGGTCCCGGGCCTGCGCACGATGTTGGAGGGCGAGCCCCTTTCCGAGATCGTCCCCGAGCTGCCGCCGGAACCCGGCGAGGTGGTGATCAAGAAGCAGTACCCGAGCGCCTTTTTCGGGACGCCGCTCGCCGCTATGCTGACCAGCCAGCGGGTCGACACGGTGATCCTGACCGGCTGCTCGACCAGCGGCTGCATTCGCGCCTCCGCCATCGACGGCATGCAGTACGGCTTCCGCGTCATCGTGCCGCGGGAGTGCGTCGGCGACCGGCACCCCGGCCCCCACGAGGCCAACCTGTTCGACATCGACAGCAAGTACGGCGACGTGGTCTCCAAGGCCGAGGTGCTCGCCTATCTGGAGGGCGAGGTTTAGCCGCTCCCCCTTTGGGAAACACCGCAACGAGGAAGCACAGAACATGCACTTCGACATGATCGTCAAGGGCGGCAGCGTGGTGACGCCGGGCGAAGGCGTCATGCGGGCCGACGTGGCGGTGCGCGGGGGTAAGGTCGCGGCGCTGTTCGACGACGCCTCGGGCGCCGAGGCCGACGACGTCTACGACGCCACCGGGCTGCATGTCTTCCCCGGCGTGGTCGACCCCCACGTCCACATCGGCCTTGCCGAAGGGTTGGACGACTGGGAGACGGAGACACGCTCGGCGGCCGTCGGCGGGGTGACGACCGCGCTCACCTATCTCATGGCGGGCACCCCCTACGGGCCGGTCGTCGAGGCGAACCTCGACCGCGCCGCGCGGGACTCGGTGGTCGACTACGGCTTCCACCTCGTGCCGTCGGCGGACGTCCACCTCGACGAGATGGAGGAGCACGCCGAGCGCTTCGGCATCAAGTCGTACAAGTACTTCACCAGCTTCCGGGGCGACGAGGGCGCCTACCTCGGCGTCTCGGGTACCGACGACGGCTTCATGTACCGCTACTTCGACCAAGTGGCGAACCTGCCGGGAGGCGTCGCCAACGTCCACCCGGAGAACATCGAGGTGGTGTGGGAGCTGCGTAAGCGGCTGCTCGCGGAGGGCCGCGACGACCTGAAGGCGTGGGACGAGTCGCGGCCCGACTTCGTCGAGGCGCAGAGCGCCGTCGCCGCGGCCTTCTATGCCCACGTCACCGGCTGCCCGCTCTACATCGTCCACGTCAGCGGACGGCTGGCGCTTGACGAGCTCAGGGCGGCGCGCGAGCGCTACGGCGGGTCGCCGCTCTACATCGAGACGTGCCCGCACTTCCTCACCCACCACTCGGGCATGGAGATCGGGCCGCTTGGCAAGGTCAACCCGCCGCTGCGCTCCGAGGACGACGAGGAAGCCCTGTGGAACGGCCTGCTCGACGGCACGGTCGACACGGTGGGCTCGGACCACGTCGCCCGCAAGAAGGGGAGGAAAGAGGGCAGCATCTGGACGTGCAGCGCCGGCTTCCCCGGCAGCGCCACAATTCTGCCCACCCTGCTCAGCGAGGGCTACCACCGGCGCGGGCTTCCTCTGGAACGCATCGCCGAACTGACCAGCGCCAATCCCGCCCGCATCTTCCACCGCTATCCCCAGAAGGGGACCATCGCCGTGGGGTCGGACGCCGACTTCGCCATCGTCAATCTGGGCCTCGAACAAGAGGTCACCCACGACTATCTGCAGAGCAACGCCGACTACTCGCTGCTCGACGGCTGGCGGCTGACCGGTTGGCCCGTCGCGACCATCTTGGGGGGCAAGCGCATGGTCGAGCACGGCAAGCTCGTGGGCCCGCGCGGGGCGGGGAGCTACGTTCCTTCCGGCTAGCGCCGCGTCCGAGGGCAACCCAAGAAAGAGGCTGCGTATGGAAATCGAACCGCCCGTCATCCTGATGGTCATGGACATGCAGAACGACTTCTGCAGCCGCGAGGGCGCGTTCGCGCGCGCCGGCTTCAGCGTCGAGGGCATCGAGGCCATCGTTCCGACGGTCAAGAGCGTCATCGAGGCCTGCACAGAAGTCCGCATCCCCATCGTGGCGACGCGGCTGACGATCCTGGAAGACCTCGACGGGAAGGCGATGGGCATGGGGCACCTGCGCACGCTGCGGCCGTTCCTCGTCGAGTCGGGGTTCCGCGCCGGGACGTGGGGCCATGAGGGCATCCCCGAGCTGCCCGAGCCCGACTACGCCGTGCGCAAGTGGGGCTACTCCGCCATCTATCAGACGGAGCTGGAGAAGATTCTCACCGCGCTGGGCGGCAAGACGCTGATCTTCACCGGCATCGCGACCAACGGGGTGGTCGAGGGGACGGCGCGCGACGCAAACATGCGGGGCTTCGAGATCGTGACGCTCTCCGACTGCGTCGCCGGATACAACCAGAAGCTCCACGAGGCCTCGCTCCTGAACCTGGGCAACATCGGCACCGTCATGCCCGCGGTGGACTTCCTCGCCGCCGTGCCCAGCCTCGCGCCGTAGCCGGCGACAGTGGCCTAGGCTGTGCGTGCCGTTGGATTCTCCATAGACGCGCGTTGGATTCCGAGAACGAAGGGTTGGAATCCGGCGCGGCGCCCCCTAGAGTATCTGCGCGCCGCTTTGGGGGCGCCTAGACCATCGGAGGACTTCCTTGGAATTCGGCATCTTCATTCAGGGGCATGCGCCGTCGCAGGCGCGTGCCCACAGTCCGGCCAACGAGCAGCGGTGGGTCCGCAACGAGGTCGAGATCGCTCAGGCCGCCGACCGGAACAACTTCAAATACATCTGGACGACCGAGCACCACTTCCTCGAAGAGTATTCCCACATGTCGGACAACGCGGCGGTGGCGGCGTGGGTGCTCGCCAAGACGGAGCGCATCCATGTGGGGTCGGGCATCTTCAACCTCAACCCGCGGGTCAACCATCCGGTCCGGCTGGCCGAGCGGGTGGCGATGCTCGACCAGCTCAGCCAGGGACGGTTCGAGTTCGGCACGGGCCGGGGAGCGGGCAGCCACGAGATCGGCGGCTTCGGCCTGCGCCACGACGAGACCAAGGCGAACTGGGCCGAGGCGATTACGGAAATTCCAAAGATGTGGCGGCAGCGGGG
>DAOUKH010000052.1:0-19776 GCA_034421515.1 Dehalococcoidia bacterium
CCGACGGCGTCGGCGTGCTGTCCGAGGCCTTCGGTAAGGTCGTCGGCGGATACCGATACGGGTGCGGCCTTGGCGCCGGTGAAGGCTGCGTCGGCGTCGGCGTCGGGGATGCCGTCGTCGATGGCTACCGGCTTGAAGTAGGACGCCGTGACACCGCGAGAGGCGAGAACGGCGGTGAGTCCGGCGGCGAGGGTCGTGCGGCCCTCACCCCTGTCCAGCGATATGACGTGCAGGCTGGGCATTTGGTGGCGATTCGACGAGGCCGAATCCGAGGTGAAGTGTAGCACACGCCGGCCGCTAGACGCGGCGGTGGATGGCGTAGTCGCAGAGCCTGAGCAGGGAGGCCTTGGCGGGAACGTCGGGGAAGATGGCGAGGGCGCTCCTGGCGCGGTCGCAGTAGTCCTGGGCCACGGTGTACGCCTGCTTCATCGCGGGCGATCCTTGGATGAGCTCGACGGCGTCGTCGAGCTTGGCGGCGTCGTTCCGGTGGTCGAAGGCGGCCTGGATTGCGCCTTCATTGGAACGCTCGCGGGCGAGCAATATCGCGGGCAGGGTCATGACGCCGTGGCGGAGGTCGTTTTTCAGAGGCTTGCCGACAGTCTCCTCCGAGCCCTCGAAGTCGAGGATGTCGTCGGCCACCTGAAAGCCCATGCCCAGGTTCCAGCCGTAGGTTCTCAACGCCGCGATCTCCTCTTCTGGAGCGCCGCTGAGGACCGCGCCGGCCTCCGACGCGGTCTGGAAGAGGGAGGCCGTCTTGTCGCTGATGCGCGCCTCGTAGTCTTCCTGCGTCTGGCCGGCGTCGAAGCTGGTGAGATACTCGCGGAGCTCGCCGGCGGAGAGCGCCATGATGGTCTCGGCGAAACGGCGCATCACGCGGACGTTGCCGGTGTCGCAGACGTAGGTGGCGGACTTGGCGAAGACGTAATCGCCGAGCAGAACGGCGACGTTGCGGCCCCACAGCGAGCTCACCGTGGGGCGGCCTCGGCGGAACTCGGCCTCGTCGACGGTGTCGTCGTGGACCAGAGTCGCGATGTGAAGGAGCTCGACGGCGGTAGCCATGAGAATCGAGAGCTTGGGGTCGTGTGGGTGGAACTTGGAGGCGAGCAATGTGAGCGTGGGTCTGAGTTGCTTGCCTCGATGGCTGAGGAGGCGCCGGAGCATGTCGCTATGGCCGTCCAGGCCGGAGGCGTTGCTCATCTCGTTGAGCATGTCGCCGACCTGCGCGAGCTCGGTCCTTACAGGCTCGTAGATGGAGGCGATGGTGTCCCGCGTGCGCGGTTCTTCAGGCATCCTGACCGGCGCCGACGGCGCTCATCTCCTTCGCCACTTCCGCTTCGTCGAGCTTTTGGAAGAGAGGCTTGGGTCGCTCGAACGGCGTGCCCGGCACGGGAGGCTGAAGGGCCCACCCCGCGTCTTCAACCGCGCCGTCCAAGCCCAGGTACTCGTGCACTCGCTGGGAGCTGCCCGGCATGAAAGGATACAGCGCCGTCTTGAGCGCCGCTATCGTGTAGCAGCCGGCCCAGAGCGCCGTCGCGGCGGCCTGCCGGTCGGTCTTGACCGTCTTCCACGGCGATTGCTCTTCCAGGTAGCGGTTGCCGTGGTGCGCCAGGCCCATCGCCGCGTTGATCGCCGCCTTGAACTTGGTCGTGCCGAGCAGTTCGTCGACGCGCTCGAGCGCCCCGTCCGACGCGGCGACGAGCTCGCGCGTCGACTCGTCGAAGGCGCCGGCATCGCCGGGGTCGGGGATGCGGCCGTCGAAGGCGCGGTGGGTGAAGCTGAGCACGCGGTTGACGAGGTTGCCGTAGGTGGCGACGAGCTCGTCGTTGTTGCGGCGGACGAACTCCTGCCAGCGGAAGTCGGCGTCGGCGGACTCGGGCATGATCGCGGTAAGGACGTAGCGCAGCGGGTCGGGGTCGAAGCGGTCGAGGTAGTCGGGCACCCAGACCGCCCAGTTGCGGCTCTTGGAGAATTTTAACCCTGCGAGGTTGAGGTATTCGTTGGCCGGGACGTCGTAGGGCAACGCGAGGCCGCCGAAGCCCATGAGCATGGCGGGCCAGATGATGGTGTGGAAGGGGATGTTGTCCTTGGCCATGAAGTAGTAGGCCTGGGACCCGTCCTCCCAGAATCGGCGCCACGCCTCGGGCTCGCCGCGGTCTTGCGCCCACTGCCTTGATGCCGAGAGGTAGCCGATGACCGCCTCGAACCACACGTAGATGCGCTTGCTCTCGTAGCCGTCGAGCGGGATGGGGACGCCCCACGTCAGGTCGCGGGTGACGGCGCGGTCCTGCAGGCCGTCGCGGAGGTAGCCGAGGGTGAAGTTGCGCACGTTGGGCCGCCAGTGCTCCTGCTCGGCGACCCAGGCTTCGAGCCGTTCCTGGAAGGCGGAGAGCTTGAGGAAAAAGTGCTCCGTGTCGCGGAACTCGGGCGTGTCGCCGGAGATGGCGCTGCGAATGCCGATCAGGTCCTTCGCGTCGAGCTGGCGGCCGCAGCCGTCGCACTGATCGCCGCGCGCTGCCTCGAAGCCGCAATGGGGGCAGGCGCCGGTGACGTAGCGGTCGGGGAGGAAGCGCTCGTCGACGACCGAGTAAGGCATCGACATTGTTGCCTTGTAGATGTACCCCTCATCGAGCAGTCGGTTAAAGATCTCGTGGGTGGTGGCCGCGTGGTTGGCCGTCCCCGTAGAGGTGAAGAGGTCCCAGGAGATGCCGAGCCGCCGCCACGAGTCCTCGAACTCGGCCTGATAGTGCTCGACGATTTCGCGGGGGGTCTTGCCCTCTTCGTCGGCGCGGACGGTGACCGGGGTGCCGTGCCAGTCGCTCCCCGACACCATGAGTACGTCGTTGCCCTTCAGCCGGTGGTAGCGGGCGAAGATGTCGGCGGGGAGGTAGCAGCCGGCCACATGCCCAAGATGCAGGGAGCTATTGGCGTAGGGCCAGGCGACGGCAACGAAGATGCGTTCGGGCATCGCGGCTTAGGCTCGATGCGGTTCCGCGTGTACTTGAAGAGAAGGAACGTACTTCATGGCGCGCCGGCGCAGCCGGATTCGTCATTCTAGCACGCGGCATGGGTCACTCGACGGGGAATGCTGCCTCGCAGTTGTCATAATCTGATTATTTGCGCGGTACAATGAAAGAGACCCCCGCAGGGTGTTTCGACCAAGGCCAACCCCTCATGCTCACCGCACGCGACATCATGACCAAGGACGTGATCACCATCGGGCCGGAGGCCACGGTTCGGGATGCGGCGGCGCTCATGGTCGAGACTGGAGCCGGGGCGCTTCCCGTCCTGGAGGACGGGCGTTTGGTGGGCATTCTGAGCCACACCGACTACACGTTGCGCGAGGGCATCCGACCCGTAAGCGGCGCCTACACCATGATGCGGCGGCTACTTTCGCCGGAACACATGGAAGCGACGTTGGCGGAGCTTGCCGACCGTCCGGTTTCGGAAGTCATGGAGTCCGATGTGTCCACGGCCGACGAAGACACGCCGATTTGGCGACTCGCGCAGCGCATGGCGCGCGAGCGTATTCACCACATCCCCATTGTCAACGGAAGTAACTTGGTGGGGATTGTGGCCATGCAGGACTTCCTCAAGGGGCTCCTCCGCTAGGGGCCGGCGGCGTAAACGAGGCCACCCGGCAGGAATAGAGGTCGCGCCCCACGCCTTCCAGCACGCGGAGCCGCGGATCGGGTACGTTCAGCACCGTAGGCAGCCGCCTCCCCTCTAGTCGCCGCATGAAGGGGCAACGCTTCTCGAAATCGGTGAGGGTGAGGCGGTCGCCCCCGACGGCGAAGTGCTCAATGGAGTCCAAGACGGGCTCGATCCTCTCGCGCAGCGTCTCGCACGCCTTGTCATAGAGCATGCGGGCCTGGCCCTCGCGGCGGCGGGCGAAGCGGCCCGACGAGCTACCGCCCTTCTTGTGCCGCCCCTTCACGAAGGTCGAGCCGACCTTGGAGATGGTCAGCCGCTCGCCCTCGAAGACGCCGACGGCGAAGCCGCCCAGCCGCAGCAGGAACACGGCGACGGTACGGGGCCGGTCGAGGTGGCTGATCAGTGGGCCGGTATGCCAGCCCTCGCGCTCGACGGCCCGCTCCACGGGGAACGGCGGGATCACGAGATGCGACTCGGCGGCGCTGTAGAAGAGGTACGCGCCATTCGCCGACCCGGCGATGGCGTCGGCGGCCGCGGCGCCGACGGAGACGGGCGGCGTCCGCGACGGCGTCAGGGCGAAGGTTAGCCCGCTGAAGGACTCGTCGTGCCAGCGCGAGGCGGTGCGGCGCATGCGGTCGCGGGGCAGGACGCCGAAGCGGAGTGGTTGCGAGTGGGCCGGGGATGACACGGCCGACCCGCTCAGAAGAGGACGTCGCCCAGCGAGCCGTCGCCGTCGGGCGCGGGCGGCGCGAAATAGTAGCCGCCGCTCACCGTCGTGTAGAAGTCCTCGATGGCGTCCTTGCCGACCCGCTCGTCGCCGGTGTGGTCGCTCACCATCTGGCCCTTCACCTGCTCGAACTGCTCCAGGTCGGCGACGAAGCAGATGAAGATCAGCCCGGCCTCGCCTCCCTCGTCGAAGGGGAAGCTGCGGCGCAGGATCTCGACCTCCTCGCCATCGGCGTCGCGGTAGCTCGACTTCAGGCGGTGGCTGGTGCGCGGGGTGGACTCCGGCGGGTCGAGCTTGGCGCTATCGGCCTTCTTCCTGCCGACAATGCGCTCTTGGTCGTCGACGGTGAGCCGGTCCCATCGCGAGAGGTCTTCCCGGATCTTGCGCAGCACGAGGAAGGAGCCGCCCGCGTGGGGTTCGCCTTCGGGTATGGCGACGACGTCAACCCGGTCGCCGCCCTTGGGGTTTCCCGTGCCGTCGACGAAGCCGAGCACGCCCCGCGACTCGGGCAGGCCGAAGCCGACGTGACGCTCCTTGAGACTGAGCGCGCCGCGCAGCTGCGCCAGGACGCTCTTCTCGACCTGGTAGGTCGTCGAGCGTTCGTCGGCGCAGATCTGGACGACGACGTCGCCTTGGGTGGCCGCCGGGTCGAAGTCGTCGCCCTCCCATCCCGGCATAAGCCGGAGGCCGGCGGGCGCGCTGCCGCCGAGCTTGTCGAACAGGGGCAGGCCGTAGCCGACGGTGACCGAGAGGCCGTCGTCGGCGTACCAGTCGTGGAGACGCTCGTGGAGGTCTTCGGTGAGCGTCTCCAAGGCGTCTTGGAGCGCCGAGGCGTCGGCAAGGTCGAAGACGAGTACGGTGGCGTGCTTCTGGGGCGGTTCGATGATTCCCGGTTGGAGGCCCACGGTTTCCGTTGCTCCTGTGGTGCGTTGTACGAGTCCATGATACGACGGGGCGGAATGGGCGTCGATGCGGCCGGCGTGTGGGCCGCAGGCCTAGGAGGGCGTGGCTCGTTTGACACCTGTTGAGGCCGTCGATAGACTCGCCGTTGCTCCCGCGCCGGCCTTAGCTTGGACGGGAGGCGCAACCCCGGCAGGAGGCGGCTATGAAGGACTTCGCAGGCAAGGTAGCGGTGGTGACCGGGGGCGCGAGCGGCATCGGGTTCGCCCTGTGCGAGCGGGCCGCCGCGGAGGGCATGAAGGTCGTCGTCGCCGACATCGAGGACCAGGCCCTCGCCGACGCGGCGGCGAAGCTGGAAGCGGCCGGGGCGTCGACGCTCTCGGTGAAGGTCGACGTGACCTCCTTCGACGACATGCAGGCCCTCGCCGACAAGGCCGTAGCGGCGTTTGGGTCGGTCGACCTCGCGTTCAATAACGCCGGCGTCGCCACCTACCTCAGCACGCCCATCTGGGAGAACACCGTCGACACCTGGAAGTGGATCGTCGGGGTCAACCTCTGGGGCGTGATCCACGGCGTCAGGGTCTTCACACCCCTCATGCTGGCACAAGAGAGCGGCGGCCACATTGTGAACACAGCGTCTTCGGTGGCCTTCGTTTCCTCGCCCGGCGTCGGCGTCTACAAGGCGACGAAGCATGCCGTGGCGTCGATCTCCGAGACGCTCTACCACGAGCTTGGCCTGCGCGGTTCCAACGTCCACGTCTCTGTCCTCGCGCCGGAGATGGTGGCGACCGGGCTGCGGCAGTCACGGCGCAATATGCCGGACGACCTCGACGAGGGAATCACGGAGAAGACTGAGGCCGAGCACGCCATCGAGGCGCGTACCGCGCAGATGCCCAAGATGACCCCGGCCCAGGTGTCCGATCAGGTCTTCGACGCGATTCGCGAGGAGCGCTTCTACATCCTCCCCGGTTGGGGCGGCGTGGTGAGCGGCGCGGAGCAGCGCTTCAACGACATCAAGGCGGGCTCGCCCAAGCTTCTCACATCGCTTGCCGACCGGTAGCGCCTAGCTCGTTCCCTCTGTCTCCGCGAGGTCGGCGGCGGTGAGGGTGCGGACGGCGGCGAGGAGGGACTCGCGGGGGTCGCCGGCGGGGGCGGCGTAGACGATGGGCTGGGTGGCCCCGGCGGCACGGTAGCGCTGGAGGGTCGACCGCCAGCGGTCGGCGGGACCGGAGAGGGTAAGCTCCTCGAGCATTTGGTCGCTCAGCAGGTCGGGGATGCGGTGGTGGTCGCCGTCAGCCTGGGCCTGCTGGATGGCGGTGACTTCGGGCCCGAACCCGTTGACGCGGAGCATCTTCTGGTAGAAGGGCATGCGGGCGTAGCGGCCCACGTTGGCGCGGAGGGTCTTCTCCACGAGGGCGGAGTCGGAGCCGGCGACGGCGATGATGAACGGGGCGACGTCGACGTCGCTCAGTTCGCGCCCGGCCCACCGCGCGCCGTTGACGATGTCCTCGCGCAGCGCGCCGATGCCCATGGGGCTCGCCAGGAGCGGGACGACGCCCTCGGCCACGCGCCCCGCGAGCTGGGCTCCCGGCCCGCCGAGGGTGGCGATGTAGACCGGCACGTCGTTCAGCGGCTCGTCGGCGCCGATGCGGAGCTCGAAGTTGGGCACGCTGAACGCCTTGCCCTCGTGCTGGACGCGGCCCTCCCGGAGGGCCTGGCGCAGGACGGCGACGTAGTCCTCCATGCGGGAGATGGGCTTGGAGAAGGTGAGGCCTTGGCCGTCTTCGACGGAGGCCTTGTGTCCGGTACCGAGGCCGAGGATGAAGCGTCCGCCGCTGAGCTGCGCCATGCCATGCGCCGTCTGCGCCACGAGTGCGGGCGTTCTGGAGAAGATGGTGATAATGCCGGTCGCGAGCGCGATCCGCTCGGTGTGGGCCGCGGCGTAGGCCAACTGGCTGATGGCGTCCTTGCCGCCGCCCTCGGTGAGCCAGAAGCTCTCGTAGCCCTGCTCCTCGGCGGCCTTGGCCACCTCGACGACGACCGAGGTGTGGTGGGCAAGCGGGAAGGCGAATCCGGTGCGGGGCATGGGGTGGTCCTTTCTCCTGCTCCTACTGTCCGAGTGCGGCGATGACGTCGGTGGCGGTTGTGATCTCGGCGCCGCGGGCGAAGACCTTGCCGGTGAGCACGCGATGGACCTCCTCGTCCATGTCGGCGCAGCAGTCGGCGACGACGGTCATCTCGAAGTCCATGTCGGCGGCGACGCGGACGGTGGTGAGCACGACGCCGCTGGTGGCGATGCCCAGGAGGATGAGGTGCTCGATGCCGTGGGCATGAAGGAGCATATCGAGGTCGGAACCGGCAAAGGCGCCGATGCGCTTTTTGGTTACGATGAGGTCGTTGCTTTCAGGGGCGACGTCGGGATGAATCTCGGCCTCCGGCGAGCCGAGCACGAGCCGTCCCGCGCCCTTGATCGCCTTGAAAAAGCCCCGGGGCGCGATCTCGGGGTGCCCGGGGCGGAAGGCGACGATGACGTGGACGACGAGGATTCCCGCCGCGCGGGCCGCGGCGAGGACGGCGGCGGCGCGGGTGGTGATCTCCGGGTCGTCGCCCGCGTAGTTGGAGACGATCTCGCGCTGGTAGTCCATGATGAGGACGGCGGTCTTGTCCTTGTCGTAGGTCATGTGGTGCTCCTTCTAGGTCCGCGGGTGGGGCGGTTTCAGCCGGAGTACCGGCGCGCCGCGCCGGTGGCAATCAGCGCGTCGATCTGCTCCTGGGAACGTCCGATCTCGGCGAGCACAGACGTGGTGTCGCGTCCCGCGGGCGGCCCCGCATGGCGGACGGCGCCGGGGGTGTCGCTGAGCTTGACCGGAATGCCGGTCTGCGTAGTGGTCAGACCTCCTTGGGCCTCGACCTCGATGAACATGTTGCGGTGCCGGAGCTGTGGATCAGCGGGGACCTCGTCAATGGCGTAGACCTTGCCGACGGCGAGGTCGAGGCCGCCGAGCAGGTCGAACCACTCATCGCGGGTGCGCTCGGCGAAGCGGGCGTCCATCTCGGCGGCGACGGCGGCGGGCTCGGAACGCCGCCGGTCGATCCAGTCGGGCCGTTCCAAGGCCTCGCAGAGGTTGCGCCAGAACTTGAACTCGAGGCTGCCCACGGAGAGGAACCGGCCATCCTTGCACCGGTAGACGCGGTAGTCGGGGCCGCCCCCGTTGAGGAAGGCCGTGCCGGGGCGGGTCACCTCGCCGTGCATGAAGAAGTTCTTCATCACCATGGGGTTGAGGTAGAGACTGCCGTCGGTGAGGGAGAGATCGATGTACTGGCCGCGCCCGGTCCGCTCCCGAGCCCAGAGCGCGGTGACGATCGAGAATGCGCCGAGGAGCCCGCCGGCGGCGAAGTCGGCGATGATGTTGTTGGGGATGGTGGGCGTGCCGTCGGGCGAGCCCATGCTGCCCAGGACGCCGGCGAAGGAGATGTAATTCACGTCGTGGCCCGGCATGGCGCGGTAGGGACCGTCCTGGCCGTAGCCGGAGAGGGAGCAGTAGACGAGCCGCTCGTTCACGCCCCGCAGCGTCTCGTAATCGGCTCCCAGGCGTTCGACCGTGCCCGGCTTGAAGCCCTCCATGAAGACGTCGGCGCCGGCGGCGAGGTCGTAGAGCACCTGCCGGGCGTCGGCCTGCTTGAGGTCGAGGACGATGCTGCGCTTGTTGCGGCGCAGCGGGTCGAAGGCGGCCTCGCGGACCTCGTCGGGGCCCGGGCCTCCCTGGCTTCCCGTTCCGGCGGGCGCCTCCACCATGACGACGTCGGCGCCCATGTCGGCCAGCGCCATCGAGCAGAACGGCCCGGGCGCCCGCGTGGAGAGGTCGATGACCTTGACGTTGTCGAAGGGAAGCACGGCGGGGCCAGAATAGCCGCGCCGTCCCAAGGCCGCAACGGCGGGCGCGGTCAGGCGGCGTCGGGCTCGTAGAGGAAGCAGGAGACGAAGTGGCCGGGCTTCACCTCGGCCAACTCCGGGATACGGGTCTCGCAGACGCCGGACATCACCCGCGGGCAGCGGGGATGGAAGGCGCAGCCCGGCGGGACGTTCGACGGCGAAGGCGGCTCGCCGGGTACGACCTCGCGCTGGCGGAACCGGTTGGAGGGGTCGGGCTCGGGGACGGCGGCGATCAGCGCCTTGGTATAGGGGTGGAGGGGGTCGCCGATCACGTCGCCGGGCGGGCCGATCTCGACGATGCGCCCGAGGTACATGACGGCGACGCGGTCGGAGAAGTGGGCCGCGCTGGCGATGTCGTGGGTGATGTAGAGAAAGGCGTTGCCGTGTTGGCGCTGCAGGTCGCGCATCAGGTAGAGGATTTCGGCGCGGCTGGAGGCGTCGATCATGGAGACGGGCTCGTCGGCGACGACGTAGTCGGGCTCCATCACGAGGGCGCGCGCAATGCCGACGCGCTGCCGTTGCCCGCCGGAGAGCGTGTGCGGGAACTTGTTCACGAAGGCGTCTACGGGAGTGAGGCGGACGGATTCGAGCGCGCCGCGCACGCGTTCCTCCCGTTGGGACTTGCTCCCGGCCTCGTGGATCACGAGCGGTTCCTCCACGATTTGGGCCACGTTCATGAAGCTGTTGATGCTGGAATAGGGGTCTTGGAAGACGGCTTGCGCGCGGCGGCGGAACGGTTTGATTTCGTCCTCGCCCAGGGCCGTGATGTCCTGGCCGTCGAACCACAGGGAGCCGCGGGCGGGCTTGACGACGCGCAACGAGGCCTTGCCGAGCGTGGTCTTGCCGCTGCCCGACTCGCCGACGACGGCGACGGTCTCGTTGCGGTGGATGTCGAGGGAGAGGTCGGACACGGCGCGGATCGGGGTGCGGCCGAAGAAGCCCTTGCGGGCATAGAAGGTGATGTCGACGTGGTCGAGGCGGAGGAGCGGCCCGCCGACCTCTCCCCCGGCGCCGTTACCGTTCTCGCTCGTCGCGCTCATGCGCCGTTGGTCGCCTCGTGTACCGGGGGGCTCATCCACCCCAGTTTCCCCGTTCGCCGGTGCAACCGCATGATAGCATTGAAACGTATTCCTGAAAGAACACTACGCCACTCCGAGTTAGGAGCCATTCCGTGCGCAGAGTCCCCCTGATTCCGTTCATTACCGTTTCGCTCGCCGTCATTTTGGCCGTGGCGTCGTGCTCCGGCGCGGATCCCACGGCCACGCCCGAACCGGAGCCCGCCCCGACGGCGTCGCCGACCGACACGCCGCCGCCCGACCCGACGGCCACGCCCGAACCCGAGGCGACGACGGCCCCCGACGCAACCGTGACGCCGTTCCCCACGGTGACGCCTTTCCCGACGCTCACCCCGACGCCCGAGCCGGGGGCGACGTCCACGCCCACGACGGCGCCCCGCGCCACGGCGACCCCGGAGCCCACCGCGGCCCCTACGGCCGCGCCCCGGCCGATCGGGAACTTGGAAACAGTGGAGAATGACCTGTTCGGCTTCGCCATCGACGTGCCCGAGGCGTGGGAGACGGACCCGCAGTCCATATTGCTGCGCGCCGGCGACCCAGAGTTCGGTGTGCCGAGGATGAGTGTCGAGGTGCTCCTGCCTCGAGAGTTGGGCACAAACGAGGAGTACGGCGAGATCGCTTTGGACCTTCTGGCGGAGGTCGCGCCGGAGGTCGTCTCCGAGGGCCCCGTCACGTTCGCCGATGGGACCGAAGCCTACGGCTACGTCCTCGACCTGACCGTCGAAACATCCCTGCGGGCCCATCTCTACGTCGTGGGCCGCGGCACGCACATCTACCAGGTCTTGGTCATGTCGGTCCCGGCCGACTTCGAGGCCCGGAACGATCAGTTCGAGGCCATCGCTAAGAGCTTCCGCCTCCGTCCGCAGAGTCCTTTCGGGGCCCGGCTCGACCGGTCGCTGGTGATGCACTCGGTCGCGCCGTCTGAGTTCGACCCGCATCTCATCGGCAACATCTCCTCCTACCGGTATGCGGCCCAGATCTTCAGCGGTCTCGTCAGTCTCGACCGCGACTTGCGGGTCGTTCCGGCGGTGGCGGAGAGCTGGGACATATCCGAGGACGGGCTCGTCTACGACTTCCACATCCACCCCGACGCGGTGTTCCACAGCGGTAAGCGCGTCACGCCCGAAGACGTGAAATGGTCGTTCGAGCGGGCCGCCGATCCGGCGACGGGCTCCCGCATCGCGAGCCTCTACATCGCCGATATCGAGGGAGTCGACGAGAAGCTCGACGGCGAGGCCGACGAAATCTCCGGCATCGAGATCGTCGACGAGGACACGGTCCGCTTTACGCTCACCGACCCCGTGCCCTACTTCCTCGCCAAGATGACGCACTCCGCCAGCTTCATCCTGAACCGGGAGAACGTCGAAGGGGGCGGCGAAAACTGGGCCCTGACCCCCGACGGCACCGGCCCGTTCAAGGTGCGAGGCTGGCGCCCCGGCATCGTGCTCGTCCTCGATCGGCACGAGGAACGCCACCTTGGGGCCCCATCGGTGGAGAGCGTGGTGATCTGGCAATACGGCAATCCGTTCCTCCGCTACCAGGCAGGGGAGCTCGACGTGACGTCGCTGGGCGAGACCTTAGGCGAAGAGGTGAACGACCCCGAGCATTCGCTGCACGGCGAGCTGCGGGTCGTCCCAAGCCTGACCATCTTCTACGTCGGCTTCAACACCCGCGTCGTGCCGTTCGACGACCCCCGCGCCCGCCGCGCGCTGGCGCTGGCCGTGGACACCGGCGAACTCGGGCTCGACCTTGCCCCGCCGGTCGGCTTCCTGCCTCCGGGCATGCCCGGCTTCTCTGAGGACCTCGAACCGATTTCTTTCGACCCCGTGGAGGCCAAGCGGCTCTGGGACGAGGCTATCGCGGACGTGGACGACTTCGAGGCGGTCCGGTACCAGGTCTTCGGCTCCTTCGTGGCTCCCGAGCACGAAGCCATTGCGGGGATGTGGCAGGAATATCTGGGCGTCGGGATAGAGTTTGTGGGGACGGCGACGAACGATCTTCGCGCAGAGATCGCCGAGTCGCGGGCGCACGTCTTCGAGTACGGGTGGGTGGCCGACTATCCCGATCCGGAGAACTTCCTGGACGTGCTCTTCCATAGCCGGTCGGTGAACAACACCGGGCGGTATTCGAACCCCGCCGTCGACCGGCTCCTAGAGCGGGCGCGGGTGGAGCAGGACCAGGATGCGCGGTTCGCCCTCTACGAGGAGGCGAACCGCCTGATGCTGGAGGACACGGCGGCGATCCCGCTCGGGTACCACAGCGACCGCGTCCTGGTGAAGCCCTACGTGAGCGGCTGGTACCTCTCGGCCCAGGACTCCTGGTACCTGACGGAGGTCGAGCTGGACAAGCCGACGGACGTCTAGGGCGCGTCCGCGGGCGGCTCTTCGGGGGCGTAGAGCCAGCAGCGCACGCTCCGGGACTCCCCGACGTTGAAGGGCGGCGGCGACTCGGCGCCGCACCGGTCGAAGGCGTGGGGGCACCGCGGGTGGAAGCGGCACCCCCCGGGCGGCTCGACGAGGTCGGGCGGCGAGCCTTCGAGGAACTCCGGCTTCTCGGCGCCGTCCATGCGCGGGATGCTGGCGAGGAGCTTCTGCGTGTAGGGGTGCTTGGGGTCGAGGATGACCTCGTCGGCGACGCCGGACTCGACGTGCTCGCCGCCGTAGGCGACGACGATGCGGTCGCAGAGATCGCTGGCGAGGGCGATGTCGTGGGTGATGAAGATCATTCCCAAGGACTGCTCGGCCTTGAGCCGCTTCAGCAGGTTCATAACCTGGGCCTGGACGCTGACGTCGAGGGCCGAGGTTGGCTCGTCGAGGATGACGATGCGGGGCGACATAACGAGAGCGGTGGCGATGCCGACCCGCTGCTTCATCCCGCCGCTGAGCTCGTGGGGGTAGCGGTCGAGGACTTCGCGGGGGAGGCCCACGAGCTCGACGATCTCGGCGGCTTTCTCCATCGCCTCGTCCTTGGGAACCGCTCCGTCGGCGAGCATCCGCTCGACGATCTGCCCACCGACACGCAAAACGGGGTTGAGCGAGTTCATCGCGCCCTGGGCCACCATGGCGATGGACCGGGCGCGGATGCGCGACCGGAAGTCCTCGTCGGTGAGCGCGGTCAGGTCTTCGCCGTCGAGCATGACCGAGCCGCCACTGTCGCTGACGTTAGCGGGGAGGAGACGCATGAGGGCGAGGGCGAGGCTCGTCTTGCCGCTGCCGGACTCGCCGACGACGCCCACGGCCTCGCCCGGCTTCTCGATGGCGAAGCTGACGCCGTCGACGGCGCGCACGTCGCCCCGGGGCGTGCCGTAGTAGAGGCGGAGGCCGCGGACGTCGAGGAAGGCCATCAGCGCCCCCGCCGCAGCCGCGGGTTGACCACCGGCTCCATGCCCAAGGAAATCAGCATGAAGGTCACCGCGGTGATGATGATGAGCGCCCCCGGCGGGATGATCCACCACCAGTAGCCCAGGAAGGCGGCGCCGGTGCGGAAGCCGCTCTCGAGGATCTGCCCCCACGTCGGGATGGAGGGGTCACCGAGGCCGAGGAAGCTGAGTCCGGCTTCGGCGAGAATCGCGGCGGGGGCGAAGAAGATCATCTGCGCGAAGATGAAGGGAGCAATCTGAGGGAAGATATGCCGGTACATGATGCGCCACCTCGACGCACCCATCGTAATGGCCGACTCGACCAACTGCCCTTCCCGGAGCTGTAGCACCATCGAGCGGACGAGAATGGTGAGTCCGGGCCAACTGAAGATGATGAGCAACCCGATGATGAGGTACAGGTTCGAGCCGACCACGAAGACGAAGAAAATGAGGAGCGGCAGCAACGGAACGTTGGCGACGAGGTCGGCGAGGCGCTGGATAAAGAGGTCGGTGCGGCCGCCGGCGTAGCCGCTGATGACGCCCAGCGCCGTGCCCATGGCGGTGGTGACCACGGAGGCCATCAGGCCGATGAAGAGCGCCACGGGCAGGCCGAAGAGCAGCCCTTCCGTCAGGTCCCGCCCCAGGCTGTCGGTGCCCATCAGTCCGAAGACCGTACCCCCGACCACGAAGCGGGCTTCCTCCAGGGAGTCGCGCGGGTCTTGGAAGGATGCGCGCAGCCGCAGCTCGTACGTGCCCTTGAGCAGGGCGAAGCCGCCGGGCGCCTCGGCGTCGGGGACGCCGAAGAGGGCGCGGTCGAGGTCTTGGGCCAGCTCCGAGGCCCGGAACCTGGCGCCGTACTCGTCGCGCATGAAGTCGACCACGGCGTCGGCAGCGGAGGGCTGGGAGGAGAGGTTCACCCGCAGGGCGTCTTCGTGGAAGCGCAGGTACGGCGCGGACTCATCCTCGCGGGGGCCGCGGACGGGCTGCCGGAACAGCACGACGGTGCTGTCGTCCGGCCGCGCTAGCGTCACGGTGAGGACCGGCGGGCGGTCGTAGAACGTGACGCCGCTCACGGAGAAGTTGGTGAACGTCGGCGGGCGGTCCGAGTCGTAGTCGACGGCGGCGGTGTAGGTGCGGAGCTCGCCGGACTGGGTGGGCCGGACCTCGGTCGCCTCGCTGACGACATAGTCGCGGTGCGGGACGTCGGCGCGCGTGGTGAGCGCCGTCGACCAGATGGGAGGCACCGCGCCGGGGTTGTCGGCCCACTGCGCCGGGTCGCTCCATGTCTCCTCGCCCCAGCTCAGAGGGAAGCGAATCAGCACGTAGAGGGAGAGGATGACGAGGATGGCGAAGAGGCCGATGCCGAGCTTGCCCGGCCACGTCGCGAGGAGTTCCTTGAAGATGTTGCGGCCCGTCATGACGAGTACCGCACCCGCGGGTCGAGGATGACGTAGAGGACTTCAAGGATGAAGCGCGCCGCGACGTAGAGCAGGGTAAAGACGAAGGTGAGCGCGACGATGACGTTTTCGTCGGGCGTCCCCGCCACGGCGTCGAAGTAGAGCCGGCCCATGCCCTGCCAGTTGAAGATGGTCTCGACGAGGATCGAGCCGCCGAGGGAACCCGCGAGTCCCAGGATCAGGCCGGTCACGATGGGCGGGGCGGCGACGCGGAGGATGTGCCGGCGGTTGACGATGCCCTCGGGCATGCCCTTGGCGCGCGCCATGGTGACGTGGTCTTCCTGCGCCACGGTCATGGTCATGGTGCGCACGGAGTAGATGTAGGGCCCGACGCTGACCAGGACGAGGGTGATCACGGGCAGGATGGAGTGCTTGAGGAGGTCGAGGAAGCGCAGAAAGCCGGCCTCGGGCGGGGGCGTGCTGTACATGCCGCCGGAGGGCAGGATGTCGAGCTTGAAGGCGAAGATGAGGATCATCAGTATCCCCATCCACCACGCGGGCATGGCGAACGAGACCGCGGAGAAGTAGGAGACGGCGCGGTCGACCTTGGTGCCGATGCGGGTCGCCAGCTTCACGCCGAGCGCGAGGCCGACCACGGCGGTGATGACGAGGCTGGTGGTGAGCAGCAGCGCGGTGTTGGGGAGCCGGTCCCACACGATGTCGGAGACCTCGCGGCTGCCGGAGAAGCTCTTTAGGGAGCGCGCCTCACCGAGGTCGAGGGTGATGACGCGGGCCACGGTGGCGGGGAGCCGCCGCACCCAGCTCTGGTCGAGGTCGTAGAACTCGACGAGCTCCTGGCGGCGGACGTCGAGCGTTTCCTCGAGTTGTTCCGGGTCCCTGATCGTCTGGGAGAGGGTGACGCGCAGGCCGCGCAGGTCTTCGCCGATCTGCGCCTCGAGAAGGCGGTCGGAGAAGCCGGTGGCGCCGAGGGTGACCACGAGCGCCACGAGCACGAGGAAAAGCACGGCCACCAGCGTGAGCAAGCGGACCGCCAGCGGCTTGAGGACTGTCATGATCTCAGCGCCATGATACCGCCCCGCGAATGGGCGTGTGTCCGGGGTGCCTGCTCCGGCAGCGCCCTGCGGGCGCTCGCGCGCCTGACGGCGCGCGCCCTCTCTCAAATCTCCCCCAGAGGGGGAGAGGCCGGAAATGGATCAGCCGATGATCTCGATGTCGATGCGGCGCTCGGTGAGGCTGACGACCTCGTCGGAGTAGGCGGCGACGAAGAGCTGGTAGAGACCCGGTTCGAGGTCGGCGGTGAGCGATCCGGGCAACGGGACCGTTAGCACTCCCGCGCCGGCGTCGGCTTCGCCGGAGGCCACGACGCTGCCCGCTGCGGGGTCGAAGAAGACGTATCGCAGCCCAAGCCGGCCCGGCCCCTGCGCCTCGACGGATACCGAGGCGTCGACGCCGCTTTCGACGTCGTCCGACTCGACGCGGACGATGTCGACGCGGGGGGCGCTGCCCAGGTAGAAGTCGCCGGGCTGGTAGGGATAGGACGGATCGCGGAAGGCCTCAAGCTCGGCGAACTGGGCCGGCGGGTCGTAGCGTTGCAGGGAGAAGGGGCCGTTGCCGATCACGAGCATGTCGTGTTCGTCGAACCAGTCGATGGCCGCCTGATAGCGGGCGGAGGCTTCCTCCGCGCTGACGAGGGCGCGGTCGTTGACCACGAACACGCCTTCGGGCACGAAGGCGTCGTTGTTGAACTCGACAAGGGTGCGCTCGACGAGGTTGGCGTCCTGCTTCATGGCGAGGCTGATCCAGGGGACGCTGAAGCGCGCCGCGGTGGTGTCGCTGTAGGCAGCGCGGCGCTTCTCGAAGACGAGCTCGTCCATCGCGGCCAGCAGCTCCCACGGCGTGGTCAGGCCGGAGGGGCTGGCGTAGGAGCCGATGAGACTCTCCTCGAAGTGCCAGAAGTCGAGGTAGACCTCCAAGGTGTTGCCGTCGGCGATGCGATAGCCGCGGAAGGTGTCGAGATAGGGCCGGGCCGTCGCGCCGAGGGCGAACTCGATGGCCGATTTCGCCGGGTCGTACGAGATCTCGTACTGCTGGGCGATGGAGTACATCACGTCGGCCATGGTGATGGGCTGGCCGTGGTGCCAATTCGAGCGGAAGTAGTTGGAGAAGTCGAAGGTCACCTTGCTGGTGGCCTGGGTGGCCTCGGCGAGAGCCCAGACGTTGTCCACCGGGTCCCATGCGACGGCGTCGTTCGGAATGGACAGCGTGCCGGTGGGGCCGGCGGTCTCGACGTCGAAGCTTGCCCGGTAGGGCGTGGGGAGGCCGGTGAAGGGGTGGTTCGAGATGGGCGAATCGACGAGGTGACGGAAGATGTCGCTGCTGTAGAGGTCGCCGAAGCCGCCGACGGGGTTCCACGTCGAGCGCTCCGTCCAGACCCAGAGGCTGCCCAAAGTCAGTTCGTCCTGCCCTGGAATGTAGGACTCGCGGATGGAGCGGGCCGTCTTGGGGCCGGCGACGAGGTCGGCGGTGACGCCCTCGACCTCCTCGCGGACGGGGAAGCTGTTGTTGACCGTGGCGACCCAGACGCGGATGGACTGGTCGAGGCCGATCTCGGTCATGCGGCGGTAGAGCCGGTTGCGCTCGTCCACGCCGTTGAACTCACCTCTGAAGATGCGCTGGCCCAGGTCGTCGAGCTCGTCGTTCTGGTACTGCCAGAAGCCGGAGGCGAGCCAGCCGGGCATGTTGCCCTGCCAGGGGGCGAGCATCTGGTTGATCGTGCCGAAGTCGTAGCGCTGGGGCGCGCCGCGGCTCCAGCCTTCGGTGTAGGCGTGCCACTGGAACGCCTGCGGGTCGGAGGAGTAGACGTTGAGGACGGCGGGGGCGAATTCCTGATAGGAGGGCGAGACGAGGAAGCCGGCGCGCTCGAGCTCGGCGCGGAGGAGGTCGCCGATGGCGCGGCGCTCGTCCTCGACGCGGACGATGAACTTGAGGCGGATGGGTTCGCCGTCGTAGTTCCAGACGCCGCCGATCTTCTCCGCACCGGCGCCGGTCATCGCCCGGTCGATGACGCCGCGGGCGAACTCGGGGTCGAAGCGGTAGTCGGACTCCTTCACGGCCTCGAAGACGGTGAGGTAATCGAAGTCGGTGGGGCTCAGGTGCGTCAGCATGGGGAGGGCTTGGCCCTGATAAATGTCGCTGGCGATGAAGTCGCGGTCGACCAACTGCTGAACGGCTTGGCGCACTTCCTTGATCGAGAAGGGGTTGAGCTGCCCTTCGGGCGCGGGCGCTGGGTTGAGCACGATGGAGAGGGTCGTGGCGGGGGCCTCTTCGAGACGGACGCCGGGCTCGCCGCGCAGTTCGGCCGCCCCGGAGGTCTTCAGGCCGAAGAGGTAGAAGTCCATTTCGCCGTTCTGGAAGTCGAGCGGAGCGCGGTCGACGAAGAAGCTCTTGAAGAAGATGCGGTCCACGGCGGGGCCGGGCCGCTCGTGGGGAGGGCTGTAAGCCGCCGGCCGGGCGGTGGGGACGGGAGTCGCGGCGGGAGCGGTGCTCGTCGCGGTGGGGGCGGCCTCTTGGGGCGTGGCCGTGGGCACGGCCGTTGGGTCCTCGCCGCCCGAGCAGGCCGCCGCCACGAGCATAGCGGCGAGCACAACGGGAAGGCCCTTGATCAGGAAGGTCCGTCGCATCTCCCTAGCTCCCTCCCCGGCTCTCTTCGCTCGCATCCGCCGGCGTATCGGGCTCGGCCGGGGCGTCGGATTGTGCAGGACTGTCCGGCTCCGGCGCCGTCTCTGGCTCCGCAGGTGCATCCGGCTGGGCCGCGGCTTCCGGTTCCGGAGCCATGGCGGGCTGCGCGGTCGCCGCCGGGGCCGCCGGGGTATCCGGCGGGGTTGACGTCTGAGGCGGCGGTGCGCCACCGCCGCGCGCGGCGCGGAGCAGAATGCCGCCCGCGATCAGCCCGCCGACCAATGCGCCGACGAGCGCCGCCAACAGCACGACCCACCACTCGGAGCCGCCGTTTCCTTTGCCGTCGTTATCGCCGTTGTCGCCGACGCCGAACTCGCCGGACGGCCCAGGCGTCTCTTCCGGATCGGGGTCGGCGCCGGTCGCCGGGGCCGCGGCGAGGAGCCCTTCGATGGCCTCGGCGAGCGCCTGCGTCTCCTTCTGAATGTCGCCGAAGCCGAAGTCGGTGTAGTAGGAGGCCTGGGCGAAGTTGCCCGATTCGTCGAAGACGCGAACGTTCTGCGCGCCCTCGCTCGACACCGGCATGAACAGGGTGGTGGTGAAGCGCCCGCTGGCGTTCGTCCGTTCGGTGGCGATGGTGACGCCGCCGGCTTGGATGAAGACGTTGAGGTCGGGCTGCAGGTTGAACCCTTGCACCGTCACCTGCTGGCCGCCGGGGCCCGAGGGCGGGCTGATGAAGATCTCAGGCGAGGGAATGGCCTGCCGGCGCGCGAAGCCGATCTTCTGGTTCGTCGGCCCGAACTCGCCCAACCGGGTGTCGGGCCAGACGAGGTAGACTTCCTCTCCGGCCGCGGCCACGGCGATGTAGTCGCCGATGAACCGGCCCCCTGGGAAGCCCTTGTTCGGGTTCGACGGGAAGTCGGTCACGCGCGCGTCGTCCGACCGGATGTTGAGCCGTTCGTCGACGAAGCCCCACGTCTCGCCGTTGTCCTCGGAGCGGGTGTAGTAGATGTGGTAACGGGCCTGCTCGGGGCTGT
>DAOUKH010000053.1:0-1674 GCA_034421515.1 Dehalococcoidia bacterium
TGCAGCGCGTCGCCCTTCCGCTCTTTGACCTTTCGCAGCCAAACTGCTGCTTGATAGACGTGGGGTCAGACGCAGTCGAAGTAGACGTCGACGCCGATGCGCTGGTCCATAGCGTCCTCCGGTAATCGTGTGCTGGGCCGTCGGCCTCGATTCTAGGGCGATGCGCGCGGGACGTAAACCGTCGCGGGACCTCTCCGCGCCCGTCGCATTCGTTGCCGCCGTCGAAGGGGGCGTGCTATTCTGTCCGATGGTCGGGGCGCTTCCCACTTCTGGGAGCGGCGTACTTCCGAGACGTCGGGGCGTGGCGCAGCCCGGTAGCGCACCTGCATGGGGTGCAGGGGGTCGGTGGTTCAAATCCACTCGCCCCGACCACCTTCTCCTCCTCCTTGCCGTCCCCTGTGCGACACCGCCCACGGGCGCGGGATTCCACCGAAGTGGTATGCTATTGCCGTCTTGAACATGGCGAATGTCCCGTATGCCTTCCTGTGTCCTCCACTCGGGCGCGCGACGCTAGCTTGATCCAGGCGCCATTTTTCCCAAGGAGCGTTGCGTGAATATCTACGTAGGCAACCTCTCGTTCGACGCGACCCAGCCCGATCTCGAGTCCCTCTTTACCCCCCACGGTAAGATCGACGACGTCCGGCTCATCACCGACCGGTACTCCGGCAGGTCGAAGGGCTTCGGCTTCGTCGAAATGCCGAACGACGACGAGGCCGAGACCGCCATCCAGGCGCTCAACGGCACCGAGTTCCAGGGCCGCACCCTGACGGTCAACGAGGCTCGTCCTCGTGAGGACCGCGGCGGCGGCGGACGCCGCGGCGGCGGTGGCGGCGGCCGCTGGTAAGCCGCCGGCCCCTCCTAACTCCATAGCCCGCCAAGGGCGCGATCCGCGCCCGCTTCCCGTGTGGCGTACACTTACGCGCGGCGCGGCCGTGCTTGCGGCACGCGGGAGGGCGCAGTGTCCGGCATCCTGTCCGGTGTTCGCATCGCCGACTTCACCGAGTACATCGCCGGGCCCTACTGCACTATGGTCCTCGCCGACCTAGGCGCCGACGTGCTCAAGATCGAGCCGCCGGGCGGCGACCGCATGCGCTTCTCTGTGCCGCTCGACGGCGAGGGGCGCGGCTTCCTTCAGGTCAACCGTACCAAGCGCAGCTTCGTCGTCGACCTGAAGAAGGCTGACGCCGCCGACATCGTCCGGCGGATCGTCGAGCGCGTCGACGCCGTCGTCGTCAACGTTCGTCCCCAGGCCGCCAAGCGCCTCGGCATCGACTACGAGACGCTGGCGCCTCTCAACCCAAGGCTGGTCTACGGCGAGATCACCGCCTACGGTCACACCGGCCCCTACGCCCACCGCGGCGCCTTCGACATGGTGGCGCAGGCCATCGGCGGGGTGATCGCCCACGAGGGCACCTTCGCCCCCGACGGCCTCGGCATGACCACCACCTCGATCAGCGACTACTCGGCCGGCGTCTTCCTCGCGCTCGGCATCGTCGGCGCCCTCCTCGCCCGCGAGCGCACCGGCCGCGGCCAGAAGGTCGAGACCAACCTCCTCAACGCCATCCTCGCCTGCCAGTACCGGCCCATGAACAACGTCGAGCGCTTCGACGCCGAGCCGCGCCGGGAGTTCATCGAAAAGGTCGCCGAGGCGGCGCGGGCGGGCTACAACATCCG
>DAOUKH010000054.1:0-30054 GCA_034421515.1 Dehalococcoidia bacterium
GCTGCGTATCGCGAACTCCTCGAGCGCTGTGCGGTTGAGACAGAGGAGCCCGCGGTAATGGCCGTGCAACGCTTCTATGAACGAGGGGGAGTAGACCAACTCGATCTCGGCGAGGGGTGGGACTATGGGCTTAAGGTGACCTTCAGCGTACTCCTCGACGGCAGCGAAGTGTTGCCCATCTACCTACCCCGGGTACAGCAGTTTTGGCGCTCTGTGCACGCTCCCGGCGCGGAGGCCACTGCACAGTGCCTAGTGTGTGGAGAACGCAAGCCCGTGCTTGAACGCCTGCAGGCGAAGGTCAAGGGGATCCGGGGAGGGCAGTCCTCCGGGACCGCAATCATCTCCGCCAACGCCGAGGCGTTCGAGTCATATGGACTCAGGGCCTCCAGGACCGCGCCGACATGCCAGGAGTGCGGCGAAGCTTTCACGCGGGCGGCGAACGATCTACTTGCAGGAGACGACACCAGGCTCACAGTCGGCGGTACGACATTCATCTTCTGGACCCGAGACCCCGTTGAATTCGACTTTGGAGGTCTCATGCGGGAACCAGACCCTGCACAGGTGAAAACGCTGCTCGACTCGCTGCGAAGCGGTCGCTACGCCAGAGTCGAGGACGAGACGGCCTTCTATGCCGTTTCCCTTTCCGCAAGCGGAGGGCGGGCCGTTGTGCGCGACTGGATCGATACAACCGTGGGTGGGGTTCAGGAAAGCGTGGCTCGGTGGTTCGAGCTCCAGCGGATCTCCGTCCCGCGGGACGGAGATCCGCGCGGTGACAACCCGCGCCCGCTGGGTCTCTTTCGATTGGCGGTTTCGACTGTCAAGAAGGCAAACGACCTCTCCGCCGCGACGTCCCGCAGCCTCTTTCGCGCCGCCTTGGCGGGTACGCCGGTACCCATGGAGGTGGCCTTCCAAGCGGTTAGGCGCAATCGGGCGGAACAGCGAGTCAGCATGGAGCGGGCCTCGCTCATCAAACTCGTACTGCTGAGCCAGGAAGTCTCACATCCCAAGGAGGGATACATGGTTGCACTGGAGCCAGAACACCCGGAACCCGCCTACCACTGCGGCCGATTGCTTGCGGTCATCGAGAGCGTCCAATACGCGGCCCTAGGTCGCGTGAATGCCACCGTCGTGGACCGCTACTACGGTGCCGCCTCTTCTACGCCCGCAGTCGTATTCGGGGCGCTGCTCCGAGGCGCGCAACCGCACCTCGCCAAGCTGGACGATCCCAGGCGCGGCGGCCTCAAGAATCGCCTCATGGAAGTGTGCGGGCAAATCAACGCGTTCCCCAAGACCCTGTCGCTTCAGCAACAAGCGCTCTTCTCGCTGGGCTACTACCATCAGCGAGCCCACGACCGCGCGGCGGCCCTCAGCCGTACCGCATTGCGAGAGACAGAGCCGGACACGAAGGACACGATCATTGACGCTGAGGAGGAGAACTAGTCATGTCCGATTCAGTTACTACGGACGTCGGCCGACGCCATGATTTCGTCCTGCTCTTCGACGTGCGGGACGGCAACCCTAACGGAGACCCCGACGCCGGCAACTTGCCCCGCGTCGACCCCGAGACGATGCAGGGCCTGGTAACCGACGTCGCGATAAAGCGCAAGGTTCGCGACTACGTCGACCTTGCACACGGTGATGGACGTTTCAAGGTCTATGTGCAACACGGCCGGTTCCTTGCGGACCAACGCGCTCGCATCTTCGACCAGCGATCCAATGGGGGTGGGGCGCCTGAGCCCGGCGACGGCCGCCGCTGGATGTGCGAAGAGTTCTACGACGTGCGCATGTTCGGCGCGGTGATGTCCATGAAGGAACACAACGCCGGCCAGGTGCGAGGGCCCATGCAGCTCACCTTCGCCCGGTCGATTGACCCCATTGTCCCTCTCGATTCGAGCATTGTGGGGCCGGCCCAGAACAAGGGTGACGTGAACCGTGAGGACTCTGCGGGCGAGGCGACCAATTTCGGAACCATGGGGCGGAAGTCAACGGTCCATTACGGTCTGTATCGTGCGCACGGCTTCTTCAATCCCCACTTCGCGGAGAGCACCGGCGTCGATGGCGATGACCTCAAGCTGTTCTGGGATGCCCTCCAGATGATGTGGGACGTCGATCGGTCGGCCTCGCGCGGCGAGATGGGCTGCCGCGGACTCTACGTATTCAGTCACGAGAGCAAGTTAGGGAACGCCGCTGCCCATCGTCTCTTTGACGTTATCCAGACACCCGGGAGCGAGGCAGCCGCGCCGCGATCCTTCGCTGACTATACGGTGGCGAGGCCGGCCGGGGGACCCTTAGAGGGCGTCGCTGGCGTGACGTTGACGGCCCTCGTGGGGTGAGACTCGAAGAGAATGGCACGGGAAACGGATCTCGTCGTCCCAATCTCGGCGCTTGAGCATTTCAGCTACTGTCCCCGGCAGTGCGCCCTTATCCATGTGGAGCAGACGTTCGACGAAAACGTCTTCACGGTGCGGGGGCGCCTCAGTCACGAGCGAATCGACCTAGGCGAAACGACGGCGCCTAGGGGAGTACGGCAGCTGCGGGCCCTTCCGCTCTGGTCCGACGCCCTCGGTTTGGTTGGGAAAGCTGATCTTGTTGAGCTTCGTCCAGAAGCGCTGATGCCGGTCGAGTATAAGGTGGGTCGGATCACCGGTGGACACGCGGCGCTTCAACTCTGCGCACAGGCGCTCTGTTTGGAAGAGATGTTCGATGCAGCGGTTCCTTACGGGGCTCTTTATTCGCACCGCACGAGGCGACGCGTCCGAATAGCCATCGACGGCGAGCTCCGAGAGCGTATGCGGGCGGCTGTTGCGGCCGTGCGGACGCAGTTGGCTGAGCAGCGGTTGCCACCCCCAGTGAACGACAGCCGCTGCCGCGATTGCTCTCTTGTCAACGCATGTCTGCCATCGGTCGTGGGTGAGGCTTCACGTGTCCGGGGCTACCAGGGAGCCCTATTCAAGCCAGCAAGCGACGAGGCTGTCGAGGGCTGGTTTGATGTTTGAGCTACTCAACACGCTTTACGTGCTAACCCCCGGAGCCTCGTTGCACCTCGACCACGATGCCGTCAGGGTCGTCATCGAAGGTGAGACGAATCTCCGCGCCCCCTTGGTCCGCCTCGATAGCATCGTGACTTTCGGGTCGGTCGCGGTGAGCCCCTTGCTCATTCACCGCTGTGCCGAAGATGGACGCACCATAAGCTTCATGAGTGGTAACGGGAGGTTCAAGGCACGTCTGGAGGGCCCTGTGCGAGGAAACGTTCTCCTCCGGAGAGCCCAACATCAGGCGCTGGATACGCCCGGTTGGCCGTCACGAATAGCCCGGCAGGTGGTTGCCGCCAAAGTCCAGAACAGCCGTCTCGTGCTCCTGCGCGGTGCGCGTGACCGGCGCGGAACGCCATCCGAGCTTCTCCGGCGCGCAGCCGATGACCTCGCCAGTGCCCTAAAGGACCTGCACAAAGCGGAGGGATTGGACTTCATTCGCGGTGCGGAAGGAGATGCAGCAAGGGTCTACTTCAGCGTCTTCGACGAGCTCATTCGCAAGGACGGGGAAACCTTCACCTTCGAACGACGGTCGCGGCGTCCCCCACGGGACAGGACCAATGCATTGCTCTCGTTCCTCTACGCACTGCTTAGAGAGGAATGCGCCAGTGCGCTAGAAGGAGTGGGGCTGGACCCCCAGGTGGGCTACCTTCACGCCCTGCGCCCCGGCCGCCCGGCGTTGGCCCTCGACCTGATGGAGGAGTTTCGCTCGTTGGTGGCGGATCGGCTCGCAGTGACGCTGATCAACCGCCGGCAGCTTGGTGCTGACGACTTCGAGGTGTTAGAAGGAGGGGCAGTCCATCTGACGGACGCTGGGCGACGCATCGTGCTGGCAGCCTACCAGGATCGCAAAAAACGCACGGTCACACATCGCCTTATGAGGCAGAAGCTTGCCCTCGGGCTCGTGCCACATGTTCAGGCCCGGTTGCTTGCCCGGCATCTCCGGGGTGATCTCGCTCACTATCCGTCCTACGTGGCGCGTTAGGGGGAGCGCATGGAACTCTTGGTCGTATACGACGTATCCACGGAGACGCGTGCCGGGCAGGGTCGGCTGCGGCGAGTAGCCAAGATCTGCGAGGCCTACGGCCAGCGGGTCCAGAAATCGGTCTTCGAGTGTGTACTGGCCCCCGAACAGGTTGAGCTTCTGCACCACGACTTGGAACGGGTAATCGACAAACGGGTGGACAGCATCCGCACGTACCGGCTGCGTGAGCCTCATGAGCAGTACACCTTTGTGTCCGGGCGACAACCGCGCTTAGACATCCGAAACCCCTTGGTCCTTTAGGTCCAGCGCGAACGTCCAGTGAGGTGCCCGCTGCCGGGAGGTTCGCGGTGCACCTCCAGAGGCCGGTCCTTGTGCGCTCTGCGAGAGGCTCCAGGGTCAGAACAGCCTGGGGATCGCAGACCTGCACGTTCGCGGCCCCTGGGAGGGTTGGTTGCAGGCCGAAGGGTGCCGGACCACAATGGAGCCTCACGGGGCAGACCCCGTCGCACCCACTTGCCTAGGTGGGTGAGGATTGAAACATGCCGTAGACCGTCACGTTGATGCCCGTGTTGCCGGTCGCACCCACTTGCCTAGGTGGGTGAGGATTGAAACCCATTAGTCGAGGCCGAGCTAGCCGTCGAGGGTGACGGGTCGCACCCACTTGCCTAGGTGGGTGAGGATTGAAACCAAGACGGCCCCGGCCACTAGACGGCTCCCGGCGCCGGGTCGCACCCACTTGCCTAGGTGGGTGAGGATTGAAACGCGTTCGAGGTCACATGCAGGCTCACGATCATCGGCACGTCGCACCCACTTGCCTAGGTGGGTGAGGATTGAAACAGAACCTTCCCCGCCAACGTCTGGGTAGGGGTCTCCGTGTCGCACCCACTTGCCTAGGTGGGTGAGGATTGAAACTCGCCGGCGAGGTCGACCGCCTGGGCGATGAGGTCGGTCGCACCCACTTGCCTAGGTGGGTGAGGATTGAAACAGATCGACCACAGGTGTTTCACGAGACGGTGCGTCAACCGTCGCACCCACTTGCCTAGGTGGGTGAGGATTGAAACGCATCCTTCGCCGCAGTCGATAGCGTTCCGGCGCTTCCGTCGCACCCACTTGCCTAGGTGGGTGAGGATTGAAACACCATCTCCTGACCTCCTCTGCGGTTGGGTTTTGGGGTCGCACCCACTTGCCTAGGTGGGTGAGGATTGAAACGATATGCCCGAACAGGAGGAAGACAGTGCCGACTGGTCGCACCCACTTGCCTAGGTGGGTGAGGATTGAAACTTCACGGCCCTTGGGGAGACGGCCCGCGACATGGGCCGGGTCGCACCCACTTGCCTAGGTGGGTGAGGATTGAAACGGGTCATACATGGAGCAGTTGAGGAAGGGCCGCGTGGTCGCACCCACTTGCCTAGGTGGGTGAGGATTGAAACGAGTACTTGCGGATCGTCGCCGCCGGACCGGACCCCGAGTCGCACCCACTTGCCTAGGTGGGTGAGGATTGAAACGCGGTAGCCGTGGACGAAATACTTGGCGCAACCCAGGCGTCGCACCCACTTGCCTAGGTGGGTGAGGATTGAAACAGGGCAACCTCGACCACCTGAAAGGCTCCTAGATGGTGTCGCACCCACTTGCCTAGGTGGGTGAGGATTGAAACGCCGAGTGGCTGCCGGGCCTATGGGGCGCCGAGGATACCGTCGCACCCACTTGCCTAGGTGGGTGAGGATTGAAACAAAATGGTTGCGTTGGGAGACAGTACACAAGTGGCAAGTCGCACCCACTTGCCTAGGTGGGTGAGGATTGAAACTACGGATGGAAGGTTGAGTACGTGCCAAACCCGGACGTCGCACCCACTTGCCTAGGTGGGTGAGGATTGAAACGCCTCCGCGTAGGTGCGGTCCCGGTTCCGTGGGAGCCGTCGCACCCACTTGCCTAGGTGGGTGAGGATTGAAACATGGTTGCACTCTCCCTTGTGCGCCTGTGCGCTCCCTGGTCGCACCCACTTGCCTAGGTGGGTGAGGATTGAAACCCGAGGAGGTCCATCTGGCGCACGAGGGGCCTGGCGGTCGCACCCACTTGCCTAGGTGGGTGAGGATTGAAACTACTTGACCAAGCCCGATTCACGGGTGAATTGCCGCGTCGCACCCACTTGCCTAGGTGGGTGAGGATTGAAACATGACACCGCCCCGCGATGCCACTGATTGAGCTTCCGAAGTCGCACCCACTTGCCTAGGTGGGTGAGGATTGAAACGGCCATACCCACGCCGAGAGCCCGGCGAGGATCGCGTCGCACCCACTTGCCTAGGTGGGTGAGGATTGAAACCGGTGGTACGTCGAGGGCGAGGGATGGAAGAAGCTCAAGTCGCACCCACTTGCCTAGGTGGGTGAGGATTGAAACAGGAACGGTATCACGTGGCCTCGCTATGCAGTCCACAGTCGCACCCACTTGCCTAGGTGGGTGAGGATTGAAACTCGGACTGGGCGCTCGGCTCACAGCCGTACATCGTCGCACCCACTTGCCTAGGTGGGTGAGGATTGAAACCAACAGCTATTCCCGCAGATCAAAAACACTAAGACGCGTCGCACCCACTTGCCTAGGTGGGTGAGGATTGAAACGAGACGAGCACGAAGTCGAGCGGCTCGAAGCGGTGGTCGCACCCACTTGCCTAGGTGGGTGAGGATTGAAACGGCAGGCGGCGGAGCACGTCGGCGAGATCACGCGGCGGTCGCACCCACTTGCCTAGGTGGGTGAGGATTGAAACAACGACACGTCGGCGACCACGGACTTTGTGGACAACGTCGCACCCACTTGCCTAGGTGGGTGAGGATTGAAACAAGTTGGCGCCGCATGAAGCCGAGGCGCTGGCCGAGTCGCACCCACTTGCCTAGGTGGGTGAGGATTGAAACCTGGGTATCGTCTTCCTAATGGCGAACCTGTTTGCAGGGTCGCACCCACTTGCCTAGGTGGGTGAGGATTGAAACCAGATCGCGCGGGAGGTCATGCCGCTCTTGCAGGACGTCGCACCCACTTGCCTAGGTGGGTGAGGATTGAAACACGCAGGCGGTCGCGCGCGCGGAGGACGACCGGAAGGTCGCACCCACTTGCCTAGGTGGGTGAGGATTGAAACTTGAACTGCTCATCCGTGAAGGGCTCCACGAAGAGTCGCACCCACTTGCCTAGGTGGGTGAGGATTGAAACTGGAATACCATCCAGCAGATCGGGATCGAGCGCCGTCGCACCCACTTGCCTAGGTGGGTGAGGATTGAAACCTTTAGGCTCCGGCCCGCATCCGCCGCGTTGCGAAGTCGCACCCACTTGCCTAGGTGGGTGAGGATTGAAACTTCTGGTCATAGATGTTGGGCAGCGGGAGAGCTCGCGTCGCACCCACTTGCCTAGGTGGGTGAGGATTGAAACGCCGAGCGGTGGGGCAATAAGGCCGTGCGGGCGATCGTCGCACCCACTTGCCTAGGTGGGTGAGGATTGAAACATAGAGGGCGGAGGACGTCTGCACGATGCCGGCGAAGTCGCACCCACTTGCCTAGGTGGGTGAGGATTGAAACCGGTGGTTCGTCGAGGGCCAGGGCTGGCAGGAGCGTCGCACCCACTTGCCTAGGTGGGTGAGGATTGAAACATCTTCGCGCTCACCCGGCCGTCGGCCTCGGCGCCCGTCGCACCCACTTGCCTAGGTGGGTGAGGATTGAAACGAGGATGTGCGGCTCTACCCAGACCGGCTTGAGATGTCGCACCCACTTGCCTAGGGTGGGTGAGGATTGAAACGCCGGCGCCGCGATCGTCGTGGTGTGGGCCGCGGTCGCACCCACTTGCCTAGGTGGGTGAGGATTGAAACATCGAGAAGGCGCGGCTGACGCACCTGCTCCACACGGAGTCGCACCCACTTGCTTGAGTGGGGTGAGGATTGAAACCCACGCCAGCGACGTTTTGCGTGGTAGGCTAGGCGCGTCGCACCCATTTGCTTGAGTGGGCGAGGATTGAAACTGGCCATTCATGGCCCCAATTTTAGAGCCATATCTTGCCCGTCGTACCCACTTACTTGAGTGGGTGAGGATTGAAACTTGGTGTTCAGGAGCAGCACCCGAAGCTGCTCCTGGGGTCGCACCCGCTTGCTTGAATGGGTGAGGATTGAAACATGCGGGTCTCGAGGCGCTTCCGCTTCTTGGCCGTCGCTTCGCACCCATTTGCCGGAAAGGTGGCTAGGGGTAGGCGCTACACCAATGTGAATCTTAGCACGAAGGTTCTTGATTTCGTCCAGCCTGGTACGCTTGCGAAGGCTCGAACCGGGGGTCCTGTCATCCTTTGCCGCTTTCAATCCGCTCCAAGCCAACCGCCCATGAGTACCGCAATTTTCCGTTGCGATTGCCTCGCAACCATGGGGGAGATTGAGAGAGGGCGCGCGCCGCGAGGCGCGTCGGAGGGGCGGAGAGGCAGGGGGTGTCGACGCCGCGCTGTCCCTCAGCCGATTTCGTAGACGCCATCGGGCAGGGGCTCGTCGTCGACGCGCCGCTCGACGGCGGCCAGGAGCTTGCCGACGCCCCAGCCGTGGAGGGCGGAGGCGAGCACCACGCCCTCCTCCGGCGGTCCCGCGCCATCGAAGAGGCCGGCCGCCGCCTCGTAGAGCTCGGCCTCGCTCCGCGCCTCGGGGAGGGCGAGGTCGGCCTTATTCAGGACGAGCACGGTGGGCCGGTCGGCGAGGTCCAACGCTTCGAGGGTGCGCGTCACCACGTCGACCTGCCCCGCGGCGTTGGGGTGGGTCATGTCGACGACGTGGACGAGGACGTCGGCCTCGGCGATCTCCTCGAGGGTGGCCCGGAAGGCGGCGACGAGCGTCGTGGGGAGCTTGTTGATGAAGCCGACGGTGTCGCTGACCAGGAACGGGCTGCCCGACGGGAGGCGGGCGCGGCGGGTCACCGGGTCGAGGGTGGCGAAGAGCTGGTCGCGCACGCGCACGTCGGCGCGCCCGATCTGGTTGAAGAGCGTGCTCTTCCCCGCGTTGGTGTACCCCACCATCGAGATGATGGGGATACCCTGCTTCTTGCGGCGCTCCCGGTAGAGCGAGCGGCGGTTTCGCACCGCCTCGATCTCGCGCTTCAGCCGAGCGATGCGGCCCCGCACGAGCCGCCGGTCGGTCTCGATCTGGGTCTCGCCGGGGCCGCGGGTGCCGATGCCGCCGCCGAGCCGTTCCAGGTGCGACCACTGTCCCGCGAGCCGGGGGAGCAGGTACTCGTGCTGGGCAAGCTCGACCTGGAGCCGCCCCTCCCGCGTCTGGGCGCGCTTGGCGAAGATGTCGATGATGAGCGCGGTGCGGTCGATGACCTTGACCCGCGTGGCGTCCTCGACGACGCGCTGCTGCGCCGGGGTGAGCTCGTCGTCGAGGATGACGACGTCGGCGCGGCGGTCGCGGGCCGCCTGCGCGACCTCTTCGAGCTTGCCGCGGCCGAGGTAGGTGTTGGCGCGCTTCCGGAGGCGCTGACCGAAGACGGCGACGACCTGGGCGCCGGCGGACCTGGCAAGCTCCCCAAGCTCGTCGAGGGAGTCATCGAGCGACAGCACGGAGGCCTCGGACTGCACCGAGACTCCGGCGAGGACGGCCCGCTCCACCGGCGGGCGCGTTGTCGTGGGGCGTTTGGCTATGCCGCCGCTCCTTCTTCCGTTCGGCTATTCAGGCGAGCTCCCCGATGCGCCGCACACCCTCGTCGAGCTGGTCGTCGGGCAGGGTGAGGGAGAGTCGGACGTAGCCCTCGCCGTACTGCCCGTAACCGCTCCCCGGCGTCACCACCACGGCGGCCTCCTCGATGAGCTTGGCGGCGTAGTCGGCGGAGGTGTACCCCTCCGGGATCCGCGCCCAGACGTAGAGGCTGGCCTGCGGGGGCACGACGGACATCCCGATCTTGGTGAGCGCCGCGACGAGCTTGTCGCGCCGCCGCTGATAAACGGCGACGTTCTCGGCGACGCAGTCCTGCGAGCCGCGCAGCGCCTCGATCGCCATCAGTTGGACGGCCTGGGGGATCCCGGAGTCGAGGTTCGACTTGACCCGCATCAGGGCGTTGATGAGGCCCGCGTTGCCCACCGCCATCCCCACGCGCCAGCCCGTCATGTTGTAGCTCTTGGAGAGCGAGTGGAACTCGATGCCCACGTCCATGGCGTCCTTCGCCTCCAGCAGGCTCACGGGGCGGTAGCCGTCGTAGGCGATCTCGCTGTAGGGGGCGTCGTGGCAGACGGCGATGTCGTACTTCTTGGCGAAGGCGACGAGGTCGTTGTAGAAGCCGATGTCGGCCACCGCGCCGGTGGGATTGTTTGGGTAGTTGACCCAGATGACCTTGGCCTTGCGGGCGACGCCTTCGGGAATCGCGCCGAGGTCGGGCAGCCAGCCGTTCTCCTCCTCCAGAGGCAACCAGTGCGTCTCGCCGCCGGCGAACATCGTCCCAATCGAGTAGACGGGGTAGGCGGGATCGGGCACGAGGGCGACGTCGCCGGGGTCGATCAGGCAGAGGGCCATGTGGCCGATGCCCTCCTTCGCGCCGATCAGCGGCAGCACCTCGGTATCACGGTCGAGGGTGACCCCGAACCGCTGGCCGTACCAGTCGGCGACGGCCTGGCGCAGCTCGGGCAGGCCCTCGGACTCAGGGTAGCGGTGGTTGGCGGGCTCGTCGGACGCGGCGTGGAGGGTGTCCAGGATGCGCTCCGGCGTGGGCAGGTCGGGGTCGCCGATGGCGAAGGTGATGACGTCGATGCCCTGGGCGCGCTTCTCGTTGATCTTCTTGCTGATCTCGACGAAGAGGTAGGGCGGAAGCTGTTCGATGCGGTTGGCGAGCTTCATTGATTCTCCAGGAGATTGATGTTCACGCGCGGCTTTCCGCGCCGCGCTCCATGATAGCCCAACGGATTGGGCGGGTGAAGGGAGGGAGCTACGCGCTCCTCAGAGGGAGAGCGGCTGGCCCGGCGCGGGCAGCGTCTCCAAGTACTTCAACCCCGAGCCGGTGTTCAATAGGAGCGCCAGCTCGCCGGGGGCGACGGAGCCGTCGGCGATGAGCTTGGCGAGGGCCGCCGCCGTCGCGGCCCCCTCGGGGCAGACGAAGAGGCCCTCCAGCGATGCGACCCTGCCCATCCAGTCCACGATTTCGTCGTCGGACACCGTGACCGCGCCCCCGTTGCTCTCCCGCAGGACGTTGAGGATGAGGTAGTCGCCGATGGCGGAGGGCACGCGGATGCCGGCGGCGAGCGTTTGGGCGTCGGGCCAGGGCTCGGCGTGGTCGGCGCCGCTGTGGAAGGCCCGCACCAGGGGCGCGCAGCCCTCGGACTGCACGCAGAACATGCGCGGCCGCTTCCCGTCGAGCAGCCCCATCGCCTCCATCTCTTCGACGGCCTTCCAGATGCCGACGATGCCGGTGCCCCCGCCCGTCGGGTAGACGATCACGGCGGGCATGCGCCAGCCCAGCTGCTCGGCGATCTCGTAGCCCATCGTCTTCTTGCCCTCGGCGCGGTACGGCTCCTGGAGGGTGGAGACGTCGAACAGGCCCTGCTCTGCCGCCGTGCGGCGCGACAGCGCCCCGGCGTCGCCGATCAGGCCGTCGACGAGGACGAGCCGCGCGCCCATGACCTCGACTTCCTTCTGGGTGGCCTCGGGAGCGTCGGCGGGCATGAAGACGTGGGCCTCCATCCCGGCCCTTGCGGCGTAGGCAGCGAGCGCGCCGCCCGCGTTGCCGGCGGTCGGTACCGTCAGCCCTTTCACGCCGAGTTCCTTGGCCTTCGACACCGCCGCCGCCATGCCCCGCGCCTTGAAGGACGCCGTAGGGTTCCCCCCCTCGTCCTTGATCAGCAGCGGGCCGCACCCGATCTCCCGGCGCAGCCGGTCGGCGCGAAGCAGGGGCGTGTACCCCTCGCCGAGGCTGACCACGCTCGCCGGGTCGCGGACCGGCAGCACCTCGAAGTACCGCCACATCGTCGACTCGCGGCCGGCCAGGGCCTCACGTGTCATGCTCCGCCCCGCCGCCTCGAGGTCGTACCGCGCATAGAGCACCTTGCCGCAGTCGGGACACGTCCGGACCGGCGCTCCGGCGTCCACGGTCCGCGAACAGGCGGTGCATTCCAGGTGGGTCAGGTAGCTCTTCATGAGAGGGGATTGTAGCGACAGATGCCGCCGGACGGCGCTCCGGCCTCTTAAACCTCCTCCCCCCGGGAGAAGATTGAGATGAGGGGCCTCCTCACAACCGCCACTGGCCTGTGGAGGCGCCTGCCCTGACCGGCACTTCTACGAAGCCGCCCCGCCGCGCTACACTCCGAGCATGGACGTGCTTGAGCGGGTGCGCGCGCACATGGCCGGCCTCCCCGACGGGGTGCGGGCGCACGTCGAGCAGGTGCGGCGGCACGCGGTGGCGCTTGCGGAGTCGCACGGCCTCGACGCCGCACGCGCCGACCTCGCCGCCGCCTCCCACGACGTCTGCCGTACCGTCAAGGCCGCCGACCTCCTCGACATGGCGGGCGCCTTCGGCATACCCGTCACGCCGATCGACGAGGCCTTCCCCGTCTTCCTCCACGGCCCCGTCGGCGCCGAAGTCCTCAAGCGCGACTTCGGCCTCGACGACGAAGAGGCGCTCGACGCCGTCCGCTATCACACCATGGGCCGCGCCGGCATGACGCCGCTGGAACAGGCCGTCTTCCTCGCCGACAAGCTCGATCCGTCGAAGATCGCGCGCTATCCCTTCCTACCGGAGGTCGAGAAAGCCGCGCACCGCGACCTCGACGAGGGGATGCTCCTCTTCATCGACCGGCAGGCCGCCGCCTTCCTAGAACACGGCGACCTCGTGCACCCGGGGATGATCGCCGCCCGCAACGACGCCCTGCTCGCGTTGAAGGCGCGGGCCGACTCGCCCTAGCCGCCGCCTCCGCCGGCCCCGAACAGCAGGCCGAGCACGATGAAGCGGAGCACGAAGCCGGGGAGCACGGCAAGCGCGGCGCGGAAGCCGGGGATGCCCAACGCCCCCTGCACCGCGATGATCATCGTCACCACCATCCAGAGGGTGACGACGAGACCGAGAATGCTTCCCACGCCGGGAATGCCGATGAAGAGGAAGAGCATCCCCGGCGCGGCGGAGAGTCCGAGCCCGCCGATGAGCGGAGCGGCCAGCCTCGCCCGCTCGTCCTCCGGCGCGGCCATGATCCCGAGCACGTAGCCGCTGACCGCTTGGAGCAGCCAGACCCCGGGCATCGCCACCAGCGCCGAGAGCGCCGCGACGATGTTGCCCCCGCTCCCCGCCTGCTCGATAAAGGCGCCAATGAGCAGCGCCACCGTCGCCATGACGACGACGGTGAACCCCTGCGCGATGGCGACGGGGTCGGCCCGAAGCTCCTCGTAGACCGCGCGGTCGAGGAGCACGACGCGGTACATCCGCGCGAAGAGCATCGGCGACTTGGGAGCGCCGCCGTCCCGCTTCTCGCCGCCCTCCTGTTTCACGACAGCCGCCAACTCCTGTCCGCAGTTGCGGCAGGAGGCCGCGCGTTCATCGTTTCGGTGCTACAGCTTGGGCAGAACATCGGGCAACCCCAGTGGCGGATTCTAGCGCCGCGCCGCGCCGGACGCCAACGGCGGGCATAGGAAGTCTTACCTCTTCTCCCGTGGGGAGAAGATTGAGATGAGGGGCCCCCTTATCACCGCCACGGGTGATCAAAGTCTGCTTCCTCGCTTCATTCGGTCCGGTTACACGCAGGGGCAGCGCCCAGGAATCCGCCCCGGCCCTGCCGGCGTACCCTGAACAGGAATGCGGGCGTCCTTCCGTTGTACGGAATGGTATACTGAACGGCGCTTTGCGCTGCGCGGGCGGCGCCCGCTGTAGCGAAGGACCGAAACGCTCTTGATCGAAGTCGAACACGTCAGCAAGTTCTTCGGCGATTTCATCGCCATCGAAGACGTCACCTTCGAGGCCGAACGCGGCGAGATCCTCGGATTCCTGGGGCCCAACGGTGCCGGGAAGACGACGACGATGCGCATCATCACCGGCTTCACCCCGCCCAGCGAGGGTACGGTCCGCGTCGCGGGCCACGACGTCCTCCAGGACTCGCTCGAAGCCCGGCGCAACATCGGCTACCTGCCGGAGACTGTTCCCCTCTACACCGACATGACGGTGCGGGACTACCTCGACTTCATGGGCAGCCTGCGGCAGATGACGCCCGAGGAGCGCAAGAGCCGCTCCGACTACGTGATCGAGCGCCTCGCCATCGAGGACTATGTCAACACGTTCATCGGGCGGCTCTCGAAGGGCTACCGGCAGCGCGTGGGGCTCGCGCAGGCGATGCTCCATGAGCCCACCGTCCTCATCCTCGACGAGCCAACCATCGGCATCGACCCGGTGCAGGTCGTCGAGACCCGCGAGCTCATCCGCGGCCTGGGCCAGGACCACACCATCGTGCTCAGCACGCACATCCTCCCCGAGGTCAGCACGATGTGCGAGCGCGTGGTGGTGATCAACGAGGGCCGCATCGTGGCCGTCGACAAGCCCGACAACCTCTCGGTCCTCCTGCGAGGCTCGGAGCAGGTCCGGCTTGAAGTGCGCGGGCCGACCCGCGACGTTTCCACCCGCTTCCGCGACCTCAACGGGGTGCGGCGGGTCGAGCGGAGCGACCTCGGCGGCGGCGTGTACAGCTACACCCTCGAATGCGAGCCGGGTTCCGACCTGAAGGAAAGCCTGGCCAAGCTCGTGATCGACCAGGGCTGGGGCCTCCAGGCTCTGGAGTCGGCCAGCATGAGCCTCGAGGACATCTTCCTCGAGCTGACCACGCGAGAGGGGACTCCCTCCGGTCCCGGCGAGACAGAGACCTCATGAACGCCCTGCTCATCGCCAAGAAAGAATTGCGCACCTACTTCGCGTCGCCGATCGCGTACGTGATCATGGCCGCGTTCCTCTTCTTCACCGGTCTGCTCTTCATCGACAGCCTGAGCGGCGCGTTCCGCGAGGCCTCCCTTCGTGAGTTCTTCTCCGGCCAGGGCACCGGGGGCATCACCACCGGCACGGTCACCGGGGCCTTTGTCCTCCTCCTCCTCGGCCCCGTGCTCACGATGCGCCTCTTCGCCGAGGAATCGAAGCTGGGCACCCTGGAGCTCTTGCTCACCTCGCCGGTGCGCGACTTCGAGGTCGTGGCCGGCAAGTTCCTCGCCGCGCTGGGCATCGTGGCCATCCTGCTCGTGCTCACCTTCTACTACCCGATCATGCTCTTCATCTTCGGCGATCCGGAGTTCGGCCCCGTCGTCTCCGGCTACTTCGGCCTCATACTGCTCGGCGCATTCTTCATCTCCGTCGGCCTCTTCGCGTCGTCGCTGAGCAGCAGCCAGATTGTCAGCGCCGTCGTCGGCCTGGTGATCCTGCTGATGTTCTGGTTTATCGGCGAGGCGGCGGACTTCTTCCGCGGCCAGCCGGAGACCATCCTCCAGTTCGTATCGCCGCGCTCGCACTTCGAGGACTTCGCGCGCGGCCTGATCTTCCTCGATTCGGTGATCTACTTCCTTGGCCTCACCGCCATGTTCATCTTCCTCACCGTGCGCAGCCTCGAGACCAGGAGATGGCGGTAGATGGCGAAGAAGCGCTTTAGCGCCCTCTCCGACACCCTCACCGAGTACGTTGGCAACACCGCCGCCGCGGCCCTAGTGGGCTCCGCGATGGCGCTGATCGCCGCCGCGGTGCTGGCCCTCGTGGCCCGCGACCTCCGGGGCGCCGCCCTCGGCCTCTTCATCGTCGGCTTGGTGCTGCTGCTGGCGGCCTTCGCCTCCGGCTACTCCCAGGTCCGCGCCGCCGTCATGACGCGGCGGGGCTTCTACGGTCTCAACGCCACGGCGATGACCCTGCTCTTCCTCGCCCTCGCCGCCGTCATCATCTGGGTAGGCGCGCAGAGCAACGCCACGTGGGACGTGACCGCGACCCGCCAGTTCAGCCTCGCGCCGCAGACCGCGTCGATCCTCGACGACCTCGACAAGGAAGTGCGCGCCGTTGCCTTCTTCGTGCCCGGCGACGCCAACCAGACCGCGGTGCGCTCGACGTCGCTCGATCTGCTGGAAGAGTACGGCCGGCAGTCCGGCCTCTTCTCCTTCGAAGTCGTCGACCCCGACCTCAACCCGGAGACGGCGCGAAACTTCGGCATCAACCCCAACAGCGAGCCGGGGACCGTCGTCTTCGCGTCCGGCGGCGCGCTCCAGCCGGTTAACACGCTGATCTTCCAGTCCGAAGGCGGCTTCCTCCCGAACATCAACCTGGAGAAGGACTTCAGCCAGGCCATCCTCGCGGTGACCCGGGCCCAGCAGAAGGTCGTCTATTTCACCATCCGGCACGGCGAGCGCAACATCTCCGGCACCGACGACGCCGGCTACGGGCTCGCCCGCTTCGGCATTGAAGGCGACAACTACACCGTCCGCCCGCTGGACATCGTCACCGCCGGCGCCATCCCCGATGATGCCGCCGTGGTCGTCGTCGCCGGCCCCCAGCGCGAGCTGCTCGAAGAGGAAGTCGGGCCCCTGAACGACTACCTGCGCGGCGGCGGCAACGCGCTCTTCCTCCTAGACCCCAACCCCCCGGCGAGCTACGTCGCCATCCTCGAAGAGTGGGGCGTCACCATCGGCGAGGGTACGGTCGTCGACCTTGCCAGCTCCGTCTCCAACAACACGCGCGCGCCCTTCATTGGCGAGAGCGGCTACAGCCTCCACGAGGCGCTCCGCCAGCCCGCCGACGAGCTGTTCAACAACGTACGCTACACCCAGATCACCCACCCCATCGACGACTTCAGCTTCTACGACCACGCGGCCCCGATCATCCCGCTCGCCGATCAGGCCGCCGACCTCGAAGTCCCCAACATCTTCTACGCGGGGAACGAGATCACCATCGCCCCGTTCCTCACCACGACGCCCGTCTTCAGCTGGGCGGAACGAGACCCGGACACTGAGAGCCGCGACGACGACGAGCCCACCGGCCCGCTCGCCATCGGTGTCACCATCGATGCCGCCGCCCCCTTCGGAGCCCAACCCGTGGAGGGCGCGCCCCGCACCAAGATCGTCGTGATCGGCGACTCCGACTTCGCCAGCAACCGCTTCTTAAGCTCTTTCAGCAACGGCGACGTCCTGCTCAACTCGGTGAACTGGCTCACCGGCGACTTCGACCTCATCTCGGTGCGCCCCAAGCTTCGCGACGCCCGCCTGCTCATCGTGAATCAGGACGAATGGAACTTCATCCGCTGGTCGAGCCTGCTCATCCTCCCCATCGTCGTCGGGTTCGCCGGCGCCTTCGTCTGGTGGAGGCAACGCTAGGACCGGCAAAACCGACCCCGGCCGCCGCGCGTAGCGAGTTAAGACCAACCGGCGCCATGACCGAACGGCCTATCTCATGAACTACCGCCTCACCATTGGACTCGTCGTCGCGCTCGCCATTACGGCGGCCGTCTCCGCCATCATCGTCACCAACGACGATCCCGGCGTCCCCGACCGCGTCCGCATCCAACGCGAGTTCTGGTATACGATCGACGACGACTCGATCAACAATGTTTCGATCCGCACCGGGGCCCAGGAACAGACCTGGGTTCGGGACGACGACCGCCGCTGGTTCTTCGAGGCGATCGACGGCGATCCCGTCGACCGTGCCCGCTGGGGCGGCGTCACCCTTCTGCTCAGCGGCCCGCAGCACGTCCGCGAGCTCGCCGGCGCGGCCGCCCACCTCGACCGCTACGGCCTCGTCTCCCCGGACACCGTCATCCGGATCGGCGTCGCGGGCGGCGGGGGCGGCGTCGTGGTCCGCCTCGGCGACCGGACGCCCGACGGTGGGGAAAACTACGCCCAGAAGGACGATGACCCAGGCGTCTATCTGATCGACTCTACCTGGGGCGAGGCGCTGACGAAGCTTGTTCGCGAGCCCCCGCACCAGACCCTCTGGGGCGCCGACAGCGTGGTGGAAGGGTTCAACGTCGAGCACCAAGGTAGCGAGCAGACCTGGGCGCTGGACGACGAAGGCAAATGGCGCTTCGACTCGCCGGAGGGCGACCTCATCGACGAGGAAGCTTGGGAGAGTGCTCTCGATCTTCTCACCGGCCCCCGCTTCCGCTACGAGGTCGAGGATGCGCCGGAGAGCCTCGAACCCTACGGGCTCGACGAACCCGTTGCCGTGGTCACCTTCCTCTTCAGGTCTGAGTCACCCGTCGAGGTGCGTCTCGGCGCCCAGACGCCCGACGGTGCGCGCCAATATGCCCAGATTCAGGACGCCGAATCCGTCATCCTGATCGCGAGCGATTGGGGCGCCGGCCTCGCCAACCTCATCCTCGACCCGCCTCCCATCGCGCCTCCCGCCGAAGACGACGAAGATGCGAACGGGGAGGCCGACGGCGAAGCCGCCGACGCCGACAGCGACGACTCGGCCTAGCCGCCCGCTCCCTCCGGAACCTCTTCTCCCGTGGGGAGAAGATTGAGATGAGGGGCCCCGTGCCAACCGCCACTGGCTATCATAGGGCGCCAGCGGCCAGCCGCTCCCCCTCTGGGGGAGATTGAGAGAGGGCGCGCGCCGTCAGGCGGGCCAGCGCCCGCAGGGCGCTTCCCCACGCAGCCCGCTACGCTTCCTCGATCGCGATCGCCTTGATTCGGTCGCCGGGCTCGCGTGCGGAGCCTGGATCGCGCACCGAGATCGCGTTCACCACGTCCATCCCCTCCGTCACCTTGCCGAAGACGGCGTGACGCCCGTCGAGGTGCGGCTGCGGGGCGAACGTGATGAAGAACTGGCTCCCATTGGTGTTGGGGCCGGCGTTCGCCATGGAGAGCGTGCCTGCCTCGTGGACGAGGTCGGGGTGAAACTCATCCTCGAAACGATAGCCGGGACCGCCGGTGCCGGTACCGGTCGGGTCGCCGCCCTGGGCCATGAAGCCGGGAATGACGCGGTGGAAGGTGACGTCGTCGTAGAAGCCGTCGCGCGCTAGGAAGACGAAGTTGTTCACCGTCTTGGGGGCGCGGTCGGCGAAGAGCTCGACACGGAAGGAGCCGTTCTCCAGCTCAAACGTCGCGGCGTAGCTCTTGCTCGGGTCGATGGACATGGCGGGCGGTTGGTTGTACGACACGGAAACTCCCTTCAGGACTGCGGTCTTTTCGGCGAGGAGCGGAAAGCAGATTCCGACCCGCCCTAGACCTCTTCGATCAGAATCGTGTAGATGACGTCGCCGGCTTCGATGGCCGTGGCCGGGTCGCGCGGCGAGATGCTGTTGACTACGTCCATGCCCTCCACGACCTCGCCGAACACGGCGTGCCCCCCGTCGAGGTGCGGCGTGGGAACGAAGGTGATGAAGAACTGGCTCCCGTTGGTGTTGGGGCCGGAGTTCGCCATCGAGATCACGCCGGCGTCGTGCTTGAGGTCGGGGTGGAACTCGTCGTCGAAGCGGTAGCCGGGGCTGCCGCCACCGGTGCCGGTGGGGTCGCCGCCCTGGGCCATGAACCCCGGAATGACGCGGTGGAAGGTGACGCCGTTGTAGAACCCATCGCGCGCCAGGAAGACAAAGTTGTTCACCGTGCGCGGCACCTGGTCGTCGAAGAGTCGCAGGCGGAAGTCGCCGCGCTCGGTGACGAAGGTCGCGTAGTAGTCCTTGCTCGTGTCGATGACAAGGTCCGGCGGGCCGTCGTACTCCTGCGGCCCCGCCGTCGGCGACGGCCCTGCCGATGTGTCGCCCGACGCCGCCGTGGGCGTGGCCGTCTCCACGCGGAGCGGGGTCGGCGTGGGTTCGGGGTCGTCGCCGCCGCAGGCGGCAACGAGCACGGCCGTGGCGAGCAGCATGGCCGCCCCCAAGATCATCCTCGAACGAAGCATGGCGAAGCAGGCGCGGAACATCAGGGAAGCCTCCGGAAGAGCGGGCCGTGCGTGGCGCCGCTCGGCAGTCTGTTTCCTTCAGGATTGCATCCGGCCATCAGGGGCCGGCGGCGTCCTATGATAGCATGGCGCGGCCTTCCGTTATTCACCAGAAAGCACCGCCATGAAAGCCGTCGTACTGGAGCAGCCCGGGTCGCCCGACGGCCTCCGCCTCCAAGAGGTCGAGACGCCGCGCCCCGGCCCCCGTGATGCCCTCGTCAAGGTCGCCGCCGCCGGCGTCTGCCACCACGACGTCGCCGTCATGCGGGGCCAGCTGCGCCGCGGCGTCAAGGAGCGTCTCATCCTCGGCCACGAGATAGCCGGCGTCGTCGAGAAAGTCGGCGCCGAGATCCGCGACCTCGTCCCCGGTGAGCGCGTCGCCTCGATTCTCACCAACTGCTGCGGTTCGTGCGAGCGTTGCCGCGCCGGCCGTGAGCACCGCTGCCTACAGGGCCATGGCATCGGCCACGGCGTCGACGGAGGCTATGCCGAGCGCGTCGCCGTCGCCGCGGCGAGCCTTGTGCGCGTCCCCGACGCCGTCCCCCTGGACCACGCCGCCATCGCCGCCTGCCCCATCGGCGTCGTCCTCCGCGCCGTCCGCGATCTCGCCCAACCTCAGCCGGGAGACACCGCCGTCGTCACCGGCGCGGGAGGCGGCGTCGGCATCCACGGCGTCGGCATCCTGAAGGCCAGGGGAGCCCGTGTCTTCGCCGTCACGACGTCCCCGGCCAAGGAAGCCGCCCTCCTCGAGGCTGGCGCCGACCACGTCGTCGTCAGCCCCGACCTCGACTTCCACTGGGAGGTGCTGGCCCTTACCGAAGACGTCGGCGCCGACGTCGTCCTCGACTCCCTAGGCTCGCGGGCCTTCGACGCCGCCTTCCAGAGCCTGGGGCAATACGGGCGGCTCGTCTTCATCGGAGAGATGGGCGACAGGCAGGTCGCGCTCAACCCCGCCGAGCTCCTCTTCAAGGATGCCCGCCTCATGGGCATGACCGGCGCCAACAAGGTCGACCTCATCGAAGCCCTCACCCTGATCGACACAGGCGCCGTCCGCCCCGTCGTCACCCCCTTCCCCCTCGCCGACGCCGCCCGCGTCCACCAGCTCCTCCTCGACCGCGCCCTCACCGGCCGCGCGGTGCTCATTCCGTGAAGGTTCGTCCCGCCCGCAGGGAGCACCTTAAGCCTCCCTCCCCCTGGGAGGGACTGAGGGAGGGCCGGAGTGGGGCGCGTGGCGGTCTTCTCCCTCTCCCGCTGGAGACCTTTGCGTAACCTTGGGCCTACCCCTGTGAGGCCGTTCGGGGGATAGGAACGGGCGATTCGTGAATCGCCCCTACAGGGGAGAAGACCCCGCCCGCACCCCTGGGCAACCACGAGGGTTGCCCCTACATGGATGATCCGTCGGTGTCGTCGGAGGTTGTGTAGAGGTCTCCGCCGGGAGGGGTGCGCCAACGTCAACGCAGCCCGCTGTCCCCTTTAGCCACCCTCGCGATCAGCACACCAGGGTCCCCGTATGCCGCGCTCCCCTTGATCCAAACCGAGCAACTCCCGCCTGACTTCATCCCAGTCAAGAACGGGGTCGGCCGGGTCGCTTAGCCGGTCGAGTGCCACGGAAAGGTCGTCAGAGTCCTGCAGACAACTCATCGGTTATCTCTCGCCGATATCAGATAGTCAATCGATGAAATAGGCATCACTACGTTAAGGCCAGCGGCATCCGCGGTCAACGACACCCGGCCGTTTGACCCCGCGCCGCGTCATCCTTATCCTGGCCGCCGACCGTGGAGCCCCCGACGATGCGATCGACAACCTACGTCAACCATATGAACTTCGCCGTGCCGCCGGAGAACCTCGAGGCGCTCGACGCCTGCATTGAGGCGGTCCTCCCTTGGAAGCGTTACGTCAAGCGCGACGACCTCGTCGGCTACCGCATCCGCGGCGACGATTCCGGCTGCGTCTTCATCCGTCCCGTCGAGGCCTGCGGCGAAATCGCCTCCGTGATGAAGCGCGTCCGCCGCAGCGTTCCCGACCTCGACCGCGCCCTCGTCTCGCTGGAACAAAGCCCCGCCGACTACGCCGACCACTTCGGCTTCAGGGTGTCGAGCGTCGACGAGTGGGAGCGGCTGCTCGCCGGCTTCGAGTCGGCGGCGCGCGACCATCCCGAATGGCAGCTCACCGTCGTCGAGGTGCACCGGCCCGGCGATGCCGACGCCGTGACCCACCGCATCTACCAGGCTTGGCTCCGCATCGGGCTCCTGGGCCCCCTCCGCAACACCTTCGAGATGCAGTGCGAGAACCCCGACGCCGCGCCGGCGGCGTAGGCGCACCTCCCCCGGACCAGACGTGAGAACTGAACCCCTCACCATCCCCAACGGCGATGTCGTCCTCGAAGCCGAACTCGTGCTGCCCGACGGCGACGGCCCCTTCGGCGGCGTCGTGGTCTGCCACCCCCACCCGCAATACGGCGGCGACATGCGCAACAACGTCGTCGTCGCCATCATCCAAGGATTGCTGGCGCAGGGCATCGCAGCGCTGCGGTTCAACTTCCGTGGCGCGGGACGCAGCACGGGGACCTACTCCGAAGGCGTCGGCGAACGCGACGACGCCCTCGCCGCCTTTGCCGCCCTCCGGGAGCACGAGGCCATCGATCCGGCGAGGGTCGCCATCGCGGGCTACTCCTTCGGCGCCAACATCGCCCTCTCGCTGGCCCCGTACCTCGACGACGCACTCGGCGTCGCGGCGGTGGCCCCGCCGCTACAGGGCCTCGCGCGCCCCGACATCCTCGACTACGCCAAGCCGAAGCTCATCGTCGCCGGCGACGGGGACACCTTCGCCCACGCCGACGAGGTCCGCGCCGTCGTCGAGCGCATGGAGGGCGAGGCCCACCTCCGCGCCCTCGCCGGCGCCGACCACTTCATGGGCGGCTACGAAGCCGACATCGCCGAAGCCGCCGGCGCCTTCTTCGCCTCCCTCCTCAACCCGGCCAAGTAACCGCCGCCGCGTATACTAGAACCGCCATGCACGCCCCGCCGCGCTCCTCCCGCCGGAGCAGGCTCATCCTCGCCGCGCTCCTCTTCGTAGTCATCGTCGTCTTCGATCAGGTCACCAAGTTCGTGACCCGTGCGCGGCTCGACATCGGCGAGATCTGGCCCGATTGGCCGGTGCGCTTCACCCACATCAAGAACAGCGGCAGCGCCTTCGGCCTCTTCGACGGTCAGACCTTCTTCCTCATCATCGCCTCGATCGTGGCCATCGCCTTCATGGTCTACTTCTTCCGGCAGGCCGCCGGATCGAGCTACGTCATCAGCGCCGCCATGGGCATGATCCTCGGCGGCGCGGTCAGCAACCTCGCCGACCGCATCCGCGACGGCCACGTCACCGACATGATCGAGTTCCCCCACTACCCCGTCTTCAACGTCGCCGACTCCGCCGTCGTCATCGGCATCGTGATCATCGTCCTCCGCGTCCTCCTAGCATCCAAAGCCGACGAGGAGCGCGCCGGGTCGGCGCCGGAAGGCCCCGGCTGATGCCCGAGACGCGCTCGTTCACCGCGCCGCCGGGCCGGCCGAGGCTCGACGCCTTCCTTGGCACGCGGGCGCCCGACCTCTCCCGCTCCTACGCCAAGAAGCTCATCGCCGACGGCCTCGTCACCGTCAACGGTGCCGAGGCCAAGCCGGCCTACGCCCTCAGGGGCGGCGACCTCGTCTCGGTGGTCATACCCGACCCCGAACGGCTCGACCTGACGCCCGAGCCCGTCGACCTCGCCGTCGTCTACGAAGACGCCGACTTGATCGTAGTCGACAAGCCGGCGGGCATGACGGTGCACCCCGCCCCTGGCCATCCCCGCGGCACGCTGGTCCACGCCCTGCTGGCGCACTGCCCCGACCTCGTGGGCATCGGCGGCGTCGAGCGCCCCGGCATCGTCCACCGCCTCGACAAGGACACCTCCGGCCTGATCGCCGTAGCCAAGAACGCCGCCGCGCACCGTTCCCTCACCGGCCAGTTCAAAGCGCGCACCGTCTCGAAGATGTACCTGGCCTTGGTAAAGGGACGTCCCAAACCGGCCGAGGACCGCATCGACGCGCCCCTGGCCCGCGACCCCCGCCACCGCAAGCGCATCGCCCCCGTCGACCGCGGACGGGAGGCCGTCACCGGTTACCGCGCCACTGCCGTCTACGATGGCGCATCGCTCCTGGAGGTCCGCCCCGTCACCGGCCGAACCCACCAGATACGAGCGCATCTCGCCTCGATCGGGCACCCCATCGTCGGCGACGCGCTCTACGGCGGAAAGTCGCCGCTGCTCTCGCGGCACTTTCTCCACGCGGCGCGCCTCGAAATCGACCACCCGAGAACCAGCGACCGGCTGGTGCTGGAAGCGCCCTTGCCCGCCGACCTCACGGCGGCGCTCGACGCCCTCACGCCGTTGACACCTGAAAAAGAACGCTCCTATACTAGCCGTTGAGCCCAGCGAATCTGGGCTCATTTCATGAGAGAGGGGGGGTGAGATGTGTGGTCGAAGTAAAGCTCGGACCCGAAGAAGCATTCGATTCGATGCTGCGCCGCTTCAACAAGCGCGTTCAGCAGGACGGCATCCTGGCTGAGGCGCGCCGGCGCGAGCACTTTGAGAAGCCAAGCACCAAGCGCAAAAAGAAGGAAGCCGCCAAGCGCCGCAAGAGCGCCCGCCAGAGCCGGCGGCAGTCGTAAATGGGCCTCCGCGAACAGCTCGACGCCGACCTCAAGGAGGCCATGCGCGCCCGCGACCGCACCCGGATGGACACGGTGCGGCAAATTAAGTCCACCGTCGACACCGAGGAGAGCCGCAAGGGCGCGGACTTCGACGACCAGGCCATCGAAGAGGTCATCACGCGGCTGGCCCGCCAGCACCGCGAGAGCATCGAGGTCTTCCGCCAACAGGACCGCGCCGAGCTCGCCGACAAGGAAGAGGCCGAGCTCGCCCTCCTGCTCGCCTACCTCCCCGAGCAGCTCACCGCCGACGACATCCGCGCCATGGCCGAAGAGGCCGCCGCCGCCGTCGGCGCATCCGGCCCCGCCGACAAAGGCAAGGTGATGGGGCAGCTCATGCCCAAGGTCAAGGGCCGCGCCGAAGGCAAGCTCGTCAACCAGACCGTCACCGACCTCCTCGCCTCCCTGTAGGGGCGACCCTTGCGGTCGCCCGTTCCCCAACCTCTCCCCGCTGGAGCAGCACGTTAAAACCTCTCCCCCTTTGGGGGAGATTGAGAGAGGGCGCGCGCCGCAGGCGCGCGGGCGCCCAGAGGGCGCCTCCCCCACCCCTAGCGCCCCCGTGCGCTACAATTGACCGCGAAGCCCCATGCGATTCGGCGTCATCGTCTTCCCCGGCACTTGGAGCGACCGCGACTTCGAGCACGCCCTCGGCGCGGTCCTCGGCCACGACGTCGAGCGCGTCTGGCATGAGGACACCGATCTCTCCTCCTACGACTGCATGGTCGTTCCCGGCGGCTTCTCCTACGGCGACTACCTCCGCGCCGGCGCCATCGCCCGCTTCGCCCCCGTCATGGGCGCCCTCGAACGCTACGCCGCCGACGGGAAGCCCGTGATCGGGAGCTGCAACGGCTTCCAGATCCTCTGCGAGGCCGGCCTGCTCCCCGGCGCGCTCGTCCGCAACGAGCACCTGGAGTTCCGCTGCGAGTGGACCCACATGCGCACTGAGACCACCGCCAGTCCCTTCACCTCGCGCTGCGACCCCGGCCATGTGCTACGCATCCCCATCGCCCACGGCGAGGGCCGCTACTACGCCGACGAGGCCACGCTGGCCGACCTCAACGACAGCGGGCGCGTCGCCTTCCGCTACTGCACGCCCGAGGGCGACGTCACGGCGGAGGCCAACCCCAACGGCTCCCTGCAGAACATCGCGGGCGTCCTAAACGAGGGGCGCAACGTCCTCGGCCTCATGCCCCACCCCGAACGCTGCTGCGAGTCCATCCTCGGCGGCGAAGACGGCCGCCTCATCCTCGAATCCATCGTCGACAGCGTCCTCCGCCCCCTTCCTGGGGGCGCCCCTTAAGCCTCCCTCCCTCTGGGAGGGACTGAGGGCGGGCACACACCCCCCGCCCCCTACTTCAGCAACTCCCGCACGTTGAACTCCGGGTTCCGGAGGTCGCCGTGCCGACCGGCGAGGTCCTTCTTCCGCCTGATGAGCCGCTGGAAGACAGGAAACTCCCGCGCGGGCGTGTTCACAGAGAAATACGCCGTCATCCGGTCCTCCTTCAGGTACAGCACGGTGAACGACCCCGCCTCCAGGTCGCCGCGGACGACCGACGTGTCCGACTCGCCCTCGTCGCCCGCCGCCTCCAGGTGCAGGTCGAAGATGTCCGACCACACGTACGTCAGGAGGTCGTAGCGCATCTCCTCCCCGGCCATGTTCGCCCCGGCGACCTGCCCCGAGTATTCGGCGTGGCCCCAGTGCTCGACACGGCGGCGCTTCTCGAAGATAGGGTCCGGGTAGTTCGCCACGTCGCCCGCGGCGAACACGTTCGGCGCAGAAGTGCGCATCTGCTCGTCGACGACGATCCCGTTGTCGAGCGCCAGGCCGGCGCCCGCCGCCAACTCAGTGTTGGGTCGGATGCCGACGCCGACGACGGCGAGGTCGCAGGCCACGGACGTTCCCGCGGCCAGGACGGCGCTCACGCTGCCGCCGTCGCCCTCGAACCCCTCGACGGGGTTCCCCATCAAGAACGCGACGCCGCGCGCCTCTGAGAGCTTCTGGACGTGCGCCGCGAGGTTTCTGTCGGCGAAGCGGGGCCAGATCGCCTCCGCCATCTCGATCACGGTCACGTCGAGGCCCATCTGGCGGAGGGACGCCGCCGTCTCGAGACCGATGAAGCCGGCCCCGACCACGACGGCCCGCTTCGCCTCCTTTGCCGCCGCGCCGATGGCGTCGGCGTCGCCCGCGTCGCGCAGGTAGTAGACGCCTGCGAGATCGGCGCCGGGGACGGGGAGCCGGACCGGCGATCCCCCGGTGGCCAGCAGCGCCTGCTCATAGGAGTAGACCTCGCCGTTGTCGAGCGTAGCCGTCGACGCCGCCGCATCCAGCGACGTCACTGCCGAACCGAGCACCGTCGTCACCCGCAGCTCCGCGTAGTCGGCCTCCGACGCAAACTCGAGGGATTCGGTCGCCTCTCCGCGCAGGTACTCCTTGGACAACGGCGGCCGGTTGTAGGGCAGCAGCGCTTCGTCCGAGACCAGCGCGATGGAACCCTCCGCGTCGACGCGCCGGATCTGCTTCGCCGCCTCGGCGGAGGCCAATCCGCCGCCGATCAGGAGGTATTTCACGGTTGGCATGGAGTCTCCTTCGTTGAATTCTTGCGTTACGGTTTGCTTGTGTTCTTTCTGTTACGTCGCTTGAGGCCCGTCATCGCCCCGGCGAGAGCGCCGGGGTATCTTCACCATGCCCCTCCGGCGCTGTCAAGGCGCACGACAAGGGCCAATTCCGGCCCGCTCGACCGCGAGCGCCGCGATCCGCCGCCCGATCTCCAGCGACGCCGTCGCCGCCGGCGAGGGCGCATTCCGCACGTGGACGGCCCGCGCCGTATGCTCGATGCGGAAGTCGTCGACCAGCCGCCCTTGACGGTCGACCGCCTGCGCTCTAACGCCCGCCCCACCCGGCTTCAGGTGCTCCGCCCGCGTCTCCGGCACCAACGCCTGCAGCCCACGGACGAACGCCGCCTTGCGCAGCGAGCGGTAGGTCTCCACCAGTCCCGTCTTCCAGTAGCGCGCCCCCATCCGCCAGAAGCCGGGGTAGCCGAGCATTCCGGCTACCTCACCGAGATTCACCGACGCCTTGCCGTAGCCCTCCCGCGCCAGCGCCAGCACCGCGTTCGGTCCGGCCTCGACACCGCCGTCGAGCGTGCGCGTGAAGTGCGCTCCCAGGAAGGGGAACCTTGGATCCGGCACCGGATAGACGAGCCCGTTGACCAGTTCGCTCGCCTCCGGCGCAAGGAAAAAATACTCACCGCGGAAGGGGATGACCCTGGTATCGCCGCTGCCGCCCATCATGCGGGCGACGGCGTCGGCGTAGAGCCCGGCGCAGTTCACCACCACCCGACCGGTGACGTCGCCGGCGTTGGTGCGGAGCTCGACACCCTCCGGCTTCTCGCCGAAGCCAACCACCTTCCCGCCGAAGATGACCTCGGTGTCCGCCCGGCGTGCCCGCTCCAGGTACGCTTCCGTGACGCGAGTGAAGTCGACGATGGCGGTGCTCGGCGAATAGAGCGCCTTGACGCCCCGCGTGTGCGGCTCGATCTCCCGCAACCGTTCTGGGCCGATCACCTCGACGCCGGGCACGCCGTTCGCCTCACCCCGCCGCCGCAGCTCCTCCAGCGCGGGCAGCTCCGCCTCCGACGTCGCCACGATCACCTTGCCGGTCACTTCGTGCGGCACCGACTCCCGTTCGCAGAACTCCAGCAGCGCCCGCGCACCGGCCACGCACGTCGCCGCCTTCAGCGAGCCGGGCTTGTAGTAGATCCCCGAGTGGATGACCCCGCTGTTCCGCCCCGACTGATGGACCGCCGCCCGCCCTTCCTTCTCCACCACCGCCACGCGCAGCCGCGGGCTCCCCTCGGCCAGGTGCATCGCCGTCGAAGCCCCCAGCACCCCCGCCCCAATCACGATCACGTCGTAGTCCATCAGCACCGCCCCGGCCCATTATGTCGCAGGCGGGGCTGGGACGTTCTCCCCCTTCTCCCGCACCTTAAATCCTCTCCCCTCTGGGGGAGACTGAGAGAGGGCACGCGCCGCAGGCGCGTCGGAGGCGGGGGTCGGGAGGGGTGCGCCAACGTCCACGTTGCCAGCCATCCCCTCCCCTGTAGGGGCGATTCGCGAATCGCCCGTCCCCCCAACCCCTCTCCAACTTCGTGCTACTCTCCTTCCCTCAAACCCCTCTGCGCTGAGACGCTATGGCACTCGTGGCCTTCGACCTTGATGGAACGCTGCTGCGCGGAGAGACCGTCTGCGAAGCCATCGCACGGGGCATCGGACATCTTCCTCGCATGCAGGAACTGGAACGCCTGCAGTCCGATGATGTTGAAGGAATGACGGCGGCCAGAGAAGAGATGGCGGAGTGGTATTCGCTCTTCACCTTTGATGAACTCTGTAGGCCTCTCGCCTCAATCCCTGTTGCGCCACGGGCGAATGAGGGGTTCGCACTGCTACACGAGCACGGCTTCAGAATCGCTGTCGTGTCTATGACATGGGAGTTTGCTGCAGCGTGGTTCGCCAAGAGATTGGGAGCGGACTACTCGGTAGGCACTGGACTCTCATCGGACGGTTCGATAGCCCATCTTTGGCCGCGCGATAAGGCAACATGGCTTGTAAGGCTTGCGGGAAAGCTGGGCCTAGGCATGGCCGACGTGAGCGCCGTGGGCGATTCGCGTGGAGACATACTGATGCTCCTTTCCGTCGGCCATCGGTACTGGGTCGGTCAGACCGTTCCGCCCGAGTTGGCTGGAAGTGTCCGCCATGACCCTGCCGGGGACATACTGGTGTTGGCTGAACGCATCGTAGAGGGTGTGGGCCACGCCGACACCCTTGCGAGGTAGCCCGCCGGCGTCTCCGCGTTGCGCCCAACTTCGGCGCCCCGTAGAATCGCTAACGACCCCTGTAGAACTGCCTGAAGGAGGCGCGCGTGCGACAGGCCCGCTATACCGACGACGGCCTCACCGTCGTCGAGGTCGAGCCGCCGCCCTTGCCCGAGGGCTGGGTGCGCCTCACCGTTGTCTCGTGCGGCATCTGTGGCACCGACCTGCACGTCTACCAGCAGCACGCCTGGTTCGGGCGCGGCGTCTGCCCAGGCCACGAGTTCGCCGGCTCGATCGCCGAGGGCGGCGCCGGCCTCGCCGACGCGCTCTACGCCGTCGACCCCACCATCCACTGCCGCACCTGCACCTATTGCCTCGGCGGCATGCCGCAGTTCTGCGACGGCTATCGGACCATCGGCATCTTCGTCGACGGCGGAGCCGCCGACTCGGTCGTCGTCCCCCGCTACACGCTGCACCCCGTCGACCCGTCGGTGCCCGACCACATCGCTTCGCAGGCAGAGCCGTTGGCCGTCGGCGTACGGGGCATCCATGTCGGCCCGCTCGAACCCGACAGCCGCGCCCTGGTGCTCGGCGCGGGGGCGATCGGACTGGTGACCGGCCTCCT